>NZ_JAAFKG010000022.1 GCF_013299185.1 Microcoleus sp. bin48.metabat.b7b8b9.023 | reverse complement strand
TTGATGTACTCCACAGTAGCGTTTAAAGTCTTTGGGGGTTAACTTTTGTAATTCTTCGTAATTCATATTCTCAATCTAATTTTTGTTTTATTTTACCTCGAACGATTGCACTTTCGCAAGAGGTCTAATCTACTGTCTGAGCGACTTTCAATCCCGTCGCAGAGGTGGCGATTGCTGGAATTGGCGATCGCATTTGTCTGAAAATAATTGCGGGCGACATTGCAGCCCCGCACCAACAAATCATCAATATTCAGATTCCACAGTATCACCGTACCATCAGCACTCGCACTAGCGATCGCCTTACCATCAGGACTAAAAATCGCACTCCAAACAGCAGCCGTATTACCTGTTAAAGTGTGTAGGGGCAGTGCCCCCGTGCCTGCCCTGCCATCAATTTTCCAGAGTCTCAACATTTTATCTTTGCTTGCAGATAGTAACATTTGACCGTCGGGACTAAAAGTGACATTTGTGACTTGACTGGGATGTTTTAAGATACTCAGGAGTTTACCATCTTTGCTCCAGATTGTCGCATTTGAACCAGTACCTGCGATTGCGAGCATTGTGCCATCAAAACTAAAACTTGTACTCATAATTGTATCCTTCTCTACCTTTAAATTTGCCAGTAAATTACCTGCAATGCTAACTTCCTTAGCCTGCTGCGAAGACAAGTTTGCCAAAATATTTGTCAAATCCGCAAGTTTAACTGTTCCATCAGAACAAACTGAAGCAAGTATTTTTCCGTCACGGCTGCAACTAACGTTTGTTACAAAACATTTATCTTGGATCTGCCTCACTATTTTGCGATCGTTCAAGTTTTGCAGGAGCGCATTTCCCTCATTAATTACTAAGGCAATTATTCTGTCGTTTTGGGTAAAGCTAACACCAGTCACTTTTCCGCTATCTACTTTAAAAGTTTGAATCAACTTGCCGTCCACTTGCCAAAGTTTAACTGTATTATCCTCGCCAACTGATGCCAGCCTCTGACTGTCTGGACTAAAAGTCACATTGATAATTCGATGGCTGTGACCATTCAAAACAGCTTTTAAATGACCGTTTTTGTGCCAAATTTTAAGAGTGCGATCGTCGCTAACTGTTAACAGGATTTGACTGTCTGGGCTGAAAGTAATCGAGCTTAATTTAGTAGTTGAACCGGGAAAAATTAGGCGTTTATTAAAACTGTAAACTGCTTGCTCCAGAGCCGTTAAAACCCGGACTTGGATATCTGATGCAACTCCCAGCGAGCGCTGCATTTCTCTGACTGCTTTAATGCTTTCGATTAAAGCTTCCGATTTCTTGCCCGCTGCAAATAGAGTTTCGGAAAACAAACTGAGAGTCAGGATTTTGTTATTTCTTTCCTCAATTGACGGTTTGATCCAAAAAGCAGCAATTAAGATAGAAATCATGAATATTGAACTTACCGTAAAAATTTGTACTTTCAGTCGTTCTTCACGCCAGAGTTTAATTTGAGTAAGTTTTCTAAGTTTTTGCTCGGCGGATAGTTTTTCTAATAACTGATTTTCCCGGCGCAATAGCTCTATTTCTGCTTGAGTTTGCTGTTCGCGATCGTGCAATTCAGCAAATTCCGCCTCTTGGCTAGCAGCTAAAAATTGATAATCTTGGCTACTCAAACTTTTACCAGCAGCCCATTCTCGCGCATCTTGCAATGCTTGACCGCGCAATAATCGAGATTCATCTTGACAATTAGATGCGAGCCATGCTGTTAGTGATTCGGCGTATGGCCGCAAATCTCCTAGTGCTTTTTCTACCCAATTTTGGTTGAATATCGATGCGTAAATGCGGTTGTTTACCGTTAATTTTCCGCCTCGTTTTACTACTAATCCGCTGAGTCGCAATTCAGTTTGTTCGGGAGAGTCATCAGCGCTGATTCCCCCTGCAAGGGCGGGCACGGGGGCACCGCCCCTACAGTCGGGGGGTTCTGAGAGTGCCAATATTTTTTGATATAATCCTAATAACCTACTAGCGCGGTGCTGATTGCTGAGAAGGCGATCGCGAATTGTCTTCAAATGCACTGGCTCATCAGCAGCTTCCCAATTATCAATAATCTGAGATTGTACTATTTCCCCAATCAACAATCGGTTCGTAGTGAGGACTTTAGTCCTTCTTGCTAATTCCTGCCCTTGAACTATCAGCTTACACAGTTTTTGAGTTAGAAACGGCTGTCCTCCAGTCCACTCCAAAATCTCTTGTAAAACTTCTTGATAATTGTCAAATTTACCCTCAAACCCCTTGACTAAAGACCCAGATTCGTGTAATTTAAAACCCTGAAGTTCAATAGCTCGACCAATATTAAACGGTGTGCGAGTGGCATCGCTAATTAAATCAGACGGCGTAGCAACTCCCAGCAAAGCAAATGTCAACCGCTGGTATTCTGACTTGTGAGCGCGTTTGTTGTAGCAAGAACGAATCAAGGCAAAAAAATCATCCAGCGATTCTTTGAAACTGAGAACGCTATCAATTTCATCAATAAAAATGACAATATTTTGAGTGATTTTAACCAGCAGCAACTCCTCAATTAACTCTCCTAAACGCTGCACGGGCGGCATCAACTCTCTCTCCCGCCACCAAGCCATAAACTCGGCTGCATCAAACAGGTTGAAACTGCACAAAAGCTTGTAAGCGACGCCCCCGTACCACTTATCGAGGGAGACTTGCTGGCTGCCAATGTCCGAAAGGTCGATCGTAGCACAAGCAATGCGATCGGCCGAGAGCTTTTGTACGGTACGCACCAGCAAACTAGATTTACCCATTTGTCGGGAATTGAGCACGTAACAAAACTCTCCCGCTTTCAGGGCTTGATAAAGTTCCGAGTCAGCTTGTCGCACTACATAAGTAGGCGCATCTTGCGGGAGACTGCCGCCGATTTGGTATTGGTAATCGACTGTCATAAGCTTGCCTTTAGTTAAATTATTTTGTCACTTCTGTTGTGCCTTCACCGCAAGCAATTTTACCATTTTCATAGGTGGGTTCCGCTGGTTTAAATGTACTGCGATTATCAGCTTTGCACAATATGGATATTGTTTTGATTTCATCTTTAGCAGCATTGGGAACAACTTCTTTAGCAGGCACTACAAAGACACCGCCGACAGAACTTTTAAGTTCTGGCTGCTTGGATACTCCATAACTAAATGCTGCTTTCTTAGTGGCGCGAACTGAATATTTGTAATTTGTTGTCTCGGTTTTAATGCCAATTGCTAAAGCATCAACAGAAGGGCTAAAAACACTTTTTTCTGCATAATAAGACTGCTGGTTTTTGTTCATTATGCTGACAATTCTTTTCGCTTCCGATTGCTTGTTTTTAGTAGTAACACCCAGAAAAATTGGCAAAATAATCATGTTAGCCACTCCAACACAGATTATAAGGAATAAGAATCTGCATAAGAATCTGCAACCGCCATAAGCTCCCTTATCAACAATAGATTCTTGATTCTTAGTCATGGTTTTGTCTCCTTAAATGGTAAATACAAGGCGAATTAATACCAATTTTAAACGAAATAACAGTATTCTTGTCCCCCCCCTTGGCAAAGGGGGGCTAGGGGGGGGCTTCGAGTGTTGCACGATTTTAGAAAAATGGTATAAATTCAGCGAGGCAGAGCCAAAGCATCTGCGTTACCAGGCAGAGCATGGTAACGAGGAAAAGAAGGTAATACTAATCCCTAAGCTCGCAGCTTTTGTGCTTCTTTTCTATCTAGGGATGTTGGCTGAATCACTTTAGTACCGATCGCAAAATCGCGCAATTCCACCCTCGTAAACTTCACACCCCAAGGATCGGTGGTTGTATCCAACTCCTCCACTAAAGCATTATTGAGTAAATTGCGAGCCGTGTAAAGTTCCTCTACAGTTAATTTAGCAATGTGAGTCCGAATCGAAAGAATCAGCATATTGAACATGGCTTCCTTGAGATTCTGCACCTTGTAGGAAGCTTTTTCTAAGTCAATTACTCGCCAGTAGACAATAAATTCAACGGTGACGGAAACGCGATCGCCAGTTGTGCATTGTTGCGGTGGCAGTCTTAAAATTTGCTCGCGCAGAGTTTGTTTGTAGGCGACTGTTTCGACAAACGGAATCAGAAATGTCAAACCCGGTTCGAGTTTTTTGCGATCGTACTTTCCGAAAATCTCAACTAAGGCTTCATCTCCTTGACGCACAATTTTAACGCTGCTGGCTAAGGATACACCTGCGATCGCAAAAAACACGGTCAAAAAATACTGATACATCGTGAATCTCCTAAACAGTTGACAGTTGACAGTTGACAGTTGACAGTTAATAGTGATTTCTTAGTCCGCGAAGGCGGACTTTGTTCGTGTAGAAGCGATTTCAATCGCCGTCTAATAAAAGAAGTAACAACCCAAGATTTAGCTATTGACGTGAATTAATTGGTCAGGTACAACAATCAACGTGTTTCCTTCGCGGCGCAAAACGTAAACTTTTTGTTTGGGCGCGATTCCTTGGGAATCTTCATTGCGCGCTTTCCAAGAAGCACCTTCATAAATCACCATTCCGGTTTCTCCCGGGAAAATTTCGGAGATAGTTGTCGCTTCGGTTGCTTCGGGAATCACAAACTTTTTGCGAACAATGAAAATCGGTCGAATCCATATACTCAAGGCGAGAGAGATTCCCATCCAGTAAAATATCTGCCAGTCAAAATCTTCATACATTACATTCGCCCAACTAAACTGAAATGTTACGGATCCTCTCCACAAAACAAAAGATGAAATTAAAGCAGCAACCCCCATCATCAGCACGTAAAATCTGTATCTTTGGGGCTGAGTTTTTTGGATGAATAAATCGATCGCACTCAGCACAATTCCGACTGTGAACCAAAACATCGGCGGTGTGAATGCAAAAGACGATCGATTAGTGGCTGATGCCAGCGACCAAATTAGGATAGAATACACAATACTTTTACCTCCTTTTGATGCGATCCAACCTTGTTATTTCTCATCTAATCAGGTGCCTATTTGAGTTCGCGAGTGAGTTATTTGAAAATTCATCGACTTTTCATCGACTTTTTATCGACTTTGGGACGGTTAGCATTTATGATGGTTTCAGTGTCTCGATTGTGATAAACAATGCCGCGATCGCTCAGGCTGCGTCTCCAGTCCATTCCCGCAGTTAAATCCTGCCTCCTCCGCAACGGCTTTCCCAGTCAGAAAATTTTGGCTGAGGATTTAGGGATAGCCCAATCTACTGTCAGTCACTTCCTGAATGGCAAACCTGTGGATTATGCCAATTTCATCGAAATTTGTCGCGGATTGGGGCAGGAATGGCGCGATATAGCCGATTTTGAGCTGGAATCGCCGCCCGATCGCGTTTTGTCAAAATCTGCAAAAATTGCGATCGCCCAATCCACTCCAAACCTCCCCCTGGTTCAGCAATTACACCAAGCTTTAACTGCCGCCAGCCACGAAGTATTTTTAGTTAACAAAAACAGCAGCAAAGATAACTCATATTTAAAGCTTTGCGATTATTTACTATTGCTGATTTCCCCCGAATCGGCTGCTAGCGAAATGATATTGGAACAAGTGCAACTAGCCCAAGAATTGCACAATTTAACTCCTCATAAACCAGCAATTTTACCGATTTGCATTGAATTAAATTCACCATTTTCTTTCGATTTACTGCACTATTTAGCAGGGATTCAGCTCTGGCATTGGCGATGTGTCGGCGACTCATCAAATTTAATTTCAGAAATTTTGATGGTAATTAAAGAAGGCCGCACATCCTTAAATCCCGATCGTGAATTAGCGGTAAATTTTAGCCAGATCGATAACACAAAACAGTCAATAATTCAACCGTTGCCAGCAGCAGCGCCCGAATTGCCGGGAGGACAAGTAGATTTAGCTTCTCGGTTTTATATCGATCGCCCTCCTATCGAATCTCGGTGTTATGAAACCATTGGCCAGCCGGGAGCGCTGATCCGCATTAAAGCTCCCAGACAGATGGGCAAAACTTCTTTAATGGCGAGGATTTTGCATCATGCAGAAGAGCAAGGTTCTCGCACGGTGGCGCTGAGTTTTCAGCTAGCAAATAGGAGAGTTTTCGCTAATTCAGATACATTTTTGCAGTGGTTTTGTGCTAGCGTCGGTCAAGAGTTGGGAATGCTGGAACAGTTGCCGAAGTGCTGGGAATTAGCAGACTTAATTGGTAGCAATCAGTGCTGTAAAGCTTACTTTGAACAGTATTTGCTGTCGGAATCGTCACCGCCTTTGACTTTGGGTTTGGATGAGTGCGATCGCCTGTTTGAATCGCCGGAAATTGCCGATGATTTTTTTGGATTGTTGCGCGCTTTGCACGAAGAAGCGAAACGCCGTGATATCTGGAAAAAGTTTCGCTTGATTGTGGTGCATTCTACGGAAGTATATATCCCGCTAGACGTGAATAAATCGCCGTTTAATGTAGGATTGCCGATCGAAATTCCGGAGTTTAATTTACAGCAAGTGCAAGATTTGGCAAGGCGCCACGGATTGAATTGGAGTGAGGCGGAAGTTGCAAAATTGATGGGGTTAGTGGGCGGAAATCCTTATTTAGTGCGGCTGGGAATGTATCATATTTCCCGTCAAGATGTGACTTTAGATCGGTTAGTGCAAGAATCGGCAACTGAAGCCGGAATTTACAGCGATCATTTGCGGCGGCATTTGTGGAATTTAGAGAAATATGCGGAATTGATGGAGGCGATGAGAGAGGTGGCGAGTGTTTCCCAGCCTGTGCGATTGAAGTCTGAATTAGGGTTTAAGTTAAATAGTATGGGGTTGGTGAAGTTGGATGGAAATCATTGTATTCCTAGATGCCGGTTGTATGAGGAGTATTTTCGCGATCGGCTAAATGGCAAATAATCCCGATCGTTGGTGTCAACTTAACGTCAAACCCAGTCATAGACTGTTGTTTGACTATTAAATCTAGATCCCCCCTAGCCCCCCTTAAGAAGGGGGGGACTGGAAGCGCTCTTTAAGTCCCCCTTCTTAAGGGGGATTTAGGGGGATCTAGACTTAGGTAAAAGCGAGAGATACCAGGAGTTTCAAGCTTAAGTTGACACCTATGAATCCTGATTTATCCCAATACAAAATCAACGCTAACTTGCAATTCTGGAAATGTCAGTGGCGAAACTTCCTCGCCTCGCCAAAATCTTAACGTTAAACTATAACCGTTAGCAGTTGGCTGACGGTAAACTTCTAAACAGTTTTCTGGTAAATTGACAATCCATACTTCTTGAATTCCCGATCGAGCATAAATAGGAATTTTCACATCTTTGTCATAGTCTATTGAACTGTCAGCTACTTCTATTAGTAATAAAACTTCCGATGGTGTGGGATGTGCAGTTGAATAGTAATCAGCACGAGGTGTTAGCAATATCACATCCGGTTGCGGCTCGGTTCGTTCGCTTAACTGCACGGGATTTTGTACGTCAAAAATAGCGAGGTTTTCGGGAATTTGACTGCATAGTCTGGCTAAGCGTCTCACAGAAGAAGCGTGACGAGTTCCAATTGCTGCCATTTGTACAAGTTCTCCTTCTATGAGTTCTATGCGATCGTCCTTTGAAAGAATACCAGCTTTACCCATCAGATGATATTCTTCGACTGTGAACAGTTTTTTGAGCAATTGCACTGCCATAACTCACCGTGCCTCTAATCATCTTTTAAATTATAGTCTGTTTTAGTATTGAATGCCAGTTCGTTTAAGACATAATGAAAACAGGACTGGAACAACGGGCATCGGTAAAATTCAATTGTAGGGTGCGTCAGATGAGTTTCTTAAACGATTGTTCAGCGTTTCGGGAAAGTAGAGCACCTTACCAGTTGTGACAATTGCGTAACTCCCAAAAAAGTCGATGAGAAGTCGATGAGAACTCACTCATGTTCTCAAATAGTCATCTGATTTAATGGAAATACGGTAGAAAGTGCGATCGCCCAGGTTGGCAAATCCTCGATCGAAAGTCAAAGAGGCGCTACTTCAAAGCCGAATATCGCACATCTCCTCAAACGGATCGTCGTCTGAAAACCTCTGGTGTAAAACATTTGGAGAACAAGTATGCCCCTCAAAGAACAGCCTGAACTAAATCAAATCAACCAAAAATCGGAAGAAGCGAAATTTTTGGCAAAAAATTATCAATCCGATCGACCCATAAAAAGTGGAGGAACTTTACGGATTATTGAGTTTTTTATGGTTGTGATAATTATTGGGATACTTTCTGCGATTGCCCTGCCCTCTTTTATCTGTTATCGTGGCAGCTGGTGTACTAACGTGAAGCAGTCAGAAGCTAAGGCATATCTTGGCTCAATGAACCGCGCCCAACAAGCAAAATACGCAGAAAATGGCGCATTTTCTAATTCCATTACTGCCCTGGACCTCGGCATTGAAACTCAGACAATCAACTATAACTATTCAGCCATAGCTACCAAAAATGCTGCTTTTAGTTATGGGGTAGCCCGCAGCAATAATCTTCGTAGCTATGTCGGGGCTGTATTTTTAGTACCTGTTTCCCCAGAAGCTAACAGTACAAAGACTACTGTATCCATGCTGTGTCAAGCAAATTCTCCTGGGAATATCCAACCAGCTAATCCTATCCTTCAGAATGATGTTCCTGTCTGCGCTGCTGGTAGTCAAGTGGTTAGGTAAATTAAGAGGCGTTACCTGACAGTCAAATATCGCACATCTCATCAGAAGAATCATCGTCTAAAAACCGTTCACGTAAAATATTTGGAGAACAAGTATGCAACTCAAAGAAAAGCCTGAACTCAATCAAATCAACGAACAATCGAAATTTTTGGCAAAAACTTATCAACCCGATCGGCCCCTCACAGAACCTAAATCTGTCGCCAAAGTCGATCGCACAAATTTGCAACCCATCCAAGAACCTAAATCTGTCGCCAAAGTCGATCGCACAAATTTGCAACCCATCCAAGAACCTAAATCTGTCGCCAAAGTCGATCGCACAAATTTGCAACCCATCAAAGAACCTAAATCTGTCGCTAAAGTCGATCGACAAGATTTGCAACCTCTCAAAGAACCTAAATCTGTCGCTAAAGTCGATCGACAAGATTTGCAACCTCTCAAAGAACCTAAATCTGTCGCTAAAGTCGATCGACAAGATTTGCAACCTCTCAAAGAACCTAAATCTGTCACAACAGTCGATCGGCAAGATTTGCGGCCGATAAAAAACCTTAAATCTGTGGCAAAAACTTATCAGCCAGATTTGCGTTCCATAAATGAATATAAATCTGGTGAAGGAACTTCACGCATTATTGACTTTTTTGTGGTTGTGATAATTATTGGGATACTTGCTCATATCGCCCTCCCTTCTTTTCTGCATTGTGGCAATAAAGCGATGCAGTCAGAAGCTAAGCAATATGTTGGCTCAATGAACCGTGCCCAACAAGCTTATTTTGCAGATAAAGGTGCATTTTCTAATTCCATTACTGCCTTGGGCATCGGCATTAAAACTCAGACAACCAACTATAACTATTCGATCGGCGCTACGAAAAATGCTGCATTTAGTTATGCGGGATCTCGCAACGAAAAACACAGTCTTCTTAGCCATGTGGGGGCTGTATTCTTAGTACCTAGTTCCGCAGCATATAACTATGAAAGCACTACTGTATCCATTCTGTGTCAAGCAAATTCTCCTGGGAAAACCCAACCACCTAATCCGATCCTTCAGAATGGTGTTCCTGTCTGCGCTGCTGGTAGCAGTGAAGTACCTAAGTAAATATCGACATTAATCAGAATCTCATGTCACCTGAAATTATCAAAGGTTTCGTCATCTTAGCCTGCATCTTCATTCCCCTAGAAAGAATCTTTGCTTTACACAATCAAAAAGTCTTTCGTCGCGGCTGGAAAACCGATGCTACCTATTTTTTTACAGGTCACTTTATTGGTCGATCGTGCGCTATTGTTGTGGCTGTAACCTTGTCGCTGATGACTGATTTATTCAACCCGGAATTGCAAAGTGAAATAGCCTCTCAACCTATCTGGTTGCAGTTTGCAGAAGCAATTGTAATTTCCGATCTGGCATATTACATCGCTCACCGACTGCTGCATGAAGTACCGTGGCTTTGGCAATTTCATGCAGTCCATCACAGCATCGAACGCATGGACTGGTTGGCAGCAGTGCGGGTGCATCCCTGCGAGCAACTCTTTACTCAGATTTGCAAAATGATGCCTCTTTACTGGTTGGGATTTACTAAGGAAACTTTTGCGATTTATGCTCTTTATTCGGTGGCGATCGCATTTTTAATTCATGCTAACATTACCATCAAATTTGGCCCGCTCAAGTGGTTCGTCGCCACCCCGGAATTCCATCACTGGCATCACAGTAAAAGTCCCAAAATTCATAACAAGAATTTTGCCGTTCAGTTGCCACTTTTAGATTTGCTATTTGGTACTATGTATATGCCAGCAAAAAAAATGCCCGAACGATATGGCATTTCTGATTCTATACCTGCTGGATATGTCGGACAAATGTTCTATCCATTTTCAAGGATGATGCAAAATGCTAAATCTCAATTTCAAACAAAGTATTAATCTCAATTCTCGCCCGTTGCGGGTAATTATGGTTTTGATATTAATTAGTCTCGGTTCTTTGAGTGCATTTTCCCTATATAATCACATGGATATTCCAACTTTTATCGCCAGTTTAAATACCAAACAAGTAACTGTTGCTGAATTGCAGCAAGGTAAGTTGAAATCGGTGATTTTGATAGATGTACGATCGCCGGAAGAATACGCGGAAGATCGGATCGCTGAAAGTCCGCTGGTTCCCCTAATCGATATTGAGATGGGGCTCGGGGCCAAACAGGTTAAAGCCCTTGTCAAAGCTCAGGTTAAAGACGATCGACCTCAGCCAATAGTTGTACTTTATTGTGCCAGAGGAGGGCGATCGATTAAAGCATACCAACAGTTGGCAAAAGTCGATCAATATTCCCAAGGCACTCCGGGAAAGGAGACTAATAAGATTCAGGATATTAGCCTAAATGTTGTTGTTCTTTCAGGCGGCATTAAAGCGTGGCGGCAAGCAGTACCCGCTCAAAAAGATTCCCAGATATTAGCCCCAATTACTTTATCTCAGAAAGCTGCTATCAAAAGTAATTAGGTTATAACTCACATCTTGCACCATTGTCAGCAACAGGCTGTCCGGCCTGTTCCACAAAGAGTGAATTTCTTGTGGAACAGGCTGTCCGGCCTGTTCATAAAAGCCTTATTGAGAATGGTGCAAGATCTCAGTTATAATAAATTAAGCTCAATTTATTTTGGTTTAGTAGGACGATTTCCGCAGCTACAACAACGAGCGATCGCACTATTTGCATTCTGTTGGCGATCGCATCCAGTCACCTTACCAGCAGTGGAAACTGGCACAATTAATTAATCTTCAGTTTCCACAAAAACACTCACAGCAGCCACGGCGATCAACATTTCATCATTTTTATCATTCAGAGAGGCGATCGCCCTTCCTGGCACAATCATCCCCCCTTGCTCGACAATCAGAGTCTTGCTACCAAAAGGCAGCACCGCCAACACATCATCGGGCCGCACTTGTTCGGGATAAGGAACCGCCACCTTTACCTCCACAATCATTTGATTGGGGTCAGTCAAACCCGCCACTTCCCAGACGCCTAGGAGAGCATTATTGGCGATCGCATTTCGTACAGCCCTAGCCGCCGCGACAGTCGGTTCCTGCCCGTGCTGGTCGATACCCATCCCCATTTCAATGATGAAACATTTACGTGCCACAGTTACTCCTTCCTTGATTTTTGCTCGCAGTCGAGCGCACTCTTTCTCAAAACAATTATCAACCAAACCGACCGCAATTTAGATTATTTTATAAATCGCGATCGCAACACAACAATCATCCCAGTTCAAAAAAAAACAATCCAACAGCAGACCATCTCAAAACTCATAGTTCATCAGTCAATCCCAAATCCCAAATCCCAAATCCCAAATTTAAAATCGCATAACTTATGGTAATATAACCAAAATCACCATTCCTCGCGGACTGCCCAACTCATCGCCAGCTTGAATCATGGATAGTTTTCTCCCCATCGCCTACTTTCAAAACCAATTTCTCCCATTTACCGACGCCAAAATCTCCATCGCCACCCACGCCCTGCACTACGGAACCGGAGTTTTAGGCGGGTTGCGAGGAATTCCCGACCCCCAAAATGGCGATCGCATCTTACTATTTAGATTAGACCGCCACTGTCAAAGATTAAGTCAAAGTGCCAGCTTCCTCCACTGCGATATTCCCGCCGACAAAATCCAACAAATCATCATTGATTTTGTCAAAAAAAATCAGCCCAACAAATCTTTTTACATCCGTCCATTTATCTACACATCCAGTTTAGGAATAGCCCCCCGACTGCACAACGTCGAAACAGACTTCTTTGTCTACGGATTAGAACTCTCCGACTACTTGCCCAAAGAAGGAGTCAACTGTAGAATTAGCTCTTGGTACCGCCAAGAAGACCGCAGTTTGCCACTAAGAGGTAAAATTAGCGGCGCCTACATCACCTCAGCCTTAGCCAAAACCGAAGCAGTAGAATCCGGCTTCGATGAAGCTATCATGATGAATACTCAGGGAAAAGTCAGCGAAGCTTCAGGAATGAACATATTTGTCGCCAGAAACGGCAAATTAGTTACTCCCGGTTTCGATCAAGATATTCTCGAAGGAATCACCAGAGACAGCGTGATAACAATCGCCCGAGACTTAGGAATAGAAGTTACAGAAAGACCCGTTGACAAATCAGAACTGTTGATTGCAGACGAGATTTTTCTGTGCGGAACCGCCGCCAAAATTACGCCAATTAACCGAATAGAAAACTATCAATTGCCGAAAAACCGACCCATCACTGAAAAGATTTTGGAGAAACTGACGGGAATTATCGAAAATCGCGATCGCAAGTACAAAGAGTGGGTATTTGCGATCGATCTAAATTAATATTGTAGGGTGCGTCAGTTTAGCAATTATCAATCATCACTAAAAATCTCATTCTGACGCACCATTCGAGGAGTGCGTCAGTTGCGAAATTGTTAATTTGTTGCTGCAAAAATCTCTCTGACGCACTCTACTTCTACGAACCTTTAGGACTCAAGTCCTTACTACTCTTAGTCTGCGGAGGCAGACTTAGTGTGTGTAGTCGCGGTTTCAACCGCCGAGTCACTACAAACCTATTTTACTTGCACAAAGCAGCCGCATGATGGCGAATGTGATCCTCCATAAAACTAGCCACAAAATAATAGCTGTGATCGTAACCTTCCTGCATCCTTAAAGTCAGTGGCTGTCCCACTTTTGCACAAGCTGCTGCGAACACATCCGGCAACAATTGTCCGTCAGCTAGATACGAATCATCAGTACCGCAGTCAATCAAAATCGGACGCTTGTATTGCTGTTCCAGGACTAATTCGCTAGCATCCCAAGCCTTCCAACTCTCCTTATCGCCACCGAGGTAGTGTCCAAATATTTTTTGTCCCCAAGGGCTGCGGACGGGCGCGCAAATAGGCGCAAAAGCCGAAACTGAAAGATAGCGATTCCCTTCGGGATAGCTTCGCTTCACGCCATTTTTTAACGCGCAAATTAAAGCCCCGTGTCCGCCCATCGAATGACCGAAAATTCCCTGTTTTTCGCGTATCCCTGGAAAGTTTGCGGCGATTAAATTCGGCAACTCATCAACCACATAACTGTACATTCGATAGTGAGAATTCCAAGGTGTGGCTGTCGCATCCACATAAAAACCCGCGCCGCTTCCCAAATCCCAATTGTCGGCTTCCCCAGGAATGCCAGTATTGCGGGGGCTAGTGTCGGGCGCCACCAGCATTAACCCGTATTTTGCTGCCCATTGTTGCGCCCCCGCTTTTGCCATAAAGTTCTCTTCCGTGCAGGTTAATCCTGATAGGAAATACAGAATTGGTACGGGTTGACTTTTGGCTTGCGGCGGCTGATAAACAGTGAATTTCATCTCGCTGTTGCACGCGGATGATTGATGGCTGTAAAAGCCGAGTTTGCCACCGAAACTTTTGTGTTCTTTGTGCAGTTTTAGGGAGTTAGAGGGCATATTAATTCTATTTCATTTGTGAATTAGATTTTTTTTAACCGCAGAGAGCGCAGAGGGCGCAGAGGAAGAGAGAACAGAGAAAGATTTTTGTTCAAAATGTTAAAACTGTGCGAATTACTTTGCCTTTGTGCATTAAATCGAAAGCTTCATTAATTCGATCGATTGGCATTATCTGAGTTACCAAACTATCAATATCAATTTTACCATCCATGTACCAATCAACAATTTTAGGAACATCGGTTCTGCCCTTCGCGCCGCCAAAAGCCGTGCCTTTCCACACCCTACCAGTTACTAATTGAAACGGGCGGGTGCTAATTTCTTGCCCTGCTCCCGCTACCCCAACAATCACGCTCACGCCCCAACCTTTGTGACAGCATTCCAAAGCTTGGCGCATCACATTAACGTTGCCGATACATTCAAAACTGTAATCAGCTCCGCCTTTGGTTAAATCTACTAAATAAGGAACTAAATCGCCCTCAACTTCGCGGGGATTCACGAAGTGAGTCATGCCGAATTTTTCCGCCATTGCTCGTTTGTGGGGATTCATATCTACGCCGACAATCATGTTGGCTCCCACCAGGCGCGCTGCTTGAATTACATTCAAACCCACGCCGCCCAAACCAAAAACTACTACATTAGAACCTGGTTCTACTTTGGCAGTATTGATGACAGCGCCGATGCCAGTTGTAACGCCGCAGCCAATCAAACAAACTTTGTCAAAGGGAGCGTCATCGCGAATTTTTGCTACGGCAATTTCTGGCAATACTGTATAATTAGCAAAGGTAGAAGTTCCCATGTAATGGAAAATTTTCTCGCCATTAATTGAAAATCTGCTCGTGCCATCGGGCATTACGCCTTGTCCTTGAGTGAGGCGAATTGCTTGACAGAGATTCGTTTTGCCGCTCAAACAATACGAGCAGTTGCGACATTCGGGAGTGTAAAGTGGAATTACCCGATCGCCCTTTTTGACACTTGTGACTCCCGCCCCAACTTCCGCAACAATCCCAGCTCCCTCGTGGCCGAGAATTGCCGGAAACAAACCCTCGGGATCGGCGCCGGAAAGAGTATAAGCATCGGTGTGACAAACACCCGTCGCTTTGATTTCTACCAGCACCTCCCCATCTCGCGGCCCATCTAGATCGACCGTTTCAACGGTCAAAGGTTGGCCGGCACTGCGAGCAACTGCTGCTTTTACTTTCATGCTTTCCCCCTGGGATGATTTGTTAAATGCTCCGTCAATATGTATTCTATTACTTAATCTAAAAATTGCACCAATTCTATGACAAAATTAATTGTAATTACCGGAGTCAGTCGCGGTCTCGGTCTCGCCATGACCGAAAAGTTTATTGAATTGGGACACACAGTTTTAGGATGTGCGCGTTCTGCCGAAGCAGTGGAAAAACTCAAACAAAAATATCGCGCGCCTCATGATTTTACTTGTTTGGATGTCGCCAGCGACGAGCAAGTCAAAGCTTGGGCTAGAGAAATTTTGGCAAAGCAGCAACCGCCAGATTTGCTGGTTAACAATGCAGCTATCACTAATTATTCCGCGCCGTTGTGGAATGTCAGCAGCGAAGAGTTTTCTCAAGTAATTGATGTTAATATTAAAGGAACCGCGAATGTAATTCGCCACTTTGTCCCGGCAATGATTGCGCGAAAAAGTGGTATAATTGTCAACTTTAGTTCGGGTTGGGGAAGGTCAACTTCGCCGGAAGTCGCACCCTATTGCGCTTCTAAGTGGGCGATCGAAGGATTGACGCGATCGCTCGCCCAAGAACTCCCGCGAGGCATGGCAGCGATTCCTTTGAATCCCGGCATAATTCACACCGATATGCTGGAAATCTCTTTCGGAGAACACGCGGCAAGTTACACGCCAGTCAAAGCATGGGTGCAAAAAGCAGTGCCTTTTTTGCTGAAATTGAAACCTTCGGATAATGGAATGCCGATGACCGTTCCGGGATAATATAGCAACAGAAAGCAGAATTTGCGAACATCTCTCTTTTCTACTCCTCTGCGCCCTCTGCGCTCTCTGCGGTTAATAAAAAATCTCAGAAATGAAATAAAATTGCTATATTCCTAACTCAAAACTCTCTCCCCAAATAGCCACTGTGAACTTGCCATTAACCTCGCCCTCGCAAACCGAAACCCGCAAAGCAGACCACCTCAGGATCTGTCTCGAAGAAGACGTACAATTTCGCGAAACTACCAGCGGACTGGAACACTACCGTTTTACTCACTGCTGTTTGCCAGAACTCGATCGCACCCAAATCGATCTCACCTCCACATTTCTCGGCAAAAAACTAGGCGCTCCCCTGCTAATTTCCTCAATGACAGGTGGCACAGAACTAGCCCAGACCATTAATTATCGCCTCGCCGATGTCGCTCAGGAATACAAACTGGCGATGGGAGTCGGTTCCCAGCGCATCATCGTAGAAAACCCTCAACTTGCTGCTACATTTGCCGTGCGCCGCCGCGCTCCCGATATTCTGCTATTTGCTAATATCGGAGCGGTTCAATTAAACTACAATTACGGTTTGGAAGAGTGTCAAAAAATTATCGATATTCTGGAAGCAGATGCCCTAATTTTGCACCTCAATCCGCTGCAAGAGTGCGTTCAAACTGAAGGCGATACTAACTTTAAAGGACTGCTCGAAAAAATTGCTAAATTGTGCGATAAATTACCAGTACCGGTGATTGCGAAAGAAGTAGGCAACGGTATTTCTGGAAAAATGGCACAGAAATTGCGATCGGCTGGGGTAAGCGCGATCGACATTGCCGGAGCCGGAGGCACTTCTTGGGCCAAAATAGAAGGAGAGCGAGCCAAAGACAGCAAGCAGCGCAGGTTGGGTGCCACCTTTGCCGACTGGGGAATTCCGACAGCCGAGTGCGTTGTCAGCACCCGCGCCGTAGCGCCGGATGTTCCCCTGATTGCCTCTGGAGGCTTGCAAAACGGCTTGGATGCAGCCAAGGCGATCGCCCTCGGCGCGGATGTTGCGGGGCTGGCGCGGCCGTTTCTGCAAGCAGCCGCAGCATCGGAATCAGCAGCAGGTGTTCTAGCTGAGGTTTTAATTGCAGAAATCGCTACGGTGATGTTTTGTACTGGCTGCGCTAACCTCGACGAGTTAAAACATCCTGGGGTTTTGGAAAGGTTAAGATAAAAGTAAGTCAGTTGGCAGTAGTCAGTTGGCAGTTGGCAGTTGGCAGTTGGCAGTTGGCAGTAGTCAGTAGTTACTGATTATTGGAAGAGATTAAAAAATAAGAAATAAGAAATAACAACTGCCAATTACTAACTGCCAATTACCAAATGTTAATAATTACCAACTGTCAACTGTCAACTGTCAACTGTCAACTAAGAGGGCAGGCACGGGGCACTGCCCCTACCACACGTCAACTGTCAACTGTCAACTGTCAACTAAGAGGGCAGGCCCGCACCATCCACTGCCCCTACCACACGTCAACTGTCAACTGTCAACTGTCAACTGACTAATTATCTAAATGAAAGATTTCCTAAAATATACTTGTGCAAGTTTGCTGGGAACCTTCCTGGGATTGTTGCTGCTGGGCGGCATCGGATTGGGAGGACTGGTACTGCTAATTGCTCTGGCGGCATCGTCGTCTAAAGATTCAGGCCCGCAAGTTAAAGATAAGTCTGTACTGGTATTAGATCTGTCTCTAAATATCACCGATAGCAAACCGAGCCGCAGCACGAGCGCGGCGATTCAAGAAGCTCTTTCGGATGAATCCGGCGATGCTGTGACGCTGCGTACTGTTTTAGATGCGATCGAATCTGCGAAAAAAGACCCGAAAATCGTGGGGATGTATCTTGAAGGCAGTTCGGATTCCAGCAGCAGCGGGTTTGCTAATCTCAAAGAAGTTCGATCGGCATTACAGCGTTTCCGAGATGCCAAAAAACCCATTTTTGCTTACGAAATGGACTGGAGCGAGCGAGATTATTACCTCGGTTCCGTTGCAAATACAATTGCTATCAATCCTTACGGCTCTCTAGAACTCAACGGTTTTAGCAGTCAAGCCATGTTTTTGACCGGTGCTTTCGAGAAATACGGCTTGGGAGTCCAAGTCACTCGCGTCGGGAAATATAAGTCAGCCGTCGAACCGTTTTTGCTCAAAAAAATGAGCCCGGAAAATCGCCAGCAAACCCAAAAACTGCTCGGAGATATTTGGGGCGAATACCTGAAAACTGTCGGCCCGAGCCGCAAATTGACCGTTCCCCAACTGCAAGCAGTTGCAGATAATGGCGGAACTTTGATGGCTAACGAAGCTCTCAAAGGCAAGTTAGTTGATAAAGTTGTCTACTTTGATGAAATTGCAATAGAACTGAAAAAACTAACAGGAACCGATGCAGAAGATAAATCTTTCAAGCAAATAAGTTTGAAAAACTACGCAAGAGTTGCTGAGAGTAAAAACTCTACTCGCGCTCACAAGAAAAACCAGATTGCTGTCCTTTACGCTGAAGGTGAGATTGTAGACGGCGAAGGCGGCCCGACTCAAGTAGGGGGCGATCGCATCGCTGAAGAAATGCGTAAAATCCGAGAAGATGACGACATAAAAGCAGTAGTTTTGCGCGTCAACAGCCCTGGAGGCAGCGCGACGGCTGCGGAAGTCATCGGGCGCGAAGTCGCGCTGACGGGCAAAAAAAAGCCAGTTATCGTGTCGATGGGCAATTTAGCAGCTTCCGGCGGCTATTGGATTTCGATGGGTTCTAGCAAAATCTTTGCCGAAGCCAGTACGATTACTGGTTCCATCGGCGTTTTTGGGATGCTATTCAATGCCGAAAAGCTGGCTGCTAACAACGGCATAACTTGGGACGTGGTAAAAACCGCCCGTTTTGCGGATACTAACACGGTTTCCCGCCCCAAAAATCCTCAAGAATTGGCGAATATTCAGAGAATAGTCGATCGCATTTACGATCTATTTATCACCAAAGTCGCCGACTCCCGCAAACTGTCAAAAAACAAGGTGCAAGAAATTGCTCAAGGCAGAGTTTGGTCTGGTATCGCAGCGAAACAGTTGGGTTTAGTGGATGAAATTGGCGGCCTAGAAGATGCTGTTAGAGAAGCGGCTAAGCAAGCTAAACTAGGCGACGATTGGCAGTTAGAAGAATATCCAAAACGCCGCAGTTTGGAAGAGCGAATTTTGGAAAGAATATCCGGCGTTCATGTGTTAAAACCAGCCACCAAACTCGACCCGCTGACGGCCGAAGTTAAGAAAATGCAGGATGAATTGGCTGTTATCAAGTCGATGAATGACCCGCAAGGGATTTACGTTCGCTTACCTTTCGACTTGCGGATTAATTAACTTTGTCGTAGCGGTTTCAACAGGTTCGTAGTGAGGACTTTAGTCCGCATCCGTCAGAGGACTAAAGTCCTCACTACGAACCAATCTTATTCTGGCAGGTTCGTAGTGAGGACTTTAGTCCGCATCCGTCAGAGGACTAAAGTCCTCACTACGAACCAATCTTATTATGGCGGCAGCGAGGGTTATTGACTGAAAAACCCGGTTTCCTCAAGAAACCGGGTTTATGAATACCCCATAAGTCGATCGACTGGGAATTGGCAATATTTATTATGCAGCACGCTGAGTCAGCAATCCCCAGATGAAAAGTACCACGATCGCGCCGATGACTGCAAAAGCTATGCTGGGTAGAGTTAATGCTCCGAAGGATGCTCCCGCGCTAGTCCCCACAAAGACTTGGCCTAAATAACCTCCCACCAGCGCGCCGATAATTCCTAAAACTGTTGTTGCGAGAAAACCGCCACCTTGAGTTCCCGGATAAATGGCTTTGGCGATCGCACCAGCAATCAGTCCTAAAACGATCCAAGCAATAATTCCCATTTGTTTTTCTCCTGAGTGTTTAACTTTCGTCTGCCTTGTCTTATGTTCTAAGAATAACAACTGATATCCCATCCTTTCCTCTACCGTAGGGATGAACCGATAGAGGTAGAATTTCTCATAAATCGTCCTAATTTCAGGCTCTTTAATATGTCAAAAGAGTTATTGAAGAAGGCACAACTAAGAATGCAGAACGTAGAGCGCACAACTAAGAACGAAGCCTTTAATTATCTAGGATAGAAGGCTTTATTTATTTAGGACAGAAGCAATCGACTACTCATATAAAGTGCAATTTCAGAACGTCCCAACCGTTGGGTGCGGTTGGTACAACCAAATTTTTCTAAGGAAGAAAGGTGCTTGTGCTCAAAGCCGAAGGGCAATAGGAAAAATTTTTCTGGGACTTTTTGTGTTTTACTGGTAAAAAAAATTACAATATTTTTGTCAAATTAGGAAAGTTGGCCCCCGATGAATCTGACACTGTGCACGATCGTCAAGAATGAAGAAGCAACACTATCGCGGACTTTGGACAGCGTGAAGGGTGTTGTTGACGAAATTGTTGTAGTGGATACCGGTTCGCGCGATCGCACCCGTGAAATAGCCCGAGAATCCGGGGCGAAGGTGTATGACTTTGAATGGTGCGACGACTTCGCAGCGGCGCGCAACGAGTCTCTGAAGCACGCCCAGGGCGACTGGATTTTGGTGTTGGATGCCGATGAGGTGCTGGTACCGGAGATTGTACCTCAGATCCAGCAGGCAATTAAGAGCGATCGACTGTTGCTAATCAATCTCATCCGCCAAGAAATCGGTGCATCTCAATCACCCTATTCCCTAGTATCGCGTTTGTTTCGCAATCGCCCCGGAATCCGCTTTTCTCGCCCTTACCACGCCATGGTAGACGACAGCGTGGCTGAGATTTTGCAGCGCGAACCGGAATGGAAAATAGCTTCTCTCCCCGATGTAGCGATTTGGCACTCTGGTTATCACAAAGATGCGATCGCCACAAAAAGCAAATTCCAAAAAGCTCAAGCAGCAATGGAACGCTATATAGCTTATTATCCAAACGACGCTTATGCGTGCAGCAAATTAGGCGCGCTGTACGTAGAAAGCGGGCAAATCGGGCGGGGAATTAATTTATTAACGAGGGGATTGACTGCGGCGACAATTGATGAATCTATTATTTACGAACTCAACTATCATTTAGGCATTGCTTACCGCCAGCAACAGCAATTTGCCAAAGCCAAAGAACACTATCAACTAGCAATTAATACAGATGTTTTCCCGGCGCTCAAATTAGGTGCTTACAATAATTTGGGCAATTTGCTCAAAGATGAAGGAGATTTGCAAGCAGCAGAAAAAGCTTACAAAGCAGCTTTAAAAATAGATCCCAATTTTGCACCAGGTCACTACAATTTAGGACTGACGCTAAAAGCAACCGGAAATTTGGTAGATGCGATCGCCTATTACCGACAAGCCATCAAAATCGATCCCGAACACGCCGAAGCCCATCAAAACTTGGCAGTAGCGCTGCTGAAAATTGGCAAAATGCCCGAAAGTTTAGCAGAATTCAAAAGAGCGATCGCCCTTCACGAACAGCGCCGTCCCTTTGAAGCAGAACGCCTGCGCCGCGGACTGCAAGAAATGGGCTTGATGTAACTGAGATTGTGGATTTTATGGGCGAGCATGATGCCCAACCCCCTACTCCCCACAATCAAATTTCTTGTTTGTGGAACAGGCATCTTGCCTGTTCATAAAAATACTCAAGTTCCCTCTGTGTGGAACAGGCAAGATGCCTATTCATAAAAATAGTAAAAAATGTAAGATGCCACCACCAAAATCAAGCAATTATCTCTACTTTGCCGCTGTCCAAATCGTAGCGCCCCCCAACAACTTTCAGCTTGCCAGCTTTGACTGCTTCAGCTAAAAGAGGTGACAAGGATTTTAACTTATTGACGTTCATTTTTACATTGGCTCTGACTGCATTATCCCAGGCATCGCCCAATTGATCTTTTGTAGCATCAACGGCTGGTTTAATCGCCTCCACCAAAGTGCTAATGTGACCCGGAACCGGTTTGCCATCTAAAGCCGCTTTCACAGCACCGCAGCGTTCGTGACCCAGAATTACTAATAGCGGCACCCCTAATTCTAGTGTGGCATATTCAATATTGCCGAGAACCACATCGTCGAGAAAATTTCCCGCTACTCGGATATCAAATAAATCCCCCAATCCTCGATCGAAAATAATTTCCGGAGCCACCCGCGAATCAGAACAAGCAAGGATGGTTGCAAACGGATGTTGACCCTTTGCTACTGCCGCAATTCGCGATCGGCTTTGGTCGGGAAATGTCCGTTTTTGGTCAATATACCGCTGATTCCCGTTCATCAATTTCTTGAGTGCGGCGTCAGGAGTGATGTTTGAGACTACTCCTTCTGCATAGGCCGGTTCAGTTTTGAACAGCCCTGGGGCCATGGTTGCCACCAGCGCCCCTGCACTTGACATCCAGATCGCACTCCGCCTCGACATCTTACCTATTTCTTTTGAGTCGGTCATTGCTTGCAACTCGGTTAATTGTTTTATATTTATTAGTATAATATTTGCCATCAGCCCAGCAAAATTTCTTTACTTTTTCTTTACAAGTACCTGCTAAATATAAACTAATAAAAAAATCGCCCCTTGTAATTTCATGGAATTAACTGCGGTCATCATTCTGCCTGCGGAGGATGCTATAGTGTATCTAAAACAACAATTATTTATCAATGAATCACAATGTCTTACGTCGCCAGCATTCATATCTATCCGGTCAAGTCCCTTGACGGCATAGCTGTCAGTCAAGCTAATATTCTTGCCAGCGGAGCTCTAGCAGGCGATCGCTCTTTTGCCATCTGCGATCGAGCAGGAGAATTTGTTAACGCTAAGCGCAACAGCGGAGTACATTTTCTGCGCCTATCATTTGACATAAAAAAGAGAATCGCCGGTCTGAAAATTCAAGACACCGAACAAGAAATATTTTTTCATGTAGATAGAGAACGCCCCGCAATAGAATCTTGGTTGAGCAACTACTTCGGTTTCCCCGTCAAGTTAATTGAAAATTTGCTCACAGGCTTTCCCGATGATACCGCAGCACCCGGGCCAAGCATTATCAGTACCGCAACAATAGCCGAAGTAGCATCTTGGTTTCCGAGAGTTTGCGTTAACGAAATGCGACATCGCTTGCGAGCTAATATTGAAATAGGAGATGTCCCGGCTTTTTGGGAAGATCGACTTTTCGGAGCAGCCGATGAAGTTGTCAGGTTTAAAATAGGCCCAGTAATATTTGAAGGTATCAATCCCCGTCAGCCCTGTCTGCAATCTCACCGAAATTCTGTTACTAAAGAAGCTTATCCAAACTTGAAAACTATGCTAACAGCCAAGCAGAATGAAATCATGCCTGAATTGCAAAAAAAAGGGCATTTCAATCACTTTAGTCGGCTGCTCGTTAACACGCGAGTGCCACTTCAAGCAGCCGGAAAAATAGTACACATAGGAGATGAAGTTCAAATCCTCAGCGTCAAAAACTCCCTATTTAATACCATTCCCGATCAGTTATAAAAGTTTTATGATGACTTCATATCAAATCCGGTAACACCGGAATTAATATTATCCAGAGTCAGGACGCGGCAGTGCCGTTTCCCTACAATTAAGTGGGCGGTAGTTACATCTCTTGCAAGCATGACGATTATTTTGGGGTAGGGAAACGGCTTTTGGAATGTCCTCCGTTAGTCCAAATCAATATGACCCATGCCCCATGCCCCATGCCCCATGCCCCATGCCCCATTACCTTAGATTTCGGTTGGTACTATAAACCACGATCGGTCTGTCAATTCCTTTAAACCGGAAATCTCCCATCGGCTCAAAACTTTGGGGCAATCGCAGCAACGTGTAAGTAGCTTCGCTCACCACGCATTCCCCAGGCTGACAAATTCCCTCCATCCGAGCAGCCAGATTAATAGTCGAACCCAACACAGTATAATCAACTCTTTTAGAACTGCCGACATCACCAATTATTGCCTTGCCGCTGTTAATAGAAATCCGCAATTGCAGCGGTTCGCCCAAACTCTTATTTGCATTGAGTTCGTCAAGACGGTTGAGCATTCCCAAAGCTGCCGCCACAGCGCGATCGGCATGATCCGGTTGAGGTTCTGGCGCTCCAAAAAATGCCATAATACAATCTCCAATAAACTTATCTAAAGTTCCTCCTTCCCCAAAAACTTCTTGGAGCATTTCCTCAAAAAAATTGTTCAGCAACCGGGCAATTTGAGGGGGACTCAAGCGTTCTGACATCGCAGTAAAGCCTACAATATCTGCAAATAAAATACTGATTTCGCGTTCCACAGGGGGCAGGCGGTGGTCAATTAAAGTCCCCGTATTCATTAAATGCTGCACCACAGCCGGAGAGTGATAGCGTTCCAATCTTTGCCGCATAGTTTCTTGGGTGCGGAGTTTTTGTGTCAGCAGCCAGCGCTGCACGCTAGAAGCGACAATATTTCCTAAAGCCGAAAAAAAGCTCAAGTCTTCATCTCCGCCCAGATACCACTCTCTAGAAGTCAGTTGAGCGTCGCCGTAAAGCACTCCAAAAACTGTATTTTCATCCCAGAGAGGAACAGCTATCGCCGTGCGAATTCCTTTATCGATCATGCTCATATTGTCGTCAAACTGTTCGTCAAACTGAGCGTCGGCAGTTTTGAGAGCAACTTGTTCGTCCAATACTTTGCGGCAAATAGTGCGGCCGATCCAACTGCCGTCAGCGGGGATATATTTATTTTTTGCAGTGGGTCTGGCGGCGGTTTTCACTACTTCCAGTTCGCCGTTATTTTGGAAGTCTATTAATAGTGCCAAACGTTCGATGTTTTTGATATCGCGGAACACAATTTGCTGGACTTGATCGAAAATTGCTTCGATGGATTCAGCGGTGTTCAAATACTTCGCAATATCGACTAAGTATTTTAAACGCGAGATAGCTTGTTCGTAGTTTTTTTCGAGTTTTGTGTCGGGTTCTATCCACTGTTTTTGTAGTTCTTTAGCTTTGCCGAGGATAGTCACTCCTTCGGGCATGGTGCCGATTTCGGGAAGTTGGGGGTCAGAGCGATCGGGCAAAACGACAATCAAATTAATCCGGTGTCCCAGATAAATCACATCGCCCTGATTGACTAAGTGAGGTTGGTTGAGGGGACTGTTGTTTAGTAGCGTCCCGTTGGTACTGCCCATATCCTCAACTAGCCACTCCCCTGAAGCTATTTTAAACAAGCGGGTGTGGTGCCTGGAAATGTCAGAAAAAGGCAGTTGCAAATCGCATTCTAGCAACCTACCGATAATAAATTGCTCGCCTTCGACAGGCACGGTTTTTTCGATGATTCCATTAATTTGAAGTTCCAGATTCAGTTCATTCATAGACAGCACCGCTGTTGAATTTTCAAGGCTTGGATAAGACTTGAATTCATCAGATCAAATCTCCTACAAGTCTTATAAAGCTGGCGGCAACTCCAAAGTAAGCTGACCCAACACACCAGTTCTAAAATCGTTTAACATCTGCCGCGCTGTTCGTTCCACATCTCCTTTATACCTGTCTTTTGCTACTTCGTGCAAATAATCTTCACCATTGCTAGATCCTATATCTAATTTATACCGAGATTTGAAACCAGATACTGATATCAATGTGTCATCAGCCGCCTCCAGCCCGAGGAGCAAATCTACCATAGCTGCGGCTACTACCTGATTGTCGTAAGCTGCTTCGCCAATATCTTCGCAAATAGCTAATTTTATGGCATTTTCTTGATTGTTAATCCGGGTGGGGATGACTCCGGGGGCGTCTAGTAACTCAATTTCGTCAGAAATGCGAATCCATCGGAGCGATTTAGTTACTCCAGCTCTGCGGGCACTGTCTACCACTCTGCGCCCTAACAGGCGATTAATTAAAGCAGATTTGCCGACATTGGGAAAGCCCATCACTACGGCGCGGACTGGACGGGGTAGCATTCCTCGATCGAATCTACGCTTATTTAGCTGCACCCCAGCCTCCTGGACAGCATCGGAAACATCGTGTACTCCTTGACCGTGCTCGGCGTTAGTAAAATAGGCAGTTTCCCCCTGAGATTCAAACCAGGTTTCCCACGCATCGAGGGTTCTAGGCGTAATCATGTCCATGCGGTTGATGACCAACACTCGCGCCTTACCGCCCACCCAGGTAGGCATTTGGGGGTGGTAAGTCGCTAGCGGAATGCGGGCATCTCGGACTTCGAGCACCACATCTACCCGCTTTAGCTGTTCTTTTAATGCCCGTTCAGCTTTGGCAATGTGACCGGGATACCAGTGAATTTTCATTAGTTATTAGTTATTAGTTATTAGTCAGTTGTCAGTTGTTCGTTGTCAGTTGTTCGGGGAGCATCTCAATTTTTGCAAAAAGCATTTTTTTGTTGTAGTGCGAGCGTCCCCGCTCGCTTGGTTTTAACAGCAAGCGAGGGGGGACGCTCGCACTACAAAATCAAAACTGAGATGCTCTCGTTGTCAGTTGTTAGTTGTCAACTGCTTTCGTGTCAACTAAGAGGGCGGGGACTCTTGGCACCGCCCAAACTGTCAACTGTCAACTGTCAACTGTCAACTGTCAACTAAGGCACAATCAAAACTGCACAAGGAGACAGATTGATCACCCGACTGGTAACGCTGTCAGACGCCCCATCATCAGTTAAACCCATCCCCCGACAGCCCATCACAATCAAATCAGCCCCAACTTCGTCAGCCACATCACAAATAGTGAAAGCAGGTTTGCCTTCTCGTTCGATGATTTCAGCTTCGATTCCCTGCTGGGAAAACATCGATTGGGCCTCAGACAGCAGTTTGGCGACTGCTTCGGGAGAGCTCATCACCTCTGACGGTGGGGCGGCACCCTCCTCGGCGGGGGGTTCGACTACCGACAGAATAATTAAACGAGAAGCATAGGTTTTCACAATATTGACAACCTTTTCCGCGGCTTCGCGGGCTTCTCGGCTTTGATCTACAGGAAATAAGACAGTCTTGAACATAGTTCGCATTTCCCGGACACGGACTCCGATAAAATGTTTACGTTGAGCCAAATCAGTGCCGTTTGTTTCATCTTCCGTTTTTTGTACGGGCGCGGTTGAATGCGCCCGAGGCCCCAAGTGCAAGTGACGAGTGCCGCCATTTCAACGGAATTAGACAAAAACACAAATATTAGGAGGTTAATCCTGTGACAAAAAAAACTGTAGCAAATTTATCGGCATCGGACTTATCGGGCAAACGGGTATTGGTGCGTGCGGACTTTAACGTGCCGCTCGACAACGGCAATATCACCGATGATACTCGCATCCGGGCTGCTCTGCCGACTATTCAGGATTTAGCGTCGAAGGGCGCTAAGGTCATTTTGTGCAGTCACTTCGGGCGTCCCAAGGGTGTGACGGAGAAGTTGCGCTTGACTCCGGTTGCTAAACGGTTGTCGGAATTGTTGGGGAAGGAAGTCAAAAAGACTAATGACTGCATTGGGGATGAAGTAGCTGCTACTGTGGCGGCGATGGCTGATGGCGATGTGGTGTTGCTGGAAAATGTCCGCTTCTACCCTGAAGAAGAAGCAAATGACCCAGAATTTGCCAAGAAGTTAGCTTCTGTTGCTGATTTGTATGTGAATGATGCTTTTGGTACGGCTCACCGGGCTCACGCTTCGACTGAGGGTGTGACTAAGTATCTGAGTCCTTCGGTGGCTGGGTTTTTGATGGAGAAGGAATTGCAATATCTCGGTAGTGCGATCGACAATCCGCAACGTCCCTTAGCTGCTATCATCGGTGGTTCTAAGGTTTCCAGCAAGATTGGAGTCATCGAAAAACTGCTCGAAAAGTGCGACAAATTGCTGCTGGGTGGCGGCATGGTGTTCACGTTCTACAAAGCTCGCGGTTTGAACGTTGGCAAGTCTTTGGTGGAAGATGACAAGCTCGAACTAGCTAAGTCTTTGGAAGCTAAGGCAAAGGAACGGGGAGTTACTTTCCTGTTGCCTACTGATGTGGTAGTTGCTGACAAATTTGCTGCTGACGCGAACACTCAAACTGTCTCCGTTGAGAGCATTCCCGACGGTTGGATGGGTTTGGACATCGGCCCGGATTCTGTGAAAACTTTCCAAGATGCTTTGGCCGATTGCAAAACGG
This sequence comes from Microcoleus sp. bin48.metabat.b7b8b9.023, assembly GCF_013299185.1. GTDB lineage: Bacteria > Cyanobacteriota > Cyanobacteriia > Cyanobacteriales > Microcoleaceae > Microcoleus. The sequence goes on along the minus strand of NZ_JAAFKG010000022.1, from coordinate 75,005 downwards.
TAATCTGGAACGGGCCGATGGGCGTGTTTGAGATGGAAAAGTTTGCTGCGGGAACTGAAGGAATTGCTCATTCTTTGGCTGGAATTACTAAGACTGGTACTACCACGATTATCGGTGGCGGTGACTCGGTGGCGGCTGTAGAACAGTTGAATCTTGGGCCAGAAATGAGCCACATTTCTACTGGTGGTGGTGCTAGCTTGGAACTGCTAGAAGGTAAGGAATTGCCTGGTGTTGCAGCTTTAGACGAAGCTTAAATCTTCCGATAGAAGGTAGAAGACCGAAGGCAGAATTCAAGATAATTGTCAATTTAAAAAAGTTAATTTTTTAGTTTGCTATGCTATTGAAATTTCTGCCTTCTGCCGGCTTATATGGTCTCCACTAGAACCAGCCTAATACAATTGGTTCGTAGTGAGGACTTTAGTCCGCATCCAAGAAAGGACTAAAGTCCTCACAGCCTAATAAAATTGGTTCGTAGTGAGGACTTTAGTCCGCATCCAAGAAAGGACTAAAGTCCTCACTACAAACCTTTTATATTGGAGTTATTGAAGGTCAATAATATTACTTTTTCCACAAATAATTGGTTTAAAGCCCCAAGCCCGGGAGAAATTAAAATCAGACTATTCATTACTGCAATCCTCTTCTTTCCAGGTAGAGGTCGCCCTCATCTGTCAACTGTCAACTGTCAACTGTCAACTGTCAACTGTCAACTGAACAGTACAAGCCTAGCGATCGCAAATTTTGCGAGTATAATTGGTCTGAAGTGGCAGTGAGGTTTGTTTGTGAAATTTAAAATCTTGGCAAGTGTAACGGCAACTGTAGCAGTTTTAGCGCCGTTTTTGCTGGCACCCCCCGTCAAAGCTCAAAATCCCAATCACGTCCAACAGTTGCTAGAAACTAAGGAGTGCGAAGGCTGCGATTTGAGAAATGCTGATTTGTTTAAGGCGAGTTTGTACAGAGCTAATTTAAGAGGAGCTGATTTAAGCGGAGCTAATCTCTACGAAGCTAATTTGCTAGAAGCAGATTTAAGTGGTGCTAATTTGGCAAATACTAACTTGGTTAATGCTGAAATGTATGGTGCCGACTTGGACAGCGCTAATCTGCGAAATGCGGATTTGTCTAATGCTTTTTTGGGGCGGGCCAATCTGACGAGAGCTGATTTGCGCGGTGCTAAGCTTTTTAATACTAATTTGGGCGAAGCTTATTTGCTGCAAGCTAATTTGTCGAATGCAGATTTGCGACGTTCGCTGCTGTTTAGAGTGAATTTGAATCGCGCTAATTTAAGCGGGGCTGATTTGTCTTTTGCTGACGTGCGCGATACTAATTTGCAGAATGCTATTCTGTCAAATACCAGGCTTCCGAGAGCTCAATTGACTGGGACAAATATCGATGCGGCGAGGGACGTGCGGCAGGCTGATTTGGAACGTGCAAATTTGCGGGGTACAAATTTGGGGCCGATGGTTTGCGTGACGACGAGTTTTCCTTATTGTGTTTTGAATTTGGAATAATATCAGGTTCTCTCGAACGACGACAATCAGATGGGTTTGTAGTGAGGACTTTAGTCCTCAGATTATGAGGACTAAAGTCCTCACTACAAACCGTTTTTATTGCGGGTAATTAAGGGCTGGTACACCGTAAGTTGAGACCGGAGCTAAGTTTGAGGTGGTTTGTATCCCCTTTCTAGGGCAAATCTCACAAGCTGGGCGCGATTTTCTAACTGTAGTTTGCTGAATATGCTGCCTAAATGAGCTTGGACGGTGCGGGGGCTAATAAACAGTCGATCGCTAATTTGTTTGTTAGTATAACCCTGGATCACCTCCCAAAAAACTCTTTCCTCGGCTGGTGTTAGAGGCAAAGGTGCTGGTGGTGGCAATACTGCGATAACTTTGGGTTCCACCGCCAGGGCGGTAGAAGTTTGCAGCAGTCGGACAATCTCGGCATGAATGCGGTGAGAGCGCTCTAACTGCGCTTTCACCTTAGCCAAGATTTCTTCAGACTGAAAAGGTTTTACCAGATAATCGTCAGCGCCGATCGCATGACCTTCAACTTTTGCCTCAATTTCGCCTTGACCAGACAAAAATATAAACGGCACCAACTGTCCTAAACGTGTAGTACGCAAGCGCCGGCAAAACTCAAACCCGTCCATTTCCGGCATCATTACATCTGAAATCACCAAATCTGGGGGGGCCTTCTCAAAAATCGAGAGCGCCTCAACACCAGAATTAGCGCATTCAACCCGGTATCCTTGGCTTTCAAGGTACATTGATAAGACTGTTTGACAGTCTGTTTCGTCGTCAACTATTAATATTCTTTCCATGACAGCCTTGCACCAATTCCAGTTGACAGTTCTTGAAACTGCGGCTCCCAAATTGACACTCCTGAGCTCAGATGAGCGTGAGGATTCTTAGTTCAACGATCGGACTTAAATTAAGAGCGTTACCGCACCTAACCCAGGGGTCTAATCTCCCTAAGCGTTTACGATCTTGCTAGATCGAAGTTCCGACGTGCCCCGTCGTACCTATCCCGCGATTCAGGATATTAATTGCGGCATTACGATCTCAATCCATCTCGCATCCACATTCACAAACAATGGGTTCGGGTGGATAGAGATTTTTTAACGACTTCCCCACAATTACTGCATTCTTGACTGGTATAAGCAGGGTTCACCGCAATGGTAATCCGACCAAACACTTTTCCAAAATATTCTAAGAACACTCTGAACAGGTACCAAGAAGCATGGCTAATTGATTTGGCTAAGCAGTGATTTTTAACCATGTTGGACACTCTCAAATCTTCATAGACCACTACGTCGTTTGACGTGATTACGCACCTTGCCAATTTGATAGCATGGTCTTTACGCTGTCTACTTATTTTGAGATGTCGCTTACCTAAAATCACTCTAGCTTTCCGGCGATTTGACCCACCTTTTGCCTTCCGGCTTACAAGACGTTGAGCACGTTTTAACCGTATCTCACCTCTATGCAGAAACTTAGGGTTGGAAACCGTGTCGCCATTTGAATCAGTGTAAAACTCTTTCAATCCTACATCTAATCCAACAGTTTTACCTGTCATTGCAACTATTTCTACTCTATCTACTTGAATACAAAATTGAACATAGTAGCCATCTGCACGTTTTACTAGCCTTACCCGTTTAATTTGGTCTGGCTGATATACATTCATGTCTCTTGTACCTTTTAACTTCAGCCTACCTATTCCGCACTTGTCGGTAAAGGTGACTGCTTTTCTATCTTCTGAAAGCTTCCAAGAGTTGGTTTTATACTCAACAGAACGACAGTCTTTTTGGAACTTGGGAAACCCGACTTTTTTACCTTTTACACCATTCTTTATGTTTTCATAGAATCGAGAAATACTAGCCCATGCTCTTTCTGCACTAGCCTGCCTGGCCATCGCGCCTAGCTTGTTGGCAAAGTCAAACTCAGACGCCCAAATCGCACAATACCTAGAAAGATCGAACCAAGACTTGGCTCCACCATCCATCCAAAGCCGAATCGATTTGTTGCGAATGAATTGACAAATTCTAATCGCTTCATCGATTGCCTTGAACTGTCCAGGCTTGCCGTAAGTCTTGAATTCCAGAACGAGCATTATGATTTACTCCTATATTCCTATGATAACAAAGCTGTCATAGGAATGGTTGGTTGTCTCGAAAAATATTGGGAAAGTCCCCCTAGAAGCGGGAGGCTCTAACCCCATTTTTTCGGTAGAGGAATATTTGGAAAAATTTCCTTTTTTATTCGCCCCTCCCAAAAAAGCTACAACTTTTTAGGAGCGAGCGTCAACTTTTTCGCAGAAAATAGAAGCTAAAAGAAACAATTTTATTCTATTATACAGAAATCCTGGTAACACTTAGACTATTCCTAGACCTGACATGGTAAGGTTTTTAGATTTTTCGGCTTCGGAGACAGGTACAAAAGGTATAACACGAGCAGGTGCTACTGCTGGGGGCTGAGCGAACAAACGCTGGTTGGCAACTAACATACTTTCAACGATCGCTGCCGGTTCCGGACGGCTGAACAGATACCCCTGCATGATATCGCATTGGTGCTGTTTCAAGAAAGCTAGTTCTGCTTCTGTTTCTACTCCTTCTGCAATTACTGTCATATTTAAGCTGTGACCCAGCAAAATTACTGCTGTGGTAATAGCAGCATTTTGAGCGTCTTCGCTGGCATTTCGCACGAAAATGCGATCGATCTTTAAGCTGTCAAAAGCAAATTGCTTGAGATATCCTAAAGTAGCATAACCGGTGCCGAAGTCGTCAATGGCAATCCGAATTCCGAGAGCTTTAAGTTCGTTTAAAGTTGCGCCTGCGACTGTCGCATTTTCTACGAGGGCGCTTTCGGTCATTTCTAATTCTAAATTAGCAGGCTCCAAGCCTGTAGTTTCTAATATTTGCACGATTCGGGCCTTGAGTTCCGGGTCGGATAACTGCCGGGCCGACAAATTTACTGATATCGTAAAAGGCGAGAACCCCGCCGCCAGCCAACTCGCCGCTTGAGCGCAAGCTGAAAGCAGTACCCACTCGCCAATCTGAATAATTAAACCTGTTTCTTCGGCTAAGGGAATAAATTCAGCGGGAGAAATTATACCTCGATCGGGATTTTGCCAGCGCACCAAAGCTTCAGCGCCGATAACTTGTCCGGTAGCAATATTCACCTGGGGCTGATAGTATACTTGAAACTCACCTTGTGCTAAAGCGTGGCGCAGCAGAGCTTCTAGAGCCAACTTTTCAGGGGAGAGGACACAAACCTTTGTAGAGTCGTTAGCTAAATCTTTGAGTCTGGCTTCTGCTTGGTGAAGCGCAACTGTCAGGGGTTGGGTAATAGTTTGCCGTTTCGAGACGCGAGAAGCGATCGCCCCTAACAATTCAGCCTTAGTAAATGGCTTTGTTAGGTAATCGTCAGCCCCTAATTCCATCCCCCGACGAAAATCGGTTTTGGCACTTTGAGCCGTGAGAAAAATAAATGGAATTGTAGCAGCCAGGGAGTTTTGTCGCAGAGTCCGCAACACGTCATAACCGTCGAGTTCCGGCATCTGTACGTCGCACAAAATTAAGTCGGGGATCTCCGAAAGTGCCATCTGCACCCCAAATCGACCGTTTTCTGCCACGATAACTCGGTAGCTGTGAGATTCCAGGAGTTGCACAAGAGTCTCCCGGATTAATTCGTCGTCTTCAATGACTAAAATTTTGAGCATGATACTTAGATAACAGATGGCACTATATATCAGAACCTGACTAACTCTAGCATACTCAAACTTGACAGTTACTGATTAGGCCAATTAGCTAATAAATTTTTAGCCAAATGGCTAAAGATTTTCCCTCGGTTCTTAAGTGACAATCAAAGAATTGGCAAAATTCGCAATAGTTTTCGATCGCTTTCAAAGGCATACAACTGTTGCGCCCGACTATTTTAATAAATTTTAATAAAAAATATTGTTGTTTCTCATAAAAAATGCCGCCAACACTTTCACTACTGCGCGGATAGCGGCAAGTTTTATATAATATCGGGTCAATTCGCTTTAAAAAGTGTTCGATGGTTCTGGCTTCATTCCTGGGATAGATGCGGACTAAAGTCCGAACGATCAAACCTGCTTCATTCCTGGGATAGATGCGGACTAAAGTCCGAACGATCAAACCTGGGATAGATGCGGACTAAAGTCCGAACGATCAAACCTATTTTATTGTGTCGTTCGATGAGACATCATAGGATGCACTGCCTTAATTGACCGGTTTAGTGGAATTAGCGCAAAACTTGTCATCTACAATTACAGAATTGATACTGACAGCTTGCATTGATGATGACGGAATGATGAGGTCTCGCGGAACTACAAGTGTCTTTTTGCAAACTAACTCGCTGCTGCCTACAGAGGCAAAGTTCCAAGCATAAAATTCGGGATTGCTGACTGTCGCACTGGCAGAAGATAAACCTAATGCAGTCATTAATACTAATCCCAAAGTTACTAAAGCTACGATCGCAAATCTCAGCATATTCTTTGTTTGAACCGGAAAATTTACCCGCTCGGGATTACTTCATTATTGCTCGATCGCCCTCAAGGCGTCAATAGCTATGAGTCGATTGCAGATTTACTCGTCCAGATGAGTCAGCGAACTTCAACGGGAGTCTCTAATTTTTGAGCGCGACAGGAGTCGGGGGCTGAGATCGGTTTTGGGATGGGGGTTATTTTGTCTCCAGATTCAACTCGTAGGCGATCGGCTCTGATGACTGAGAAACTACCACGAATTCATAAAAACCAGCATCATCGAGAGTTCCAGACCAACTCACCTCCTCTGCATCTTCCAGTAAAGCTTTGGCTTTGTTGGTGCGCCCAGGAGAATAAATTGATAGCAGAGTCGATTTGCGCGGAGTTTGCAAATTTACGCTCAAAATCTGATTTTGGGCGAACCTGGCAATGTAAGCTTTGCCTTCTCCGGGCTTGAGATTTCCTTTAAGGGTTTTGTTGTTCGCGCGGCGGTCAAATTCGACGCTTTCAAGAGTTGCTCCTGCTTGTAAAGAGGCGAGGGCGTCGGCGGTAATTGCTTGCCAAATTTGTCCGATCGGCAAACCGATGATATTTTTATTCCGTGGGTGCTGTGGAAACCAATAAAAGAACTTGGCATCAGCCAAATCGTACAGCGCTCGACTGCTCAAATTCAGCTTGTTAACCTCGGTTTTGACGCGATCGAGATCTGTAGTCTCGTAACTGCCCAACCGCGCTCTAGCATCGCTGCTGAGATTTTCGAGCTTGTCGAGCAATTCGTCGCCGATTTTCTGCCACCTTTGGCGCCATTGGCGATCCTCGTCGCCTTCTTTTAACAGCCGCCCGTTTAATTCTGGGTATTTGGCATAGAAATTCTCATCTACAAGGTTGACGTAACCGCTGTAGAATCGATCGTCAATTTTAAGCCGAGAGTAGCGATCGCGCAAAGCATCCTCTTGCTGCTGCTTCGGGCCTGGAGTCACGGGAATCTTCTGCACTTTTGATTGCAGGTTTAACACGTAATTGCCCGCAAACCAGCCAACTGCCCCCATACTCGAAAGCACTGCCACTACGAACAAAAACATTTTCCAAGCAGGCATCTTTTGCTGATTGCCAATCGTAGCCAGTCGCACCGGAGTTCCCGGCAGTTTGGGGACGGGTGCTGGCACAGGTATGGGTGCGGTGAGAGGTGTTGTGTAATCCGGTGGTGGCTGCGTGAGTCCCAAATCCGGCTGTGGGAATGGCTGTGGCTGTAACAGCGGATTGCCGGAAAGAGCGAGCAAAACCTCGCGAGCCGAGGAGTAACGCTGGTTCGGCTGCTGAGCGAGCATTTTATCCAGCACCAGGGACAAATTCGGAGATAGAGAACAGTGCGATCGCCAGTTCCAATTCAGCGTCTGACTGTCGAGCAATTCATGCGGTTCCTTCCCTGTCAGCAACACCAAAACCGTCGCCGCCAGAGCGTACAAATCGCTGTGGGGAGACACAATGCCCATTTGCATCTGTTCGACGGGAGCATAGCCGAGTTTGCCGATGCGAGTTGCGGGGGTGGGAGTGGGAGTGGCGTTAGCTTCTGTTTCAGCAAATAGAGATTCTACGGTGGCGGCGATTTGTTTGACTCCGCCGAAGTCAATGAGCACGGGCATTCCGTCAGACAAGCGCAGAATTAGGTTGTCGGGGGAGATGTCGCGGTGAATCACTCCCAAGGAGTGAATGTATTCAAGGACTGGCAAAATCTGAACCAGCAGTTGATTGATTTCTGCTTCGATGAACCGCAAACCCTGACGCTTCCTGGCATCCAGCAGGAAGCGGTAATTTTGACCGGGTACGTAGTCTTGGACGAGAAATAGGTAGCCTCGATCGACTATACTGACGCGAAACATTTCGCGGAAGCGCGGAATTTGATTGTGTTGCAGCTTGTAGAGCACTCCGGCTTCGCGCTCGAAGAGTTCCTCGGATTTTTGTAAGGCGTAACTTCCTTGTACTTGGGGCGCAAATTCTTTTAAAACGCAGGGTTCGTTAAATCGGTGGGCATCTTCAGCGAGGTAGGTGCGCCCGAAGCCTCCGTGTCCCAATTCGCGGACGATGCGGTAGTGGTTGTGGAGAGTTATGCCGGGGTAGATGGGATTGTTCATTGGAACTTGCGTCGGATTGTTACGCTTGACTGAGATTGGGAGTTTGGGTCGATCGCGCTAATTAATCGCGAGATTAATCTTGACACAAGTTTGTCTGTGTTGATTGGTCGATCGCCCACTTGGTTATCTTCTGTCGTTATTGTCAGACAAGCAATTTCCTGGTAGACACTTTTTTGAACTATTTGTGCGATCGCACTCAAATACACGGGACAATCAACCGTGTTTTTGGAAAAAGGCGATCGCTAAATTGTATCGGGATCGATATTTAATTCTCGCAGTTTTGCGGCCAGGCGATCGGCTCTTTGAGCCTCTTCTCCGGCTCGTTGGGCCTCTGCATCTGCTCTTTGGGCCTCTGCATCTGCCCGTCGAATCTCCATTTCTGCAACCTCTTCAGGAGTGGGAACCAATTCACCGGCTGCTGTAAAGAAACGCAATTGTCCGCTACAAATGCCCAAACTCAAATCAAGCTGTTGACTCCGCAGATAGCCGAATTCATTCGGTACAATTAGTTGATATTCTCCATCTACCAAATGAAACCCAGCTAATTCTAAAGTTTCTGGATCGAACCAAAAGTAATCATGGGTTCGGAAAGTATCTTGATAGAGTTGTTTTTTAAAGTTTTTATCTACGTTCGCGGTTTTCGGTGACAGGATTTCAAGAATGACATTCGGGTACTTTCCATCTTCATCCCAAACTACCCAACTTTTACGAGTTTTGCGCTCAGTGCCGAGTACCACAAAAAAGTCTGGGCCTCGGAAGTCTTTTGATTTAAGTTGCTTGGGGCTATAGTAAATACTGAGGTTGCCAGCAGCATAGAAGTCATTTCTATCTCGCCACAACCATTCTAGACATTTAAACAGCAGCATTATTTGTCGGAGATGTAATTCTGTTTCCACTTGAGGTTCATCACTATATAAATCGACTGGAGGAACGATAACATTTTTTGCTATCTCTTGTTCTAATAGTTCTTCTTCAGAGAGCTCTTGTTCTGGTATTTCTTGGGGAGTAACTAATTCTGCGGTTGCGGACATGGCTGCTTGGGGAGGAGTAAGAGGTGATGTGTGTATTTTAGCAAGATTTTCAGATCGATACTCTCATATTAAATAAAAAAAGGTACGTAGTTGCGCTTCAGCGCTCTTTAAAATATCAATAATGGCGATCGAACCCCAAACCCTTAGAGAACTGACGAAACTGTCGTATTAAATAAAAAAAGGTACGTAGTTGCGCTTCAGCGCTCTTTAAAATATCAATGAAAAAGCGAAGATAGCACAACTACAGCCTGAGAGAACTGACGCAACTGTCAGATTAAATAAAAAAAGGTACGTAGTTGCGCTTCAGCGCTCTTTAAAATATCAATAAAAAGCGAAGATATTACAATTACAGCCTGAGAGAACTTACGCAAATGTCAGATTAAATAAAAAAGGTACGTAGTTGCGCTTCAGCGCTCTTTCACAATATTCAGAAAGAGCGCTGAAGCGCAACTACGTACCAAGAAGTCACCCCCAATAATAGTACAAGTTACGTAAGTCTTGTATTAGTCTTTAAATATTAGAAATCACCGTATTATTTGCCATCAGCTTCTCTGAGGGCTGCCAGAATTTCCGGTCGTTTCATGCGCGCGTAGCCCCGCACTTTTCGGTCTTTGCCGATCGCCTTTAAGCGTCTCAGCGAAAGAGTATCGTAGTCTTCGTCTTGCTCTTGAGGCGGAAACGGCAACTCCAACTGCAACTGCGGTAGCTGAGGTTTCTGCTGAGCCTTCGACTGCTTCTTAGCCTGAGTTTTTGGCTGCACCTTCGACTGCTTTTTCGGCGGTGTCTCGGGCTGTATTTCTGAGTGCGTCGCAGCGGCTCCTAGTTGGCTGCGGAGCGTGGCAATTTGATTTTTTAGGTCATTTTCTACGTCTGCGATCGTGTCAGCCACAAACTGATTAATTATTTGGACGGTGCGATCTAATTTGATTGACAGCAATTTTTCCAGTTCATCCAACTGTCTCAACGCACCTTCAAGATTCATCTCCGAAATAGCCGCCGATTTTGGAGAACTATTGCTGCCAGATTGTTCAATTTTTTTAGCCAATTTATCTACCTTTTCATGAAATGTTTTTTCAACTTGTTCTAGCAGATGCTTAATCTGTGTTATTTGATCGCGATCTAAGTTCTGCTCGGCTAGAGCTTTTACTTGTTTTTTTAGCAGGTCTTCATTCTTTTTAACAGATTGTTCTATTTGTTTTGTTAGACTCTCTACCTTTTTTTGAAATGATAGCTCAAATTGTTGCAGTAAAGTCTCAAGTTGTGCAGTTTTTTGAGTCGGCTGCGGAGCCAAATGTTCCATTTCTGCTTGAGCCGCAACTACCTCCTCGTCGGTCATTTCAAAAACCCAAGCCCACATTTGCTCGATGCCGAGTTCTTTCGCAACAATACACCAATCTGAACCGCAGACAACTTCGTATTCTTCTTCGTTGCTGTAAGCTTCAGTAGGACGTACAATTAAAGGAATTAAGTTGCTGCCTTGCTCGATGAGACTCCTTCTGAGAGCTTCGCGACGTTCGCGAGGGATTTCCCCACCCTGAGTCTCTGGTACCGCAATTTGGGAAGTGTAAATTTGACTGTGACTAATTGGCTTAATCCGCAAATATTCTACTATTCGGTTTTGATCTTGCGATCGATCCATCTTCTTACAAGTCCCCTTTTGTCATTAAAATCAGGTGTTTGGGTAATTATATATATTTGCACTTTACAGCCTGGGTTTTAAGTGCAACAGAACTAACCCAAGGACTCTAATGATAGGGTGCGAGACAAACACCTTACTCAGACTTTGGTTAGTTAAAGGATTTGTTGGCCTGAGTCTCTCAATCTGGGAGAGATATCAGTGGCGTGCTGTACCTGTACGGCTGGCTGTGGGGTGACAGCCCGGGCGATCGTGCAACGAGTGCTTCGCTAATACCAATTTAATGTGAAGTTGCATATATCTCGATCCCCCTAAATCCCCCTGATTGTTGGGGGACTTTAAGAAGAATCTTGTCCCCCCCTTATTAAGGGGGGTTAGGGGGGATCAGATTCTACGGGGCCTCATAAAAAATTGGTATAACGGCAAAACTGACTGCAATTCCTACAAAAAATCGACTGTGATGAGTTTAACTGGCTGGGGGACACAAATTATACACTGCTTCACTCATCTTTACTTTTTTTGGCGATCGGGCGATCGCAATTGTGAATGATATAGCGGTTCTCAGAAAGATTCGCGGACGTTGTTGGGCTTCAGCCCTCTTAGTCTGGGAGGTTATGTAAGCTGTCAGTCATACCTCATCTTTGTGAGAAAGGCTATAAGTATTTTTACCCTAGTCAATTACCTTTCATAAAACCAGTTTCAACTCTTGTGGGGCGTTGCTCCGAGCATCACCCCCAAAAATGCTATTGAGACGACTGACAGCCGCTCAGTATTTTTGCCAGCAATCAATAATTTTAATCATTGTTTTGTCGGTTAACCCTTTAATACGTTCCACCACATTGGCAAATGAGACAAACGGCCGCACATCTCGCTCCTTGAGTATGAGTTGTATAACAGGAGCCTTCAGCAGCTTAGTATTTTCTAAATTCGCTTTCAGTTGAGCTGGATTTTGAGTATTCAGTGCGGCCAACAGCGACATTGGTTGAGAAGTTACCTGTTCAACTTTTGGTACCGCATCTACCAAACTGGGCTTTGACGATGCAGGCTCTGATTTCAACTCATTAATTCTGCTAGCCAACTGCGCTTCAATTAACAGAGGTAATTGTTGTGAAATTAGATTTTCAACTTCTTGTATCCTCTCCGCTAACAACTCTTTTTCGCGGGCGTGCTCAGCTTTCAATTCATTAATTTGAATTTCTAACCGGGCTTCAAGATTTGTCAGCCGCTGCTCTAAACTAGATGAAGCTTCTAGAGTTTCAATTTCAACTGAAGCCTCAGTTATCAATGACTCTTTGGGAATTTCAATTTCACCTAGATTCTCACTAATTGCGGTTTTTCTGAGGATTTCCAGTTGTTCGAGGAGAAGTTCTTCATTTTCTGGTTCCAGGATGAATGCTCCGATTGTCTCGCCTTTGAGAGGTTCAATTTCCCTGGCTCTCGCCGCAGCGTAGTATTCAAAGTCTCCGTCTACTATTTCGTAGGCATCCATGCTGGTACGGCGGACAATTATCGGATTAATCAAGCCTCCTGAATCTAAAATGAGTCTAGCTAATTTATCCAAATCGCGATCGGCAAAATTGGAACGGGGAACTGCGGAAGTAATTCTTTTGACTGCAACCAGTGACGGAGATAATTTTTTCATAAGTTTTTACTTACCTATTTTTACCAAAACTTCTTCGGCTAGCATTTCAAATTCCTGGGATGAAGTGCAATCCGGTTTAAAATCTAGCACCGAAATCGGATCGGCGATTTCCATATTGCCCACGATTTTAAATATTTCTGCACACTTTGCTAAATCCTCTCTCTCATAAATTACGCTGTCCATAATTTCCAGGCCGTAGCGTTTGGGAATTGCCTCCCTCCGCTTGGGCAAACTGTACTGTACAAATTTAAGATTAGGTGAGATTTTGCAAGGGAGGATTCCTAAAATTTCTAAAGGTTTTTTGCCAATTTGTTTTTTGAAGCCATTGACTTTTTTGATAAAATCCTTGACATTAATCAATCCTTGATTGGCAAAAGGTTTTAAATCAGAAGGAATAATTAAATAATCCGCAGCAATCAGGGCAACTCTGGCGAAAAAATTCAAAGATGGTGGCGTATCAATCAGTACAATATCGTACTTGTCTTCTACTTCCGCTAGTTTTTGAATTAAAATCATGCGACTGTAATCTAGTTGATTTAGTTCCGTTTCGTAGTACATTAAATCGATGTGGGAAGGAACTACATCGATTTTAGGATTGCAAAAATTAGACTCGCGGGCTACTTCGGCGATGGAGTAAAAATCCTCTGACTGCAAAACTTGAAGAATATTGCAATCTTTCAAATCATCTTGTTCTTCATCTTCAAATTTAACCAAACCAGTTGCAAAGGTTGTATTTGCCTGACTGTCTAAGTCGATGACTAGGACTCTTTTACCTTCCTTGCTCAGTGCAGCGGCTAAATTGACTACAGTTGTAGTTTTACCGACGCCGCCTTTGTTGTGGTAAACTGCGATTATTTTCATATTGTTTGGTATGGCTTGTGACAGGATTAAATCTGATTTAAATTCAATATTAACTGATAAAGGTTCAGCTATTTTTTCAATGGCTAATATTTGATTCTGCTCGGGTTCTGGGGTGGCAGGATTGTTTGATTCTACAGGAGTTTCGCTAAGCGAGTCAGGACTAACTAAATTAGTTTGACTATCTTCTACTTCGAGATTATCAGGGATTTCGCTAATCGAGTCAGGACTAGCTAAATTAATTTGACTATCTTCTACTTCGAGATTATCTGGATTTTCGCTAATCAAGTCAGGACTAACTAAATTAATTTGACTATCTTCTTCTTCTACTTCGAGATTATCTGGATTTTCGCTAATCAAGTCAGGACTAACTAAATTAAGTTTACTATCTTCCAGTTCCAGATTGTCTCGATCTTTTCCAAAATTTAAATTATCTCTACCAATTAAAGCGATTATTTCATCAATTCTACTTTCAAGGTCTTGTCCGGCGCACTGAAAAACTAGCTGAATATCATTGCTAATTCTTGCATAAATTCTAAGTTCTTTACCGTTAGTTATGAGTCCGTAGCGAATACTTAAACTTGTTAAGTAACGCTTCAGTTTTCGCAGATGGCGGTCTAAATTTTCCTTGGGATGTTTTGCCTCCATGACTAAACTCATGGGCGAGTCTGCATCGAGAACTATGGGGATAACTTGGGTAGCAAATGAGAGGAAGTCTAGACGAATATTCCCAAAGGCGATTTCTTGGTGCCAAGTGTCGGGAGTATAGCCGAGTTTTGGCAACAAATAACTGACAATGAGTTTGCTTTCTACTTCGCTTTCGTTGCGACAGTTATTGGGATTGAAAGCCATTGGATTTTAGATTTTAGATTTTAGTCGTAGGGTGTGTCGCGGCAGAAAATCGCAAACAAATATTGAGAATTTTATTAGGTACGTTGTTGCGCTTCAGCGCTCTCTTAAGATATTAAAGAGCGCTGAAGCGCAACAACATACTTTATGATTGAGAAAACCCGGTTTGTTAAACAAAACCGGGTTTTTCGGAGATTTATCGCGTTTCAAACTTATTTGGTTTGAGCGTTGAATTCCTCTAATGTTAGATAGCCACCAGCGGGGTTGTACAGGTGACAGTTGTCTGCAATCCGCTTCATTAAAGACCAAGAAAATTTGGTTTCATAGAGATGAGGTTGCCAGTTTTCTTTTAAGCTGCTGTGGGCTAGGCGCAAGTTGTACCAGGGTATAGCAGTTGAAAGGTGGTGGGGAACGTGCACGTTAATGTCGTGGCACAGAAACTCAACCCAGCGGGGATAGTCGCAGTGAACTGTTCCCGATAGTTGGGCTTGGGCTTCGTTCCATTCTTCTGGTGATTTAAATGAAATGTCTGGCGCTGTGTGGTGAACAATGGTGAAGGTGCTCATCCAGAAGTGGTAAACCATCCAAGGCATCAACCAAAATTTGATGAATCCCCAAATGCCTGTTGTAGCAATTAAAGTCGGAAATACGATCGCAGCACCGATCAAAACCACAAAAACCGAAAACCGCACTTGTTCGCGTTGTTGACCTTCTTTGAAGCGCCACCACATAAAGTGTACTTTTGCCCAGTGGGCGATCGAGCCAACCCACCACAGCGGGCCGAAGATTAAACTATAAGCTATTTGTAATGCTTTGGGTGCGGCTGCGTAGCTTTCTACTGTCATCGGTTGCCAAGCATTATCTTCACCAATTTTGTTGGTGTGCTTGTGGTGGTAATTGTGTCCGTGACGCCATGCGTGAAACGGAAAAATTAACGGCAGAAATGCCAGATGTCCGACTAAATCGTTTACCCAGCGGCGGTTGGCAAATGACCGGTGTCCGCAGTCGTGGCCGATCACAAAAAAACCGGTTAATCCGGTACCTGTGAAAATCCACATTAGGGGCAGTAAATACCAAGGTGATACTGCTAGGCCAAAATAACCGACAGCAACTAGAAGAACGTTGACGATGACTTTTGTCCAAGCTTTGCGGCGGTTTTTGACAAATACTTCGCGCGGCAGGGTTTTGAGAATATCTTTGAGGCGCAGGTTGGACGCGGCGCTTGCGGATGTCAAATTTAGTGGTTTTTCGATCGATGCTGTCATAAATTGATGTCTACTCTCCGTGTGCCATCTGGATGGCTTAACAAAATTATCGCAGTAAAATATCAGCTCGCTACCGACAATTAGCAGACGAGTTGAGCAGTAGGCAAGCACGTTTTGGCAAATGCTAGCGATCGCTAGCCGCAGATTAAATGGCTAGCGCTTTTGGTTAAAAAACTGCGGTTAACAAAACTTTACTTTTTATACCACAGGGGCGGCACAATTAGCACGAGTTGCCGTTAATTGCCGTTGCCCACAGCAGAAGTTTTGCCGATCGCAACTTGAGAACAAGCAACAGAGCGCTGCTGTTTGAGGGTTTGGACTTGCAGCAGCAAGGAGTCGATTTCTGCTTGCAGGTGCAGAAACTTAACTTGCTGATCGGCTTGGTAGGGACACTTCACCGAATCAAGTTTGCGGGCAAAACCCGTCGATAGCGGAGCCGAACTAGCGATTTCGGGATTGCTAGCCGTGACTTGAGGCCGAGAAAGAGTGGATGAATTATTTGACATTAGTAATTGAGTAGACATATCTACACATTCACACCATTAAGTTACTTTAACCTGAACCGATCGTATCAAACATTAAATTAACCGATCGAGCTAAAATTAGTGTAAATTCCTTGGCAAAGCCTAGAAACCATTGACATCGTGACCCTGATTCTACCTGCTACTGACTCTGCTGCTAACTCCGCTGCCCGCGCAGCCTCGCCGAAACACTACGGCTGGCCGGGCTTGATCGAAGCTTATCGCCCCTACCTGCCTGTGACGGAAACCACGCCGGTAGTGACGCTCCAAGAGGGCAATACTCCCCTGATTCCAGCACCGGCGATCGCCTCTCTCATCGGTAGAGACGTGCGCGTGCTGGTGAAATACGACGGCCTCAACCCCACTGGTAGTTTCAAAGACCGGGGGATGACCATGGCGATTTCCAAGGCGAAGGAAGCCGGCGCCAAAGCTGTAATTTGCGCCAGTACCGGCAATACTTCGGCAGCGGCAGCAGCCTACGCCAGACGCGGGGGAATGCGGGCTTTCGTGTTGATTCCCGAAGGTTACGTGGCTTTGGGCAAGTTGGCCCAAGCTTTGCTTTACGGTGCGGAAGTGATTTCGATTCAAGGAAATTTCGATCGGGCTTTAGAAATTGTCCGCTCTATGGCAGAAAATTATCCCGTAACTTTGGTCAACTCCGTCAACCCTTACCGCTTGGAAGGCCAAAAAACCGGCGCGTTTGAAGTGGTGGACGCCTTGGGCGATGCCCCCGACTGGCTGTGCATTCCCGTGGGAAATGCGGGAAACATTACTGCATACTGGATGGGTTTTTGTCAATACCATCAAGTGAATAAATGTTCGCGCCTGCCGCGAATGATGGGATTCCAAGCAGCCGGAGCAGCACCGTTGGTAATGGGTGCACCAGTGTCGCACCCAGAAACTTTGGCGACAGCAATTCGGATCGGGAACCCTGCTAGCTGGAAACAGGCTGTTGCTGCCTCCGAAGCCAGCCGCGGCAGTTTTTCTGCTGTCACCGACGAAGAAATTCTCGACGCTTACCGCTTGTTAGCATCTGAAGAAGGGATTTTTTGCGAACCAGCAAGCGCCGCTTCTGTAGCTGGTTTGCTGAAGGTAAAAGACCAAGTTCCGACAGGAGCAACAGTGGTTTGCGTGCTCACCGGTAACGGTTTAAAAGATCCAGATACGGCAATCAATCACAGCAAGAACAACTTTAAACAAGGGATTGCTCCGAGTCTGGAAGCAGTAGCTGGCGCGATGGGATTTTAAGCAGAAGGAAGAAGGAAAGGACACGGATTTGGACACGGAGAGACGGATGAATTTAACTGAGTTTTATTTCAGGAGATATAGCGGTTCTCACAAAGATGAGGTATGTTGTTGGGCTTCAGCCCTCTTAGTTTAAGCAGTTATCGAGCTGTCAGTTATACCTCATCTTGTTGAGAAAGGCTATATGAATACTCTCTGTTCTCTTCTGTGTCTTTTCTTCTTCAGTCAAGCGGATGTCCTTGAGGAGAGGCAAATCCGTTACCGAACTTCCTTCGGCTATAATAGGATTACCTGTCAAACACTTTTGATAAAAAGTTATGTTACTAACTAAGCCTCGTGCCGATCGAGTTGTTCTATATAATATCAGTTGGCAACAATTTGAGAACTTGCTCGTGGATATCGGTGAAAGCCGTGCTGCTAGAGTCGCCTATGATAATGGAACTTTAGAAATTATGACACCCTTACCCGAGCATGAATACTACAAAGAAACGATCGGCATTTCCATTCAAGATATCGCAGAAGTGTTGGAGCAAGACTACGAAAGTTTAGGGTCAACCACTTGGAAGCGAGAAATCCAAAAAGCTGGGGTAGAACCAGACAATTGTTTCTATTTCCAAAACGAGTCAAAAATTCGTGGCAAACTCCAGTTTAATTTGGAACAAGATCCGCCGCCTGATTTGGCTTTAGAAATAGACGTAACAAGTAAATCTCTCAGTCGTTTTCCAATTTATGCTCGGTTGGGTGCTCCTGAAATTTGGTGTTATGATTCTGGTGAACTGAAAATTTACCAACGGTCGGGGAAAGAATATATAGAGGTACAAACTAGCTCAATTTTTCCAACTCTTCCGATACAAGAAATACCGCAATTAATCGAGCAAAATCGTAATTCTGGGAGGCTTTCTTTGCGTAAAGCCGTGCGAGCATGGGCGAAAGAAAAATCGGGAGAACTCTAAGATGTTTCTCAATCAAATTTAGACTAATATCACGAGCCGATAAAACTTCTTAATATACCCATTAGCTTAGCGACATTATTCAGGAAATATTCATTAGGATCTATTTCAACTACAGAATCAAATAATTTCATAAATTTCCAGTTTGTTCCAGTCGTTACAGCACCATAAATCATTTCATTATTACTTTGACGTTGATTAATTATTTGTGCTGCTACCATCTCGGCAATACACTGACCTAAACCAGATTGAATATTATCATTTTTAGCTTCCACGATTAAAATCACGGGTGATTTAATCATCAATTGAGACGAAGACTTACTAATTATAAAATCACAATATCCCATCAGCCCTTGTTGACTATCCACATTGAATTCTCTACCTGAAAACAGACTTATTTTAGATCCAAGTTGCTGTTTTAGTTCAATCAATATTGGTGCAATAATCATTTCCGATCGCGCTTTTTCTGTCGAAATTTCTAATGCCAAAGGAGTATTGTATTCGAGACACTGTTTTAAGAAATTACTAATAGGAGCTTCTGGCACTTCGGCGAAACTATCAAGCTTTTCAATAATACTTAGCCCAAAGACTTGTTCGACCATTTCTAAGGTGAACTGACTGTAAGACATTTTATTTATTCCTAAGTTTTTTAAATTTATTGAGTTTATTTTAGCATGGGTATATGGCGATCGTGCAGTAGCGTAGCCAAGCCACGTTAGGAAAGAATATATTGAGGTGAAAATTAGCTCAATTTTTCTCATTACTAATCCCATCACAGAGATGTTTATCACTATCACTCACATTTTGGTTGTTCTTCAAATAGTCATGCAGCCAGTTACAGCCTCGTGACATTAAATCATCCAAATCTAGATTCCATAAAATAACAGTTCCATCATCACCAGCAGAGGCAATTATTTTACCATTCGGGCTAAGACTAATCTCATTCACTCCACCAGGGATATGTCCCTTCAGAGTGCTTAACTCTTGTCCTTCCAAACTCCAAAGTTTTACCGTACCATCCTCACTAGAAGAAATAATAGTCTGACTATCCAGACTAAAAGTAACGCTAGTAACGGGCTGACTATGCCCTTGGAGATTTTTGAATTCTTGGCTATCCACATTCCATAACTTCACCATATTATCATTACCAGCAGCAGCAATCATTTTACCATCTGGGCTGAGACTAATAGGAATAAAAAAAGCACCGTCGCCTTGAAGTATTTTCATTATTTTTCCATCTATATTAAACAGCTTGATAATGTTGCCATTGGAAGTGGCTACAATTTTTCCATCGCTACTGAAACTGATGCTATTGATCGGATTTTTATCTGCTTTTATACTATTAATTGGCTGCCCAGTTATGTTCCATAACTTCACTATGCCACCCTCTGAAGTAGACATCATTTTGCCATTGGCACTCAAGCTAAAACCTCTACCCGTTTTCAGAGTATTAAGTAGTTGTCCATTTAGGTTTCGTATTTCTATTATGCCGTTATCTCCATTTGCAGAGGGAACAGTCTTCAAAGAGAATACTGTCTTACTATCAGGGCTAAAACTGACACTATACGAAGGAGAATATGCGTCGTTTTGTTGGGTATGACTAAATGTTTTAAGTTTCCTTCCTTGCAAATCCCATAACTTTACTATGCCATTTCCTGTTATCGAAGTAACCAACTTACCATCAGGACTAAAGCTGGCACTTTCAACAGAATTATTCTTATCGTAGTTAGGCTCTTTCAGGGCAGTGAGTCCCTGTCCTTGTAAATTCCAGAGCTTTACAGTACCATCCATACTGCCAGAGGCGAGGATTTTACCATCTGGACTAAAACTGACAGTACGGATAAGATCGGTATTTCCCCTAAGAGTTTTGACTAATTTTGCATCTAAGTTCCATATCTTAATCATTCTATCTCCACTTGCAGCAATCGTTTTGCCATCTGGGCTAAATTTGACATCCCAAACTTGACCTATATCTGCTTTAATGGTTTTGACTTCATCTGTATCTAAATTCCATAATTTAATAGTGCCATCCCTACCGCCAGAAGCAACTATTTTGTTATTTGGGCTGATTCCGATACCCCAGATATTATTTTTATGTGGCTCTTTGAGAGTTTTTATTTCTGATGTTTCTAAATTTACTACTGAGCCATTTTTAAAGGCTAATAATTTACCATCTAAACTACAACTAAAGTCACCAATACCATAGTATGGAGGTATTTTTATAGTTTTTAGTAATTGTCCATCTAGACTCCACAGTTTTATAATGTCTGTATCATTATTCATGGAAATCATAGTTTTGTATTCTAGGTTCTCACAGAAAAAATTTGTCGATTGTAATTTAATAGTTTTTAGTTTTTTTTCATCTAAAGTCAACAGTTTTAGATCGTTTTGATTAAAATTAGAATAGGCAATAGTTTTGCTATCTGGACTGAAACCAATGTATGAGCCTTTAATACTATTAATTTCTCTACCGTCTAAGCTCCAGAGCTTAAAAATTATGTGGTTAGCAGGATCAAATTTTTTATCTCTCTTATCATTGAACTGGTTCACTTGATACACAAGTGTTTTGCCATCAGGGCTAAATTCAACACGCTCAACTTTATCAGTATATTTTTGCAATCGATTATATTCATTAACTCCATAGACAACTTGTTGTAACGCTGCGGTAGCTCGTATTTTGGTATCTGCATCCAATACTCCACTTAATTTCTTGAGATTTTTACCTGTTTTCAAACCTTCTATTAGCGCTTCAATATCTACACCAGAGGCAAGGAGACTTTCTAGCTTAAGGCTTTCAGCATTGATTTCAGCATTGGTTTTCCGTTTATCTGCTATTCTTTGCTGAGTAAAAGCCCAACCAGCTAATCCAGTCAATCCCAAAATTACTACAGAAACTGTAACAAATAAATTACGGCTATTCCTTTTTCTATTTTTAATACTTTTCTGAACAAATTCCTGAGTAGATCCAGACAGCGGTACTAAATCAGAATAACGCTTAATATATTCCTCTGCCTTTGCCAATTTTGTTCCTTGCAGCAGATAAGCCGATTCTCGCTGCTTACCTTTATCTCGCCATTCCTTAGCTGCATCTTCAATTGGCTGTTTAATTATCAGTGCTTCTCGATGTTCCTCCAGCCAACCACCTAACAGCCCCCAATTACGAATCAGTGTTTCATGGACGATATTCACTACCGCAACTCGCTGTCCCTCTAACTCTTGCTTACTGGTGACAACTAATTTTTCATAAGCTAAACGCTGCAACACTTTATTTACCAATTCTTCAGATTGCTGAGAATTAACTAAATCTTTTAGCCAAACTTGCTGACGAGTATTAGGAGTGTTTTCATCTTCACTCAATCGAGTCAATTCTAGAAAAATCCGTCTAGCCGCTTTTTGTTCCTCTGATTCCTTTAACCCATCCGCTTTTTGTTCCTCTGACAATAAGGATTGATAAACAGTATCAGCATGGTTTCCCAGCACCTTTTGCACGCCACCCAGACTGGTATAATCAGAAATTGTCAAAAGATTAAAACTACGGTTTTCCCACAATTGAGTCAGTGTGTACTGTAACAAAGCTAAATCGCCAGCGGAATCCAACACATCAGCAATCATCTCATTGACTAAAGCGCCATCAATTTCTAGCTCCACTAACTCAGCAGGTTTGAGAATAACTTCTTGCAACTCTGGGCGGTTCATCCGTAGAACTCTTACCAAATTATTTTCAATTTTGTGAGGTAATCCAGGATACTCCTGATCGGTACACTTCTGTTGAAAATCATCCCGCATTACCAACACCAAGCAGAGTTTATTTTCTAAACTTTCTACTGCACCCATTAGGTACATAAAGAACTTTTGTCGCTCTTTTTCATCCATACATTGGGTAAAAATCTCTTCAAATTGGTCTATCACCAGCACCACTCGCTCAGTAGGAAGACGCTCGATGAAATGCACTAAATCATCCGGTGCTGTAAGCTTTCCAACCACTTGCTCTAAACTTTTAATCGGATTAATACCAGGTGTAAATGGCTGATAAATTGTCCATCTATCGCTTCCAGGTATCATCTTGCCCAGATAGAGCTGATACAGTAACCCAGCTCTAACAACCGAAGATTTACCACTTCCAGATGCACCCACTACCGCGATAAAATTACTAGAGCGTACCTTATCAAGAAGCTGATTAGTTAGTTGTATACGTCCGTAGAAATATCTATGGTCTTCAGCTTTCTCTGGTTTGGTCGGATTGAAATCAAAATATTTCAACCCCTTGTAGGGACAAATATTACCCCGAACTCCACCTTTATATGTGAGGATTATTTGACTACCTATATTGTTGACAACGAAATGCTGGGATGCGTTATTCGGCATTGCTTCCAGCCTTGGCTTTAATGTGTGATTAGTAATTCTACAATCATCTTTGTTAGTAGGGTCAAGTGCTTGCAACAAAGCAGGAGTCAGCACCCCTCCGTAAGCTAGCTGAAATTCGCGACAAGCGGCAATAAAACAACGATCAAAATCTCGCTGTTGCTCAAATTCTGCTAAATTCTGCTCTATAAAATTGAATAACTCTCCGCTATGACAGCAATCCAACCACACAATCTGCTGCCGCACCGGACTATCTTTTAATATTTGATGTAAGCTTTTCAGTGAAAACAGGCCATCTTCGCTGTCATGTTCAAAAAGAGCATCGCTAGTGACTAAAAAGCCTTCAGGTTGTCCATCTTTCTCGCTTCGCCAACCATGACCCGCGAAAAACAAAAGTGCCGTCTCTGGAATTATGCCACTTTTTGGCTGAAAAAGCTGGGTAATAGCCGCCTCTAGTTCTGGGGAGGTAACAAGTAAATCTTGTGAGACTTCCCTCTTATCATAAATTGGCAACCGATGCACCTCAAAGCTACCGTATTTCTCTAAAAGTTGGGCAATCTTCTCGGCATCTTGTGCTGCTGTAGCGAGATTGTCTCCAAATGGATATTCATTGATGCCAATTACCAAGGCTTGTCGCTTCGTCATGTTCGCCCACTCATGCAGTAGTGTCTTTTCTGACTATACACAAGCAAATTACTTTCTGCCGGATTTAATGTTTTTTTTGCTGAAGACTACATTACAGTGATTGTGAGTTGCTGTATATACTGGTAATATCCACAAAATATTTTTATGACTCCATCCATTGACACCACTTTACTAGCGTTGCTGCTAGCTCTGAGCAACTTAGATGAACCCCTGAGTGAGACTGAACAAGCTGCCCTAAATAAGGTGGGTAAACAGTTAGATGCTAATCAAGCTTGGGATCTCATCGAAAAAGGATTGATAAAGGTGGTTGTGGCGAATGATTCCTTAAATCAGCAATATCAAGTTGCTATAGCTTTGCTAGAAGCCGTAGATGGTAAGATACCCTCTGGACTACTACCCACTGAAGCTGAACTAGAACAGGTACTAAAAGTTGAAAATAAACTGGAAAAACGTGCTGGTAAACCTAAGCCAGTTCAAAACTCTCAAAGTCAGGAAATTCTCAACATGAGTACCGAAGTTCTGAAAACTTTAAACCCAGTAGAAACCAGCAAAAAATTGCCTTTGGACAAACTCAAAGATTTCTTTAAAACAACTTTCAATAAATGATAAACCTCGTCTATCCTAACTTATTTCTGTTTCTTTATGACCTGGGGGAAGGATTGGGCGAAGATTCTCAATCCTTAACAACGAATCGGGAAAATTTTGCGGCTAAATTCCCGACAAATATTCGATCATCCCTGTTTAACGGAGATTCTGTTTTTGAATCGGAATATCTGGAACTACTGACAAATAGATTTGAGGGTTTTACTGACAGCGACAAACCATTTGAAGGCTGTTATTACCCTGTCCGTTTGAACGATACCTATGGATTACTTTTGGGTTGTTCTTTTAAGGAAGATAGGACTCCTCACCCAGTCACTTGTCTTGCCAAATTTCAAGCTAAAATCAAGGAAAAGCTAAATAATCAGTACCCAAATATCGGGCAAACCTGGCTGATTGTGACTGAGATGGAGAACCAAAACATTAGTCCAGAAGAAGTTGCTAAAAAATGCTGTCAATCCTTAAATATTGGCTTGAAATGGGAACGAGATTTACCAGGTAAAGGGTCTTTTCTGGGAGGGAGTATATTTGAACTTTCGCGGTATCAACTGCTGATGCAGGATTCTACACCACTCACTATTCAACAACTACAAGAGAATATCCATCTCATCATTGCCTTAATGCCTAGTAGTGATGCTGCCAAAAAAGTTTGGGAAGATTTTAACACTGAACTGTTGCCCTTATTTTGCTATCGCCATAAAGTTTTATGGGCTTACGCTCAAAGTCGCTATCTGAAACAACACCTAAAAAAAGATTTCACAGTCATTAACCAACTCGTAGGAAATATTTTCAGTCAAAATCTCAAACAACTCCGCACAACCGTTGTTGATGCCCAAAATATATTACCTAAGTATACCATAAAGTTAAATTATCTAGATGCTCAAATTCGCACTATTGAAATTAATGCCATCAATTATACTAGACGGATCGGTACTATTAGCGATCGCCTAAATCAAATCCAAACCCAAAACGGACAAAACCCGATCGCTCAAATCCTCCCCATTCTATCCTGGTTCCAATCTGCCACAGCCACCTCAAACCCTACCTCGACTAATCCTACACCTCTGTTATCTCAAATCGCGAACTGGCAACACCCCTGCGATCTAAAATTCCTGGAAAAATTCAGCGAAGATGTAGAGGAAAAATACCAGTTACAAGTGCAAAAAGACTATGCAAATCTCAGTCCAGGCTTACAATTACTGCAAGACTTAATCAACTCAAGTCGAGCAATTACAGAGATAGAACAAGCTGAGCGCGATCGCACTTTCCAAAACACTGTTGGTATTATTGGTGCTGGACTAGCAGTGGGTTCCATCGTCGCCTCAATCGAAATACCGACTGATGAAAAAGACAACTTCTTAAATCCTTATCTCAATTCAGCACTTTCTACTGTAGATATTCCATGCGCTTGGTTGCCTTTTGCCATTAAGATTACCTTTAGCTTGAGTGCCGCACTCGCCGCTGGGTTATTCACTGCTACACTAATTTGGTTAGGACAGCGTAGGCTGAAAAAGTAACAAGTGCGATCGGGCATCATTTCCAACTAGCCATACCGAGACACTTTGCCATTCTACCATGACTAGCCCTACCGCAACCCTGTTAATCGCCTGTCCCGATCGCAAAGGGCTCGTCGCCTTACTTGCCAATTTTATCGCATCCCATAACGGCAATATCATCGACGCCGATCGCCATACAGATTTTACCGCCGGATTATTTCTCAGCAGGCTAGAATGGCAATTAGATGGTTTAGACTTAACCACCACAGACGGATGATACAACCGGATTTGGTATGACTAATGACTAATAACTAATGACTAATTCCCAAACGGCGGTAAATCGAGTAACTGGTTTTTAGAAGGTGGAAGCTGAGCGGGATTTCGGCCGGTTTGCGCGGGATTTTGGCGGATTTCGATCGCAGTTTCGCCCGGATTTGCGGTACGAGTAGGGACTATTTCTAGAGAATAGGCTGGTGATGGTTCCATTTTTGTAGTAGGAACAGTTTGTGCTTTAGCCAGCAAGTCAATGGCGTCTCCGAGGGCGGTGGTTAAATTTTTGCTAGTTTCGGCGTGACGGGCTTCTTCTTGTTTGAGGGCTTGAGTGAGTTGTTTAATTTGTTCGATCGCCCGATCGCGCTCTTCGAGAACTTCTGCTAACTTAGTTTTAAGTTCCCCAACTGTATGCAGTTGTTCAACCTCATTCTGGCGTGCAACTCCAGCTTCGTCACCTTCGGGCGCAATCGGGGAGAAAGTTTGAAATTCCTGTATCTGTGCTTCCAAAGCATCGATAGTTTGCTGAGTTAACTTAGCATCATTCCGTCGCTGCTCGGCTTCGGTATTGTAGAGTTGGCGCCATTGAGCCGCACTTTCACCAGCGTCATCGCGATCGCGCGAAACCTCTGTTAACTGCTGTTGCAGTCGCTTAATTTCATCTAACCACTGTCTGATATCTTGAGACATATTGTTTATTTTAGAATTGGGAATGGGGAATGGGGAATGGGGAATGGGAAATAGCTTAATTAATTCATTCCTGGAAGCAGAGATATTATTTGTGGGCGATCCTGTCCACCTTGGCTCGATAAATAGTGTAAAAATTGCCGATCGACTTGTAAGTCATATAATTAACATTTGTCATTTCCAGTTGTCGCCCCTGAGTTTATTTTCCATTTTCCGTTTCCCCGTTTCCTGTGCGCTATGAACATTTTTTACTGGCTGCGCTACCTAATTTTAGCTTTGTTTGGGGTGCTTGTGAGGCTGCTGAGAGCTGTTAAAAGGAAATTTGGTGATTTTTGGCTGTTCTGTCGCTGTTTGACTTGGAGCACGCTCAAGGAAGTCGGCGTGAAAGCGGGAGAGCAGCGGTTGCCGGGGCTATCTGCCGAAATGGCCTACAATTCTATGCTGGCCCTGTTTCCGGGGCTGTTGGCTGTCTTGTCGGCGATCGCCCTGTTTGAACCTTTGCAATCAACACTTTATCAAATTGCCGGTCTTTTGGGCAAAGTTATACCCGATGAAGTCCGAAATTTGATTCGCACTTCCCTCAAAGAAATCCTTTTATATCGCAACCAACAACTATTTTCACTCAGTTTTGTCGCATCGCTGTGGGCATTTTCTGGAGTCATGAGTGCGGCGATGGCTGCGCTCGATCGCATTCATGAAATTCCGAGCGATCGCACTCGACCATTTGTGAAAGCAAAACTGATTGCTCTAGCACTGAGTATCGGTACAATTATATTATTAATTCTAGCATCGGGCGTAGTATTTGTCAGCGACTTAATTGTACAAGCTATTGCCCGCCAGAGTTGTCTGCTGGAGTCGGTCGCTAATTGCAATTTAAAAGATGTTCAAAATTGCTTGGCACCGACAGACAATTGCCCTTTGGAGTCGCAACTGTTAGCTGTTTGGCGGCTGTGGCGCTGGCCTAGTTCTTTAGGCATTATCTCAGTTGCCTTTGCCTTTGTTTACCGTTACGGGCCGAGCCGACACCAAAGAGATATTCCGATTTTTTCGGGGGCTGTTTTTGCGGCTGTTTTGTGGGCGCTGATTTCAGCTTTGTTCCGCTTCTACGTTTTGAATTTGGGTAATTATAGTTGGACTTACGGGACGATCGGCACTTTTATTGTTTTGCTATTGTGGCTCTATCTTTGTTCTTTGGTGATGCTGATCGGTGCTCAGTTAAATGTGACAATCGGAAAAGCAATGAAATTAAAATAATTGGGCATTGGGCATTGAGAATTGGGCATTGAATAACAACTGTCAACTGCCAACTGACTATTATTAATTACCGGATACCAAATTACCGGCGGAGTAAAGTGCTTAGTATACCTGCAACAAAAGAAAGTAAAACCAGTATCCAAATAACAACACCGGGAATGAATGTCAAGAGGCCAACACCTCTGAGAATCCAAACTAGCAAGGTGATGCCCAGGATACTCCAAAAGATGCGGGTAGATAGTCGCATTTGAAATCTAGGAGAATTAGTCATGTTGAATCTTAAAGTTTTGTCTGGATCGATGATAGCTGTTTTATTGGCGATCGGCTCTTATCTGGGAGCAATATCAAATCCGGGTGTCGCTGTGGCGCGCGCGGGTGCAAATACCCGAGGGGAAATAGCCAATGCTGCTGTAAAACCTTCCTCTGGAAGTGTAGCAATTGGCGATCGCACAATTGGCGAAGCAAAAATCGGCATGACTTTCGGACAACTCAAGCAGGCTCTAGGTTCCACCGCCCAGTTTAAGGTAGAGTCTCCTTTTATGGTAGACTTTGATGCAGTGACGGTTAGTCGATCGGGAAAAGTGCAGTATCGGATTATCTACGCTGCGGGTACAAAGCTCAAAGATGCGGATGCGATCGAACTTTTGATGACAGACAATCCCAATTATAAAACAGCTCAAGGCGTCGGGCCAGGAATGACCTTAAAACAAGCAGAGGCAATTTACGGCAAGACTACTTTATCTTATAATGTGGATAATGAATCGAGAGAAAATGTAGTTTTTGCCAACCAACCCAGCAAAAAGTTCTTGTTTGTTCCCAAGGCTGATGGGAAACAATTTGCAGGGGTTTACGGCGCGGGTAAAGGCGGATTTTTTGAGACTAACAAGTATCAAACCAATGCTGTAATTAAGTCAGTGATGGTGCGGAAGTAGCCTTCGCATCATTCCTAGAAACCGGGTTTCTTCCGAGATATGTCGCCACCCAACCAAAATTACCCTAGAAACCCGGTTTCTTACCCCTCCCATCATTCCCAGAAACCTGGTTTCTTATGAGATATGTCGCCACCCAACCAAAATTACTCTAGAAACCCGGTTTCTTAGCCTAAAATTAAGGATTATTTGTATTTACGTCCAAATACTCTTGATTGTCAAGATAATCTCTTATATTTTCCAGTATTTGCGTCAAATACCCTACGACTTCTTCCTTCATTTCTAATAGTTGCTTAATTGTCTTATCTCGCCCAACTTCCTCAAAAGACTTAATGCCGTGCGCTAAGTCATTTCTATTACTTTTAATCACAACAAGATTTTGCCCGTTTTTTGTTTTAGCAAAGTCTGTTTTATATGAAAAGCCGTATTTGTCTGCTATTTCTTTAATTAATCTAGCATCCACATTTCCTGAAAACAGTTCTTCACGTTCAAATGTAGCTGTGATGATATCAGTAGAGAGTTGGTTAATTGTTAAATAAATTTTCTTAGGAGAACGATTTTTAAGATTTTGGAGGACAATCAGTTTAATCTCGGGTTTGAGTTGGTCAAAAGTGACTGCTTTATTTTTGAATTCCTCAAATATGGATTCGATCGCATTTCTCATAGTGGATTCAATTAAGTTATACAGTAACAAAAAACCATTTGCTTTGAGCGTTTTCGCTAACTCTAGATCGATGCTTTGAATTTGGTATTTGCCGGTAGTATCGAGTAAAGCTAACTTCGTTGTCTGTTTGTCCAAGCTCTCGATAAAAAGGAAGTAATCATTCACTTCTTGGGCGCGTGTATGAAAATCTAAAAATACAGTATTCATGAATGACAGAGCAGTTAATTTCCCAAAGATTCAACACGTGCAACTATTTTATTTATTTGTTAAACAGGTTGCATCAGATTTTATACAGTCTGTAAAGTGTATTTATATCGCCATTAAAATGATTGTATGCGTTCAAATAAATCTCTTCTGACTTCCTCATTTGCAGCCTTAGTTAATTGGATTACCCGAACTGTCTTTCGGTTGAAGTTTCTCTGGCGATGTAGGAGTAAATCAGCAAACTTAAATCCATTTAACTGCTCTAATTTTTTGAGTCCACTTAAGATTAATTCGTTGTTGACAAATCTAGTTATGGTAAGAATGCGTTGTGCACCGTCTACAATCTCTAAACGTGGTTCATCATTTTCATCATGACCGATATCAACAACGAATAGATAAGGTATTGGCAGCCCCCAAATTACTGATTCGATAAACTTTGATTGCCTGGTGTCATCCCAAACAAGTTCACGTTGGTAGTCGGGAATAAACAATTTATTAGTATCATCGTTAATTCCTTCCATGTATTTTTGAACGAGTATTTCGAGTGGATACTCTCTCGTATCGTAATTAATTTGCTGCTGCTTGTCGCGGATTTCCATTTCAGCGGCATTTCTGTCTTGAAGTGTAATTTGTTCTAGTTGCGATCGCATATTTTTAAGTAACGAAGAAGCACTGTACATACGAGCATTTTACCACAACCCAGGGTTCATTGAGTGCTGTTCCGATAATTCGGAGATGATGTGCTCCCAAAAGGCGATCGCTTGTATTAGCGATCGCAACTCTTCACATCTACTCAAACTTATAGCTTTTGTGCCGCAGCGCGTTTAGCATCTGCTTTCCGCCGCCACTTTTCGTCTATTGTTGCTGATTCCTCAAGAGCTTGTTTAATTTGCTGTTCGCCGATGATGGCAAGTTCGCGAATTTCATCGAGGATAGCTTTTTGCTGTTCGGTCATTTCTGCTTGTTTCATTGTAAATTCTCCAAACGATTTTTTGCACCGATAACTCTCATCTTAGTTTCCAAAATTCGACCTAGCTTTGCTGACAAGTCTTCTCCTGCTTCCTGAATTTCTTCGCCTGTTGTCTGATTTGATTGCGATAGAGTTTCAACAATAGTTTGAATCCTGCTGCGTTCGCTGTCGGCATAAAATCTAGCGCTATTCAAAAAAGCTAACATCTGAGTTAGTGCGTCATTATTCGGAAAACGCTGGATGATGGCTCTAGCCAAAACTAATCCTTCTGTTGCTTCCTGCTCAATCTGGTTTAGCTGCTGATTTAATTGCTCAATGAGAGCGTTAATTTCTGAGGGAATCGTCATAATTTACGATTTATCATAAAGTATAATATTTGTCAAGGTTATAAGCGATCGCCCTTATTCACCAAAAGAGCGATCGCCAAACATAAACCGTCGCGAAAATTAAAATCTACAACGCGCTAGTGAGGACATTGGAAAGCCGATCGCACAATGCCTCCAAACGATTGCTTTCCCCCTTTAAATCGAACACAACCTCAAACTTAACGTGGGGTATAGTTTGACGCAAAAACTGAAAATGCCCCTCTGCATCGGAGCGACTGCGGCAGCGGGCAACAATTATCCATTGCCCAGAGGGTAACAAACGGGCGATCGCCCAACAACACAAGCGGTCTTTGTATGTCAACATAGAACTCATCTCCATTGATATTTTTGGAGCCAGAGCCAGCCCGGAACCTTGGACAGTTTAGGGGCTGGCTTCTGACGTTTTAGGGTTTTAACCCTATATTCACTTATAGCATAAATCGATGTTTTTAACATCAAATGACACAAATATTTATCTAATGACGTGAGAGTGTAAAATTGAAGACAGTTGCAGTAAATCTATGTCAGCCAATGCCTTCAATGCCTTCACGTATGCGAGTCACCGTTACATTGCCAGAAGAGGTTCATCAAGCCTTGTCCGAATGGGCTGAAGAAGAAGATAGAACCCTTGCCAACCTTCTATCCCACGTGGCAGCTAAAGCAGTCAGAGATCGCCAAGAGCAAAAAAAGGAAGAATCTAAGAGCGATCGCCCTTAAGCGGGATTGGCACAGCGTAAGGTGGACTGTTTTGAGATGTTTAGGAGTACAACGAATGGCTTCACGGGGAAGAGTTACCGCATATCTGCCAGAAGAAATTCAAAAAGCTCTCGAAGAATGGGCAGAAGAAGACAGCAGATCCGTTAGCAGTTTAGCCACGTATCTGTTGACAAAATCTGTTCGAGAGCGTCAAGAGCAGAAAAAAGATAAATCAGAAGGCGATCGCACTTAAGCACGATCGCCCCCAATCCCATCCGCGTCCATTCGCGTCTATCAGCCCACATCTGCGGTTAAAAAAAGATCGATCGCCCGTCAAAAAAAAAGGTGAGCCGCAGCCCACCCTACTAAGATTATTTAGCAGTCACCAACTGCGCCGGCAACCTTTTAAAAGCCAACCTTTCATTCTCGATATCGACAAAAATCGTATCCCCGTCAACAAAATCTCCCCGCAAAATACCCTTAGCCATTTGCGTTTCCAACTCGCGCTGGATTCCCCGCTTCAATGGGCGCGCACCGTACACCGGATCGTAACCAATTTCTGCTAAAAAGTCGATCGCCGATTCCGACAATTTCAGAGACATTTTGCGATCGGCTAAACGTTTTTCCAAGCGCTTGACTTGCAACAGCACGATTTGGCGCAATTCCGGCTTACTCAAACCGTGGAAGATAATCATCTCATCAATCCGGTTCAAGAATTCCGGGCGGAAAGTTCCGCGCATCGCATCCATCACCCGACTCCGCATTTGTTCGTTATCTCCCGCCACATCTAAAATGTATTGAGAGCCGACATTCGATGTCATAATAATCACAGAATTCTTAAAGTCAACCGTGTGACCTTGAGCATCCGTAACGCGGCCGTCATCCAGAATTTGCAGCATGATGTTGAAGACATCCGGGTGCGCTTTCTCGATTTCATCGAATAGAATTACCGAATAGGGACGGCGGCGCACAGCCTCAGTTAATTGCCCGCCTTCGTCGTAGCCGACGTATCCCGGAGGCGCACCAATTAAGCGCGAAACTGCGTGTTTCTCCATGTATTCCGACATATCAATGCGGACGATCGCCTCTTCGGTGTCAAACAGGTATGATGCTAATGCTTTCGCCAACTCGGTTTTACCAACGCCCGTGGGGCCGAGGAAGATAAAACTCGCCACCGGGCGGTTGGGATCCGACAATCCCGCGCGCGATCGCTGAATTGCATCTGCAACCGCCGTCACCGCTTCATCTTGTCCGATTACGCGCTTGTGGAGTTCGTCTTCCAAGTGCAGGAGTTTCTGCATTTCCGATTCAACCAACTTGCTAATCGGAATTCCCGTCCACTTAGAAATAATCTCAGCAATGTCAGATTCCGTGACTTCTTCCCGCAGCAAAGTTTGACCTGTGGTTTGAGTTGCTGAAAGTTGAGCTTCTGCTTCTTGCAATTGTTTTTGCAATTGAGTTAAAGTGCCGTATTTCAACTCAGCAGCGCGGTTGAGGTCATATTTTAATTCAGCTTGTTGAATCTCAATATTCACCTTGTCAATCTGTTCTTTGATTTTTTGAATGCTGCCGATGACACCTTTTTCGGATTGCCACTGAGCGTTCAAACCGCTTTGCTGTTCCTTGAGGTTTCCCAAGTCTTTTTCCAGTCTTTCCAAACGTTCGATCGAAGCCGCATTGCTTTCTTTTTGCAGGGATAGTCTCTCCATTTCTAGCTGCAAAATTTTGCGATCGATTTCGTCTAGTTCTTCCGGTTTCGAGGTAATCTCCATTTTGAGTTTAGCCGCCGCTTCGTCCACTAAGTCGATCGCCTTGTCGGGAAGGAAGCGATCGCTAATATATCGAGTAGACAAAGTAGCAGCGGCCACTAGGGCGCTGTCGGAAATTTTCACACCGTGGTGAACTTCGTACCGTTCTTTCAAACCCCGCAAAATCGAGACAGTATCTTCAACTGTCGGCTGATCGACATAAACTTGTTGAAAACGGCGTTCTAGGGCCGCATCTTTTTCGAGATACTTGCGGTATTCGTCGAGAGTTGTAGCGCCGATACAGCGCAATTCACCCCTCGCCAACATCGGTTTGAGCAAATTGCCAGCATCCATCGATCCTTGGCTGGCGCCGGCGCCGACAACGGTGTGAATTTCATCTATAAATAGGATGACTTTGCCGTTGCTATCCATAACTTCTTTGAGCACGGCTTTCAACCTTTCTTCAAATTCTCCCCGGAATTTTGCACCGGCAATTAACGCGCCCATATCTAAGCTAATTAATTGTCTGTCTTTGAGAGATTGTGGCACATCTCCGGTGATAATTCGCTGGGCGAGTCCTTCGGCGATCGCAGTTTTGCCAACTCCCGGTTCCCCAATCAGTACGGGGTTGTTCTTGGTGCGGCGGCTCAAAATTTGAATTGTGCGGCGGATTTCGTCATCTCGTCCGATTACCGGATCGAGTTTGCCTTGACGCGCCGCTTCTGTCAAATCTCGGCCGTATTTTTCCAGCGCTTCATATTTGCCTTCTGGATTTTGGTCTGTCACTTTGTTGTTCCCCCGGACTTGGGCGATGATGTCTTTAAGCTTGGCTTCATCTAGTTTAAATTCTTGCAGTAAATTTTTGCCAAAGCGATCGTCCTTAACGTAAGCCAGGATCAAATGCTCGATCGAGATAAATTCATCACCGTACTCTTTACGATAAGCTTCAGCCCTGTCTAGCAGGGTATCCAGGGAACGGCCGAGATAAACGTTGCCACCGCTTCCAGAGATTTTGGGCTGGCGGCTGATAAACTCGTCAGTGCGATCGCGCAATTTTGCTACAGACACTTTCGCCTTGTTAAATAAGCTGCTAGCGAGTCCCGATTCTTGTTCCAGCAACGCCTTCATCAAATGTTCGCTTTCTAGCTGCTGCTGCTGAGCTGTTTTGACAACTTCTGGAGTGCGGGCTAGGGCTTCCCAGGCTTTTTCTGTAAATTGGTTCGGATTATTTGGTTGCATAAATTTTAATTCCCTGAATTCAAAAACATGACTGCTGTGAAGGCAATGGCTCGATTGCCCGTATAGTTGTCATTGTAGGGAGTTAAGGGCGGGAAGGGCGATCGGTGTTCCCGTATATTGATATAGGTATTTCCGTAATCTTTGCCTGCACGGGCACAAAGCCGAGTTTTGACTGATACCGATGGTTTTATCGAATTTATATTTTTACAATGGTAAACTACCCCACCGCCAACTTTATAAACTTCCGAACATAGAGCGAGGGATATCCTAGATGGACTTTATATTCACTCTTCTAAATGTACTCGATCGACCTCATTCATTGGTAGATTTAGTGCTTCAGCAATTTGTTCGTCCGTCAAACCAAACTTACGCAATTTATCAATTATTTCATTTAGTGCGAGCGCAGTATAATTATTGCTTTGCTCCTGGATTTCTGGATTTTCAGTCTGACTTTCATTTTGGGTAAAAGTGGAAGAATCGGGGCAATTTTTGATGTAACCTATATTGACATTATTCTTGTTTCCAGTGTTTTTATTGCCTAAGCTTATAGTTACATTGATGTGACGTTCTAAAACAGATTCAAGATTACTTTTTTTAACCTGTTCGCCAAAAATATCTGATAACATTTGCAAAAGCTCGTGACTGACTTTTTTAACGTGCTTATCGCTGTAACCGTATGTTTCTGCAACCCCAGCATACTTTTGACGATTCAGTATTCCCGCGATAATTCTCCGCTGCAAGTCGTTTAAATGTTTGCCTGTCTTAGCCGAGACAGTTTCATCGACCGATCGCAATATCTGAGGAATTTCCATAGGTGGGCAGATGAGATGACTACAGTTAGTATACCCTACTTTTTCCAACTTTCCCCAACTTTTTGGGTCGTTTTTGCTAATTGTGTGTGACAACTTGAAAAAGATCCAACTTTTTCCAACTTTTTCAGCCTTTGAGTTTTTGCGTTAAAAGTCTACTATGAGAATATTAAAATGTTCGGCATTCATGTTTATGCAATCGAATGAGTAGTTATGCAACAGATGAATTGGTATGAAAACCCAACTATTGCAGCAATTATTGGTGCAGTTGTTGGCTCGGTTCTAACAGCAGCAGTATCCATTTTCATCTGGAAAAAAACCAGCAGAGTTAAACGAGTCGATTGTGTTATCAACGATGCTTCTTCATTGTTAACATTTTCAGATACCATTCGCAGTGAATTAGAGGTTAAATATTCAGGAGAACAGACAACATCTGTATTTTTATTCAATCTTGAGATTTTCAATTCTGGCAACCAAGCAGTTGCTAATCAACCTGTTTTAATCCGAATAGACAATAAAGCAAAGATTGTTGGTTACAGCCTAAAGACAGAACCTAAAGTTGGTTTTGGAAAAATTAGTGAGTTACAACGTCAGAATGGTGAACTAGATCTAACTATTGAGCTATTGAATCCAGGAGATCGTGTCTACCTTGAGTTAATTTCTGTAAATAACGCATCGGATCTGATTGACGTATACATGAAAAATGCAAACGTTCTGTGTCGCTCTTATACTCGTAAAGCCGCAGAAAGTGCTATTTTAGGAGTTCTTAATAAACAGATAGATCCAACACTTGTATCCTTAGCAATGATCGGCTCACTTCCGTTTGGGGGATTCGTAGCGCCATTTGCAGCGATTATTCTAGAACAGAAATTTGAAAAAGCATTGCGTCAAAGAAAGTAGGTTGTGCATATCAAAATAAAATATTAATGAAAAAGTTGTTGAATAAAAAACACCTTTATATTAGCAGTGAAAGAACGAGCGCAGCATACAATAATTAATTGCTTCCCTCTTCTTCTGCCTCCATCACTGCTACCTAATACCCTTCATAAACTCAGTCCTTGCCTCAATCCTCGAAGGCATTAAAACGCATCGTGACAACAATTCTAAATCTAATTCCGGCAAAAACTCGCTTCTTGAAACTTGCTCGTAATCATCATCGCGCAGCCGATAAACAGAAAGCCGATTATTTTTCCAAAACCATACTTCCGGGATGCGAAGTCGCAAATACTTAGCTAATTTTTTTGTACTGCCGCTAGTAATCGTTACTTCCACTGCTAAATCGGGATGCTCTTTCTTTTCACCTATATAATAAGACTCATCAGGTTCAAATGATACATTTTTTGCTTGTTCTCTGCGAGTTGCACTGCCTACAGGAATGTATTCAATTGCCATTTCACAAAAGTAGAGTTGTAGCAAAAAATTCAGAAGACGACCGATCGTCTCATGCTCTTCTCCCAATGTCATAAATTCAATCCAACCATCAAAATAAGTTATCCGCAAACCGGGAGCATCTGCTACCAAAGATTCGATCGCCTCAAATTGCTCCCAACTATAATAACCGGGAAGAACCAATTGCTGTTCTGCAAGGGTATCTATTTCTTCTAAAATTTGTGGCATAAATAAAATTTTTTGCAGTGATTCGTTACAATAACTAATAGACCTCTTCAAAAACTAGATTTTTGTTCTTACAAAATAAGGCTTTCAGATGATTTTTTGGAGAGGTCTAATGACTAATGACTGATGACTGATGACTGATGACTAACGACTGATGACTGATGCCTCCTAAACCTGTGTTTCCTGCAACTGCTTGGCTGTGCGTGCTCGCAGCGGGAAATTTGGAATCCGCCAACTTTTCTATCCGGTGAAATTCTCGGAATCTGTACCCCGGTTGAGGCATTGGGCGGTTTAGAAGAGTCGAAGTGTTCGGCAAGAATGTCAGTGAGCATTCCCTTATCCGCTAGGAGTCTGTTTTCTGCACCTTGTTCCTCATTCCAGTCAGCTCTGAAAACGATGTACTTGTCCATTGTTCCAGTATATAACAACTAATGACTGCTGATTAATTTTGTCAGGTGCGTCGCTCGGAGATTGTTGATTTTTTTAGGGCTTGTTGGTGGCGGCGCACCCTACGGCAAACTGTCAACTGTCAACTGTCAACTATCAACGAAGAGGGCGGGCACGGGGGCACCGCCCCTACAAATTATCAACTGCCAACTGTCAACTATCAACTGTCAACTGTTTTCATGCCTGCATCACCACCCGTTCCGGGAGACTGACAATAAAAACTGAACCTTTCCCGTTCTCACTTTCAACGCTAATTTCGCCACCCAAAATTTGACACAAACGCTGGCTAATTGTCAATCCCAAACCCGTCCCGCCGTACTTCTTAGTAGTCGAAGGATCGGCTTGAGTAAAAGGTTTAAATATCTGCTCTAATTGTTCGTTTGTCATCCCAATCCCAGTATCGCTGACTCGAAAAATTAAAAATTGAGAACTGTAGTTTGAACCCGAATTAACAGCATTATTTTTATTTTTATTCCTTTTCTTAGGTTTTGGCTTTTCATTTTTAACTTTTTCGATCTCGATAGTAATGACGCCTTTTTCGGTAAATTTGGCAGCATTGCTGAGCAAATTGAGGAGAATTTGCCGGACTTTCGGTTGGTCGGCGTACATCATGCCGAGTTCGCCTTTTGCTTGCAGCCTTAAAGCATTGCCTTTTTTCTCTACTAGCGGTTGAGCCGTAGTCATCACTTCTTCAATCATCGTCGCCACATCGAAGTGTTCCAAATAAAGCGTCACATGACCTGCTTCTATTTTAGAAATATCGAGGATATCGCTGATCATGTCGAGCAAATGTTTGCCTGCGGTTTGAATTTTTTCTAAGTCGGGGAGAAAGTCTTCGGAGCCGGAATCTTGAGCATCTTCTTGCAGCATTTCGCTGTAGTTGATGATGGCGTTTAGGGGGGTGCGGAGTTCGTGGCTCATGTTGGCGAGAAATGCACTTTTCGAGCGGTTGGCAGCTTCGGCTGCTATTTTTGCTTCTTGCAAGTCTTCCGTGTATTCCGCGACTCTTTGGATCAGTTCGTTGATCGAAATTGCCAGCATTCCTACTTCGTCGGAGGTGGTAACGGGTACTTGCAGGTCAAAGTTCGATTCTTCTGACACTCGCTGAGCGATGAAGGTGGCGGCTTGTAGTGGTCGGGCGATCGCCCTGCTGGTGTATATTGCCAGTAAGGTGGCGATAATCGCTGATGCCAACAGAGAACCAAGCAGAATCAGAGTTCCGAGTTGTTCAGCTTTCTCGTAGGTTCTAAATGCCTCGTCTGCTTTGTCTCGAAAAGTGCCAGCCAGTTTGGCTGAATCTTGCGAAAACTGTTCGAGTTTAAAAGCGTTGTTCCCCGTGGCAAAATTATTCAAGCTCCGCTGGAATACCTGCCGCTGCTGCGGATTCAAACCAGATAACTTGGCATTCCCCAGCAGTTTCTGGACTTGTTGGAAGTAAGCTTCTACGGTTTTGCTGTGGGCTTTGGCGAACTCTTGAATCTCTTGGTAATCTTTTGTAACACCGGCAGAAGCCGACGGCGATTGGCTTTGCAGTTGTTCTAGCTGTCCGCTCATCTGAGCAACGCGAGTCAAAAAGTCCGATCGTTCGCGATCGAAAATTTGCGGTTGTGCCGTCAGATTCAGCAGTGATTGCTGGTGAATTCTGACTTCCTGGGCGCTATTATTCAGATTGGTGAGGATTTCGGCTTTATCTCGGTCGATCGCGAGTTTTTCTCTCACTTGCTGTTTGTGATAT
Source organism: Microcoleus sp. bin48.metabat.b7b8b9.023 (assembly GCF_013299185.1). Classification (GTDB taxonomy): domain Bacteria; phylum Cyanobacteriota; class Cyanobacteriia; order Cyanobacteriales; family Microcoleaceae; genus Microcoleus. The sequence continues at coordinate 36,145 of NZ_JAAFKG010000022.1, read as the reverse complement.
GACTCTACTCCCCGTCCTCCGGCGGCGCCCAAAATGGCAATACCAATGACCAAGGCGTATCCGCAGCCGATTTTTTGCCTGATACCCAAGCGGCCCAACAGACTTTTAAAACCTATTTGAGAATTGTTCTGGGATTGATTGTTCGAGGCTAAGGTTGAAGACATGGGCAATATACTCGTCACCCTGAGGGGCATTATCTATTATTCTAATTGATGCCTGCCTGAGGGTAAATAAAGTTCTGGCAAAGGGCCAATTTTCGGCAGTTATGGGGTCTTTGCAGGGTTCCACACCTCGACCTGCTTTAAAGTTTGGGGGAGTTATGGTTAAAAAATTATGGCACAAGCAAGAAGGCAGAAGCAAGAAGCAATAAAAGCCAGGGTTTAAGACATTACGAACGTCCTCACCGTCGGGCGGTTGCTATATATAGCCTTTCTCAGATAGATCTGGCACGCTTGTGGTAAAGGGTAATTGAGAAAAAGGTAATTGGTAATGGGCAAAAAGGTAAGCGATAGTTCCTATACGATCTCTGAGGCTTCTCTCCGGTAAAGACGCTCGCTTGTGTGTGCTCTCAAGGCGATCGTATCAGAATTTGACATAACTCATATTTATGAGAACCGCTATAAGTTGCGAGTTATGAATTTGATTGGTGATTCAAGCCTCAACTCTACTCGCAACTCACAACTTATCGCTATTCTTCTACTGGCAAAGTCGAAATTGTGCTAAGTCAGCAGGAAGTTTTGAAGCATTAGGTACGGTAGCAGAGGCAGGAACGAAGATTCCCATACCAAAACTGCAACCCTCTTCCTTCGTACATTCGCCAGGCTTGGCAGTGATTTGATATTCCCCTTGGGATGGCGGAGTAAAAGAGATTGATACCAGTTCGCCCGTCTTTTGACTCGTACCGATTTCTTGGCCAGTGTTGGCATCCTTGAGGGTTAGGTTTAAATCCTGGCAATTTCCGTCGCAAGTGGCTACAAAAACATACTCAATATCTGGATGCAGCGTTGCTCTAAAAGGAGATGAAACTTGCTTGCGAACAGTGCCTATCAATGGCCAAAACACCAATTTTTGACCGTTGCTCGAACGCTGGTCAACTTCTGTTTTCAACCGACAAGTAACAGTTTTTTGCTCGTTGGTCAGTTCTTGAGCAATAGCATTTCCTACGATTGCAGTACCAAGCAGGAGTGCAATCCCGGAGATAGTGAGATGTTTGATATTCATTGATGTCCCCTCAAACTAATTTCTGGGTGATTGCAATAGACCGCTTTTCGTGGCAGTCTATTGATTTATCTGGAGCCTATCACATTTATTGACTGTTCTAAAAACAGCTAAGAGAAAAGTGCGATCGCACTGGGTACATCTGGGTTTTGCATTTGTAGTGCTGTCGGGAACACAGCAAAGCTTTTTCAACAGTTGACAGTTGACAGTTGACCTGGGACAGTTCGAGAGCTACCTCTACCCTTAAGTCCGAGGATTTGAGTAATCAATAGTCAGATTTTAATTTCTCCCGAGCAGGCAGGCGGGCTTTCAAGCAATTCTTTCTGGTAAAGCACGCTCTTCGAGGACGGCACTTTCAAAAAAATGCTTTTTGCGTTCATTGAGATGCTCCCATCGAACTCATGTCTGACCTTGGATGAATCTGCCGTCATATCGTTTCCGGTTGCATCGGAATGATTTAACCGCAGAGAACACAGAGAACACAGAGGGAGATAAGAGAGATGAATACAGGACGATGAAGGGCGGATTTGATATCAGCTATTGCCCAAATTCCACAGATTGCGGACACTACGAGCAGAACCTCGTCCTCGTTGTATTGTACTAAATTAGGATGCTCCGCATCGGTGTCTAGAAACCTGGTTTCTCAAATGTCTGATAAAGCTTCGCAGATACCACCTCAACAACATAATTTTGCTGATGTCAATATACATATAGGTCAATACGGTTTACTTAAGGCAGATCCCCCCTAACCCCCCTTAAAAAGCAGGGTGGATTAATTGTCAGGATAGGAGATATAAAACTACCAAAAGTATCGCTCAAAGGTCGGCTCGCGCGATCGGCCAAGGTACGTAGTTGCGATCTTTGCGCTCTTTATAAGATTAAGAAAGAGCGCAAAGATCGCAACTACGTACCTAATTTGTCTGACGACAATAAAACCGCCCTGCCTAACCCCCCTTAAAAAGGGGGGGGACAAGAAAGCTCTTAAGTCCCCCTACAACCAGGGGGATGCGAGGGGGATCTCCGGGGCATAAAAAGTGTTAAGTAAACCGTATTGACATATAGGTTGATTTTTTGGCGATCGCCTTTTTCAAAAAAATCGGGTACACAGAAACCTGTGTTGCTAAGCTTTTGAACTTTGATTGAGTAGATCGTTTACCCTGTAATATCACCTCCTTTGTTATTCATCCCGTTATAAGTGGTAAGGTGCGTCGCTACGATATCTCTCAATAGCAACAAGAGTTGTTCGTGGCGACGCACCCTACATTTACTGTCAACTGTCAACTGTCAACTGTCAACTGTCAACTGTCAACTGTCAACTGTCAACTCTTCCTTTATTTATCGCTGTGCCGAAAATCCCAAGCTGGCACAAACTTAGAATCTCCCCAAATACCGCGGCGATTTTTCTTGGCTTCGGCTTCTGCTTGTTTCAAAATACTTGCACTAGGACAATTTTTTAAATATGGAGTGTAAACCATTGCTAATCCTTCGCGCACCAAAACTTCTTGAGCAAATGTGCCATTTGGTAAGCGAACTTCGCTAACTTTGCGGCCGTAGCGGTCAGTATCAGTGACTGTCAAAACGACGCGACCGCCCCCTTCTTTGACGAGTTGCTGCATTCTTTGCTCGGCTAGATTGCCCCACTTAAACTGATTTTTATATGCTGCTTTTTTGCTATTTTTTTCGGCGTTAGTGTGAGCAATTTCTGGTGCATCTACGCAGGCAAAACGCACTTTAATATCTTTGCCGGCGGCATCGCTGGCGACAAGAGTATCGCCGTCGCTGACTCGTTTGACAGCATAATTGTTGGGCGGTAGCTTTTGCGGACAGCCGGAGAGTAGGAAAAGCAGAGCAACTGCGCTCAAGCTGGTGATTGTAGGCGAAAGGGAGATTTTATTTTGTGTCATGGTTTTCTTTTTTTTATTTAGTTTCCATCCAATTTTGCCCCGCGTGGATATCAACTATCAGGGGTACGCTAAGCGGCAGAGCACTTTCCATCGCCGTTCTAATTTTTGGCTGCAATTCTTCCCATTCATCGGGAGGTACTTCAAATATTAATTCATCGTGAACTTGCAGCAGCAGCCGCGCCTGATAGTTTTGCAAAATTTTGTCTACCTCAATCATGGCAAGTTTAATGATATCAGCACTGGAGCCTTGAATGGGAGCGTTAGCTGCGGCGCGCAAAGATTGGGCGTCATCTCTGCTTAAGCGCGCGAGTTGTTCGGAGTGAATGTCTTCGGGATTGCTGCCTTTTAAGCGCTGGAGGCTGCCATTTTTGTCGAATGTTAGATAGCGGCGGCGGCCGAGAATTGTGGTAACGTAGCCTAGGGCGATCGCCTCTTTTTTTACTTTTTCCAAGAATTCAAAGACTTTACTGTAACGCTGGTTGAATCGTTCAATAAACTTTTTACCGTCTGCGGAAGATTTGCCCATCGAACGACCAAACTTAATCGCCCCCATACCATAAATTACCCCAAAATTAATCGTTTTACCAAAGCGTCTTTCATCCGCTGTGACTTCCTCTTTTTCAAACAGCAGTTGAGCCGTCAGAGTATGCACATCTCGGTTATTGTTGTAAGCTTCGATTAACACAGGTTCTTGACTCAAATGAGCCAAAATTCGCAGTTCGATTTGAGAATAGTCAGCCGACACCATCAGCCAACCTTCCTCCGGTAAAAATGCCTTGCGAATTTGCCGCGAAAACTCCGTACCGATGGGAATATTCTGCAAGTTAGGATTAGAAGAAGACAGACGACCTGTATCTGTAACAGTTTGATTGAAATCAGTATGCAATCGCTGAGTATCAGGACGCACCCGCTTCGGTATAGCATCTACATAGGTAGAGTAAAGCTTTTGCAACGTGCGGTACTTTAAGATAGCATCGACAACTAGATGGTCTCCTTGCAAATTCTCTAGGAAGGAAGCATCGGTGGAGTAGAAGCCTGTCGCAGTTTTACGAGACTTTTTGGGGTTTAGCTTGAGTATGTCAAACAGCAGTTCGCTCAACTGGGATGGTGAGTTCAACTTTAAAAGTTCACTGGGTGCTGCGTTGTCAACTTTCTGCTTGATTTCAGCCAAATCAAGGTTATTTTTTGGCAATATTTTCTTGAGATAAGGCTTTAAAATTGCACTAGGTACGGCTTCGTAAACTTTCTGAGGAACAGTCCCTAAAGTTGGTTCGATATGTTCGATTTTTTCCGCTAGATAAGCTTTGAAATCATCAAGAGGTATGGCGCTATAAATTTCCTGCTCAATTGCTGCTAATTGCGGTTCCATTTGATTGGAGAGTTCTTTAAGATATCCTGTGTCTATGCGAACCCCCTGATATTCCATTTCTGCTAAAATCGGTTCTAAGGGCTGTTCTACTTCCAGCAGCAACTCCTGCAAAGATTTTCCAGGAAAGCTAGCTTCATCAGCTTTATCTAATTCTGCTCTCAGTTTACCTACTAATTGAAATGTGGTGTAAACATCCATGCCGCAGTATTTAGCTACTTCGGGGATGCTGATGTCAGCAATTGTTTTGTTTTTTGTTGTAACTAATTCTTTGTAACTTTTGGCGACAATACCTAAGTATTTTCTTGAGAGTTCACTGAGACTGTGGCTGGTTTCTGGGTTGAGTACGTAACTGGCTAGCATGGTGTCGAAGATGACTCCTGCTAGTTTAATTCCTTGACAGCGCAGGATCGATCGATCGAATTTAGCATTTTGCAGCGCCTTGGGATAATTCTCGCCTTCCAAAATCGGGCGCAAAGCATTTAAAACCGTGGCTTTGTCCAAGTTTGTGCCCGTTTTGTGTCCCGTGGGAATATAAGCTAAATCTTGTTCTCCGGTTCCCCAACAACAGCCGATTCCGACTAATTCGGCATCTCGCGGTTCTAAGGCGGTGGTTTCGGTATCCCACGCCACGGGTGATGCTTTGTCGGTGTGGGTTTGCAGGAGTTGGACTAATTCGTTTAACTGTTCGGTTGTTTGAATTATGCGGGGTTTAATTGGCAGTTGGTTTTCCTGCTGGGCGGCTTTGGTATCATCAGGACTCCAAAACCATAAGTCGTCGGCTTCTCCATCGTCAGAAGTTGCAGGCGATGCCTTTATTGAATTATCAGTATTACTTGGCTCTTCAGAGATTGTAACTTCTCCAGTTGATTCTGCTTCTTCGTGCTTACTTATTACTTCTTTCTGCTCTTCTTCTACACCGCCAAAACGCTTTTGAATTTGTTTAACTTTGGTTAAAAATGTTTTAAATTCCAACTTTTCCAGCATCTGAATCAATGCTGCTTCGTCAAAACCTTTAAGCTGACAATTTTCTAATTCAACTTCTAGGGGAACGTCTTGAATAATTGTCGCCATTTTTTGAGAATGATAGGCTGCTTCTTTGCCTTCTTCGAGCTTTTTCTTGGTTGCGCCTTTAATTTCGTCGATCGCAGCATAGATGCCATCGAGGGAATGGTAAGCTTCCAATAATTGCAGGGCGGTTTTGTCGCCGATGCCTTTGACTCCGGGAATGTTGTCGGATTTGTCGCCGCACAAAGCTTTGTAATCTATTACTTGTGCTGGTATAATTCCGAGTTTTTCTTTGACTGCTTCCGGGCCGTATTCTTGGGATTTGCCTTTTCCCGATCGCCTGAGTTCATCCGTGCTCAAGTACAATACACTGATGTGTTTCTCGGTTTCTACTAATTGAAACAAATCTCGATCGCCCGTCAGGATTTTAACCGCATAACCCGCGGCGCTGGCTTTGTTCGCCAAAGTTCCCAAAACATCGTCGGCTTCGTAGCCCGGAGCGGTGACTGCTGGTAAATTTAGATAGCCCAAAAGTTCTTGCAGGTTTTTGAGATCGGGGATAAAGTCTTCGGGGGTTTCGGCACGACCGGCTTTGTAGGTTTCGTCTGCTTCGTGGCGAAAAGTGGGCGTGGCGAGGTCAAAGGCGATCGCCATGTACTGGGGATCGTGGGCGGCCATGACTTCCAGCAGCGACTTGAGAAAGCCAAAACAGACGCTGGTGGGAATGCCTGTGGTAGTTCGCAAGCCTCCGTCTCGACTTTTGGCAAAGGCGAAGTAGGAGCGAAAGGCCAGGGAGTGGCCGTCAACTAAGATGAAGGTGGGAGGTTGATTTTCCGACACTGACACAGATGGCGATCGCCCGAAACTATTTTTCCATTCTACCCAGTTGTCATCCCTGTTTCAAAACCGAACGCAACATTAAAAAAGCTCGAAACCCTTATATAATAACTCATTCCCAATTCTCAAATCTAAAATCCCAAATCTAAAATCGCTCGCTCGCTCGATCGGCACCGGCCTATTGTGCAGCTTGCCTGAGAATAGTAGAAGATAAGAAGTACGATCGCAAATTTACCAGAAAGAATTAATTGAAAGTCTCTCGCTTTGAGGGAGAAATTAAAATCAGACTATTCATTACTCCAATCCTCGGACTTAAGGGTTGAGGTAGCTCTCAAACTGTCAACTAAGAGGGCAGGCACGGGGGCACTGCCCCTACAACTGTCAACTGTTGAACAACACCAGCCGACGAAGTTTATGGGTGACATTAATCGATGCTACGAAATCCTCGAAATAGAGCCTGGAACTTCCCTAGAAGAAATTAAGCGCGCTTACAGGGATTTAGCCTTTGTGTGGCATCCCGATCGGTTTGCTCACAACGATCGCCTGCAACAAAAAGCTGAACAAAGATTAATAGAAATCAATCAAGCTTATGACGAGTTGGTGTTATTTCTGACTCAGTCTCCACCACAGTCGATCGACAAACCATCTCAACAGCCTCCACCGCCGCCACCACCAGAAAAGCCGATCGAAAAGCCACTGAGAAGGCGATCGGCAAAATCAGGCGGTAAGCCCGGTTCCCAGCGCACTCAAACCCGGCAAAAAAAAGCCGCCTCCAACAAAATTTCAGCTCAAAACAACCCGAAAAACAAGAAACGATTTACAACTCAAAATCGCCAAACGTGGGGAAAAAAGCCATATGGGCCCACCGTAGCGAGGGAAGCGCGGCCATCTCAAAAATATCCCTACCTTACCCCGAACCGGAAAAAAGAATTTCCGACTCAATACTCAAAACCGCAGCTATCTCAAAAATATTCCATCTTCCCTTGGGGGCCGTTGGCGATCGCAGTTGGGAGTTACGCTGTGACAAGCTACATTTTGACAAAAGTTGACGCCCCAATGTGGATGTTCACTTTAATCTGGGGTGCGGATTGGCTGTGGGCCGCGATTTTGCTGGCGGAGGGTTCGGCAACGCCTAGAGTGTGGCTGGCGGCGTTAGTTTTGGCTGGGACGGTGGGGGGGTCGATCGCCGGTTTTCAGGCGGGAGGAATCGCAACAGGGGCTGCTTGGGCGCTAGTTGGGGCTGGTCTGGGGGCGATCGCCAGTTCAGAGGCCCAGTCCCGGGCCGTGGCTGTAGTTTTGGCAGCAGCGGGAGTGCTGACAGTGGTGGGATTGATGGCTGGAACGGGTTCCGGTAATTGGCTGAAGGTGTTAGTGGAGGCAGTTTGTTGGGGGATTGTGGGCTTGATGTGCGGGCTGGCGGCGGAACTAGGGCTGCATTCTGGTGGGCCCGTGGGGCTGGGAGGTGCGATCGGGCTCTTGATTGGTGCGTGGGCGGGCGTTTTGGCTGGGGCGGGTGCGGAGGCTCTACCCCAAGCCTTGGCTGTGGCGGGATCTAAGGCGGTTTATGGGGCTTGGGCTGCGATCGGGATTGTTGCGGGAGTTGTGGCGCGGATGGTAGCTGGGGAAAGGTCGATCGGCAATGGCGGGATCTACACGTTTATCCTGTTAGTGGCTACTTCTGGTTTCGGGCTGTGGTTGGGAAATTGGCTGGTTGGGCGAATCTTTTAAATTAGTAAGTTGTCAGTTGGTAGGGGCCCTGCCTTGAGTGCCCGCCCTCTTAGTTATTAGTCATTAGTCATTGCGGAAAATTACCAGAAAGAATTGGTTGAAAGCCCCAACCCCGATCGGGAGAAATTAAAATTATACCAATTAAAAAAAAGCAACAGTATTCTTGTCCCCCCCCTTTACAAGGGGGGGCTAGGGGGGTCAAGCGTATTGCACAATTTTATAAAAATGATATTAGACTATTCATTACTCCAATCCTCGGACTTAAAGGTAAAGATCGCTATCAAACAGTCAACAGTCAACAGTCAACAGTCAACAGTCAACAGTCAACAGTCAACTGTTGAACAATGCCCCATGCCCCATGCCCCATTCCCAATGCCTAAAAATTCCAGCACTTATCGCTTTTGAGCAGCACTTCAAACTCAGCCTTTGGCAAAGCCTGACTGAAAAAATGACCTTGAATTTCGTCGCAATCGTGTACGCACAAAAAAGAAAGTTCCCGCTGATTTTCTACCCCCTCAGCAATCACAGTCATATTCATGGAGTGCGCCATTTGAATAATCGCTATTGTAATCGCAGCATTTTGGCGATCGTCAGCAATATCGCGAATAAAACTCTTATCAATTTTTAGCGCATCAAACGGCAAGCGTTTCGGATAACTCAAAGAAGAATATCCCGTGCCAAAATCATCAATTGCTATCCTAATCCCCATATCTCTCCACACAGTAAAAGCTTGAGATGCTGCCGCTTCATCTTGCAAAATTAGACCTTCCGTCAATTCTAATTCCAGGAATTTAGGATCGAGATGAGTTTCTCTCAATATCTGGCTGACTCTCTCCGTCAAATTTTTGCGATCGAACTGGCGGGCTGATACGTTGACTGCTACCCGCAGCGGAGGCAAACCCTCTGTTTGCCAAGCTTTAGTTTGCCTGCAAGCCGTCTCTAACACCCATTCGCCCAGCGGTGCAATCAAGCCCATCTCTTCAGCCATGGGAATAAATTCCGCAGGGGAAACTCTGCCCCTTTTTGGATGGTTCCAGCGCACCAAAGCTTCAGCACCAATAATTTTTCCGGTTTTAATTTCTATTTGTGGCTCATAGTAAACTTCAAATTCCGAGCGTTTTAAAGCATTACGCAGGCAAGTCTCTTGAGTAAATTTATTGATATAATTATTCGCAACTTTTGCCGTATAAAACTGATACTTGTTGCCACCTTTTTCCTGAGAATTGTACATAGCTGTATAAGCATTTTTTAGCAGTTCTTCTCCATCGTTGCCGTCGCCAGGAGACAAAGAAATACCCATACTTGCCGTGACATAGAGTTCCGAGCCTTTGACAATCATAGCTTGGGCTACAATATCTAAAATGTTTCGAGCAATCTTGGCAGCATCCTGTTTTTCGGCAACTGGTTCGAGAACAATTGCAAATTCGGCAGATTCCAAACGAGCCACAATATTAATCTTCTCCGTGCAGTTGCTCAACCGCTCAGCAACTTTGCAAAGTACGTAGTCGCCGATATCGTGCCCCAAGGTACTGTTAATCCGGTTAATTCTATCTAAACTAAGAATGACAACGGGAATCATTTCTGGCAATTCTTTTTGCTTGTCTAATAGCAGACTTAGCTGCTCTCGTAACAGCGAACGATTTGGCAAGTTTGTCAAGCAGTCATGCTGGTGTCGGTGGAGAGCTATTTGAATAGTTGTGTGCAAGTTTTTTTCTTCAAATGGTTTCACAATATAGCCGAAAGGTTTCGTTGCATTGACGCGCCGCAAAGTGTTTTCGTCCGCATAAGCTGTCAAATAAACTACCGGAATCTGAAAGCGCGATCGAATTTCTTCTGCTGCTGTAATTCCGTCGATTTCTCCTTGGAGGTTAACATCCATCAAAACTAAATCTGGTCTGAATTCGGCTGCGGATTCAATCGCTTCTTCTCCGGAATACACAATACCTGTTATGCTATACCCTCTAGATATTAAACTGTCGGAAATGTCTTCCGCAATGATGCTTTCGTCCTCAACTATCAGAATTTTTTTATTTGACATTAAGTTGTCTCCTTGAAGTGCTATTTTGCTTGGAAAATGTTATTTTAAAATTCGTGCCAGCCGTTTCTAACAGTTCTATTTTACCCCGAATTTGCTTGACCAAAGACCCGACCAGTCGCAAACCCAATGTTCGGGCATTTCGATAATCTAAGTCTGGAGGAAAACCAATTCCACTGTCGCTCACAGCTAGCACGCAAACCCGGTTATTATCTAAAGTAAAATCTATTTTTATTTTACCTTGAGTTTGTCCTGTAAAAGCATACTTGAGCGAGTTTGTCACAAGCTCGTTGATAATTAACCCGCAAGGAACTGCCGTATCAATATTCATAGAACACGGCGCAATATTTGTTTGCAACTTGACGCCTTCTGTATGAATTTCATAAGCTTGGAATAAATTGTGGGCAAGATTTTGGATGTATTCAGCAAAGTCAATGTTTGACAAGTCTTTGGATTGATACAATTGTTCGTGCACCATGGCCATCGATCTGACTCGGTTTTGACTTTCTTTTAACATTTCACTAACGCGACTGTCTTGGATGTAGCGGGACTGAAGTTTGAGCAAACTCGAAATAACTTGAAGGTTGTTTTTGACGCGATGGTGAATTTCCTTGAGGAGGACTTCTTTTTCTGCGAGGGATGCTTTGATGCGATCTTCGTCGCGCTTGCGATCTGTAATGTCCCGCACTACTGCTTGAATTATTTTTCTACCGTTAATTTCCATTGCATTTAACAGCACTTCTGCGGGAAATTCTGAATCGTCTAGCCGTTTGTGCACCCAGTCAAAGCGACAGCTACCTGTTTGCATTGCTGCGGATATTTTTTGTGTTGCTAGACTGCACGAGTCTTGTCCGTTAGGCTGAAATTCCGGGGAGAATTCGCTAGGTTTCTTGCCGTAAAACTGTTCTTGATTGCTGCAACCAAAAATTGCTAGGGTGGCGAGGTTGCAGTCAAAAAAATTGTCTTCTTCGATCAGCATTACTGCGTCGCTGGTGGCTTCGTAAAGGCTCCGAAATTTGCATTCAGACTCTTGCAAAGAAACGATTAATTGGCTTTTTTGAGCTTCGGCGCGCTTGCGTTCGGTAATGTCTATTCCTACGGAAACTGCTGCGGTTCCTTGATGATATTTTTGAGCTACTATTAAATAATTGCAGGCTAAGCCGTTAATTTCTATATCTATTTCTTGGGAGGTTTGCTGACATGAACTGTGAAAAAAGTTTCGGATCAGTTGTCCAAAAGTTGAGCCTTTGTCGAGAAAGTTGATTTCTTCCCCGACAAAACTTTCAGGAGACCGTTTGAACGAGGTTGCTAAGTGCTGGTTGACTCCAATATACCGCAAATCTGAACTGACCCAAGAAATCAGTCCGGGCACGGCATCCAAGACGGCGCGAAGTTGGTCTGTAGCTTCTTGGAGTGCTTCTTCGGAGCGCTTGCGATCGCTAATATCTGTCGCCGTTCCGCACAAGCCTAAAATAGCGCCGTTTTCAGCTTGGTTGACGATGCTGTTGACGCGCAGGTGGACGGGGGTACCGTCTTTGCGGATGTGTACTATTTCGTAAGGCAAATTAGGGGTTTGTGGCTGAAGGCTGGTTCTTGCTAAGAGTTGGGCAAATATTTCTATTTGTCTGGCTTTTTCTTCTTTAATCAAAAAATCTGCAAAGCGACGACCGATCATTTCTAGGGGTTCGTAACCGTAGATCCTTTTGGCGGCGGAATTGACAAAAGTCAAGATGCCTTGAATGTCGATCGACCAAATCAACTCTTGGGAGGTTTCTACGAGGTTGCGGTACTTTTTTTCGCTTTCGGCCAGTGCTGCATTCGAGACTGCCGTTTGCAGAGTAAGTTTGTCTTCTAATTCTTGATTTGAAAGAGAGAGAGTTGTCATGGCTCGCTCGCGCTCGGTAATATCAGTAGAAACACCGACAGCCCCGACAACTTCGCCGTTGGCATGGAGCAGCGGTGCCGATCGAATTTCGTGAATAAAAGTCCCCTGTCGGGTATTCCAAGTGCGATCGTTTCCTGCGATTACCTGGGCAATATTTTCTAAGATCTCTGGCTGGCTGTAAACTGCAAAAATCGACTCTCCGACAGCCTCACCCGGTTCGAGCCCCAAATTTTCCAATCCTTTGCCTGCTGCAAGGGTTAACCTGCCGTCTTTGTCGGTTGCCCACAGGAAAACTGGAGCACAACTGACAGCGGCGTGCAGGGTTTGGTTGTCTTGTTTCAGGCGATCGATTTCTGCCTGAAGCCGATCGCGCGTGTTGCTTAATTCTACCGTTAGTCGATCGGCTTTTTCCTGCCAACTGGCAGCAGTGCCGCAGATTTCTGTGGCATTGCTGGAAGCATAGATGGATTGGTTGGAGTGTGACATGGTTACTCAGGGAAGCACTGTTATATTTAATCCCTGCCTATCTTTTAAGCATAAACTTTTTCAATCAAATATTAAAGTTCGTTGCGATACTCATCTGAGGAAGATTCGATAATTTCAAGCTAGTGTAAAGGATTCATAAATAGTGGCTTGCCCGGTTGTGTGGCGACTATTCAGAAATTGACAACAAGCTGAATAATGGTTGCGAATCGATACTTTTAGCCTAAGTATGTGTAGTATGGCAAAAAGAAGTTTCGCAATCCTCGGCTTGCACAAGACCTAGAATTATAAAGTTATTATATTTGCTTGCGTATATTTACGCACCTAGGAATCGGAAATCGCGAATTTTGAAATATAACCACCGGGCCCGACGGTTAGGAAGTTCTCGCATTGCACTTGCCCCATGCCGTCGATTGCCCCTTCCCTCTTCGTTATTTCCTCTTGCTTTTTCCAAGAGCCGCATCTGTGTTTTGCTTTTACACGCTGCTTTGGTGTGCGGGACAGTTGCTATATGTATATCAGCTTTGCTGTGCCGGGACACTATATGTATATCAGCTTTGCTGTGCCGGGACGCTCTGGGGAGAGTAAAAAAAGGTTTTTACTGTTCCCAGAGATGTTATGGCCTTTCTCAAAAAGATGAGGTATGACTGACAGCTTATAACCGCTTGAACGTATAGGGCTCTCTTCCCAACAACGTCCGCGAATATGGGAGCTAGATCCGCTATATATCGTTTCCGGTTGCATCGGAATTATTTAACCGCAGAGAACACAGAGAACACAGAGGGAGATAAGAGAGATGAATACAGGACGATGAAGGGCGAATTTGATATTACCCTTCCTTCTGACTTCTGCCTTATTTCTTATTCCTTCTGCCTTCAATTAATTCCCCAAGATTTGATAGTTTTGTCTAAACTGCCGCTGATAATAGTTTCGCCATCGCTGCTAAAAGTAAGATTTGTAACAGAAGCTTGATGTCCGCTGAGAGTGTGAATGTGTTCGCCAGTGGGGGCATTCCATAATTTGAGATTACCATCGGCGCTAGCACTGACAACAGTGCGCCCGTCGGGACTAAAGACGATCGCATTTATGGAGTTAAAATGCCCTGCCAAAGTTATTGGATTATCCGGATGCGATAGCTGGCGCAGTTGAATGTTTCTGTCCCAGCCGCCAGCAGCCAAAGTCTGCCCGTCTCGGCTGAAAGCTAGACAATTCGCATAACCTTTAATTGTTTGGGAGCATTCTCGGCTGCGGAGGTTCCAGAGTTTAATTGTACCGTCAGAACTGCTGCTAGCGAGAGTTGGTGCGATCGGGCTAAAAGCCAGACTTGCAATTCCTCCTTTGTGCGCTTTCCAAGTTAAATGACTGCCAAAAGTACAAATTAACTTTCCCGTCTCTAAATTCCAAATTTTGATTGTAGTATCTGCCGAACCGGTGGCGATAACTCGACTGTCGGGACTGATGACAATTGCAGTAATTTCCCCTTCGTGTCCGAGGGAAGTATGTCGCAATTCTCCTTCCTGCCAAATTTCGATCGCGCGGTGTTTCGGAAGATTTCTGCTCCTGACAAAAACTTCGGTTTCTTGGCAAAGAACAAAAGTTTCTTGAGCGCGGGGATACTTGTCAACAGTATAGAGTATTTCTCCTGTCTCTAAATCGCAAATTCTAATTATTTTGCCGTGCAAACTCGCCGTGCGAGATCCTCCGGGACTAATCGCTACATTTGTCCCAGTTTTCACAGTGCGGATGCAGTCAAACAACTGGTAAGGTACGAATTCTGTTAAAGCTTGGCGGACAAAAGGTTCTGTCCTTTGTCGCAAAACTGAATAAGCAACTCGCTGCACTTCTGGTGCGGGATCAAGCAGCGCTTCAATTGCTAAATTCAAACCTGCATCTCCGTATTTAGGAGCATCTTTAACGGCGGCCGTGCGCGGCTCGATACTAGGACTGTGCAAGCGCTGCTTGACTCCGGCGATGCCTCCCAAAACGGCGGCGGCGATCGGGATTTGACTTTGACCGCCGAGGACGGCATCATATTCTCTGGGTTGGTTAGAATTATCGGCAATCATACTATTTTATATTTTATAGTGACGATCAGAAAGATTCGCGGACGTTGTTGGGCTTTAGCCCTCTGAATTTAGTGGTTTTACAAGCTCTCTGTTATACATCATCTTTTTGAGAAAAGCTATATATTGTAGATTGTAGATTTTATCTTGAAGAATTGGGGAATTAGTAATTAACTACCCAGACACGAAAGTTAATAACTGGTAGATCGATTTCAAACTTAAATTTTGGCAAGGGCATGACGCTGGCTGCCAAGCTGCCAGAAACCGGGTTTGAGTGCAGGCGCAAAAAAAGCAAAACCCGCAACAGTTCGTAAATATCGGGTTAAATAGCGTAAGTTCTAATTTATTGACTGTTGCTATTTATGTTATTATAATCAAATCAGCGTTTCACACAAAAATCCGAAAGTGATATGTCACACTTCACAACGATCAAGGTTCAGATCAAAAACGGCGAACTGCTGCATCAAGTGTTGGAAGAGTTGGGTTATCAAGTAGAGTGCAATGTGCAGGTGCGGGGTTATCATGGCGAGAAAACTAATGCCGAGTACGTGATTCGGCAGTCCAACGGTTACGATTTGGGTTTTCGGCGCAGCGGCGAAGAGGATTATGAATTGGTGGCGGATTTTTGGGGGGCTCGCATTAACCAGCAGGAATTTGTCAATTCAATCAGTCAGAAATACGCGCGCAAAAGTTTGATGGCGGCGGTGCAGTCTGAGGGTTTTAATGTGGAAGAAGAGGAAACTTTGGCGGATGGAACGGTGAGGGTTGTTGTGGGTAAATGGGTTTAGCGATCGCCCTTTCGGAACTCGTTTTCATGTGCCCAGGACTTACGCAGGATCGGAGTGGCAATCAGATTTCTGCCTAAGTCCTAGTACCAATAGGAGAATCACAATGTGGGCAAAGGCGATCGCTCTGATTGAAAATTTGATGCTAAAGTGCGATCGCCAATTTGACAGTTAAGACATCATATCATATCCGCTCAATTACCATAACAAAAACGGTTCGTAGTGCGGACTTCAGTCCGCATCTTTCAAGGACTTGCATTCCGAACGATCGAACCCGAGCAATCGATCGGACATGATATCAATCAACTAAAAGAATGACGATAAAATCCGATCGAGAGCAACAAATTCAACAAAGTTGGGAAGCTAATGCTGACGCATGGACACGGGCGATCGACCAAAATCTGATTGCAAGCCGCCGCGCAGCAACGGATGAGGCTATTCTACAAGCTGTGCTGCGCTGCGGGCCTCGGCGAGTGCTGGATGTCGGATGCGGTGAAGGTTGGTTGGGGCGCGCCTTAGCAAAGCACGGTGTAGAGGTGGTTGGAGTTGATGCTTCCCGTGGTTTGATCGATCGCGCGATCGAGAAAAGCAGCGGTTGTTTTCGGGCGATCGGCTACGATGAGATGATTGCCGATCCAGGGATACTCGGTCAACCCTATGATGCGATCGTCTGCAATTTTTCGCTACTCGGTGAGGAAATTGGAGGTTTATTGCGATCGTTGCGCCAAGCCACAGTCTCAAACGGACATTTATTAATCCAGACAGTTCATCCATTCACAGCGTGTCAGCAACAGCCCTATGTTGACGGATGGAAAATCGAGACTTTCGACAATTTCGGTGGAGATTTTCGAGAGCCGATGCCGTGGTATTTTCGCACAGTTAGTTCGTGGTTTCAACAAGTATCGGAATCCGGCTGGAGAGTGTGCGAATTAGAGGAACCGATACATCCACAGACGAAAATTCCTCTTTCCCTGCTGCTAATTTGTCAGTCACCAAGCGATTGAAATCGCTTCTTGTCAAACCAAGTCCGAGCAGAGGAGGACTGAAGAGAAGAGAGGAAATTTCGTATAGTGCGATCGATGCGATATAATTAGAGCAAACAGGTAAACGAATATTAGGAAAAAAAATACTTACCCATGAACATTACAGAACTCAAGACAGTAGTAAGCAAACTTCCACAAAATCAACTCGCAGAGTTTATCGAATGGCTTGACGAATTTCAAGAACCTCTTTGGGATAAACACATTGAAGAAGATTTGAAAGCAGGCAAATTCGACCCTTTGAAGCGACAAGCAGAACAAGTATTTAGTGAAGGAAAGTGTAGGGAAATTTGAAGCATTTTACATGAAATCTAGTCAGTCAGAATCCCCCCCAATCATTACACTTTACAAAGCACCTCAAAAACGCAAAGGTCAGAAATTACTGAAAGAAGGATTTCAACCAGTCGATTTTCCGTATAATCCTCCTTATGTTGATGGAAATTGCTATTTTGCAGGCCCCCACGATCGAAGTATTGCAGAAGAGTATAATCAAAGTTACAAAGAAGGAATACTGGAGGTTTCAATTGATCGGTCAAGTTATGAGCAGTATTTCAAGTCGCTGGAATATCGCTATGATGAGAAAGAGGGTTACGATCGAATTGAGGTAATTGTACCTCAACGCTTGTTTCCCATACTCAATCAATTTCCACGAGTCCTCAAACCACAGTGAATATTATGAATAGTCAAAGCTGGGAACAAATTAAGTTAAAGTACAGATTGGGGCAGTTTTTGCTGGGTAAAGTTGAATATCATGCTCCCTTTGGAGTGTTTGTTAATATTGGTGAAGATGCTGTCAAAGGTTTGATTAAAATTCCAGACTTTTTGGATAACGGAGAGATGAGTGAAGAGATGTATCCTGAGATCGGTAGTGCGATCGGTGCAATTATTGTCGGATATAACGAGGCTAATTGTGGTGAAGTATATCTTAGTGCGAAGCCTAGTGTTTTGCATGAAATTCTTGTGCCGCTGAGAAGTCGTCCGGTGCTGGTTTGAAATAATTTGGTATGCTAATTTTGCTAGTGGATCGATGCTGTACGAGTTAAGATAGATGCTGCTCTGTAAAGGGAAATTCAGCTAAAACAATATCTCCTTTTTTTAGCTTCACTAAATTGGCTCTCCATCTTCAAGGGTGTAAATATCAGGTTCATCATGCAGGAATTGAAATGCTCCCCCGATCTGGGCTAACTGGGCTATTTCCGCAGTAGAAGGATAGGGGATGTTACTAAATAGTTTTGCTTTGATTAGCAATTGCTCTTCTTCAGAGAGTGTCTGGATGATTTGTACCAAGGATTCAATGAGTTTTGTGTTCATAAAATAGCTTGTATTTTGGGTTGTTGATTTCATTGTAAGTCTACATTCAGACAACCTTCGATTGCTTGATAGAGGTTTTGCAGCAATTCCTCAAAGGTTTCGCCCTCAGTTGCACAGCCAGGAATAGCAGGAACTTCTGCCCAGTATCCGCCTTCTTCTGCTTCGTGAATGATAATTTTGATTTTCAATTGATTCTCCTAATTTATTCTCAAAACTTATCTCTTCATTACTGTAGCAGATTTTACTCCTCCAAGTCCACCTGTTTAACCTGCTCTAAAGGTAGATCTAGCGCTTCTGCAATTTGCTCGTCGCTCAAGCCAAACTGCCGTAATTTATCAATTGTTTCAATCTTAGTTTGATTTTGGCTTTCCTCCTGCAAGTCGGGATTTTCAGGCTGACTTTCATCTGGGGTAGGAGTGGAGGGATTAGAACAATTGTTAATGTAGCTAATTTTGTTAGTATTTTTAAAAGTATTCTTATTGCCAAGATTTATATTATGATTTATCTGCCTTTCTAGGACAGATTCAAGATTACTTTTTTTAACTTGTTCACCAAAAACCTCAGATAACATTTGCAAAAGCTCATGACTGGCTTTTTTAACGTGCTGGGAGCTATAACCATAAGTTTCTGCAACGTCAGAATACTTTTTACGATTCAGTATTCCCGCGATAATTTTGCGCTGCAAGTTGTTTAGATGTTTGCCTGTCTTGGCACAGACAGCTTCATCGACAAATTGTAATATCTGAGGACTGTCCATAGGTGGGATGGTGGGATAATTTTAGTTACTATACCAAACTTTTTCCCACTTTTCCCCACTTTTTTTGCCACGCGTCGGATTTTGAGGAAGTTCCCACTTTTTCCAACTTTTTTTTCGTTGACAGTTTTTGGGCGATCGGTCTAGCATGGATGAGTCTGACATAAGCATCTTACTAGAGTTTTTGCAAATCAGCTTAAACTATTTTCTAGCTAAGCCTTCACGCTGCTTGTTACTCCGTCAGCAACCATAATTTTCCTGTACCACAAATTAACTATCGAAAAGTTCGGAAAAGCAGTTTGCGTCAATGTATGGATATTTAAGGCATGATAAAAATTCGTTAGAAGGAAGTAACTAGGTGAAATCTAAGTGGACTGTTTATATCGGTATTTTGCTCTCAGTTTTAGCTATTATAGTAGCTGTGACCACTCCCGAAGTTCGTTATCGTTTGGGACTTGAGACTAATCCGTCTCCTCCTAAAGATTCTGAAATCAAAGAGGTTCCTGTCATCGTTAGAACTGAATCTTTAGAACCTCTTGCAAGTGTTAATGTTGAATTTACATCGCAGAGAGGACCAGCGACAGGATTAACTGATTCAAATGGCTACGTCATAGTAAAAATACCTAGCACAAGAGATTTACAAATCACGCTGAGGAAAGAGGGATTTGAAACAATTAGTGAGACAGTAGATCTAAAAGAAGATTCTGTCTTAACAAAGAAATACATATTAAAAAAAAACCAAATAAAGGCTGATTTAAGAAGTTGCCGTGCAAACACTTGTACAGGACGCGCTCCCAAAAATCTTTGTGATCAAGACATGAGTATTTACACTACCGAACTCGTAAGTTTTCCAGAGTTAGGAGAAAAGTTCAAGAATCTAAATCTTGAGATAAAATACTCCGATAAATGTCATGCTCGTTGGGTCAAGATGCCAACAGTGCCTGGTGCAACGATTTATTTTGAGGGCAAAGATGGTGCAAAGACTTACTTTGATGGCACAGATAAAAAACCATATCCGTCTCTGCGTATGCAAGATGATTATCCGGAACCTCAAGTTACCAGTATGTTGTCTGGAGATATACCATATACTCGAGCTTGCGTAAGTCGTCCAGGAAAAGACCCTCAATGCACAGGTCCTGAATAAAGATGATTGATCGCCCTTACAAAAAAAACAAAGTGCGATCACCTGCCTCTATTGTTTTGAAGCCCATTAGCTTAACCATTTTCTTGCTTAGCTGCTTGTTACCCGTTCAGAAACCATAAATTTCCCGTGTTACAAATTAATTATCGAAAGGTTCGGAAATGCAGTTTGCAGTAATGTATGGATATTTAAGACATGATTAAAAATCAGTTATAAGGAAGTAACTCTGTGAAATCTAAGTGGACTGTTTACATCGGTATTTTGCTCTCAATTTTAGCTATTATAGTAGCTGTCACCACTCCCGAAGTTCGTCAATTTTTCGGATTTGAAACTAATCAGTCTTCTAAAGATGCTGAAATCAAAGAGGTTCCTGTCATCGTTAGAACTGAATCTTCAGAACCTCTTGCAGGTGTTAAGGTTGAATTCACATCTCACAGAGGAATAGCCGCGACAGCAGTTACTGAGTCAAATGGCTACGTCATGGTGAAAATACCTAGCACAAGAGATTTACAAATCACGCTGAGAAAAGAGGGATTTGAAACAATTAGTGAGATAGTAGATCTAAAAGGAGGTTCAGTCGTAGCAAAGACATATACATTAAAGAGTACCTCAAAGAGTACCTCATTCTCAACACCGCCCATATCTCCTGATAAACCAACTCCTGTCCCTGTTGGCGCTACTTCTACGGAACCTTCACCTACTCCTACGAGACCTTCACCCACTCAAATCTCTGCAAAGGAGCCGAAGCCACCAAAAGTCGAGTGTAAAACTTTTGGTGGTACCTTAGCCAGTGAGGGCGAATACACAGAGATAATTCCTGTTGCAAATAAAGCCGAAAAACCTGTATCAAGATTATATGTTACTGGAAACAATCCTCGGTTGGTTGTGTGTCAAATTCAGAAAAGTTTTGGTGAGCTTCCTTTAGCATATGCCTTACCTGAAAATTCGCAATTGGATAGTATAGTAGCTAAAGTCTACATTGACGGAAAGTTACGAAAGAATATTGATTTGAATCGTGGTGAAGCATTGAGAGAAAAAATAGACATTAACGGTGCTTCAACATACAAACTGGAGTTTAGTCTGCCTGATAAGTCAGACAAAAGTGACTATATTTATGCTCTTGAAAAGTAGAATATGGATCTAATCAGAAGCCAAAAGTAAAAAACTTGTAACTGCAAATGCGATCGCCCTTACAAACAAATCAAAGCGCGATCGCCCTTCTGATTCGTCGCTCATCACGATAAAATCACGTTGACAACAAACCTTTTCCTACAATCTCTCGAATTTCTCTAACAAATTCTGCTGGAGTTTGAATGCTCAACCCGCTTTGTGAAGCAACTTCGGCAGTAAAATCTTTGGTATTTAAGCTCA
The DNA here is from genome assembly GCF_013299185.1 of Microcoleus sp. bin48.metabat.b7b8b9.023. Classification (GTDB taxonomy): domain Bacteria; phylum Cyanobacteriota; class Cyanobacteriia; order Cyanobacteriales; family Microcoleaceae; genus Microcoleus. The sequence goes on along the minus strand of NZ_JAAFKG010000022.1, from coordinate 15,216 downwards.
AAAGGCGATCGACATTTGCCAGAACAGCCGCAGCTAAAATCGGGGTATCTTTAGCTTCAATAATCGCCGCCCACCGCGCTGATTCTTCTAAAGATGGATCGGGTTGAATTTCGGGGTTAATAGTACCTAGCAACTCTGTAAAGATTGGCAGAGCGGCAGGTATTTTTTTGCGTAAATTGCGATCGCACTCCTCCAAAACTTGCTCAGATACAACCAACTTGAAAAGACCTATTTCAGCCATTGTCAGTACGGCACGACTAGCTCCCGTTCGCGATCCGCATCCAGCAATTAACACGCTGGAGTCGGCAAATATCCTACGCATCAAGACTGTTTCTCCTCCCAAATTGCCTCTCTCTCGGCTTCTAAACCCGACAATAAATCAGTCAAACCCACATTTTCACTTTCCATAATCGTTGCAATCCGATCGATTAATTGGGGAACTTGAGGTTGTTTGGGAGCAAGTACAATCAGATCACCTATTTGGAGTAGCACTAGCATATCTCCCCGATCGACCTTGAGAGCATCTTGTAATAACTGGGGAATGGTAATTTCCCCTCCCTGTCCCAGAAAAATGGGGAATTGTTGAATCTCTACATCCGTTTCTTGTGAAGTTATTGTCACGACGTTAACCTCAGCCTTTAGTGTTAAGTTCTCAGATTCCTGATTATAGCAATTTTTAAGGACGATATATTTCGACCGATCGCCCTTACGAACAAAACTAAGCGCGATCGCCCGTAACTACCAAATCGTTTCAACGTGAGGATAGCTCAGAATCTTCTCATCGCAAGTAACTAACGGAATATCATACCGCCGCGCGATCGCTATTAAAATGCGATCGGCAGGATCTTTGTGAAAATCCCCTGGAAGCTGCGTACTGTTAATTGCATCCAGCGGATTTAATGGCTCAATAACTATACCTGAATGAGTTCTAGCTTGTGCGTACCACTCTGCGATCGGCAACGGCAAAGTCAGCTTACCCAGACTGGATTTCACGGCAATTTCCCAAACTGAAATTGCAGAAACCAATAAACCGCTTTGGTTTTCCTCAGCCTCGATCGCACGATTTGCCGCCACAGACAAATTACTCGGATCGTGCAGCAACCACAGCCAAATATGTGTATCCAGTAAAATCATGTACCCAACGCATCCCATAAATCTGGCATCGGCTCATCAAAATCCTCGGCAATTACCAAGGGCATCCCGCGCAGAGGATAGTGCTTTTGCGCTGTCAATCCAGCACTCGAAATCTCAGCAGAGTCGATCGACAAAAAAGGCTCAGACTGCGACAACCGCGTTTGACGCAAAAAACTCAATAGCACCTGAAGTACATCATCTGATGCTTGCTCAATCTCATTGATTAGCTCTTCCCGGAGTGTCACAATCGCACATTCTCCTTGCTAGACTTCTGTACCCATTATAATTTCCAATAGCAGCTTTATGCTAGGCGATCGCGCCCATTAGTTGTTTACTAACTTCTGACAACAATGACACTAACAGAATTACTCCCTACCATTAGACAACTTTCTGCGATCGAAAAACGAGAGTTAATCCGCATTCTCCTGGCGGAAGAGGATATCAGTGAAGATATTTTTCCTTTGGAACCTTACAAGATTTACTACCTACCAACGCCCTACGAGAATTTTGGTGCTGGTGCAGCGTTGATGCAGGCAATGAATTAGGACTTCGCATGGGGTTCAGAAACCGGGTTTTTTGCCAAATCTGCTGGTTTCAACCCGTATTTTCGTAAAAAACCCGGTTTCTTTTCGGAGTGTGCCCTAACCCCAAAATTAAGCTCGCCCGATGATAGAATCGAAATAGCGAGATCCATTTCCGATTCCCACCATGACATTCATCAACCCCAAAACCGATTACGCCTTCAAAAAAATATTTGGTTCCTCAGAAAGCAAAGACATTCTCATCAGTTTCCTCAACGCCATAATTTACGAAGGCAATCCGACTATTGCAGACTTAGAAATTATCAACCCCAACCTGCCGCCACAAGTAGAAGGCTTAAAAGACTCTTCTTTAGATGTCAAAGCCAAGCTTGCCGACGACACTCTAGTCATCATTGAAATGCAGGTATTAAACGTCGAGTCTTTCGGACAAAGAATCTTGTACAACGCAGCGAAAACCTACGCCTCTCAATTGCAGAAAGGACAAGGATATCGAATGCTCAGACCAGTAATTGCTTTAACGATTACTGATTTTGAGATGTTTAAAAATAGCAACAACTTAATTTCGCGATTTGTCTACAAAGAAGAGGTTTCTAACTTACCCTATCCCGATAACGATCTCAAGTTAGTATTTGTAGAATTACCAAAGTTCACCAAAACAGTAGACCAACTAGAAACTCTAGCAGATAAATGGCTCTATTTCATGAAATACGCGGTAACGATCGCGGAAATCCCGCCAGTAATGGATAGCGTCCCCGAAATCCATCAAGCATTTGACATCGCCGATCGAGTGAATTTAAGCCTGGAGGAAATAGCAAATATCGAACGGCAAGAAATGTTTATTTATGACCAACAAGGCACGATAATTAAAGCTGAGCGAGACGCTAGACAAGAAGGCAGACAAGAAGGCAGACAAGAAGGTATACAAGAAGGCAGACAAGAAGGCAGACAAGAAGAAAAACAGGCGATCGCACGGCAGTTACTCGATCGCCTAGATGACGCAACCATCGCCCAAATAACCGGACTTAGCGTTCAGGATGTGCAGAATTTGCGATCGGAAGTTTGATGCGTCAAAAACCACACATGACATTATTCGCGTCCAATCTCTTAGTCCGCGCAGGCGGACTTCGTTTGTATAGTCGCGGTTTCAACCGCCTCCTTCATACACTCAAAAACCCCTATCTCAAAAACAACTTATAAGCCGGATTCTGACTCTCATCCCCATACTGATAGCCCAGCGTATCCAAAAAAGCCTGCCACTCTTGCATCTCATCCGGCGGCACCTGAATTCCCACCACAATTCGCCCGTAATCAGCCCCATTATTCCGATAGTGAAAAACGCTGATATTCCAATTAGGACTCATCGAACCCACAAACTTCATCAACGCACCCGGACGTTCGGGAAACTCAAAGCGATAAAACAACTCATTATCTGCTAGCATCGAACGGCCGCCCACCATATGCCGCAAGTGCAATTTCGTTAATTCATCATCAGTTAAATCCAAAGTTTTAAAGCCGCAATCTTCAAAACTGGCAGCTATTTTCACCGCATCCGCACGGTTTTGAATTTGGACGCCGATAAAAATATGTGCTGCTTTCTCATCCGCAATTCGATAGCTAAATTCAGTTAGATTGCGCTTTCCCAAACATTCGCAAAACCTGCGGAGACTTCCCGGCTGTTCGGGAATTGTGACTGCAAAAATAGCTTCCCGCCGTTCGCCAAACTCGGCTCTTTCTGCTACAAACCGCAGGCGATCGAAATTCATGTTCGCACCGCAAGCAACCGCAATTAATGTTTCCCCTGCGATTTGTTCCCGTTCCACATAAGCTTTTGCACCTGCGATCGCCAATGCGCCAGCCGGTTCTAAGATCGATCGCGTATCCTCAAAAACATCCTTAATCGCCGCACAAATATCATCCGTATCCACCAAAATAATCTCATCCACATACTCCTGACAAAGCCGAAAAGTTTCCTCCCCAACTTCCCGCACCGCAACGCCGTCAGCAAATAAACCCACCTGCGACAACCGCACCCGTTTACCCGCTTTCAGCGATTGATTCATCGCATCAGAGTCCACCGGTTCCACACCAATAATCTTAATTTCCGGGCGCAACCGCTTGATATAAGCCGCAATTCCCGAAATCAATCCACCGCCACCAATTGCTACAAAAATTGCGTGAATTGGTTTTTGATGTTGCCGGAGAATTTCCATGCCGATCGTACCCTGTCCCGCAATCACGTGCGGATCGTCAAAAGGGTGAATAAAAGTCATACCTTTTTCGACCTCTAATTGGCGCGCAAAAGCGTAGGCATCATCATAGGTATCCCCATGCAAAATCACCTCTCCACCGCGCGCTATCACCGCATTAACCTTCACCTGCGGCGTCGTTACGGGCATGACGATAATCGCGCGAGTTCCCAGGTGGCGCGCAGCGAGGGCGACTCCTTGGGCGTGATTGCCGGCGGAAGCTGCGATCGCACCTTGTGCTAGCAAATCCGGGGAAAGTTGCGCCATTTTATTGTACGCGCCCCGCAGTTTGAAGGAAAACACAGACTGCATATCTTCGCGTTTCAGCAGCAGTTTATTGTTGAGCCGCGCTGAGAGATTGGGGGCTACTTCTAGGGGGGATTCTTGAGCAACATCGTAGACGCGGGCGGTGAGGATTTGTACGAGGTAATCGCAGAGCATGGGCTGGGGGGTGAGTAGATGCGGGATGGTGGGATAATTGTACGATATTTGTGTTAGTGTGTTGCGGGGAATGGCGATCGGGCTTCGCAGTTAACAAAAGATTCAGTCAACTCGCTCGGATGTCGTTACATAAATAGTCAAACCAACTCTGGCATCGCGATCGAACTTTAAGCCTAATTCTGTTTCCGAGGCTATCTCCACACGATTTTGAGACAGATCGTTAAGCTGAATGCTCTCAATTTTAGCAGAGTAGCAGTACGACAATTCCTTATTAACTAAAACAAGAAAAACACTTTCTCCTACAGTTAATGTAACTTCCTTAACTTTCGCTACACCTGCTTGTGGCTTTTTGAACCACTCAGTAATGTTTCCAATCTCCCTTACCAATCCTCTATCTATCTGGAGTAAAATTATATTATAGGTCACTAAATCGGCAAGGGATTTGCATAAAGCCTCAACAAAATCAGCTAAGTCCAACAGTTCTTGAATTCCCAATATCTCGTTTACAGAGCCGTGTGCTGCTTTATTACGATAGTCAACCAGTTGTTTTAGTTCTCCTTCTGCCGAGTTTTGACGGCTGCGAACTTCCTCTACAAAATATTTAATTTCTTTGTGGTTGATTACCCATTTCCATGCCTCATCAATTCCCGCATTTCTCAAAAGTGTTTCTAACACTTCCTTCCGTAAATTTTGCTCTCGCATTAGGAAAGCATCAGGAAGTAGCTGGTATTTTCCAGTGTCAGTAATTCCACAGGATAATCCTTGTACTACCTGCTCAACTGAAAGGTGTTGAAACCTATTCTTTTTGATGTCAATCAATAAACGCCCTATACCCTCTCGATGGGTATTTTGGATTTGTTCTCCTAAATCTGAATAACGCGGAACCAAATCGGGCATCAGTCGCAACCAATCCGAAATTAAATCCTCAACAAAGCGCTCGTAAATAGCATACAATCGGGTTACTACGGCACAGCGTTCGTAAATTTGCCATTCTCGTTTGCCAGGGATTACTTCTATTAATGCGGCAAATTCCGGATTTTCTTTCAACTGTTTTATATCTGAACTGTCTTGAAATACGATTTTTCTAAGTCTATCGTTAGTCTTTATCATCGAACGGACAGTAGAAATTTTGAGGCTGACTGTCTTGAGAAGCTCGTCAAACATCGCAAGTTACTCTCCGATCACTTGCGAAAGCATTTCGTCAAATATCCCGATTCGCTCCTGAATCTCTGCCTTGGTTTTTCCGCCTCCTGTGAGAAGACGAGATTCAGGTTTTTTAAAGATATTCTTTGTCTCTTCAATAATTCGGTCTTTTAGAGCAATTAATCTTTTTTCATGTTGCAAGTACCTACTTAAACCCACCATAATTGCATCATAATATGCTTTATAAGTCTTGTTTGACCAAGTTTGAGTTTTCTGGTCAAATGGTTTGAATAAATGCTCTCCGTAAATTAGGTGAGCTATTGTGATAGTTTTGAGAAAAATAGATTCCAAATAATTGATATCTTCCTCATCAAAATTTAAACTTCTCATCATGTACAAATCTAAAAAGCCTTCCATTCCCCGTTGGTAATTATCAACATTTCTGAGAGCAAAAAAACGCAGAACTAACTCAGCATCTTCCATTTTTTTATAAAGGGTATTTTTCTCCAATTCGGGGCTGTTATCCTGTGTCGGAATTCCCCAAGCTTCTGCAAACATGGGATGGCGCGATAATTTTAGCAACAGTTCATTGAACTTTCCATAATACAAACAGTTTCGCACTTCCTGTTGACTTAAATCTACGCCTCCAGTGTTAAGGCGCTCGAAGGTTTTTTGTTTTAAGAATAGAGCCTCTTCAGGATCGGAGGTTGATTCTGCAATAATTACTGTAGATGATATAGAACGACGGTCGATACCTGCTCTAATTTTTTGAGGAAGTTGATTGTAGGTACGTCCATTTAATTCAGGCCAAAGTTCCAGCCCTGTTAATGAAAGCTTGTTTTCATAAAAATCCTGAATCGCAGTAATTCTTTGTTGACCATCCATAACCTCATATGAATAGTATTCTTTTTCGTATAAAATTATTGATGGAACTGGAATATTGACTAGAAATGATTCGATTAGTTTGGATTGCATTTTGGTAGTCCAACGTGCCCTTCTTTGGTAAAATGGTCGCACTTCCATATAACCAGGCTGCTTTAAAGCCTGGACAAAACTCGGAAGCTTTTCACGGTTGATTTCAGTAAGAATTCTATTCTCTCTTAACTCGTATTTATGGTTAATTTCACTATCGGATATTTTAGTGCGAGTTTTTGCTGGCGAACTCTCCCACATTTTTTGTTCAAATGATGCGAGCTGCATTTCCGTAGTCTCCCTAAGCACAACTTGTTAATAATTATAGCATTTTCATGATTAGCCGATCGACTCAAATCTATCAAAATTGCGATCGTCAATTATTTGAAATCCCCGACTTCTTCAAGAACTCAGGGATACACAGCCACAAAACCCGAAGCTTCCAACCCTGCATATCTCTAATCAGGACGCGCAAAACCCGTTCGAGGGTCACTAATAAACAAACCCAAAACCAGCGAGTCCATCACCGTATCCCAGACAGGAGTCAAACGTTCAGCATCATCAACCCAGTAATCAAAAGTAATCAAACACTGAACATTAGAACCCAATCCGATACAGATTCGCGAATAAGCTTCCCGCTGTTCTGGAGGGTCGATAAACTTAAATTCAGTCCAAACAACCCGAGCAGTTTGCCGCTTCAATTGAATGATTTCCCCAGGATCGATCGGATTTCTGGTATCATCTTCAACTATCTTCTGTAATAGCGGTACCAGCGGAAATTCTCCCCAATTACCAGGAGGTAACAAATTAAACGAAACCTCCAAACAACAATCATCATCCGGCGGTTTCTTATCCGTAAACCGGAACGACTTTGTATCCGGTTCAAAATGCCAATCTTGGGGGACATCAAAGCGGACTGCACCTCTTCCGGCGACAAAGATGCGAGTTCCAGGCTTTGACTTCCAATTGTGGTCTTCTTTGAGCTCTAGAGTTTCCTTGAGCCATTCTTGCTTTTTGCGCTTAGACATAAACAAAACACCAAATTACTGCTAATGTGTAGTTTGAGACTTGGTTAACACATTTTAACTCTATTTTGCTCGCCCTTTGCTCAAATATAATAATCATTACAAAAATTATAAATTTCTTTCTTCTCTATTTCTCCGCCTTCTCTGCGCCTCTGCGGTTAAAAAAAAATCCTTTCACAAATTCCTAATTTTTATTTTTAACTTGAGGAATCACATATCTAATACCGCCTTTATTCCCAGCCGCATCGCCCCTGTAGCGGGGGATAACATGAATCGCAGCGTGACTGCGACTTTGACCCGCATCTTTATTAATATTGATTCCGACATTAAAACCATCAGGCTGAAACTCTTTAGTTAAAATTTCTTGCACCTTATTAGCCATAAACCAGCAAGCCGATTGCTCTCGAAACGGCAATTCAAAATAATTTGCAGTGTGACGTTTGGGAACAATTAAAACATGACCTTGGCTGGCGGGATAACCGTCAAAAATTGCATAGGCTGTCGCTGATTCTGTCAGTAAAGTTAGGTTTTTGTACGGATTGCAGAATATGCAGTTATTAGTTGAATTTCTTTGATAGTTGTAATGCACGTATTCGTAGATTTCGCAAGACTCATTTAAGAGAGACGACTTAAAAGGAAGTTTGACAATGCACTGATAGGTAGGTTTTTTGTGGACGTAGTGTTCTCGAAAACCTTCTTTTTTGATATCCCTTCTCACGGCAAAATATGCTTTACCTCCTGGTTTCAAGAGATGCGACACTTCCATCAGCACATTCGCTTGTTCTTCGGGAAACAAAACATTCAAAACATAAAAGCAAATGATAGTATCAAATTTATGTTCGGGAAATTCAGGAAAATAATAAGAGTCGTAACCTGCAATATCCAAGCCTTTTTGCTGCAACAATTTAACATCGCTCCCGAAGCCGCACCCAAAATCTAAAATTTTGCCTTGAAGCAAGTTTTGCTCTAATAAAAATCTTGCCGGAAATGATAGGTAAATTCTTTCGATTGCTGTGAGGTGGCTGAATTTATTTTGTTGCTTTTTCATGGCAGCATAAACTTGATTTAAATCGATATTCTTCAGTCCGCGGAGGCGGACTTTGTTTGTGTAGAAGCGATTTCAATCGCCGAATTTTATCTTAATAACAATTGTATCATTATTGCAGTTTGGCGATCGCACTTCTATCCACCAACACCTTACCAGTCAGCAAATCCCGCACCGTAGCTAACAACACGCGCCTTTCATCCACCTCAAAACTCACCGAAACCCTGTCAATACCCAAGACTCCGGGCGGGTTCAAATGCGCCACACAAACCTGCTGGTGGTGGCTTTCCAAAGAACGAAAATCGCTGTGTTTGTTGAGCAAACTGCTCGTCATTTGCCCTTTTTCGTTAAAAGTAACCTCTGCTTGCGACACCTCCGCAACTTCTCCAATATCTAACCTAATTTCCCTTTGACCTTCAATGGCAACTTGCAGCGTCAACTCTTCGGAACTTTCACAAGGATACTTCATTTCTTTGCTAAAAATCGGCGAATAAGTATAAGCTTTAGCATAAGGTTCCCAGAGGCGAATTGCATAGGTGTGGCGCAAATAATCGTCAACACTCGCCAATTGTGTCAAGGCTAAAGCGCCGTGGGCTACAGCTTCAAAAGGCTTATCTGTTTTGACTTTTTGCCGCCCAAAATAGGAAACCACTAAATTAGATACAGCCGGAATCATAGAAGTTCCTCCTACTAGCAAAACCTGTTCGATATCTGCTTTACCGATACCTTTTCCCAGCGCAATGCTCAACACTTCATCTAAAGCTTCCCGCAACTGTTCCAACAACTGCCGAGATTCCAGGATTTCTTCAAGCTGATCTCGGTTTAGCACCAAGTCATGGGACATAAAATTCTCGTCGTCAAACCAACTTTCCTTCGCCTCATTAACTTGAGACACTTGAATCTTTAACTTTTCCGCTATTTCTAATAAATTTTGCCAGCCCACGCCGCCGACTTCTGCCCGCGACGAACCAATTTGCCGCAAATAATCTTCAACAATCCAGATGTCAATATCTTCGCCGCCGACATAAGCATCCGATTTTGCCAATACTTCGGCACGCACCCCCCCCAGCCCCCCCTTGCTAAGGGGGGGAGCAAGATTTGTCTCCCCTTTGCTAAGGGGGGAAGTAAGATTTGTCTCCCCTTTGTTAAGGGAAGGATCGAAATTTCTCCCCCCCTTTATAAGGGGGGGTAAGGGGGGGGTAACAGCAGTACGAACTAAACTTAAATCTAAAGTTCCGCCGCCTAAATCGACTACTAAAACTAGAGAACCTGGGCGTTGTACGGCATATCCCAGGGCGGCGGCGGTGGATTCATCTATTAGCTGAACTTCTTCAACTCCCAGAGATTCTGCTAAGTCGTGAAACCAATCAAGATATCGCTCAAATGCTCCGACTGGTACTGTAAAAATTAATTTGTCTGGTTGTATGTTTTGCTGATATAATTGTTTCCATATTGTTCTAATAAATTGTTCCGCTACTGATTCCGGCGTGTAGCTTTCACCGTCTATATTGCGAGCTGGGGGCTGATAATCGGCTGCTAAGTCGCGTTTGAAAGCTTTGAAAAAGCGGTCGGGCTGGGATTGTCCTAAACGCTGAGATCGCACTTTTTCTCCCAATAGCAACTCTCCCGCATTTTTCACAAACACTAAAGTCGGCACTACAGGTATTTCTCGCACATCTGGGTTCGATTTATTGGTCTTGAAAATGCGGGACATTTCGCCCAATCTCAAAGTTTCTGGTGTTTGCGTATCCGGGTTGAGAATGCAAACAACCGTGTTGCTGGTACCGAAGTCTATTGCAACTGTAGTCATGTCTATTTTAGATTTTCAATTTAATTTGTTATTCCCGGTGGAAGGCTGCGACTAACTTTAGCTGGAGCAAGAATTTGCTCTTTATCCCGATAGCCTACAAACCGAATATAAACTAACTCTCCTTCTGTTATATCTTCAACATCCGGCTGGTGCAACTGCGGATTGTAAGCAACTTGTTCCCAAGCTGAACCAATTGTTTCAAAATCCCAACTTGACAAGAGATTTTCTAGGGGCGTAAACAAAGCTGAGAGATTTTTTGCGGGCATATTCGGCTTAGCCTCGGCCATTTTGCGGGCGCTGGGATAGTTTGTTAGCAAAGTTTGTAACTGTTCAAAGGTGGCGCGGCGAAAATCGGCTGTGAGTTGAGTTTTTTGTTGCTGCAATTCTTCGCGCAGCCGGAAACACTGCTGTTTCAATTCTTCGATTTCGCTGGGATTCGCGGTGGTTCCAGTCGATGGCAGTGCGCTTAAAGTGCGATCGAATTCCTGGAAATTTAAATTTAGCACAGTTGCCAGCCGCCGCAATTGGTCTAGGGTGAGTTTTCCCACGTCTCCCTGCCGTACTAGGCGCACCCCGAACCGACTTAATCCGGCTTTTTCGCCTAAATCTTGCCAATCGACGATATCTAGCTGATTCATGCGTTCCCGGAGGATTGTATCGTACTTAAAGTCGATCGCATCTCCGGCCTCGGATGCAGCATAAAGGTACACTAAAATTAGAAAAATGCCCCCGACAGCTAGCGCGATACCGAAGGCAGGCCCTGTTGTTATATCAACTGTTGCACCGAGGAAATAGAACATTGTTAATTTTTCTAAACTTGTTTTAAAGTCTGAGTTTGTTCGGCGGTCAAATTTTCTTCGCCTTCATAGTATGCTGGCAGCAAGTCTTGAGATTCTACTTTGCCGAGGGCGGTTTCAATTCCGGCGGTGGTTTCGGTGCAACTCGAACCGGTGGCGTTGAGGACGGTTTCGGTAATTTTGCCGTCTTTGCCGATGCGGTATTCTATTTGGCGGTACTCTGCCATAGTTCCTCTTGGTTTAATTTTTGACGGTTGACTTTTGACTGTTGAGTTATATTATAGATTCTGTTTACCAATTATTCAAATGAATTTTTGTAGCGACAATGCAACCGGGGTTTCGCCGGAAATTATGGCAGCGATTGCAGCGGCTAATTGCGGTGCAGTTATGTCCTATGGAGATGATGAATATACGCAGCGTTTGCAAGTTAAATTTTCGGATTTGTTCGAGACATCTGTGACGGTTTTTCCCGTAGCCACCGGTTCTGCTGCTAATGCTTTAGCCCTGGCGGTGATGACTCCTGCTTACGGGGCTGTTTACTGTCACGCCCAATCTCATATTAATCTGGATGAATGCGGCGCGCCGGAGTTTTTTACGGGCGGTGCAAAGTTAGTGACAGTAACAGGAAGTGATGGTAAGATAGAGGCAGAGACTTTAGGTGAAATAGTCGATCGCGCTGGTGCAGGAGTAGTCCACCACGTACAGCCCGCCGCCGTCAGCATCACCCAAGCCACAGAAGCCGGCACAGTCTACAATCCAGCGGAAATTGCCGAGATTTCGGAGGTTGTGCGCCGCCACAATTTGCACCTGCATATGGATGGAGCTCGCTTTGCTAATGCTGTTGTGAGTTTGGGCTGTTCTCCTGCGGATATAACTTGGCGCGCAGGTGTGGATATCCTCTCGTTTGGAGCGACTAAAAACGGCGCGATGGCTGCGGAAGCTGTGGTATTTTTTAATCAAGAATTAGCAAAAACTTTCCCATTTTACCGCAAGCGCAGCGGGCATCTGTTCTCAAAGATGCGGTTTTTGTCGGCCCAGTTGGAAGCATATATAACGGATGATTTGTGGCTAAAAAATGCGACTCATGCAAACAAGATGGCCGCTAAATTAGCCCAAGGTTTGGCCGGAGTTGAGAAAGTCAAGTTTTGCCATCCCGTCGAAGCTAATGAGATTTTTATGCAGCTTCCCGAATCGGTGATTGCAGCAGTTTTGAGTCATGGTTTTCAGTTTTATCGGTGGGATAACTCTACTGTCAGACTGGTAACAGCTTTTAATACTAAAGAAGAAGATGTTAATGCTTTTGTTGATTTGTGTAAAGGCGAGCTTTTCCATATTTAAAGGTTTGTAGTGAGGGCTTTAGTCCTTCTTGGATGCGGACTAAAGTCCTCACTACAAACCTAGAGTTTAAAGGTTCGTAGTGAGGACTTTAGTCCTTCTTGGATGCGGACTAAAGTCCTCACTACGAACCTAGAGTTTAATTGATTCATGAATAGGTTCTGCAACTGCTGCTAATTCGGGTTCCTCTGCTTCGAGGTGCGCTTCCAAAAGTGCCAGATTTCTCATGTTTGACTTATAAAAAGCATCGAAGATATCCCCGACTAAAGGCACTGAGCCAATAACAGCTTCTAAACCAATATTGTAAATCATTTTGCCTAGAGTTTTGGGCGGAATGTTGAATTGAGTTGCCAAATAAATTAAGTAGGCAGAAAACGCAGTATCTACTATATCGCCAGCACCGGGAACTAAACCAATAATTGGATCTAAGCCAATGCGAAATTTAGTACCGGGGATGCCAATGGCGGTATCCATCAGGCGACTGAGTTTGCGGATGCGGTTAAGGGTGGCAAGACGCTCTATTTTGTTCATATTATTATTGTTGGACTAGCTGGAAAAAACGACATCAGTCCGAAGACAGAAAAAAGTATCGCCCTGACAGGTTCGTAGTGAGGACTTCAGTCCTCTTCAAATCAGAAAGGACTCGCATTCCTCACTACAAACTTTATAACAGGTTCGTAGTGAGGACTTCAGTCCTCTTCAAATCAGAGAGGACTGAAGTCCTGACTACAAACTTTATAACCGGTTCGTAGTGAGGACTTCAGTCCTCTTCAAATCAGAGAGGACTGAAGTCCTGACTACAAACTTTATAACAGGTTCGTAGTGAGGACTTCAGTCCTCTTCAAATCAGAGAGGACTGAAGTCCTGACTACAAACTTTATAACCGGTTCGTAGTGAGGACTTCAGTCCTCTTCAAATCAGAGAGGACTGAAGTCCTGACTACAAACTTTATAACCGGTTCGTAGTGAGGACTTCAGTCCTCTTCAAATCAGAGAGGACTGAAGTCCTCACTACAAACTTTATAACAGGTTCGTAGTGAGGACTTCAGTCCTCTTCAAATCAGAGAGGACTGAAGTCCTCACTACAAACTTTATAAGGGTTATTTTATGATATAATCGGCGACGATCGCAAATTGGGAATTAGCTACACTTCAATAAACTTAACTATAGTTAATATGCTGAATTCCCCATTCGTGCATCGAATCAATAATTGGTTTAAGACTTTCGCCCAAAGGCGTGAGCGAATATTCAACTTTCGGCGGAACTTGCAGGTAAATTTCTCGGTGAACAATCCCATCTGACTCCATCTCCCGCAACTGCTGCGTCAGCATCTTTTGAGTAATGCCGTTGACAGCTCGTTGCAGCTCGTTAAAACGCTTCACTCCTTGAAAGAGCTCCCGGAGGATTAAGACTTTCCAGCGCCCGCCAATCACCTCTAAAGTTCTTTCTACCGGGCAATTTGCGCGCTCAATAGTTCCTTCTTTAGCTTGCATAGTATCTTTTTGGTAACTACCGCACTTTGAAGTGCGTACTTCCCATAATAGCTTGACTTGGTTTAAAGTAGAAACATCTGAGAAATACCCCAATTCATTCCCAAATCTAAAATCTAAAATCGAAGGAGTATTGAGAAAATGATTGCAGTCAGAAAAAGTGAAGCAAGAGGACACGCTAATCATGGTTGGCTCGACAGTTATCACACATTTTCCTTTGCCAACTATTACGATCGCAATTATATGAATTTTCGCTCGTTGCGGGTAATCAACGAGGATGTCGTTAACCCCGGCAAAGGTTTCGGCACTCACGGGCACAGCGACATGGAAATCATTACCTATGTACTGGAAGGAGCGTTAGAACACAAAGACAGTTTAGGTACCGGCGCAGTAATCAAACCCGGTGAAGTGCAGCGAATGAGTGCAGGTACGGGCATCCAACACAGCGAGTTCAATCCCTCGCAAACTGACCGAGTTCATTTGCTGCAAATCTGGCTGTTGCCCGATACCAATGGCTTAGAGCCGAGTTACGAACAGCGGGATTTTCCCCTAACAGAAAGGCGCGGGAAACTGCGCTTAGTTGCGGCGCGAGATGCGAGAGATGGTGCAGTGAAAGTGCATCAAGATGTCGATTTGTATGCAGCAGTTTTGGATAAAAACTCGCGGGTTTCTCATGTTTTGCAGCCAAATCGCCATGCTTGGATACAAGTTGCTCGCGGTGCTGTTTTGCTCAACGGCTTGAGTTTAGAAAAGGGTGACGGTGCGGCGGTTAGTGATGAGGCTGAGTTGGTTATTGAAGCGGCAGAAGATGCGGAGTTTTTGCTGTTCGATCTAGCATAAAATTTAAGGCGAAATCCCCGAACTTTTTGAGAAGCCGGGGATTTTAGTCGCTGACATCTGACAGCTAATAAATTGATTTCAAGAATTAACGGAAATATTCTTTTTAGGTCGCCCGCCTTTTTTGCCATTTTGCCTTGCTGCTGCTGATTTAGAGGTTGAAGTTGTCTTTCCTCCCTTCCTACCTAATTCAGCCATCCAAGATTTTGTCCCAAAAATACCTGCGATAAGTTCGGGAATTCCCAAATCAACATCTAGGCTTTCCCAGTGTACGCTGCTACCGGAAGGAGGTAGCCAAAGATCAGCAAGTTGTTCTGGTGAAGCACTGTCTAAGGGGAGCATCCCGGTTATGTAAATATCGGAATAACAATAGTCCGGACAGTTTTCAATGACCAACGGTAGAATGGGGGTTCTGGGTTCCAGCCTCTGTGAAATATTAACGGTAGAATGAGGCTTTGGG
>NZ_JAAFKG010000021.1 GCF_013299185.1 Microcoleus sp. bin48.metabat.b7b8b9.023 | reverse complement strand
GGACTCGTAAAATCTGGGCTTCTCGCTCTAAAATCGTCATGGCAAATTACGGGAAATGGCGGTACCTTCTCGTTTTAGCGGCTTTTCATCGCTCCTGTCATCTCCGCGAATAATTCATGACACTAGCGGTTAAACGCTTGTAGAGTTTGTTATAATATCATGTCATCGCGCACAAACACAATCAAAAAGGTTCGTAGTGAGGACTTTAGTCCGCATAAATTCAGAGGACTAAAGTCCTCACTACGAACCAATTTTACCTAACACGAAAAATCTACTATTCAACCTCAAAAAGGTTCGTAGTAGTAGGGTGCGTCAGATCGTAGGTTGATTTTTGATAAAATCATGCACTCTGACGCACCCTACGGCTTAGAAATAGATTTGTTGTAATTGGACACAAAATATGCTAGATTATTTTGACCTTATAATTATTAACTGTTACTTAAATAAACAGTTACTATCTCTTAACTTTCAGCTAGTAGTATCTGTCTTTGGGAGTGAAAACTGGCGCAAACTACGGGAATAAGTGTTATGGCAGCAAAGTTAGTGATTTCGGGCTACATGGCAAATCCAGCCGGTACAGATAGCCCCTATGAATATTTGCAGGTAATTGCTACAGAGGCGATCGACTTTGCAGCGACTCCCTACACGGTGGTGTGGTCAAATAATGGAACTGCACTGGCCAACGGATGGGTTAGCGGGACTGCTTTAACCTACGGTTTCAGCATTAATTCAGGTACTCTTGCTAAGGGTCAAGTTGCCTATGTCGGCGGTTCTGGCAGACTAATTAACGGTATTGGCACTACAGATATTTCTGCGGCAAATTGGCTAAAAACTATCAATACTAGCACAACTGCGGGTGACGGTTTTGGAACTCTCAACACTGGCGGGGTACTCGGAAATGGAGGTGCTAATGCTGACGGGATTGCGATTTTTGATGTTCCGGTTGCCAGTATTACTAGCACAACTGTTCCCGTTGATGCTGTATTTTTTGGCACCGGTGTAGGGACGGCAAATCCGGCGACTGGCGGTTATGTATTGCCAACAAATGATATTTACAGCAATGCACAAGGGACTTTTGGGGATGGAACTAATATAAAGCTTTTTCCCGATCCGGCTGGCGGCGCGTTTACCAAGTTAACTGGAACTTACAATGCGGTTACGGGTACTTGGACGACTCCGCGCACGGCTGCGACTGTAACTAATCCTACTGCACTTACAGATATTGCTGCGGCTTTGACGATCGCCTCTACAACTCCTTTACCCGATTTAACTATCGCCAGCAGCGCCCCTGCGACAGCGACGGTTAACACTCCCTTCAACTACACGCTGACTTTAACTAACAGCGGTACTGCTGCTGCTACAGGAGTTAGCGCTAAATTTACTTTACCTGCGGGCGTTACTTACAATTCGGCTAGCGGTACCGGTTTTACTGCGACTCAAGCAGCGGGAGTTGTTACTTTTACCGGCGGTGCGATCGCCGCTGGTGGCAATGTTCCCCTTACAATTAACGTTACTCCTACTGCTGCGGGTACTGTTAGCAGTACGATAGGTGCGGCAGTTGCAGATCCCGGAAGTGCGATCGCCGAAAGCAATGAAACTAACAATTCCTCGACTACCGCCGTCACAACAACAGTCACAACAACTACTAATACTCCACCGACGATCGCACCGAGTGCAGCTTCTACATTTTTAACTGTTCCTAATTTGTCCGGTGTCATCAACGATCCGACGGATCCGGCTAAGAATTTCGGGATTAACTTTACTTTAGGCGATGCGGAAACTGCTGTTGGAAATCTGACATTAACCGCAACCAGCAGCAATACTGCGGTGGTTCCCAACGCTAATTTAACTATCAGTGGAACTGGCGCAAGTCGCAATCTGAAAATTAATCCGGTGGGTGTCGGTTTTGCCGATCTAACTGTTACTGTAAGTGACGGCACAAGTACAACATCTACTGTTCTGAAATACGCCGCTTCTGCTGCTTCGGGAACTCCGACAACCAGCCGTTTTCTGACTGGAACAAGCGATGCGAGTACGGCGATCGCGATCGACTCCAATTATATGGTAGTCGCTGATGACGAAGACCAAACAATTCGTTTGTACGATCGGGCAAATTCCGGTTTACCAGTCAAAACCTTTGACTTTACCAACTCTCTCGGCTTGACGGATATCTCCGGCGGTATTCCCAGAGAAATTGATATCGAAGCTTCAACCCGCGTCGGTAATAGAATTTACTGGTTGGCTTCCCACAGCAACGCTAGCGGTGGCAATTTGCGCCCGAATCGCTATCGGTTGTTTGCGACGGATATTTCCGGTAGCGGCGCGACAACTAATCTGACTTTTGCTGGTAAATACGACAACCTCCGCAACGATTTGATCGCGTGGGGAAATACGAATGGTTTCAATTTTACTGCTAGCGCGGCTGCGGGCAAAATCCCAGAAGCTACTACCCTAGACGGTTTCAATATCGAAGGTTTGACCCTTGCGCCCAACGGTACTACTGCTTACGTGGCATTCCGCGCGCCGCAAGTTCCCACAAGCGATCGCACTAAAGCTTTGATCGCACCGATTACTAACTTCACCGAGTTAGTAACAGCAACAGCGACTAGCGCCATGATTGGTGCTCCGATTCAACTAGATTTGGGCGGGCGGGGGATTCGCAGTATCGATCGCAATGCTAACAACGAATACCTCATTGTCGCCGGCCCTGCCGACAGCGCTACGGGGACTGCACCGAAGGATTTCCGGTTGTACACTTGGACTGGGAATGCTGCTGATGCGCCTCAAGTGCGATCGGCAAATTTGACAGCTTTGAATGCAGGCGGTAGTTTTGAATCCATCGTCGAAGTGCCAAGTAACTTAACCGATAGCAGTCAGATTCAACTATTAGTTGATAACGGCGACAATCTGTGGTACGGCGACAATGTAATCTCGAAAGAACTGCCCCAAGATAACTTCCAAAAATTCCGCAGCGATATCGTAACTTTGGGAACTTCTCCGGTTCGCATCCGCAACATTCAAGGTGCAAGTCACACATCACCTTTAGCCACTCAAACTGTTAGCAATGTTCCCGGTGTAGTAACAGCGCTAATTGCTACTGGTAGCAGTCGCGGCTTTTATATGCAAGATCCAACAGCCGACACTGGGGCTAATCCAAATTCGACATCGGAAGCGGTTTTTGTATTCCTAGGAAGTTCGACAATAGCCAATCCTACTGTCGGACAATCGGTACAAGTAACTGGTCGAGTTGACGAATTCCGCCCTGCTAACAACGCCACCAATCTGACAACTACCCAAATTAACGCTACGGTTGCTGGGGCTGCGGTAGGTGCGATCGCCTCTTTAGGAACAATTACTCCAACTGTCATCGGTACGGGCGGCCGCATTCAACCGACAACCTCGATTCAAAACGACTTCACCGCTACTGCTGGAAATGTCGAAACAGGCGGCGATTTCGACCCGACAACGGAAGGCATCGACTTCTACGAAAGTTTAGAAGGAATGCTGGTGCAAGTCAACAATCCCGTAGTTGTCGGCCCCACAAACGAGTTTGGCGAATTCTACGTTTTGCCGGATAACGGTGCGAATGCTACGGGTAGAACGAGTCGCGGTGGGATTGCCGTTTCTGCAACTGATTTTAATCCCGAACGCATTCAAATTGACGACACTTTGCTGAATCCGCCCAGCAATACCAGCTTGTCACCTGCTACTAATGTTGGGGACAAATTAAACGCAGTTACAGGCGTTATCGGCTACAGTTTCAGCAATTACGAGCTTTTAAATACCGCTCAAATTCCTCAAACTAGCGTTACATCCGGCGGCTTGACTAAGGAAGTGACCAACTTAACTGGAAGTGCCAGCCAGCTAACAGTTGCTACTTTCAACGTCGAGAATTTAGACCCCAGCGATACTGCCAAATTCCCCGCAATCGCCAACCGCATTGTCACCAATCTCAAAAATCCTGACATTATCAACGTTGAGGAAATTCAAGACAACAACGGCGCGACTAATGACGGTGTAGTTGCGGCGGATATAACTTACAACACCTTAATTGCAGCAATTAAAACAGCGGGCGGCCCGACTTATGAATTCCGGCAAATTAACCCGGTAAACAACCAAGACGGCGGCGAACCTGGTGGCAATATTCGAGTCGGATTCTTGTTCAATCCCAGCCGCGTTACATTTGTCGATCGCGCTGGCGGCACTTCCACAACCGCAACCACGGTTAACAACGTCAGCGGCGCGCCCGTACTGTCAGCAAGTCCGGGCAGAATTGACCCGACTAATGCAGCATTTAATACCAGCCGCAAGCCTTTAGTCGGTGAATTTACATTCAACGGCCAATCGGTATTTGTGATTGCGAATCACTTCAACTCCAAAGGCGGCGACCAACCGCTTTTCGGCCCCACCCAGCCGCCTGTTCTCACCACCGAAACTCAGCGCCTGCAACAAGCACAAATTGTCAACAATTTTGTGGATAGTATTTTGGCAGTCGATGCCAATGCGAATGTAATTGTGGCTGGAGATTTGAACGATTTCCAATTTTCCGAACCGCTGAATGTTATCCGGGGAATTCCCGGCGGTACTGGCACTGCTGTCCTGCAAAACTTAATCGAAACTCTGCCGGAAAACGAGCGCTATACTTACAATTTCCAAGGCAACGCGCAGGTGCTCGATCACATTTTAGCTAGCAATAATTTAGCTAAAAACTTAGCCGGATTTGATGTGGTTCACATCAACTCAGAATTTGCCACCCAAGACAGCGATCACGATCCGAGTGTCGCCCGGTTTAACATTGCCTTACCGACTGTCACTATTACTGCGACAGACGCAGCAGCAGCCGAACAAAGTGCAAATCCGGGTACTTTCCGCATTGCGCGATCGGGCAGTACCGCACTGCCGCTGACAGTCAATTATACAACTGCTAGCGGTACGGGTTTTGCCACCAGCAATGATTACACGCCGAATTTAACGGGTAGCATTATCATTCCGGCTGGTCAATCTTTTGCGGATGTTACTATTACCCCAATTGATGACAGCATTGTGGAAGGTAGCGAGGCTGTGAAGCTGACTTTAGTCGGTACGGCTGCTTACAATTTGGGGGCTGCTGGTACTGAAACTGCGACGGTGGCGATCGCAGATAACGACGTATCAGTCATACCAATACCGGGAACTTTTAATTTCAGCAACGCCACTTACAGCGTTAATGAAAACGGCGCAACCCAAACAATTACGGTTAATCGGACAGGTGGTAGCAATGTTTCCGCCTCTGTCAGTTACGGCACTGCTGACGGTAGCGCCACCGCTGGAAGTGACTACACTGCAACATCGGGTACGTTAAACTTTGTCTCTGGTGAAACTAGCAAAACTTTCACTATTCCGATCGCCAATGACACCTTAGTCGAAGGTAATGAAACTGTCAATCTCAGCTTGACAAATGCCACAAATAATGCTGTTTTGGGCAATCAAAAAACGGCGATTTTGACGATCGTCGATACGACGGCAACGCCCACACCAACGCCCACACCAACGCCCACACCAACGCCCACACCAACGCCCACACCGGATCTAACCTGCATTGGCGATCGCATTGAACGACCAAACCTCGATCGACTAAATCCAGTCGATAATATCATCAACGGCAATTCCGGCATCATCATTGGTACTGCCAAAAATGACGGTTATATTGGCAGTAACACTCCCAATATATTCGATGCCAAAGCAGGTAACGACAACCTGATTGGTGGGAATAGCGCAGACATTTTCAACGGCAACGAAGGTAACGATTTTATTGATGGCAAGGGCGGCAACGATATCCTGTTGGGAGGCAAAGGAAACGACATCATTATTGGCGGTTTTGGTAAAGATGTTATTTTCGGGAATCAAGGAAACGATTCACTTAACGGGCAAGAAGATGATGACTTAATCTTGGGCAATGAAGGTAACGATTTTATCGACGGCGGCAAAGGAAACGATACTTTGTTCGGCGGAAACGGTCAGGATTTAATCCTAGGCAGCGAAGGCAATGATACTCTCTTTGGAGAACTTGGGGACGATACTTTGTCTGGCGATGCCGGAAATGACCTAGTTTATGGGGGTCAAGGCAATGATTTAATTGACGGCGGTAAGGGCAATGATTCGATTTATGGAGACAAAGGTAACGATACACTTCTCGGTTGCGAAGGCAGCGATATTTTGTTTGGAGGTTTAGGCAACGACAGCTTGATTGGCGGTTTGGGCAATGACATATTTGTCGTCGGAAACAATCTCGGACTCGATATTATTTCCGATTTTGTGAAAGGCGAAGATGTGTTAGGATTGTCTGGTGGATTGAGTTTCAACCAATTGAAAATCAGTCAGAGTAATAACAATACTTTGATTGAGGTGAATGGAATTGCGATCGTCTCTTTGATCGGAGTTAATGCCTCGCAAATTGGTGTTAACGATTTCAGAACAATTTAAGCACAGTAAAAAGATGCCCCCGATTCTATCGCACTTGGGCAAAGGTACGTTGTTGGGCTTTAGCCCTCTTTCCTAATATTAGCAAAGAGCGCTGAAGCGCAACTACGTACCTAATTGTCTGACGACAATAAAACCGCGCTGTCAGAGGACTAAAGTCCTCACTACGAACCAATTTTACATAACAGTAAAAATCTACTATTCGACCTCAGAGGCCCGCAATTGTCCGCAGGCGGCATCTGCTTCTAAGCCGCGAGAATACCGCACGCTAACTGCTATTTTCTTTTCCTTCAAAACGGTAACAAATTGGTTAATTCGATTGGGAGTTGGCCGCTGATATTCAGCTTCCTGAATCGGATTGTAAGGAATCAAATTGACGTGACACTGAAAACCGCGCAACTGACTTGCTAACTCGGCGGCGTGTTCTGGTAAGTCATTTACATTAGCTAAGAGTACATATTCAAAGCTTAACCTGCGGCCGGTCGATCGCACGTATTCGCGGCATTCTGCCATTAACTCACCCAAAGGATAAGGATGGGCGCTGGGAATCAACTCTTCGCGCAGTCTTTGATTGGAGGCGTGGAGGCTGACAGCCAGGGTAACTTGCAGTTGATGTTCGGCTAGTTGAGTGATTCGATTGCGAATTCCGACTGTGGAAATGGTGATGTTGCGCTGTCCAATTCCGACATCTTGATTCAAACACTTGACAGCAGCTACGACATTATCGATATTCAGCAGGGGTTCGCCCATCCCCATAAATACGATGTGGCTGACTCGGCGGCCGAAATCTTGCTGTACTGTCAAGACTTGATCGACGATTTCGTGTTTTTCTAAGTTGCGCTTGAAACCGCCTTTGCCCGTAGCGCAAAAGTCGCAGCCCATCGCACAGCCAACTTGGGCTGAGACGCACACTGTCAGCCGTTTTTCGGTGGGAATGCCGACGGTTTCAATGATTTGACCGTCTGCCAATTTTAAGAGATACTTGACGGTGGAGTCTGGTGCGACCGATCGCAAATGAATAGTCGATCGCCCGATCGGAATTTTAGCAACAGTTTCGCGCCATTGTTTAGAGAATACCGAAATTTCAGAGAGCGATCGCGCGCCTCTCTCATAAATCCACTGATACAACTGCTTCCCGCGATAAGCAGGTTGCCCATTTTGCTGTACCCACTCCGTTAACTCAGCCAAATTCGCGCCCAACAACGGCGGAATTTTACCAGACTCAACAGCCAAAGCATCAGTCTTGCGAGACTGATTCGCATCCCTGGAATTACCAGAAGAGTACACCTGAGAAACGGAAGTAGGAGACATAGGTCATCAGAAAATTTAAAACCACCCTCTATATTAAAACTTCTCGACCAAAACTGCCGACAATCCTCCAGAAGGCGAAGTCTCGATCCCCCTAAATCCCCCTTAAGAAGGGGGACGAAAGAGAATAATCCGGTTCCCCCCTTGTTAAGGGGGGTTAGGGGGGATCTTATTGTGGACTCACAAAGAAAACTCCTGACACAAATACCCGCAACAAAGTTAATTTTGGCCAAATTCCCCAAATATTGCGTGTAAATGACCGCAGTCACCTAAAATAAACTCTGTAGTTTGTGAAAGGGTATGCAAATTTGACAGCTTTCCACCACAATTAATGCAATTTTCATGGTGCTAAATATTCTTGCGCTGCCCTTAGGCTTTCAATTTACATCCCCGGGCCCGATTATCTTTCAACTCGGCCCCTTAGCCGTTCGTTGGTACGGGCTGTTGATAGCTTCTGCCGTCTTGATTGGGGTCACTCTGTCCCAATATTTGGCAGAAAAACGCCGCGTTAACCCGGAATTGCTGGGCGATTTAGCAATTTGGCTGGTTCTGGGCGCTATTCCCTGTGCTCGAATTTACTACGTGGCTTTTGAGTGGCAGCAATACGCCCAGAGGCCTGAAGATATTCTGGCAATTTGGAAAGGTGGAATTGCTATTCACGGCGCAATTTTGGGAGGCACGATCGCAGCTTTGATTTTTGCGAAAATCCAGCGAGTTTCTTTTTGGCAATTGGCAGATTTAATCGCGCCTTCGGCAATTCTCGGTCAGGCGATCGGACGTTGGGGAAATTTCTTTAACTCGGAAGCTTTTGGAAGTCCTACGGATTTGCCCTGGAAACTCTATATTCCGGCAAACAGTCGCCCGATCGCCTATGCTAATTTTGAATACTTCCATCCCACTTTTCTCTACGAATCTCTGTGGAATTTGACAGTATTTGGGTTGCTGCTGACTTTGTTTTTCCGCGACTTGCAGGGCAAAATTAGATTGAAAACTGGTGCTTTGTTTTTGGTTTATATCGCTGCTTACAGTTGCGGTAGAGTCTGGATTGAAGGGTTGCGAACTGATAGTTTGATGTTCGGGGCGCTGCGGACGGCGCAGATGGTAAGCTTGACTGGGATTGTTTTAGGTTTGGGCGGGTTGGCTTGGCTTTATTTGCTCGATCGACCTTTGCCAGATGTTGTATCAGCCACGGGCGATCGCACAAAGGTTGATCCCAAATCCCCAGAAGATCAATAAAAAACCCCAGAGACGTTAGTCTCTAGGGTTCAAAACCAGGGTGCATCTACCATCCCTTACTTCCAACCCAAATAGGTGCATCCGGAAACGTCGGTAAATTTAGCAAATTTTTTTTATCAGCAATGAGTTTGACAGAGATTCAATCCCTAATTCCAGGCGTATACATTGTAGGTGCAGGCCCGGGAGATCCGGATTTGTTGACTGTTAAGGCTCAAAAACTACTGGCCCAGGCCGATGTCATATTATTTGCCGATTCCCTTGTCCCAGAGCAAATTTTAGAGGGGGTGCGCGCGGATGCTGAAGTTATCCAAACGGCAGATAAGACTCTCGAAGAGATTGTACCTTTGATGGTCGATCGAGTGCGAGCAGGCAAAAGCGTCGTCCGACTGCATTCGGGGGATCCCTGTCTCTACGGTGCAGTCGGCGAACAAATGCACGCTTTAGCGGAAGCGGGAATTGCTTTTGAGGTAATTCCGGGAATTAGTGCTTTCCAACTTGCGGCGGCTAAACTTAAAATTGAGTTGACAGTTCCCGGAGTTGTGCAGACAATTATTTTGACCAGAATTAGCGGCAGAACTGAAGTACCAGAACGTGAAGAATTAGCTAGTTTAGCGGCCCATCAAGCGAGTTTGTGTCTGTATTTGAGCGCGCGACACGTCGAACAAGCTCAAGCTAAGTTGATGGAACATTACCCTTCTGATTTGCCTGTGGCGATTTGTTATCGCTTGGGCTGGCCCGATGAGAAAATTGTGCTGGTTCCCCTTGACAAAATGGCGATCGCCACTCGCGAACATAATTTGATCAGAACGACGA
This sequence comes from Microcoleus sp. bin48.metabat.b7b8b9.023, assembly GCF_013299185.1. Classification (GTDB taxonomy): domain Bacteria; phylum Cyanobacteriota; class Cyanobacteriia; order Cyanobacteriales; family Microcoleaceae; genus Microcoleus. The sequence continues at coordinate 93,449 of NZ_JAAFKG010000021.1, read as the reverse complement.
TGTATGTGATTAGTCCGGCTTTGGGTAAAGAGGCCCAAGGGCGATCGCGCTTGTACCATCCAGAGCACGATCGGCTGTTTCGTCAGTTGACAGTTGACAGTTGACAGTTGTCAGTTGGCAATTGGTAGGGGCGGTGGATGGTGCGTGCCCGCCCTCTTCGTTGACATTTGACAGTTGACAGTCATTGGAAGAAATTATCAATTATCAATTATCAATTATCAATGCCCGATGCCCAATGCCCCCATTCCCCATTCCCCATTATCTATGAAAGATTTAACTCGCAGACAATTTATCACTGTCACCGCATTAACCGCCGGATTTGCCTTAGCAGTTCATCCTATTTCTTTGGCAACTATTACCACAGATACAACGAATTTAGTTGCAGGTGAAGTCAAAATTCCCGTGAAAGATGGGCAGATTCCAGGATACAGAGCAATGCCAGCTAGCGGTAGCAATTTTCCAGTAATTTTAGTAATTCAAGAAGTCTTTGGAGTGCACGCCCACATTCAAGATATTTGCCGCCGTTTAGCTAAATTAGGTTATTTGGCGATCGCCCCAGAGATGTTTGCCCGTCAAGGTGATGTTTCTAAAATCACCGACATTCAAGAAATTGTCAGTAAAGTTGTCTCGAAAGTTCCCGACGCTCAAGTCATGTCCGATTTAGATGCTACCGTCGATTGGGCGCAAAAGTCAGCCAAGGGCAATATTGATAAGTTAGGAATTACCGGATTTTGCTGGGGTGGCAGAATTGTCTGGCTGTACGCAGCCCACAACCCGAAAGTCAAAGCTGGTGTGGCTTGGTACGGGCGTTTGGCGAGCGCTTCTGGGCCTTTGACTCCCAAACAGCCGATCGACCTTGCCGCAACTTTAAAAGTGCCAGTATTGGGGCTTTACGGCGGCAAAGATGAGTTAATTCCCAACGATACAGTCGAGAAAATGCAGCAACTTCTCAAAACTGGTAGCAGCGGTTCCGAAATTGTGCTTTATCCAGATACACCCCACGGTTTTAACGCCGACTATCGCCCCACTTACCGGGAAAAAGAAGCCAATGATGCTTGGAAAAAGCTGCAAGATTGGTTTAAAAAGCATGGAGTTGTTTGAGAGTTTTGACCAAGGGAGTCAGCCAGTTGACAGTTAAAAATATTGTCACTGGTAACTCGACCCAAAATCAAGCAATTTCTTGTTGCAATCCCTCACTCGATTTAGATTTCATGCTGAATAGAACAACACCAACTACTAGAATTAAAACAACAATTGTTCTCCAGTGAATCAAAAAAGGCAAACCCGCTGCTAAAAATATCCGTCTCGGAAAAAAGAGCAGAAAAACTAAAGCAATACTGCTGAGCAAAGCTTTGCGGTTATTGCTGCAATACAGCCACAGCGAAGTCAGAATCGGGAACAAACCTACATAATCGTAAACGTGAGTATATCCCAGAAAGGTGAAGGATATACCCATCAGCAAAGCCAACACATCTTCGCGATTAATTCTATTGCGAAACACCCACAGCACAACCGCTAAAATTACTGCCACAATCTTGATAGCCGGTACCTTCAAGCCTAAAGAAGCGAAAAGACTTTCCATACCAACTTTATCTTGAAACCCCGGTTGATTGAAAGGCAAAGAACTATAGCTGTCTAGAATTCCTTGATGCCATGCTGCCAGCATCCCAACTGGCCCGCCGTACAGCACCAATGGGTAAGCGCTCATAATTATAACCGTTGCGAAGGCTACAGCTAATATTTTCCAGTTACGTTCTAGCAAAAACCAAATACCCAGCAATAAGCATAGTTGCGGTTTAAAACTGGCTATACCCAAACAGATTCCTGCCAATACAAATTTTTGCCGTTGGCTGAAGAACCAAGCAGCCATTGTCCCGGCAAAAGCCATCAAAGAAGTTTGACCCATCCACACAACGTGGGCAGTGAATGGGTTGCCAACAATCATCGCAGTCATCACCAAACTGCCGAGTTGATTTTGACTGTTATTTTGATGTTGGTTGATGGTGCGAACTGTCATCGCAATAATAGCTGCGATTGAAAGCAAGTTGAGTAATAGCCAAACAAACTTGGCAATAGGGTAATCGAAAAGACCGACAAACATACAAAACACGGCTGATTGAGGAGGATAAAAGAAAGCCGCATCTTTTAGGTTGTCAATTTCTTTTATTGTCGCTACACTTTGAGTCAGCATACCGTGGTTGTAAGCATTTAAACCTTTCAGCCAAGCACGTCCGGCAGCGTAAAGGACACCACCGTCAGCATTTAGCTTGCCGTCTCTGCCAATCCCTATTATGCCGAAACAAATTAGAGATAATATACTGACTGCTACAAGACCTAAACCAAAGTTCCGTTTAAACGATTCTGTCATCGAATTATCTCCGGTTTTGTTAAGTAATTGAGTGACTGCGTTTAGATTCTAAGATTAATAGCTAAAGTCTTAACATAGTATATAGTTGGTTGTCAAAACATCGGAAAAACTCAATTTAAGTTAATAAAAATAAATATTGTGGCAAGCATAAAATTTGGTTGTGAAAAAACTAATATTGGCAATCTCAACATTCTCGGTGTGGCGCATCGCCCTTAAGACAGTTGGGTTTGTGGACGGGACATTGGTAAACTGGGCGGTGTAGAATTATCGATCGACAGGTAAGCCCGTGCTAGACGAACAAGCTAAAAAGACCCTCCTCCGCAAAATCCCTCACGGATTGTACATTTGCGGTGTCAAAGACGGGGAAGAAGTCAACGGTTTCACCGCTAGCTGGGTGATGCAATCTTCCTTTACCCCTCCCTTAGTCGTCAACTGCGTCAAGCAAGATTCCAAATCCCACGCCATGATCAAAGCCAGCGGTGTGTTTGCTTTGAGTTTCCTGGAAGCTGGACAAAAAGAGTTAGCCCAGAAATTCTTCAAGCAGCAGCGCCGCGTTGGCAATAAATTTGAGGATGTAGAATTTTATCTAGGCGCCGAAACAGGTTGTCCGATTATTTCGGATACTCTGGGTTACATTGAGTGCAATGTTGTTGGTGCTGTGGAACACGGAGATCACACGGTTTATGTCGGTGAAGTTATCGGCGCCGGTGTTCATCGCGAGGGCGATCCGTTGCTATTAGAAACCACAGGCTGGAATTACGGCGGCTAAAGAGTTGGCAGTTGGCAGTTGGCAATAGTCAGTTGTCAGTTGTCAGTTGATCTGTGGTAGGGGCGGTGCCCCCGTGCCCGCCCTCTTAGTTGTCAGTTGAGAGTGGTTAATTGTTAGGCGATTGACAATAGATAAAAAATCGCCGACAATTTTGTCAGAATTTTCTAATGTTAAAATTGGCACGTGGACGAAAATACATTTAGCGGGAAGTTGAGCATTGCGAATATGTTTTAAAACTGCGTAATAGAGAGCTTCACAAACATATTTTCCGGCTTCGTGACTGATTTCGGTGGTGCATAAATCAGCGACTAGCGGTTCGAGATTGACTTTTGTTTTCAGAATGTCTGTATCGCAGCAAGCGCAGGATTCTACGGTTAATTTTTGCCGGCTTTCGGCCATGCCGCAGCAGATAATAATGTCGGGTTGGATTTTGTTGATTTGGGCGATCGCCAAATTCGGCGCTTCCTGAAAATCTACGGGCAGTTTTCTCAAATAAGTTAGCGAATCAGGCAAAGATTGAATTCTAGAAATTTTGGCTAATAAATCGTCGGAAGAGTTCGACTTCTGATGGGAAAGCCAAGTATTAAATGAGGTCAGCAGGATTTTGTTAGTCATATAATGTCCTCTGTATTAAGTGCGATCGAATAGGTTGGTAGTTAGGTTCGTAGTTAGGTTCCTAGTTAGGTTCGTAGTGAGGACTTTAGTCCTCTGAATTTCTGCGGACTGAAGTCCGCACTACGAACCTTTGTTCCTAGTTAGGTTCGTAGTGAGGACTTTAGTCCTCTGAATTTCTGCGGACTGAAGTCCGCACTACGAACCTTTGTTCCTAGTTAGGTTCGTAGTGAGGACTTTAGTCCTCTGAATTTCTGCGGACTGAAGTCCGCACTACGAACCTTTGTTCCTAGTTAGGTTCGTAGTGAGGACTTTAGTCCTCTGAATTTCTGCGGACTGAAGTCCGCACTACGAACCTTTGTTCCTAGTTAGGTTCGTAGTGAGGACTTTAGTCCTCTGAATTTCTGCGGACTGAAGTCCGCACTACGAACCTTTGTTCCTAGTTAGGTTCGTAGTGAGGACTTTAGTCCTCTGAATTTCTGCGGACTGAAGTGTCCGCACTACGAACCTTTGTTCCTAGTTAGGTTCGTAGTGAGGACTTTAGTCCTCTGAATTTCTGCGGACTGAAGTCCGCACTACGAACCTTTGAAGTCCTGGCTACGAACCTTTGTTGTTGGTAATTTTGTGCAATAATAGTTCTATTAATAATATAAGGCAAGTAAGTCAATGTCTGTCATTGCAGTAGTAGACTATGACATGGGCAATCTGCACTCGGTCTGTAAAGGCTTGGAAAATGTGGGTGCAGTGCCAACAATTACCGATTCTCCGGCTATCATCGAGCAGGCTGATGCGGTGGTTTTGCCGGGTGTGGGTTCCTTCGATCCGGCGATGCAGCATTTACGATCGCGCAATTTGATAGAACCGATAAAAAGTGCGATCGCCTCTGGAAAACCTTTTTTAGGCATTTGTTTGGGTTTGCAAATGCTGTTTGACAGTTCCGAAGAAGGTACGGAACCAGGTATGGGAATTATTGCCGGAAAAGTGCGCCGATTTCGATCGGAACCTGGGTTGACCATTCCGCACATGGGATGGAATCAATTAGAATACACTCAGCCGAATTTGCCATTGTGGCAAAATCTCTCACCTCAACCTTGGGTTTATTTAGTGCATTCTTATTATGTCGATCCGGTTGATTCAACAGTAAAAGCTGCGGTGGTGACGCATGGAAGCCAAACTGTGACGGCGGCTGTAGCTAAAGACAATTTGATGGCCGTACAGTTTCACCCGGAAAAATCTTCGACTACGGGATTGCAAATGCTGTCAAATTTTGTCAGTCTGGTGAGGACAAAAGTTGCTGCTTAGGTAATAGATATCTCGCAAAATGTCTATTAAATCCAGGTACGTAGTTGCGCTTCAGCGCTCTTTTGGGGATATCGGAAAGAGCGCTAAACCCCAAATTACGGACTTCTTAACACAGTCAAAAATATGTTGACTATCAAACGTCGGAAAGAGCGCTTAAGCGCAACTACATACCTCAATTAATTTTAAAACCTGCGGAAAGAGCGCTTAAGCGCAACTACATACCTCAATTAATTTTAAAACCTGCGGAAAGAGCGCTTAAGCGCAACTACGTACCTGCTTTTTTTGCAAAAGGTGTATAGCAATCCTTATCGTACCAGCTAATACCTATCGCTCGATCGCATATTTCCTCACCACTGGCTGTAAAGTGAAAGCGACATTACCGCTGACTGTGATTTTCTCAATTAGCGATCGCCATCCCAGAGATTCCAGCGCTTCCATCAAATTCGATGTTTTAACCGGTTCAGCAAGTCCGCCGCGCAATTGAGCTAGATCCATTGGTGTTCCCGCAGCAGCCAACTGCTTGATTACATCTTTTTCTAACACGGAAAGTCGCTGAAATTGCTGCGATAAAATATGGTTGATTTGACCTAAAAATACGGTATTTTCTCTGATAAACTCTGAAGTTTTACCGTTAAATAGCTCTAAAATCATTGCTGAAACAATCCTCAGGGCTAAAGGATGAGCAGCATAACAGTCAATCAATTCGTCCCATTGTTTTTCTTTAATTAAGCCTCTTTCTGTCAGAATTTCTCGCGCTGCCATATTGTCTAAACCTGTGAGTTTATAAGATCGAACGGGACGAGTTTGACCTTCCAACATGGCTATGTCTCTGGATTTTTCCGCACTGGTAAGCAACAAACAGCTTTGATGGTTGGATTCTCCTATTTGTCTGAACAGCCTTTCGTAATCTTCGTAGCCCGATCGATATTTGCCAGCCAAACCCCCCGTATCTAAGATCGTTTCCACGCCGTCAAGCACAATCAAACAGCGGTGCGCTTGCAAATGCTCAATCAGAACGGAAATCCCGTCGCCGAGGTTTTCCGGCAGTTTTTTGCCCTGATAGTCGCAGATAAATTGAATTAAGCCAGCCGCCAAATCTTGACAACTCGGCTGATTCGACAAACTCCGCCAGATGACAAAATCAAACTCGTGCTGAATTTGCTTGGCTAATTGCGCGCAAAGTGCAGTTTTACCAATTCCGCCCATCCCGAAAATCGCAACTAACCGACAGCGATCGATCGAAATCCATGTTTTCAACACGCCCAATTCTTCGCGGCGGCCGCAAAAACCCGAAATATCCGGCAATTCGCTGCAATTTTGCCGGGTTTGAGGAGTGGGCGCGGGCGCGAGATTGCCGGAAATATCCCCCGAAGTGCGATCGTCAGCTTCGAGTCGCAACCCAAAAGCTGCAAACAAACTCTCCATTTTGGCTGTGTCAGCGGGGGCTCGCCGGTTCAATATATTAGACACCGTATCCGTCGAGACGAAAGACGGAGAATTTCGATTAAGTCCAGGATCGGTTTGTTCAGAGATGGTTTGCAAGCTGGGGCGATCGGGAAATTTGAGGTAAATTGCGTTCCAGATTTTATTCCATCCTTTGTCTGTAAGTATTCTGCCGCGATCGCGCCTTGCTTTCGGTAAACTCATTTTGATTTTTTATTTTTGATTTTATATGTAGAGTGCGTCAGCAATGTGGGATGGGCGTCCCCCCCGTCAGCAATCTGGAATGGGCGTCCCGCCCGTCATGTGGGATGGGCGTCCCGCCCGTCCGTCGATCGACTCAGCACTTAAGGGAGTTAACAAACTCCGTTACTTAAATCTTATAGCGCCTGTAACCCTTTCCGAACAAAGCTCGATCGCAATATTTCCACCGATACTTAACTCCTGGTTTAACTCCCGCTTCTTCGGTTTCAGTTTTTTTGCGGTTCTGCGAAAGTATCAACAAGTCAAGCAAAAAACCGCAAACAAACGAGACATCAACCATGAAATTATTTACTTCTTCCTCCAAAATTTCTCTAGCTTTGTTCACTGCTTTCGCCGCCGCCAGCACTGTTGTAACTGCGAGTTTATCCAACATCAAACCAGCCGCAGCATCATCATTTTGTCAGTGCGTACATTACGCAAACAATCGCTTTCAACTGCGTCCTCCCTATGTTTGGAGTGCCAAAGATTACGGTTCGGTTTTGCAACGTAACGGCTTCACCCAAGTTAGCCCTCAAGCCGGTGCTGTCGTTGTTATGCAGCCTTCATTCCCACAAACACACCCCGAACACGGACATATTGGAGTAGTAGAAAGAGTTAACGGCGACGGCAGGATCGCCGTTCGAGGTACCAACCAAGGAAACAACGGTTTGTTCGGGGAATTTAACTGTGGCAATGTCAACGTTACTAACTTTGGAACGTCTGTTAACGGCCGTCGCGATGTCTCGTTTTGGGTGCGTGGAAACAACTCGAATCCCGGACAGCAGCCTGTTCAGCAGCCTGTTCAGCAACCGCAAAACGGGTTCCGTCAAGCTAATTTTCCAGCTTGGGTAATGTCTTCTAACGGTATTACTTTGCGGAACAGTCCGAGGCTGGGCGATCGCAGCAATCAAATGGTACGTTTTCGCCAAAATCTCAATTTTGACGGCTGGACTTACGGCGAAGTTGTCAACGATTTGCAATTGGGAACTCCTGATGCTCGCTGGTACAAAATTGCTGGTACAAATTTCTGGGTTCCCAGTGCTTATGTTAACGGCAACGCACCCAATTCTCGCCCCATGCCTTAGTTCTCGGCTGCATCTATCTATTCACCAACACTTTAACTTTTAGATTTTAGTTGAATACCAATACTCATCTGCAAATTCAATCTAAAATCTAAAATCCCAAATCTAAAATTACTTGACAAGGAAGACAAACCATGATTGCTCAATACCAACTGCAAAAAGGATTCGGAAAACTAGCTATTGTCGGAACGCTGTCTGTAATGGCGATCGCATCAAGCGCCGAAATGAGTTTAGCAATTCCCCTGAGACCAATTCTCCGCCGCGCTGTTGAAGGCATCTTGGGAATTCCATCTAATCCTCAAAATCTCCCAGAAAATCAACAGCAATTTCCCCAAGGAACTGCTGGTGCTCCTGAAACTTTTCCCGGAAATGCTGCACCTCAATATCCCGGACAACCGAATCAACAGCCAATTTATCAACAACCAACATATCCACCTGCACCTGGATATCCGCAACCAGGTTATCCGGTTTATCCACAACCTTATCCTGCTCCTGTACCGGCATCTCCTCCGGCCCGGCAAACCCAACCGGTGATTATCAACAACTTTTGATAGTTGTTATTCCCTAGGGCAATCCCCGGTGGTTGCCCAAACTTGGGAATTAATTACCAATTACCAATTACCAATTACTAATTACCAATTATAAATTTATGAATACTCCTACTGTTTCGTTTCCGGTTAAAGTGGTGTTAGTCTCGCTCGCAGTCAGCAATGCTGTATTGTGTGTCAAACAAGCCCAGGCACCAGTTCCTGAATCTAATCAAGCAGAAAATACTGTCAAATCTGGGTTTTAAATGATACAATTTTCCCAAAAAGTTGACCTGTGACAGTAGTAGGGGCGGTGGATGGTGCGTGCCCGCCCTCTTAGGAGCGCAAATTAAATAATTTACACTCTTGAAAGTGGGATGGGCCCAAAGAACCCGTCCAGAAATAACGGGCTCTTTGGCCCCATCCCACAAAAAATATCAAATTGTAAGTTATTTAATTCTCATTCCTAATATCGTTTCCGGTTGTATTGGTATTGTTTAAACAGTTAAATGTTAACAGTCAAGGCTATAGCAATCCTCAATCATTTTCATAGTTATTATAGGAGTTGTTTAAAATCCCGGTTGCCCCGATAGATAGGGGGTAGGCACGGGGACACTACCCCTACAAATCTTCATGAATCATTTAGGATTGCTATATAAGATTGTCCATTGAATGCGAGAGATTTTTAATGGCGACGCACCCTACAAATACTTTTACATCCGTTACATCCGTTACAGAATCCGTTGCCGAACTTCCTTCTTCCTTCTTCTTATGAGTATCAGAATCTATGGCAACCGTCAAATCAAAACTCTGCCGGGATTGGCAACTCGCCCGACTCTGGCGCGAGTCAGAGAGGCTTTATTTAATATTTGGCAGGGATCGATCGCAGATTGCAAATGGCTTGACATCTGTACCGGTAGCGGCTCGATGGGAGCAGAAGCCTTGTGTCGCGGGGCTTCCAGTGTCACCGGCATCGAACAGTCGGCGAAGGCTTGTGCAATTATCCGCGAAAACTGGGAGAAAATAGCAGACGAGTCTCAAGTATTCCAGATATTGCGGGGAAATGCGATCGCCAAATTAGCCTCACTATCACCACAGCAGTTCGATCGCATTTATTTCGATCCGCCCTACGCCAGCGACTTGTACGAACCTGTGTTGAACGCGATCGCCAGCCAAGAAATGCTAGCACCTGATGGCGAAATCGCGATCGAACACAGCCCGGAGCGATCGACCCAACCGATTCCCGGCCTAGAAATTTGCCGACACAAAGTATATGGGAATACAGCCTTAACTTTCTATACGCACAGTTGGTGACGGACTCAAAAGGCATCAGGATCGTCTCAAATCCGTGTGGAAGCGTCCCCAAGGGCGATCGCTACGATCCTGTTGGCACGCTCCATCAAAGTTTGTCCTTGAGATAACATACAAATTTTTCTGAAGAAGTTAAACTTGCTCCGTAGCTTGTCAAAGCAAGTTTTCTGAGAAATCCTCGAAATAAATTAACTTTACGCTGAAAAAAAGATCTTTCAGTTGTAACATGAACTGCAAAGTGTGAGTGTGAATATTCCTAAAGGAGTGAATATGGTTCAGACACCTTCGCGCCATCGCGGCAGCGAGTTTTCGGCTACTAACTCGGTACAACCAGTCAAACGCGATACGATTTTGCTGGGAAATACCCTCTCCCTGCCCAATACAAAACTTTTCGGCACAGACGGAATTCGCGGGAAAGTTGGAGAATTGCTGACTGCACCCCTAGCGCTGCAAGTTGGATTCTGGGCTGGGCAAGTTTTACGCCAAAATGCCCCCAACCAGGGCCCTGTGATTTTGGGACAAGACAGCAGAAATTCCAGCGATATGCTGGCAATGGCACTGTCGGCTGGTTTGACAGCCGCCGGTTTGGAAGTGTGGAATTTGGGATTGTGCCCCACTCCCTGCGTTGCTTATCTGGCAAGCATTTCGCAGTCTGTGGGCGGAGTAATGATTTCGGCTAGCCACAATCCCCCAGAAGATAACGGGATTAAGTTTTTCGGCCCCAACGGGTCAAAGCTGTCTCAGCATTTACAGGAACAAATCGAAGCGGGAATCCGAGGGGCTAAGGTTCCGATTGCTAGCTTGGCTTTGGGGCATCACTACCACCGCCCAGAGTTGATTAAAGATTATGCTACTTCTCTCTCAGATTCGCTGCAACAGATGAATTTGCGGGGAATGCGGGTGGTTTTGGATTTGGCTTGGGGGGCTGCTGCTGGTTTGGCGCCGGCGGTGTTTGAGCAAATGGGGGCGGATGCGATCTGTTTGCACAATTCTCCTGATGGATCTCGCATTAATGTTAACTGCGGTTCCACTCATCTCGACAGTTTGCAAGCGGCGGTTTTGGAACACAATGCCGATTTGGGATTTGCTTTTGACGGCGATGCCGATCGAGTTTTGGGTGTTGACAACAAAGGTCGATCGATTGACGGCGATTACATTCTTTATCTGTGGGGCCAGCAATTGCGCGCCTCCGAACAGTTACCGGATAATTTAATTATTTCTACTGTAATGGCTAACCTGGGCTTCGAGCGAGCTTGGGAAGAATTGGGGGGCAAACTAACTAGAACAAACGTCGGAGATCAGCACGTTCATGCTGAAATGCAGCGCACGGGTGCAATGTTGGGCGGCGAACAGTCGGGCCACATTCTTTGTCCGCATTTCGGTATCAGTGGCGATGGTTTGTTGACAGCTTTGCATATAGCTTCGCTGGTGCGTGAGTCCGGGGAATCTTTGTCACAATTGGTAAGTGACAGTTTCCAAACATATCCGCAGTTGTTGGTAAATGTGCGGGTGGACGATCGCGAAAAACGCCTAAAATGGCACGAGTGCGAACCCATGCAAAAGGCGATCGATCGCGCTAAAACCGCAATGGGAGAACAGGGACGGATTTTGGTTCGCGCTTCTGGCACTGAACCGCTAATCAGAGTTATGGTGGAAGCTGCCAGCGCCGACTTAGCTAATTTCTGGACTGAAAATTTAGTCTTAGCCGTTCAGCAACACATCGCTATCTGAAGGAAGAGTTGACAGTTGACAGTTGACAGTTGGAAAAAGTGATAGGGAATAAGCCTTCCGAAAGTATCAACTTAAGTCTGAAATCCTGTGTATCTCTCTAGGTACGTAGTTGGGCTTTAGCCCTCTTTAGATATACGCCTAAAGAGGGCTAAAGCCCAACAACGTACCTACGGAGGGGTTAGGTGGGATCTAGGTTTCGGCGATCGACATTAGGCAAATACTAGGCTTGAGATTGAGTTGACACCAATGGTGAGAATCATCTAGTAAAATATAGGGATATTGAAACCACTTTTTACTTCTTGTTAACTCAGACTTGTTGCCTCTATAATAGAGCGCTAACTTCTTCTTTCTTCAATTCCCCATTTCTGATTTTATGAACAGCAAATCAATTAAAAATGGGCGGTTACACCAAACTTGGTTAAAATTTTTAATTGTCGTCATATTAATAACGGGGATATTTTTTAGATTTACAAACCTCGATCGCAAAGTCTACTCCTTCGACGAATCTATCACCTCGCTGCGAATTTCTGGCTACACCTGGACGGAAATGGTACAGCAAGATTTTCAAGGAAAAACAATTAGCGTTCAAGATTTGCAGCGGAAATACCAGCAGATAAATCCCGAAAAAAGTTGGTTGGATACAGTTAAAGGTTTAGCTACAGAAGAACCTCAACTACCGCCGCTATATTTTATTTTAGCCCGATTTTGGGTGCAGTGGTTCGGCCCGGAAGTGGCAACTGTCAGAAGTCTTTCAGCTTGGATGAGTTTGTTGATTTTTCCCAGCGTTTATTGGCTGTGTTGGGAATTATTTCGCTCTGCGCGTGCGGGATGGATGGCTGTGACAATCGTGGCTGTGTCGCCTTTTCACGTCTTGTACGCGCAAGAGGCAAGGCCGTATATGATGTTTGCTGTCCTCGTCTTGCTGTCGAATGCCATTCTGCTGCGGGCGATCGCCCTACAAAAATCTACCGCCACATTTAAATCTACATTTAAATATACATCTAAATCTACATCTAAATTGAGCCAAGCCGTTTGGTTGATTTATGCGATCGCCCTGACTGTAGGACTCTATTCTAGTTTATTATTTTTTTTAGTAATATTAGCCCACGGTATCTACGTAATTATAACTGAAAATTTGCGGTTTCGCCAAACATTAATTGCTTATTTACTAGCTTCAGCGACAGCAACACTCATTTTCGCCCCTTGGATTTTCGTATTAGTTAATAACTCGCCCAGAATCGCTGCAACAGTAGGTTTGCCCCATCTTTCTCTTTCGCCCCTATCTTCACTTAAACCTTTATTTATTATTACCTGTAGAATTTTTATTGACACCCATTGGGCAGGTGGAATCATCAAATTAGGTTCTGGCAATACTACTACTGATTCAATCAGACTGATTGTAGCAGTTCTATTAATATTAGCGATCGCACATTCAATCTATTTGCTTTGCTACTCAACTCCCAAACGAGTTTCGCTGTTTGTCTTGACAGCAATCGGAATTACAGCGATAGTATTAATAGCAGTGGGAGGCGTTGCCGATCGCTATCTAGTTCCCTATATTTTAGGAATCCAGCTAGCTGTTGCTTACCTCTTTACCGCTAAAATTGCCACCGCCAACAATCCACGACAAAAACTCTGGCAGCTCGGTTTAATAGCCATAATATCGAGTGAAATAGTTTCTTGTGCAGTTAGCTCGCAGTCACAACTTTGGTGGAACAAGTATCCTTCCAGCACTAAACACAATCCAGCAATAGCAGCGATTGTCAATCAAGCCCAAAAACCTTTAGTGATATGTCACGGAGGCAACAACATCACCGGAAAAATACTGTCTGTCAGCTATTTGCTGAAGCCACAAGTAGAGCTTTTGCTAGCAGTGAAACCCGAGCAAGTTAAAATTCCCGACGGTTTTAGCGATGTATTTCTCTACAGAAGCACCGAGCTATTACGATTTGAACTAGAAAAAGTGCAAAAATATAAAATCACACCAATTTACAAACCGGGCGATGTGTGGCTTTGGCGTTTAGAGAAATAATGAAAGTGGTAACTGCGAATGATGATTTCTGTTGTGATACCTACCTACAACCGCGAGCAACCCCTGCGAGAGACATTGGCTGACGTGATTCGGCAAAATTACCCAGATTTTGAAGTGCTGGTAATCGATCAAACTCGCACTCACGAATCGGAAACTGGAGTTTATTTAGAGGAATTGGCAACTGCGGGGAAAATTCGGTGGTTTCCGGTAGATTGGGCGAGTTTACCGGGAGCTCGAAATTATGCAGTGCGGCGCGCTGTGGGAGAGATTATTTTATTTATTGATGATGATGTACAATTGCCGGATGGTTTTTTGGCGGCTCATGCTGGCAATTATTTAGCAAAACCGGATGTGGGATGTGTGGCGGGCAGGGTTTTTGACAGAATGAAACTCGGTAATTCTGGAGGCGATTTGACGATCGACTTTTTGCCCCCAGAAGCCATGGATCCGGGCATTGCTTGGTATTTTATCGATTTGGTGCATACGGTACAACCGCAGCAGGTACTCTCGGCTAGAGGCTGCAATATGTCGTTTCGGCGGCAGGTTTTTACCGAGTGGGGTTTGACGTTTGACGAGCGGTTTGTAGGGAGTGCGGTGCGGGAGGAGTCGGATTTTTGTTTGAGATTGCGATCGACTGGCATGAAAATTTGGTACGATCCCAGTGCTTGTTTAGTTCACTTGGGGGAAGAAAGCGGCGGATGTCACGATGTCAGCACGCGATCGATCGAATATCAAATCACATTTTATCACAACCACTTCCTCATGGGATTGAAAAATTTAACCGTCTTTCAATGCCTGCGATTTTTTGCCAAACTTTTTGACTGCCACGTTTTGGGGAAGCCGCCTTGTCATAAAAGCCGATCGCCCATTAAAATCATTATTCGACTTAATTTTTATATCCTCGGCTTGATTAGCGCCCTCCATACACTCATCAAATCGCTCTGGAATGACGGACAAATTTACACAAATCAAGACAAAATCAACCCTAAATAATTTATGAATTAATTCCCAATGCCCCATTCCCAATGCCCCATTCCCAATGCCCCATTCCCAATGCCCAATAAATGAGAATCCTCGTTGCCAGCCACACCTATATAGTTGACATAAATCGGGAAAAATTCAAAATATTAGCCAACCTAGAACCCGATATAGAAGTAACAATTGTAGTGCCGCGACGCTGGAAACCCGGAGGCGTACAAAATAAAATCATCGAAACCAAATTTTATCAAGAAGACTCATTTAAAATAGTTCCCATCTCCAACTTCAGTCAAAACAATCAAGGATTGCTAACATTTGGTACAGATATAATTAGACTTTTACAGGAATTCAAGCCGCAGATTATCCAAGTCGAACAAGGTTCAAAATCCCTAGCCTACAGCCAATTAATTATACTCAACAAATTACTCAGACTCCAAGCAAAAAATATATTATTTACCTGGTGGAACCTATCCTATGAATTGAAATGGCCTATTTCTGTATTAGAAAATTGCAATCTTCAGAATACCGACGGAATTATTGCCGGCAATTTAGATGGCTCTAAAATTTTGTACCAGCGGGGCTACACAGGTGCGATGGCAGTAATGCCCCAACTAGGAGTAGACGAAAAATTGTTTGTGCCTGCTGCTAAAGATATTGAGCTGTCCCGAAAATTCGGCATTAAACCAACAGATTTTGTGGTAGGATTTGTAGGGCGATTTGTCGAAGAAAAAGGACTGCTAACTTTAGCTGAAGCATTAGCAGGATTGAAACAACTTTCTTGGAAGTGGTTGTTAGTAGGACAAGGAAAATTGCGATCGCACCTGGAACAAAAATGTATAGAATGGGGCATCAGCGATCGAATAATCTGGGTAGAAAGCGTTTCCCATGAAGAAATTCCACCTTACATGAACTTAATGAACTGTTTGGTATTGCCCTCGCAAACCAGCTATAAATTCAAAACTTTGACTACCGTGGGCTGGAAAGAACAATTTGGTCATGTTTTAATTGAAGCGATGGCTTGTAAAATCCCGGTTATCGGTTCCGATTGCGGCGAAATTCCCCACGTTATCGGCGATGCCGGGTTAGTCTTCCCCGAGGGAAATGCAGGGATTTTGCGAGATTGTTTGCAGCAATTGATGGAATCGCGGGATTTGGCTGTTGATTTGGGCGATCGGGGTTATTATAAAGTTATGACAAGTTATACAAATCAAGCCTTAGCCGAGCAGTTATTAGATTTTTACAAACAACTTTTGTAGCAGAAGGTAGAAGTTGTAGGGTGTGTCGCCATGAAGAAAAATTCCTAACTACATATCAACAATCTCATAGCGACGCACTTGGCTTATTTGTATCAATTCCGGTTGCACCGAAATGATGTTGACACTTGACAGTTGACACTTGATTTTTAATACCATTTTTGTGTGAAGCTGCATAGAATCTGATCCCCCCTAACCCCCCTTAATAAGGGGGGGACAAGAGTTACTCAAAGTCCCCCTTCTTAAGGGGGATTTAGGGGGATCCGGATATGTGCAACTTCACATTAAATTGGTATAACGCTTTAAACAATACCGATGCAACCGGAAACGATTTAATACCAATTTTCAACAAATAACAGTATTCTTGTCCCCCCCCTGATTCATGGGGGGGCTAGGGGGGGGGTCGAAGAGTGTTGCACAATGTTAGATAAATGGTATATAGCGGTTATCAGAAAGATGAGGTACGTTGTTGGGCTTTAGCCCTCTGAGTTTACTGGTTTTGCAAACTGTCTGTTATACCTCATCTTTTTGAGAAAGGCTATAACAAGGGTATTACTTGGCAGCAAAGAAGTAGTAATCTGCTGTGTAATCCACGCGGGTAGTGCTATTTTGTTTTGAAGAATCGCATCCGGTAGCTGGGGCTTTGCCACCTTTAGTATTCACGCGCTGGATGTAGGTAACTTTGCTAAAGAAGCCGTTACCTTCATTGCTTTTGGCACTTAGTAGCACCCAAGGAATGGTAGTGCGATCGGGCGAATCTACACGTTCTTTTACTTCGCCAACGACTTTACTCTTGTCTTTAGTATACTCCCAAGTTGGGCCACCGTAATGTTTGCCAACTAATGCACCACTTGCATTAAATAAATCAGCTTCCGGTGCTTTTAATGTCCATTCAAATTGAGTGCGATCGCCAGTTTTGGGTTGACACACGTAAATTTGCACGCCTTTGGCTGACACTTGGGAGACCAAAGTATTACCAGCAGGGACTTGTAGCTTTGCCGGCACGTCAGGAAGCTTTTCATTCGTGTCGCTGGGAGTGGGATTCTGTGCGACGGTTGTGGCTGATGCTGTTGCCTGTAATGGCGATACTTCGGCGGTAGCGGCTGCATTGGTTGTCGGATAACCAATGGCGGCTAACATCGAAATTGCGATCGGCATCAATGAGAGAGATTGTTTAGCCATTTTTGATTCAACTCCTAAAGCTACTTAAAAATGAACAGTCATTTTTGGTATTCTCCATGATTAATCTTTCTCGATCGTATCACAATCAATGAGAGAGATTGTTTAGCCATTTTTGATTCAACTCCTAAAGCTACTTAAAAATGAACAGTCATTTTTGGTATTCTCCATGATTAATCTTTCTCGATCGTATCACAACACTCTTGAGTTAGTCCGATCGGATAAATTTTATCTCGCGCATCTATGGGACACACAGACTCATGAGAAGAAGTCAAATTGTGCTAATACCAAGTAGATTTAAGGTATAGCGGTTCTCAGAAATATGAGGTACGTTGTTGGGCTTCAGCCCTCTTAATTAAACTGGTTATATGAGCTGTCAGTCATACCTCATCTTTTTGACAAAGGCTATAGCGGTTCTCACAAAGATTCGCGGACGTTGTTGGGCTTCAGCCCTCTTGGTTTCAGCGGTTATACAACCTGCCAGTCATACCTCATCTTTTTGACAAAGGCTATATATCCTGTCAAAATTCATCAACTCTTAGGAATAAAACTATTAAGTTCTTCCACTAGCAGATGCACAGTTGTTGAAGGATTATCACTTTCAGGATTAGGGCGATCGTATTCCATTAAAAGCCGTTTTGCGTGTTTAATTGCATCCTGTTGTTTATTTTTCAGTTCCTCATAAATCGTTTCACTGTTTTTCTGATACTCGTGTTCGAGCAACTTCGTCAACATATTTTGATAATCCTTGCGAGAAATTCCAGTATTATAAAAATGGAAGTGTAGTAAATACCAAAGTTCAAAAGCATCATTGGAGTACGCTACTTTAACGCCGTTATTTTTGGCAAGAGTCATAGCTGCATTAAAATTTTGCGCGTCGTTAGAATTTTTACCGTTAATATCGCGATCGAAGACACACCAAAATCGATCGCTTTCGTCGTATTCTGAGTCATTTTTTAACTCAATAGCTTTTTCTACTAAACTCTTCGTATTTTTCCCTTCTCCCTTGATATCAAGCTTGATTACCTTTGTGTCTACCGCGAAACTTCTAAAATAGTTGGGTTCTGTTTTTTCACCTTCGCACACGATTAAAAACCATCTTCTATTTTTAACTTTTCTTTTAGAGTAATCAATAGTTCTTCTGGACGAACTTTTTTTAGGCATAAAGTTCACCTAGAAGTTCTTTGAAATTACCAACAAAAGGGATAGCGCCATACTTACCGATGATGTAATCGCGCTCAAATGAGGCATCTTTTCCTACTTTATACTCTACTAAAGAGTACAAATCAGTAGCGCCCTTATTGTCTTTCTCGGTAAACCATATTTGATCTCGGCGAAAAGCCTTGCTGCTGAGCAGATTTGTGTCGTGTGTCGTGAATATAAGCTGTGCGTTGTGGGGATTAGTCTCGTTAGAATTGAACAAGCAGATTAATTCACGAGTAATCAACGGATGAAGTCGGGCATCAAGTTCATCTATGAATAAAATTTTTCCTCTCCTCAAAGTATCGAGAAGCAGCCCTGCTAATGCAAACAATTTGTTTGTTCCCTCAGACTCATGCTTTTCAATATCGAATATTTCTATAGCAGTCTGCTTACCGTCAGCATCATATTTCCGATGAACTGTTTTTACGGCTGGTTTACTTTCAGAAGTAGGATATAAACTACCGTATGAACCACCATATGATGCGGTGTTCTGGGAAATAATAAATACAGGTTTATTTATGATTTGGATATCAGCAATACCCAAGTCTAATTTTTTGATAAATTCAATAATATCATGCCTGTGGCGATCGTTCTCAAAAGACTCTAAAGTTTCCTTGCGGTATTGCCTATCTTGCAAGCCTGATATCAATTGCAAAGTTTTACTGAACCACAGCAGAATTTTGCCAGAAAGTTTACCATTAAATTGTGCGACAACAGAAAGAAATAAAGCATTATTTCTGGTTTTATTGCTAATACCTTGCCCTTCCGGGAAATCATCTAATATAAAGCTGTCAAAATTCCGTTCAAAAAGCATTGTTTCTGAATCTTCATCACTTTGAAACAACCACTCAGCAACAACCTGTTCAGAATTAATCTCAAAACCATATCTAAAATTTTTGCCTTCTAGCAAGAAAACTATTTCAAAGAAGGATGGCTCTTTTTCTGTCTCTGTGCTTAGCCTGAATGCTTCAATATCGATCGCCTCTGAAACTTGCGTTTCTTTGGATGAGTTAAGGACAAACCACTTCATAAAGTTAACAGCAGCAATAAGATTGCTTTTGCCGCTGGCATTTGCTCCATAAATAGCAGCACTTTTTAGCAATTTCAATCTATGATTGATTTCAAATACATTATTTTCGTCAAGCTCTCGATCGTCCTCCGTAATTGACGAAGCTACCATGCTGAGGGTGACAGTTTCTTTAAAAGATTTGTAGTTGCCGACGCTGAATCCAATCAGCATAACTTGCCTCCGATCGCCTAAATTAGTATAAAGTGCAAATCTTGCAATTTTTTATATAATAACACAACCAGCTACCGCAACTAAGACCAAGCACTAATCATGCGAATCCTTCAAATTATCCCCTCAATTTCTCTCGTCTACGGCGGCCCGAGTCAAATGGTATTGGGGCTTTCTGCCGCCCTCGCTTCCCAAGGCATTGATGTCACAATTATCACTACAGATTCTAACGGAGATATCGGTCAAGATCCTTTAGATGTGCCGTTAAATATACCGATCGCACAAAACGGCTATGAGATTATTTATTTCCGCTGTTCTCCGTTTCGCAGATATAAGTTTTCTCTGAGTTTGTTGCAGTGGTTGAATGAGAATGCGCGGCAATTTGACCTCGCTCACATTCATGCTTTGTTCTCGCCAGTAACTACTTTCGCCGCGACAATTGCCAGATATCACAAGTTACCGTATATTATCCGGCCCTGCGGTATGCTTGACCCCGCAGATTTGCAGAAGAAAAAGCTTTTAAAACAGGTTTATGCTACACTTTTAGAACGACCTAATTTAGCAGGTGCGGCAGCAATTCATTTTACTAGCAAGCAAGAAGCTAAAGTTTCAAAAAGGTTTGGTTTGCATAGCACAAGTAAGATGTCTGTGCCACGAGATTTGGTGATTCCATTGGGGGTGACGGCTGATTTCGATCGCGCTTTTCCTGTCTCCCCATTTTTAACAGAGGCTGGGGGAGGAAGGACTGAAGTCCTTACTACAAACTTTTCTGTAGCTAATTCTTATCCTGGTGATATATTGACCACTCCTCAAATCCCAATAATCTTATTCATGTCGCGAATCGATCGCAAAAAAGGATTAGACTTGCTAATTCCGGCACTGGAAGGTATTTTAGCAGATGGTATAAAATTTAACTTTATTTTAGCAGGTTCTAATCCCCAAGATGCCGATTACGAAAACCAAATTAAAGTCCAAATAAAAAAATCAAGTTTAGGAAAATTTACGACAATAACGGGTTTTGTTAGCGGTGATTCAAAAGCTGAAATTTTGAGAAAAGCCAACTTATTTGTGTTGCCTTCTTATTATGAAAACTTTGGGATTGCTGTAGCAGAAGCGATGGCTGCGGGTGTACCTGTTGTTATTTCCGATCGCGTTTATATCTGCGAAGACATCCAGCAAGCGGAGGCTGGGTGGGTGGTACCTCTGGAGGTAGGGGATCTCGCCCGCGCGATCGCATCAGCCCTCCTGGCATCAGAGGAAAGGCAGCGCAGGGGCTTGAACGGGCAAGCTTATGCTAAAAAGTATTATAACTGGGAGGCGATCGCCCGACAAACCATCGAAGCTTACCAGCACATTTTGGTATCTATGAACTAACGCGACTGAAGTTTACCTTTTACTTCTTCTCCTGCTGCGAGTTCTTGTGCTGCTGCTATCAGAATTGTCAGGTGAGATTTTTTCAGCGCTGCTACTGCTTTTAACATCAGTAGAGTCAGAGTTCGATCCAGCGATAGCGGATTTTCTTTTAATTATAATCGGAACATTAACAGACCGACCGCAGGGTCGCCCCAAGGAGTCTATATTCCTTCGATAATCGCAGATTACAGCCTGTGCAGTCGGTTCTTGACACTTATTAATAAAGCTTTTTGCTAATTGGTGATTATTTCCGTCTCCCTGCTTTGAGAAAAGTTCTCCTGCTTTGTTAAAGTCTGCTACTGCTTGCGATCTAGTTCCCAGCATACAGCGAATAGCACCTCGTTCCAAATAAGCCAAACCATAATCAGAATTAACGCGAATAGCTTGTTCGTAATTCCCGATCGCCTTTTGCTTGTCTCCCAATTCATAGTATGCTTGACCGCGACCGAAATAAGCTTCTGCCAAGTTAGGATTGAATTGCAGCGCTCGATCGTAATGGTAAATTGCCTGCTGCTTGTTTCCCAGCTTGGAACTGGCAATTCCCAATCCGAGATAAGCTTGAGGGATGTTGGGATTCAGTCCTAAAGCCTGATTGAAATTTGCGATCGCCCCGGGAACATCTCCCTTTTGAATTTTCAGAGAACCTTGGTTGCTGAAATTTGCAGCTTTTTGAGCGATCGCCAGTCTTTGACTGATAACAGCGCGATTTGCCCGGTAATTAGATAACTTATTTTGAGCTAAATTGTAAACAGGTGTCCGTGACTCGATCGGTTCTAAAAGCGCGATCGCCTGTTGCCATTTATTTTGCGACTGATGCCAAACTTCCATCGGATGAGGCGGTTTTTGCACGAGTACAGCAGCTTCCATCGCCAATTTTTGAGCTTTTTCTAGACTTTCTGCCGCCTGTAAATTTCGCTCTACAGCAACCAAACTAGGGCGCAGTTTAAGCAAATCTGCTCTAGCCTGTTGATACCCAAAGCCGGGGAAGTTAGGAATTTTCTCTAAATTGGCGATCGTTTCTTTCAGTCGTTTATCGAAACTTCTGAGCAGATTTACATCGGTTGCTTGCGCTGCATTCTGCGTTTCAACTTCCAGTATTTTCGCTTGCTTGTGCGTTTCATTTCCGGATCGCATAAAGGCGATCGCACCTGCACCTGTCCCCAACACAAAAACCCCTAAACCTGCTAATAAAGCTGCGGGTATCTTACGGCTTCTCGAATTAATTTGAGTGTTAATTTGCGATCGTAGCGAACTCCCCGTCTCGCCGGAAGGTTCCGGTTCTGACTCCACGTCCAAATCCCAAGCCGGCAACTGCAAATCATCGGCTGCTGTTCCCGCTGTCAACTCGTTAGTAATCGGAGCAATATCATTGCTATTTCCGCTGCAATACTTGTCAACAAAACTATGCAATCTTGCCTGATATCCTTGTCCTACCGCCTGAAATCTCCACTCTCCATTCTTTCTATACAAACGACCCAATTCTACAGCAGTCTTTCTGGAAAAATTCTCTTTTAATTCATACCGAACAAGTTCGCTTCCTGTATCCAAATTACAAACTTTGATAAAACTATTTGTGATATTGCTAAAATTTCCCTTGACTTCTTGTGCTTCATGAATAGTGACAGCAAAAATTATTTCCTCAATTTCAGGATTAATTTTATCTAAAATAACGCCGTAAATAGTCTTGTTCTCTTGACCTCGATTGTTTTTTTCAGGAATTGATTGCAGTACCGAACCGTCAGAGGATTGCAGATTATTGTAAAAGATAAAATATTTATCGTTAGGTGTTTTGCCGTCAGAACCTAGCATAAACGCAGAGACATCAATCTCGTAACTTTGTGCTGCCTCTGTCACCTGCCAACCGAGGGCGATCGCCATTTTTTTTAAATTCGGTGCTGCTTTAGATATATTAAAGCTCTCACCTTTAGTTAATTGCATTGCCATCTGCTTATTTGTTTAACATAAAACTTTATAACGCTCATATTAATATTAAATGGCACAATAACTTTTTGTCTTAACAAAATTTAATATTTTGGCTCAGAAGAGCAGGTAAGATTAAAAATAGATTCTGCCTGTATCTGAATTTATTGAGATTTACTTAGATATAATTACGTAAGTAAAAACCGAGATTTCTACACAACCCGGTTTCTAACTTACTGCTATTTCACCTGCAATACTTGTCAACAAAACTCTTCAATCCAGCTTGATATCCCGCTCCTACCGCCTGAAATCTCCACTCTCCATTCTTTCTATACAAACGACCAAATTCTAAAGCAGTTTCTAGCGTAAAATTCTCTGTTAATTCATACCGGACAAGTTCGATTCCGGTATCCAAATTGATAATTTTGATAAAACTATTTCTGATATTGCTAAAACTTGCATTGATTTTATCTGCTTCGTGAATAGTGACAACAAAAGTTATTTCCACAATTTCAGGATTAACTTTTTCTAAGATAATGCCGTAAATAGTCTTATTTTCTTTGCCTGGGCTGTTTGCAGGAATCGATTGCAGTACGGAACCGTCAGAGGATTGCAGATTATTGTAAAAGATAAAACAATTATCGTCAGGTAATTTGCCGTCCGAATCTAGCATAAATGCAGAGACATCAATGTCGTAGCTTTGTCCTGCCTCCGTTACCTGCCAACCGAGGGCGATCGCCATTTTTTTTAAATCCGGCGCTTCTTGAGAGAGGTTAAATCTCTCACCCTTACTTAATTGCATTGCCATCTGCTTATTTGTCAAACATAAAAATTTATCTTATTTATTTTAATAGTAAGTGGCACAATAACTTGTCGTCTTTAATAAAATTTAATATTTTGATGATATAGTAGTCCTCGCATCATTTACATAATTTTTGTAGTGGCTCTTAAAGATCCAGGTTGCCCCGATAGATATGGGGTAGGCACGCACCATCCACTACCCCTACCAATCTTCATCAATCATTTAGGATTGCTATAAATCTTTAATTATCACATAGATTTTTTTGCAAGATGTCTATTAAATCCAGGTATGTAGTTGCGCTTTAGCGCTCTTGCTGGGATATCGGAAAGAGGGCTGAAGCCCAACAACGTCCGCGAATCTTTCTGATAACCGCTATAGACTTTTTTTCAAGAGGTCTAATAGTCTGATTTTAATTTATCCGTTACAAAAGTTCTGGCTTAAAACCAATTATTTCTGACAAGTAAAAACCGGGTTCGATCGCAAGCCCGGTTTCTATAATTTAACTTAATTTGACATTACTTTTCAGCATTTGCCGAACTAGGTGGGAGGGTAACGAAATTGCCAAAAGCTCCAACCGTTTGATAGCTTTTTTTACCTAGTTGAGTTGTGTAAATGCTGACAACGCCAAAGTTCTGACGTTCCGTTGTATTGTCGAGCAAGTGTTCGATCGAGCCGCGCTGGGAAGTCAGAAAAGTCTCTGCAACGCCACTCAAAGCTTTGGGTACGCGGGAATCATTACGCACGGTGTTTTTAAACTCGGTTTCGAGTACGCCGGAAGCATAGGTTAGGTATTTGTCTCTCGGAGGATTTGTAAATGCCATCCCGGCAGCTAGCACGCTGAGGGCGATCGCAATTTTTCCGATATTCCCGAAAAAATTAGAAGTTGGTTTGTGAGTATTCATTGCTTTATCAATAATCATTTTTTTCTTGCCCCGATTGAGTTATAAGCTTATCTAGATTTAAACTACACCTTCTGAGAAACAGATTTCAGAAAAAAGAGGACAGTTTCTAGATTGGAGGCGAGTTGCGAGTGCAGGCTATGGCTTTTGGGGACGATCGCACTCTAATATAATTGCGAGGTAGCGGGATGGGAGATCCGCAGCCTGTCTTCCTTTTACTTTCCTCCCTCCCCCAAATCCGGTAAATTTTCAAAGACTTACGCAAACACTGGTTGAGGGCGCTAATGACAGCCGCAAGGTACTTGCGGCACATCCTCAACTTATTTTTGCTTAGATTTTTGTCGATCGATCTCCCGCTGCAATTCCTCAATCTGACGGCGCAAAGCCTCCGTCTCGCTGTTAGATGCCTGAGACTTGACATCAACCGCACCCTCAGCCACAGCCCGCTTGTAGTTCCCCAGCTTAATTTGCCGGTATTCCTCGGAAGTCGCCCAATCTCGCAAATAGCGCAAACGTTCAACCGGGAAAGGGTGACTCAGCATCACGCCTTGGCCGCCGTTGTAAAGTAAAAATTTATACACTTGGTTGAGATTGTCGCGATCGAGATCTTGATAGTTGTCAGACTGACGGATAAATTCTTGCAAACTGCATTGATCTGCATATTTACTGCTAACTCCCGAAAGTTTCATCATCGTCTTCATCACACAGTTCAAATCATCTGTCACCAACAAAGCAGCCCGATCCGCAGATAATTCAGCCTTCCGCCGCCACTCATAAAAAGCGAAAATCAAACCGCTGCCGACAATATTTCCCAGCCCAAAAGTCATCTCGCCAATTGTTGATGCGATGCTCATCGCCCACATCGCCATTTGATTTAAAGTTGGATGCCCGCATTTGATGTGTCCCAACTCGTGAGCCAGAACAGTCTTGATTTCTGACTCATCCAACAAATCTAAAAGACCTGTATTTAAGACTATATAGGGTTGATTTTTCCCGAGTGCATAGCTGTTAACAGCGGGATTCTGAGACACAAACAAACCCGGTTCTGGAAAAATATCTAAATCCTGCACGCACTCCCGAAATATATGATAAATGCTGGCATATTGGCGCGGGCCGACTTGGATGCTATTTCCCATTAGGTAAACGAACTGCGGTCGTTCGTAGACAAACTCTACAAATTTGCTGGCAATTAAGTCAAATCCAGGTACGCTGCGTAATGCGGCCTCGGCCTGGCGATCGAGGGGATGCTGAAAAGCTTCGCTAGAAATTCCTGTATAAGTAGGCATAGTTGTTGCAAAAGTTACATGAGTAAGATCAGTATGCCGATCGCTGCGGTTGCTACCGGGCGCCTGACTTATAAATATTATCTCTTGTGGAACAGGGATCTTGCCGGTTCAAATTAGCGTTAAAATGGTTTTTCAGCAGCAGGCGCGATCGACAAAAATCTTCCTAAGTGCCTCTGTATCGCCTCACTCAACAATTGGAACGTTCAAAAATGGCTATCCTGCGACACGAAAACGGTACAACCTACACTCAACTGAGCGACATTACCCGCGAGCTCGCTCCCTTAAACATTCAACTCAACCGCTGGCCCGTGGGCGAAAATCCAGAAATTCAAAATTTATTAGCCAAAGATGCCCTTAGCGACACCGAAAAAGAGCAAGTCTTGCAAGCCCTCGACGGCTACTTCCAACAACTCCAGGAAACCGCAGGCTATCAATCCCGCGACTTAATCGTACTGCATCCAGACATTCCCAACCTCGACACCCTGCTGTCAAAATTCAACAACTGCCACATCCACGCCGACGATGAAGTGCGCTACATCGTAGCAGGCGAGGGCATTTTCGGCTTCGTGCGGCCCGATGGCAGCCAAGTTGAACTTACGGTACAGCCAGAAGAATTTATCAACGTACCGGCGAATACAGAACACTGGTTTTATTTGACAGCGCCCCGGAGAATTAAAGCTGTGCGCTATTTTACTACTACGGACGGCTGGACGCCAGAATATACGGATA
Source organism: Microcoleus sp. bin48.metabat.b7b8b9.023 (assembly GCF_013299185.1). GTDB lineage: Bacteria > Cyanobacteriota > Cyanobacteriia > Cyanobacteriales > Microcoleaceae > Microcoleus. The sequence goes on along the minus strand of NZ_JAAFKG010000021.1, from coordinate 67,133 downwards.
CGGAAATTCGTTTCCGCTTAGCTGCTGTTTGACAGTTGACAGTTGACAGCACGATCTATCTCTGTATTATCTCTCTCTGTGTCCTCTGTGTTCTCTGCGGTTCAATCATTCCGGAAAAGCCGGATTTGATATTACTCGGGCGATGAAAGAAATCAGGTGCGTCGCCCTGTAGATTGTGGGCTTTTATTCAGAGATTTATCCCAGGCGACGCACCCTACAAACAGTATGATTCATCTCTGTATTCTCTCTCTGTGTCCTCTGTGTTCTCTGCGGTTAAATCATTCCGGAAAAGCCGGATTTAATATTACTAGGGCGATGAAAGAAATCAGGTGCGTCGCTATGAGATTGTGGGCTTTATTCAGAAATTTTTCAGGGCGACGCACCCTACAACTTATATAATTAGTTCCACTAAGAGGGCTGAAGCCCAACAACATACCTAATCTTTCTGAGAAGCGCTATACCTTGAAATCAGGTCAAACTTTGTGATTTGAAGATTGCAATATACTCAAAGCAACCGCCTCCGCTACCTTAATTCCATCAATCCCCGCCGACAGAATTCCACCCGCATATCCCGCACCTTCCCCCGCAGGATAAAGCCCTTCAGTATTCAAACTCTGATAATCGTCTTTGCGCTTGATCCGAATTGGTGAAGAAGTGCGCGTTTCCACTCCAGTCAAAACCGCATCATCCATCGCAAATCCTTTAATTTGTTTGTCAAAAGCCGGAAGTGCTTCGCGGATGGCTGCGATCGCAAAATCCGGCAAACTTTCGCTCAAATCAGTCATCACAACACCGGGCGTATAAGAAGGCTGCACAGTGCCTAGGGCGATCGAAGGGCGATTCGCCAAAAAATCTCCCACAAGCTGCCCAGGAGCGTTGTAAGTGCCACCTCCTAACTCAAATGCCCGTTCTTCTAGGCGACGTTGAAACTCAATTCCCGCCAAGGGATGACCGGGATAATCTTCCGGCGTGATACCCACCACAATCCCGCTGTTAGCATTGCGTTCGTTGCGAGAATATTGACTCATCCCATTCGTCACAAGTCGCCCCGGTTCCGACGCCGCCGCCACTACTAAACCACCGGGACACATACAGAAACTGTACACAGAACGACCATTTGCACAATGGTGAACCAGTTTGTAATCGGCGGCACCCAAAAGCTTGTGGCCCGCCCGATCGCCAAAACGACAGCGATCGATCGCACTTTGGGGATGTTCCACCCGAAAACCAATCGAAAAAGGTTTAGCCTCAATGTAAACACCGCGCGAGAATAACATCTCAAAAGTATCGCGGGCGCTGTGTCCTACCGCCAGAACTATATAATTACTAGCAATATATTCTCCACTCGCCGTGGTAAGTCCCTGCACTTTGCCATTTTCGATATGAATATCTTCCACACGAGTTTGAAACCGAATCTCTCCGCCTAAGGATTCAATTTTTGCCCGCATCTTTTGGACAATTCCCACCAGTTTCAATGTCCCAATATGCGGCTTATTAATATATAAAATTTCCGGTGAAGCTCCCGCATTTACAAGTTCTGTCAGCACCTTGCGCCCGTAATGCTGAGGATCTTTAACTTGGCTGTAGAGCTTGCCATCGGAAAAAGTACCCGCACCGCCTTCGCCAAACTGGGCGTTAGATTCTGGGTTGAATTCAGTTTTTTTCTTCCAAAATCCAAACGTATCAGCGGTGCGATCGCGCACAGCTTTGCCGCGTTCCAAAAGGATCGGGCGAAACCCCATTTGTGCCAGCATCAGCCCTGCAAACATCCCGCACGGCCCCGTACCGATCACAATAGGCCGAATCGTCAAATTGCTGGGGGCTTCGGCTACATAGCGATAACTCGTGTCTGGCGTTACCATGACATGAGGGTCTTTTTTGAAGCGTTGGAGAAGTTGCTTTTCCTGTGTTGTCTCGACATCCACAATATAGACAAGCACTATTTCGGCTTTTTTGCGAGCATCGTAGCTGCGCTTAAAGATGGTGTAGCTGAGCAATTCTTCGGGGGGAATTTGCAGCTTTTTGACTATGGCGCTGGCGATCGCATCTTCAGCACGATCTAAGGGGAGTTTGATTTCGCTTATTCGTAACATATAGCGGTTATCAGAAAGATCGGGTATGTTGTTGGGCTTTAGCCCTCTTAGTCCAGGAGTTATATAAGCTGTCAATGATACCTCATCTTTTTGAGAAAGGCTATATATATAAATTCTCAAGTGAGTGAGGTACAGATTAGTAATTGGTAATTGGTAATTGGTAATTGGTAATTAGGAATTGGTAATTGGTAAAACAACTGGCGAGTAGCTTATCAAACTCGATCGCAGCCATAGGTCATCTGGACGAGAAAGGCGATTTTTGGGCTATCCCCACTTAATTGTAAATTTTAGATTTTAGATTCCATAATTGCAGAAGCGCTATAATAAACAAAAAATTAAGTTTTGTAAAGACCCTTGACTGCAACATTTACACCCAAAAACAGCCAAACCTGGCACGCTCTCAACCCCCTGTGGGAAGGAGCCCAAGACGCAGTACAGAAGGGTTTACCCCACAGCAAGCTAGCACCGGCATGGCAAATACTGCTTTTGGGCGACGGTTCCCCCACCCGTCACCTGCAACTGCTGACAGGGGAACCCACAGAAGTAGATGTGATCGATATGTCGTTGGTGGGTGAAGGCGCAGACGGTGCGCCTGCACAAATTGTGGCGGTTCCAGGGCCCCGCCTGCGCCGTCAAGTGTGGCTGCGTACAGCTTCGGGAAAGCGCCTCGCCTACGCGACTTCTTGGTGGGAAGCGAGTCACGTAGATGAATATTTGGAAAATAAATCTTTGCCAATTTGGGCAAGTTTAGCGCGCCTGCGAACTGAGTTGTATCGCGATGTGCAAGGTATTTATTGCGGTGAGTCGGTGGCCTTGGAGTCGGCTTTTCAACAGTCGGGGCCTTTTTGGGGGCGACACTATTTGTTTTGGCATCACGGGAAGCCGCTGACGCTGATTTATGAGGTGTTTTCGCCTTATTTGACTAAGTATTTGGGGCCGATGGAGTTGTAATATTGTAGGCGATCGCACAATCATCATAAAGTTTGTAGTGAGGACTTTAGTCCTCTGGTTGATGCGGACTAAAGTCCTCACTACGAACCTGAAGAAGGACTAAAGTCCTCACTACGAACCTGAAGAAGGACTAAAGTCCTCACTACGAACCTGAAGAAGGACTAAAGTCCTCACTACGAACCTGAAGAAGGACTAAAGTCCTCACTACGAACCTGCAATTTTTCGCCGGAACTTCACTCGCAAACCGTCGCGCGGGTGCGGAGTCGGTACTAGGATTAAATTTAAATCTTGATCCGGTAATAGCTCCCATTCGCACTCTCGAACCATCCTCGCCGCAAACAGTTTCATTTCCAGCCGCGCGAATTCTTTCCCCAAACATTCCCGCAAACCGCCGCCGAAGGGGACGTAACTGAAAGGTTTCGCATTTGTCGATCGCTCCAAACTGAATCGATCCGGGTCAAAGCGATCGGGTTCGGGATAAACTGAGGTATCTTGATGCGTCTGATTTATTTCATAAAGCACGATCCAACCCTTAGGAATTTCGTAGCCCCCCAACTCGCAAGGCTTAATTACCTGACGAAAACCGCCTGCCAACGGCGGAACCAACCGCAGCACTTCTCGCAGCACCTGCTCTAAATAAGTCATTTGTTTGAGGTGTTCCAAAGTTAGCGGTTCAGTGGTCGAAAACTGCTGTTGTTCGGCGCGAATTTTTGCCATCACATCGGGGTTTTGAGCCAGCAGAAGGCAAAAAGAGGCGATCGCAGAACTTAGAGACGAGTGTCCTGTAAACAACAGCAGCAGCACTTGATCTTTCAACTCCTCCAAACTCAGAGAATTGCCATCATCATCGCGAGCGCAAATCAGCAAACCTAAAGCATCATTCTTGCTAGGAGTTCCTTGCTGTCGAGCGCGAATAATATTTTCCAGTTCTGCTAACAGCAACTTGCGGCACTTTTTGGCTTTTCCAAACTGAGTCCAAGGCAGATCTAAAGGAACAGAAAATAAACCATCAGACCAAATTTTAAAATAATTACCGAGTTCACTCTCCGAACTATTATCAATCCCCACTAGCAATTTGCAAGCAACATCAAAAGTATAATTCCTCAGTTCGGGATACCACGCAAACTCGCTCATTTGTGTCCACCTTTGCAAATAGCGCCCCGTGATATCTTCCATCCCGCCGATGTAGCCAGCCAAAGCTCGCGGTTGAAACGCTTGGTACAGCAGCTTGCGCCGATTTTGGTGGTCGGAACCCGTTTGCAGCGACAAGGAAAGCGGCCCTAACAGCGCTTTCGTGCTGGGAGGCCAACTCACAACAAAATACTGGTTTTCATTGCTTAAAACAAACAAATTCGCCTCTGAGCCGGACACAAATACGGTAGGCTGTCCGAAGATGCTGGTTTTGAAAATTGGCCCGTACTGTTGGTGGCGTTTTTTGGCGAATTGAGCATCTTGTAAAAAGTTGAGGGTATCCCCAATTAGCGGTAAACCCAAATTGCCTGGAGGTAATGTCATTTCAGATTTCAGATTTCAGATTTCAGATTTTAGATTGTTCATATCATATTAACTGAATTTACGCAACTGTATAAAGGTACGTTGTTGCGCTTCAGCGCTTTTATACATATGAAAGAGCGGGTGCATCTGGTTTTGGAAGAGGGCGAAGCATGACCGCATATAAGTTATTAGTTATCATCTCATATTCACCGAGGTCATGCTATAGCCCATAGGGATATATTCGCCTTGCGCCAGATGCACCCGAAAGAGCGCTGAAGCGCAACTACGTACCTAAGAGTTAACCCTATAGAACCTATTTAATTTTCTGTTCTTTGAATCGGAATCTTGATCGTAAATTCAGTGCCTTTCCCCACAACAGAGAAACACTTGATTTCGCCTTTATGCTTTTCGACAATAATAGAATGAGAAATCGCCAAGCCCATTCCCGTACCCGAACCGATCGGTTTTGTAGTATAGAACGGGTCAAATATCCGCTGCTTGACTTTATCGGTGATACCTGCACCGTTATCAGCAATTCTAATCGCAGCGAAATTACCTTCTACCTCTGTACGAATGCGGATAATTGCCGGATTTGGAAGCGGTTCTTGTAAAGCGTCAATTGCATTGGCTATAATATTCATAAACACCTGATTCAATTGTCCGGCGTAACACTCTACCAGCGGCAATTGTCCGTATTCTTTAACGACTTGAATTGCTGGGCGATCGGGCTGAACTTTCAGACGGTGTTCTAAAATCATTAACGTGCTGTCGATGCCTTCATGAATGTTAACTTTTTTCATCTCAGCTTCATCGAGGCGAGAGAAATTTCGCAAACTCCGCACAATATCCCGGATGCGAGTGGCTCCCACCTGCATCGAAGACAGCATTTTCGGCAAGTCGTCTAGCAAGAAATCTAGTTCTAAAACGTCTATTTCGTCCTGAATAGCTTGAGGTGGTTCTGGGTATTCATCTCGATACATTTGCAGCATTTTCATCAGGTTTGTGGTGTATTCTTCTGTGTAGGTAAGATTGCCGAAAATAAAGCTGACTGGGTTATTGATTTCGTGGGCAATTCCTGCTACCATCTGACCTAGACTCGACATTTTTTCTGCTTGCACGAGCTGGGTTTGAGCAAGCTTAAGTTCGCACAGAGTTGCTTCTAGTTGGGCAGTTTGTTCTCGCGCCATTCGGGCTGAATCGACGCTTTGCGTGTAGAGTTCGGATTGGCTGATGGCGATCGACAATTGATCGCAAATTGCCGATAGCAAATCCACTTCGTCTTGTGTCCACCTCCGCATCTCGCGACAAGCCACGCAGTCTACAACACCAATTAAACCCCCTGCACTCTTGACGGGCAAATCCAACATAGATTTGTAACCCACCTGCAAAAAGAACTCTCTTTCTACGGGATCGCTCCAAATTGAAACATCATCTATCTGGCAGATTTCCGATTTGGCTATTTTTTGTACCAGAGTCCCCGTTAGGTTAGCAGGATAATAACCCACAAGCGAGACCAAGTCATCATTTTTAGCTTCGTGGACGACATCCCAAGCTGGTATCTCGGCATCGGATACATACCAAATAAACAAGCAGCGATCGAGTTGCAGCAAGTCGCGAATTTGGTGTACAGTCGTTGCCAATATAGTATCTAAATCGAGAGAAGCGCGGATTTGACTGCCTAACTGGTTGAGCAATTTTTGCTTCATGGCTGCTGCTTTGGCTTCGGCGGCGACGAGGCGAGATGTTTCGTAAAGTTCGGCTTGATTAATGGCGATCGCCAATTGATTGCCCACAGCCACTAACAGTTCTACTTCCTCATCGCTCCAACACCGGATGCTGCTAGAAGCGCTACAGCAAATTACCCCTATTTTACCTGAAGATGTCTGAATGGGAATCTCCAGCAGAGACTGTAATCCTATAGACATGAAAAAATTCCGCTCTACTGGATCGGTAACATTTTTAAAATCATCCACCCGAATTATTTCAATATTTGCAATTCGCTCGGCTTGAGAACCAGTTATGTTAGCCGGAAATACACCCAGCAAGGAAGGTAGTTCATCATTTTTTGCCTCGTATTCTACATTCCAAAATGCTGATGTTTCGTTGGTTGTATACCAGATAAATATGCACCGTTCGAGCAGCAGCAATTCACGTATTTGCTGCACAGTGGTGGCCAAAATAGTGTCTAAATCCAGAGATTCGCGGATGTTGCTAGCTAGTTGGTTGAGCAGCGCTTCCTGCTCTGCTAATTTGCGGAATCTCGCTTCCGACTCTTGCAACTGTCTTTGAGCTTCTTTTTGTTTCGTTACGTCCAAACCCAAACCGATCAAGCCGATCGCATTACCGCAATCATCTTTGACCTGAGTTTTAATTATCTCCAACTGGTGGTATTCACCGTCAACCAACTGGAGCAATTCTTCAGAATAACAGGGAGTATCTTGGCTCCAGGCTTGTGCATCTGATACCATGCAGTTAGCAGATGCTTCTAATCCAAAAACTTCGGAATAGTGAGAGGCTGCTAAGAACAGCTCTTCGGGAATAGCTACATCTTCGCAGAAAGTTTTGTTGGCTAATAACATCCGCCCGCTAGCATTTGCCATCCACACCCAGATGGGAGCATTGTCAATAATTCCCCTCAAAGTTTGCTTTTGAGCCGCGAGAGCAATTTCTATTTGTTTGCGCTTGATTCCCAGGGCGATCGAATCGGCAACTGAGGCAAAAGAAATCAGCGTAGATTCCGTTAACTCCTGGCGAGAAAACATGGCGATTACTCCCACCAACTGATTGTCAACAATCAACGGATATCCAGCAAAAGCCACCATTCCTTCTCGTTTCGCCCATTCTTTGTCGCTGACTCGGGCATCTTCTTGCACAGAATTAGTGAGGTGAGGTTGTCGATCCCGGGCGATTAAGCCAATCTTGAATTCACCGAAAGCAATGCGGCTGTGAGCGCCGTCAATGTGAGTATAGAGCCCCGCGCTTGCTTGCATATCCAAGACATTTCCCTCTTCATTCAGCGTCCAAATCCGAGCAAACGCAGCATCCAAATGGCGCACAACTGCATCGGTGCAGTTTTGCAAAGTTTCAGGTAAAGTGCGGTTTTCAGTCAGAGCTATTCCCACATCTGCTGTGAATGAAGAAAGTTTCAATTGTTCTGCTAAAGCTTGTTCTGCGAATTTGCGATCTGTAACGTCGGCAGCAACACCGAGACGCTGCTGGATTTTGCCCGACTCTGTTCTGCTAAATACAATATCGCGACTGACTAACCAGCGCCAACTATTTTGTCTGTCGAGCACCCGATATTCGTACTCAACCACCTCGCCGTCGGGAGCATTTTCTATTTGCTGGATATATCTGGGAAATTTAGCTAAATCTTCAGGGTGGATAATTGTCGGCAACAGATTGCTGCCCATTTCTTGAACTTCTGCAACTGTATAGCCGAGGAGGTCGGTGATTTCGCGGTTGGCGTACACATTTCGCTGCTCTATTTCGTCGTAAACATAGAGAATATTCGGACTGGTACCGGCAATGCGCTCAACAAAATGCTGACTAGCTTGCAGCGCTGCTTCTGCAAGTTTTCGATCCGTAATGTCGGTGGAATTACCAATAATTCGGTAGATGCTGCCAGAGGCATCGTGCAGGGGCGTCAGAGTTACGATAAACCAATTTTCTACACCTGCCAATTCGGCGCTATTTTCGTAAGAAATCGAGCTGTCTGCGGCTAAACAATCGAGGTATCTTTTCCGAAAATCTGCTGCTACTGCTGGGGGAAACACTTCTTCGGGAGTTTTGCCTTTGACATCAGCGCTCAACATACCTGTGGATGCTTCTGTAGCTGCATTCCAGCCTGCATAGCGGAACTCTCCGGCGGCGACATCTACCACGAAAATAACTTGATTCGATCCGTTATAGATGCTGTTTAAAAATTCTTCTTGTTCGCGCAATTGTGCTTCGGCTTGTTTGCGTTCTGTAATATCGGTAGCACTTCCCACAATGCGACAAATTTTCCCAAATTCATCTCGCAGCGGAGTCAGAGTTGTGATAAAGCAGACTTCTTGAGTCTCAAGACTAACAGATTCTTCGTAAGAAAGAGAGCTATTTTTTAGCAGGCATTCTCTTAATTTCTGCCGGAAAAACGCTGCCGTAGATGCTGGGAAAAGTTCTTCTGGAGTTTTGCCGCATCCTTCCTCCTTGCTGATGTTACCGAGTAACTCTGCTGCTCGATTCCAGCCGGCGTAGCGAAATTCTCCGTCTGCACCGACATCTAGTACGAAAATACTGTAGTTCACACTGTCGTAGATGCTGCTCAGAAATTCTTTTTGCTGCCACATTTCTGCCTCGGCGCGCCGGGCTGGGGTTATGTCAGCGTGTACTCCTACCCACTCGCGAACGCTGCCATCTGCATTCAATACGGGTATACCGCGCACGCTCATATACCTGTACTCGCCGTCGTGCCGCAGCAAGCGGTGTTCTATTGCGAATAAGGTGCGATCGGCAAGTGCCTCAGACCACATCCTGGCAGTATATTCTCTGTCGTCGGGATGGATGTTATTGAGCCACCCCCATCCTTTAATTTCGTCGTAAGTCGCTCCCGTAAATGCACTCCATCCTGTTTGTTCGGCGACAACTTCGCCTGCGGCGGTAGTATCCCAAATAATTTGGGAGGTGGCTTCAGTTAAACACCGATATTTTTGCTCGCTTTCTTGGAGAGCTTTTTCGGCTTGTTTGCGATCGCCAATATCAGAAATAGTGCCAATCATTCTCACCGGAGCATTATTTTCATCTCTTTCTACGACTTTCCCCCGCGCCAAAATCCATTTAAATTCGCCGGATTTAGCTAACATTCTATGCTCAACAGCATAGCCATTTTCTGAATTTTCCAAATAGGCATTTAATTTCTGGTTCAATACCAGTAAATCGTCGGGATAAACTAGCTGTGACAAACCGATTGCATTTGCTTGTAGTTCCTCTGGTTCGTAGCCCAACAAAGCACTGTACTCGTGGTTGCAATACATTTCATCAGTAACTATATTCCAATCCCACATTCCGCTGTCGGAGCCCCAAAGAGCTAGCTGCAACCGCTCTTCGCTTCGCCGCAGGGCGGCTTCTGTCTGTTTGCGATCGCTAATATCGCGAGCAACTCCCACCACGCCCGTGATGTTTCCAGAGCGATCGCGCAAAGGGCTTTTTGTAGCAAGAAATGTCAAGATTTTGCCCTCACTATCTTTTACTACTTCTTCGATGGTTTCCTCAATCCCAGATTGCCAGATCCGGCGGTCATTTTCCGCCAGGACATTTGCAATCTCCAGCGGAAATAATTCTGCATCAATTTTGCCAATAATTTCTGATTTTGGCTTGCCGATAATGCCAGCAGTCTGAGAATTTACCAATAGGTAGCGGCCCTGAATATCTTTGACAAAAATGCGATCGCCTGTACTTTCTATGACATTTTCAAAGAGGATGTTGCTCTCTTGTAGTGCTGCTTCTATTGCTTTGCGATCGGTGATGTCGCGAGATACGCCAATCAAACCGATAATATTTCCTTCTGCGTCTTTCCAAGGGCATTTTGTGGTTAGTAGCGTCCTTTTTTCTCCTTCCTTTGGGATAGTTTCTTCATAATTTAAATATTGTCCCGTTGTCACGATCCTGTTGTCTAACTCTATAATTTTTTGAGCTGTTTCAGCAGGCAATAATTCTGTATCGTCTTTGCCTATAATTGCCTCGATAGGTTTTTCAAAAAATTGAGCTGCGGCAGAATTTACGATCGCGTAGCAGCCTTGAATATCCTTGACAAAAATGACATCCGGCGTGCTTTCAATCACGGAACGCAAGATAGAATTGCTCTGCTGGAGCGACTCTTGGGCGAGTTTGCGATCGGTAATTTCGCGGCCGATACCGTACATCAATTCTTCTTCACTGAAAGTGCTAGCAGTCCAGGCTATCCACTTGTAATACCCCTCGCTACACAGCCAGCGGTTTTCAAACCCAACGATATTATTCCCCGCAGCAATCCTTTCAGCTTCTTTGAGAGTAGTTTCGCGATCGTCTGGATGCACGAATTCAATGAAGAGTTTGCCCACAATTTCGGCTGAAGAATAGCCGAGGATTTTTTCGGCTGCTGGGTTGATGTGCTTGATATAACCGTCAAAACCAACGACGCAGAGCATCTCTGGCGACAGGCGAAAAAATCGATCGCCCTGGTTGAACTTGCTGGATTGGCGATCCGAGTTGCAGGCTGCGACAGCAGAGGCGTGCGATCGCGCCGACACCGCCAACATCACAATATTGGCTATGGCCAAACATCCCAGGGCGAGTTGGCTATTGTACAAACCATCGCCTCCGCCTGTTACCAGCAACCCGTTTAATACAAGCAGCACCACGCTCGCAACTGAGAATACACTGCCTGGGGCGATCGTCGCGAGGCTGATTGTTTTTTCATACTGCATACTGCATTCTGCCTTCTGTCTGCTGGTGACTGCTGCCGTTAATTTTATCAATAATAGTTGCAGGAATTTAAACAATTTAGTGTTTTGTGATTCTTCTATATGAACTAGATCTTTCATTTTTTTGAATAAGTTTAATTTTTGATGAGTTAAGACTTAAAAACAACTCTAAAGATGTTAAAATACTGTAAGTTTTCCTAACTATTGGGAAATCAAGTATTTGAAATTTTTCCTTAATCCCTGCAACACAACCATAAAATTAAGTGTATTTACGGAATTAGCGAGTAATATTTTTTTAGCTGCGGTGCGGTTTTTATCATTTTTTGGAAGGGCATAAAGGGTTTCTCTTTAATAATGAACCAGATATTGCTGTTAGTCATTGGACATTTGGCCTAATCTAGCTAGTCCAGGACGCAAAATTTAATTATCTAGAGTGAGCCTGAAGCAGATTACCGCGTAAGAGTATCGTGTCAAACCACTTTTTGCGTAAGTTATGACCGGATTTGATGTACTAAAATACTGCGGCGAACTCCCTGACTGCTGGTTAAAAAACCCGGACTCTCCGTCAAATTCAACCAAATTTGATACTACTTATTAATTCTGAAGTTAAAATGAAGATCGACTGTTGATTTATGAAAATACAATAAAAAATGTTGGTAGCAGTTGTTAGTTAAATTCCTCTGTTCCTGGGTAATTGGGAATTTGGAATCTTGGCTGCTCGCGACTTGTGCTGTATCTCCACAAGATCTCGACAACGGCGTCTTGCTCCGACTTGTGGTGTATCTCGACGAGAGCTCGATAACCGCGTAGCCGAAGTAGCGGAGCCGAGGGGAGCCGAAGCAAGTCGAAGGGCCCGAATCGATCGGAAGTGTTGAATTGTGATTAGGAAAAATTCAACTATTTAATACAATTTCACAAAACTCTTGCTACAATCATCAATCTGATATTAATTATTAAAATTCCCACAACCCCGCGCTGGAGAGGGCAATTCCGTTGCCATACAGATCCTTGGCACAATTTATATGTAGCCTGAATTCTGGGATTTGGTTAGAATTGTATCCCATCAAACCACCACAATCAAATTGGTTGGATGAGGAATTTAGTCCGATGCTGCCAAAGGCTCGGGGTTAATTTAGCTAGCTAAATAATATCAAATTTGTTGCGATTCATCCCCAGGCGAGAGGGGCGCATTCGCAGCAGACAAAGCAGATTGGCGACCTAACTGCTGTTGCCGAATTCGATCTAAATTCCCCGCAGGAATAGCAGCTATCAGTTGCCGCGTGTAAGCTTGCTGCGGTTGGCGGTAAATACGCTCGGCTGTGCCAATTTCCTCGATTTTACCTTTGTTCATGACGATCGCGCGATCGCTCATAAACTTGACCACGCTCAAATCGTGAGAAATAAAAATATAAGTCAGTCCAAACTCTGTTTGCAACTCCTTGAGCAAATTTAAAACTTGCGCCTGCACCGATACATCCAATGCAGAAACCGATTCATCGCAAATAATAAACTTAGGATTCAAAGCCAAAGCTCTGGCAATACAAATTCGCTGCCGCTGTCCCCCGGAAAATTCGTGGGGGTAGCGCCGCATAAAATCGGGATTTAAACCCACTCTATCCAACAAATAAGCCGCGCGATCGCGCTGTTCTTTCTGGTTTTTGCCAAAGCTGTGAATCACCATCGGTTCCATCACAGCCTCCCCAACACTCAAGCGCGGATCGAGAGAACTATAAGGGTCTTGAAAGATAATTTGCAAATCGCGCCTCAGCCTTCGCAATTGGCGATCGTACTCTTTTTTGAGCCGATAATTAGCCATCCACTGCCCTCGGGAACTACTTTTGGCAGGAGGGGTAATTTCTTGGCCTTCAAAAAACACTTTACCGCTGGATATCGGAATTAATTGCAGCAATGCTCTCGCTAAAGTTGATTTACCGCAGCCAGATTCGCCGACTAAACCCAAAGTCTCGCCCGGATAAACCTCAAAAGAAATATCGTTGACTGCCATAAACAAGCGTTTAGTTTCGCCAAACATTCCTTGCACCGGAAAACCGACTCGCAAGTTATTAACAGCTAGCAAAGGCTCGCCAATATGTGGCAGACGAGGGGGTTTTCCGGTGGGGAAGGTGGAAAGTCCGCCGCTGCTGTCGCCGTCTAAATCGACATTTTTCTCGACAATTACCAATTCGCCGCTAGCATTTGTGGTGACTTCCATAAAATCGGAAACTGTCGGTAAGCGGCGCATTTGGCGTTCGAGAGTTGGGCGGCAAGCTAAGAGACCTTTTGTGTAAGGATGTTGGGGATTGCTGAAAATTTGCTCGATCGCACCGCATTCAACAATTTTACCTCGGTACATCACCGCCACCGTATCGGCAATTTCAGCAATGACGCCTAAATCGTGGGTAATAAAAATCATTGCCATGCCTCTAGAGTCCCGCAACTCGCGCAGCAAAGCTAAGATTGTGGCTTGCACGGTTACGTCTAAGGCCGTTGTCGGTTCGTCAGCAATTAATAAAGTGGGATTGCAAGAAATGGCCATCGCAATCATCACGCGCTGGATTTGGCCGCCGGAGAGTTCGTGGGGATAGCGATCGAGCATAGCTTGTTTTTGACCGTTGACGAGCTGCATGAAATCGCGATCGTCCTGGGCACCTGCTTCTTGCCGCAAAGCCAAACAGCGCTGCCGCAGTTCCTCATCCGCCGGTAGCAGCTTCACCTCTTGCAATAGCGAAGCAGCCTTGCGCCGCGCTGCTGTCTGGGATATCTTTTGGTGGAGACAAATGGCTTCTGTGAGTTGAAATCCGATCGTAAAAACGGGATTTAGCGAACTCATCGGCTCTTGAAAAATCGTCGCAATCTGGCTGCCCCGGTAGGTTTGTTTTTCCCGATCGGGCATTTCCAGCAGATTCACAGGCTGCTGGCTAGCGCCGTCTGCTGCCGGAGAAAACCAAATTTCGCCCTGGATTTTCGTTAACGAACTTGACAGCAAACCCATAACAGCGAGGGATGTTACCGATTTTCCCGAACCCGACTCTCCGACAATTCCCAGAGTTTGCCCTCGCTTCACCTCAAAGGAAATGCCGTCAACAGCTTTGACTGTTGCGGACGCATTGCCTGCATCCGCAGATTGAAATTCAACCCGCAGGTTGCGAACTTCTAGGACGGTTTCACTCATGGAAGTCTATGGGAAAAGTTACAAGGAGATTAAGTGGATTTTGACATACCTCAGCCTCAAGGCATGAGGAAAGTCGGAGATTTTCAGTTTGAAATTTTAAATTCTCTAACTGATGGCGATTTTCCTGCTTACCGAATTACAGGTACTCGCTTAGGGACACTGCACTGCGGTGTCCCTACTATATTTCATTGAATTGAAAACTGCCTCTAACACCCAAAACTCAAAACCCATAACTACTTAACTGCCGAATGCCCTCAATAACCGATGACTTGAGTGCCAGCAGGCAGTGCAGTCGTCTCGGAGACCTTTTTAAACACGGTTGCTTGGTCGTTTAAGGAATTCGGTCTTGGGAGTCCGGGATTGGTACCTTCCACCTGAAGGCGCATTTGACCTTCGGGAGTCAACTCAAAAACAGTCTCAACGGTTTCGCTCTTGTTGAGGCTGACATCGAGGTGCATTGGTGTTGCAGCGAGATTAACTTTATACCTGGTTTCTTTGGCGCAGGGGGCTCCGTCGGGGCATTTACCCATCATGAACAATTTGCCTTTTGGGGCAAAGACAAAGGTAAAAGACTGACCGGAGGGGATTGTACCTTGCCATTGACCTAGAAGTTGCTTGTCGATATTGCTAGCGGCGGGGGCTGCTGCTTCGGCAATTGTTGGTGATGCTGCGGATGCTGGGCCTTGCGCGCCGTTGAAGCTGCTGGCGAGGATGCCGAAGCAAATGCCACCTGCGATCGCTTTGCCAATCATTTTTGAATTAGACATGAGACCGATCTCAAAATTGGTTGTTTCTTTTCTACACTGTAGCCATAAAACCGTACTTTGTTTAATTTAAATCCATTTTGGGAAAATAAAATATATTTACGTAATATGGCATACAAACCGCTACAATTTCGGGAATCTGCCGAAACAGTCGATTCCAATGTGTTCGATCGCGATCTTTGTTATGGTTGGCCGGTGCGCGAACACTCGCTTTTTTTTAGATGAAAGCAATCGCGCTGTTTGGGCAGCGGCGGATGTTTAAGATTCTGGTTGAGATTCTGGTTGAGATTCTGATTGAGATTCCCGCTTAGCTTTCTGTTCTTTTTGCTCTCGTTTTGTTCGCTCCAATGCCTCTGCGTAAGACCAAGCAACGCTCACAATCAAAGCTTTCCCAATACCGTCCAAATCTTTTTGTATATCGTCATTATTCGGCACTGAGGATTTTGGGCTGCCATCGTTCGTCATATTTTTGTTTTCTCCCGGGCTGGTTTTCTGGCGACTTTTTGAAATGTGCGATCGATACTCACAAATTCTAATTTTTAGCAGAAAGAATTGGTTGAAAGCCCCAAGTCTTTGAGGGACAAATTAAAATCAGACTATTCATTATTCCAATCCTCTTCCTTCTAGGTAGAGGTCGCTCCTCAACTGTCAACTGTCAACTGTTGAATGCACCCGCACCCTACTTATCTCTGAGGGTGTGACCTTGATTACTACGAATAATATCTTGACACTCCTCGACCTGAAGGTGCGAGGATTCTTGAGGAATTTCTACCTCAATTTCCCTGTTTCCAGGGTTCCCAGACTCCTCACGTTTGCTCAATCGAGCGCGAGGATATCTTCTGGGCGTTTAGGCGCGAACGCCAGGTTTCGCGGAGTCCCCGCGTACCAAATGTAAAGCTCGATCGCGAATAGTTTTTGCTGCACCTATATCAGCGTGTTCGTGGTAGCCACATTCAGTGCAAATGAACTTTTCGCCATCTCTATTAGACTTGTCGATGTGACCGCAATTCCGACATTCTTGACTAGAGTATTTGGGATTAACCTTGATTAAGATTTTTCCTTGCTTTGCAGCCAGATACTCAATCTTCAGTATTAACTCGCCCCAGCCTGCATCAGAAATAGAACGGTTTAAACCTCTCTTCCTTGATTGCCCATTTTTCAGAAATCTACCTGTTTTTTCGTCCACCTTCACTCGACATCGGCGCATCATGCCGGAAATATTCAATTCCTCTAGAGCAATCGCGTCAACGTTACGTGACACTATTTTATTGGCAACCTTCCATTGGTAAGCTTGGCGCTTATTGCTAATTCTTTGGTGGAAAAGCCCTAGTTTTTTAGCTGCTTTTTTGCGGTTATTACTCCCTTTTGCTTTTCGACTGACTTGTCTCTGTCTAATTCTCAGTGTGCGTTTAGCTTTTTTAGTGGCTGAAAACTTGGGATTTTTAATTTGAGTTCCATCTGATAGATGGACTAATTTTGTAATTCCCATATCGCAACCAATTACCTTGACGACATCTTTGAGAGGTTTTGTCGTGTAATCGGGGACAGACTTGTCCTCAATGCGGACGGATACATACCACCCATTCTGTCGCTTTCTTACCGCACAAGCTTTAATGGTAAAGCCACCAGGAATTGGGCGCGAGTTGTGGAAACGCATCCAACCTAACTTTGGCAAGTAAATTTTACTACCTTGTATTTTTACCCCCATCACAAATGTGAAGGAAGTGAAATTGTTGCGATTCTTGAATTTAGGAAAGCCGCGTCCGTCAAAAAAATTATTATAGGCAGTGTCTAACCGTTTGACGTTCTGTTGTAGAACTGTCGAATCTATCCCGGCAAACCAGGGTCTAGCTGCTTTCAATTGGGGCAACGCTGTGATTTGAATCTCGCCTGGGTTGCGCCGAGGGTTTTTAACTTTCCCCTTTTTATCTGTTTTGCCTATTTTCCAAGGTTCCCCAGTGGCACCGTTTTTACTGACACAACTGGTCAACGGACAGGATTCACTTTTGCTCCTAATGTCGCAATAGTTGCCTTGAATGAAATGTTGGCTATACTGAGTTATCCTGTCATTAAGACACCAGTTGAAATGGCTTCGCAACATATCCACCCAATTAGACATTTTTAAGTCTTGTGTTTGATTTGGACGCAACTTGTATACATAGTTACTCAACAATTTTAACTCCTCCTTTTCTTGAGCTGTTATTAGTATATAGTGAAAGGCTTGCGTGTTTGTACTTTTTACATTTCTTTAGGAAAGAGGGTTTAAGGTTTATAGTTTTACTTACCAAGCCGTCCTATAAGGACGGGGTTTTAGACCCATCTGTGATAATATCATAAATACGCTGATTGGATGAGCGAATCAGAAAGAAACCTTAACTGCGCTGGTTGTCCGCAACACTGACTCCTGCTGAAACCTGCGCTTGTAATTTTCGATAATTTCCTGAATAGCTCGATTTTTTTCCTGGCTGCTTTCATAAATCAAAATAACTATTTTAGAGTTTTCTCGAATCAATATTCCGCCCTGGTTGAGAAACTGCCCGGAACCGTCTAATACAGTTAGCCCTTCCCGAAAACGAGGGGTAATAACTTCCTTGACAAACTCCTGCCATTCTGACTCAGAAATTGTCTCGCCTCCGGGTTTAGTTAAGCCAAAATACAGTTCATCTTTGAGGAAGGTTTTTGGACTGACATTAGTATCGGAAGTTTCGGAAATTTGAGCGCGGGCAATTGTCCCCGGACAAATCGGCACGAGCAACAGCAGGCCTGCCAAGCAAAGACTGTTAAGATGTTTGTTCTTCATGTGATTATCGTCACAAATAAACAAGTAGTAGGGTGCGCGAGAGCGATCGCTCTTTAACTACCGACTTTGAGACTGTTGGTACTGAGGCACCGCCCGAGCGATCGCACAATACCGACAATACCTATGCTACCGTTCGTGATTTAATTTAACATAAAATGTTGCCAACTCAAAAACCCAATTTCTCGTGAGAAACTGGGTTTTTGAGCGTCAGCCTTAGTTTATTCAGTCTTAGACCCACAGGTGGTCAGGAACCGGGTTTTTAATCAAAATCTTTTGTTAGCACCCTGAACAACGGTAAAAGACCCGGTTTCTAAGAGGATAAGAGCGTCAGCCGTAGTTGATTTGCGATCGCCTGCGTAGTTTATTTGCGATCGCCTAATTAGTGGTGTCTGCTCTATTATTCTTCAATTCAGCCATACTTCTGTTAGCAGTGTCTTTGTACATCTCCCCGAATTCTTTGACGGCTGCTCCCGCTTCTTGTCCGATCTTCTGAATTCGTTCGCCCGGAGCGTCAGAGGTTTCACGAGCTTCTTGTCTCCATTCGCGAGTTGTTTGGGGTCTTTCGGGATTGTTTAGCTCCGAGTTTGAACCGTACTGACTGCCATAAGCTTTGTTGCTGCGTCCCCCATCAACATTGGATGTCAGCAGCAGAAAACCGACTAGGACAACACTCAAAAAACTCTTGATTTGAAAGCCCTTAAGCAATGAACTGATGCGACCGATAGCTGTAGAAATCAAATTCATCTCCGTCATACTCCGTAAGTTAATTGGTGATAATTTCCCACTTTTTTTCATCTAATTGACTTGTTCTCCGATCGGGAGCTAACGCGAGGGAAAGCCAAACTTAGCTTTAACTTGCAATTGGCTACATGATGAGAGTTATAGGCTAGCGATAAAACCTGTCAAACACCCAACTCATGTGTCATATCGTGTCCGCTCGATTAACCGCAATCAGATTGGTTTGTAGTGCGGACTTAAGTCCGCCAAATGCTGCGGACTTAAGTCCGCACTACAAACATTTTTTGTGATGGCAATCGATCGCAAACGATATCAGTCAACTAGCTTTTTCACACATGAATATCACCTTAACAGCAGCAAAATACTTCTACCTCTTACTAAAGTCATAACTTAGTTAAAAGCAGAAATAGTATTTTTCAGCACAGGGTTAGACTATTTTCAATCGATCGTGTTATACAGGCCAAATTTTCATTTCAAGCGATCGCCAGTTTTGACATCAAACCAGTGCAGCAACTGAGCCGGAAAAACCAGCTCGACAATTTCGGAACTCCACTGACGGTCATTTGGGAGCAAAGCGCGCACCGTTACTGACTCCAAACCCTTAACTCGGACGCTAACTAAATTTTGCATTCCCAAGTTTTCTACTAAATAAACCTCACCCTTAATTGCCTCTGGATCTGGCTTCTTCCTGGCCTCTACATCTGCAAAGCTGAGGTGTTCCGGGCGAATTCCCAAGACAATCTCTGGTGGGACTGTCGGCAGATTTGGTAGCGGAACTCCAGAATCGCCCAACATCGCAAAATTGCCCTGGCATTTAAGCACTAGCAAATTCATTTGCGGGCTGCCTACAAAACCCGCTACAAACTGATTGGCAGGACGGTTATAAATCAAGTGTGGCGGGTCTAATTGCTGGACGCTGCCACTGTTGAGAACTGCGACTTTTGTAGAAAGCGTCATTGCTTCGGTTTGGTCGTGGGTAACGTATACTACAGGGGCTTTTTGGGCGGAAAACAATTGTTTCAATTCTGCCCTCACTTTTTCTCGCAATAAGGCGTCGAGATTGCTTAAAGGTTCGTCGAGCAAAAATACTGCTGGTTGGCGCACTAAGGCGCGTCCGAGGGCTACTCGCTGCCGCTGTCCGCCTGATAGTTTACCCGGTTTGCGATCGACTAATTCGGTCAATCCGAGGGATGCTGCAACTTCTGTCACTAAGCGGTTGATTTCGCTGTCGGAGATTTTGCGGAGTTTGAGGCTGGATGCCATATTGTCGTACACTGTCATGTGCGGGTACAGCGCGTAACTTTGAAACACCATTGCAATATCCCGATCGCCCGGTCTGAGATTTGTCACATTGCGATCGCCAATTCTAATCTCGCCTCTAGTGGGCTGTTCCAACCCTGCAATCAACCGCAGCGTGGTAGATTTGCCACACCCGGAGGGCCCCAGCAAGGTCAGAAATTCGCCCTCGCTGACATCTAAGCTAATGTCTTTTACGGGTACAACTTTGGGGGTGTAGGTTTTATTGAGGTTTTTTAGTTGTAGTTTTGCCATGATTTTTATAAGAAAGAGTTACGAACCGCGAAGGCGCGTTAGGCGAAGCCGCGCGTAAGCGCTAGGGCGCGAAGGAAGAGAAAAGAAGGGAAGAGGAAGAGTTTAAGATGCTAGGATTATTTAAGGTTGAAGTTTATCCTTTTACTGCCCCGGCTGTTAAACCCTGAACTATGCGCCGCTGGAACACTAAAACTAGCAAAACTAAGGGTAAGGTTCCTAAAACTGTTGCTGCTGCGATCGGGCCGTAGGGAATCTCAAAGACTGATGCACCGCTGAGTTGAGCGGTGGCGACGGGAATTGTTTTGAGAGATTCGCGGGTCATAAATGTCAGTGCGAAAATAAACTCGTTCCAAGCTGAAATAAATGTCAGAATTCCGGTTGTGACTAAGGCGGGAAATGTCATCGGTAGCACGATTTGCCACAGCATTTGAAAGGTGTTGTATCCGTCAACTTTAGCCGCATCTTCTAAATCTTTTGGCAGTTGTTGAAAGAAACTCCGCATTACCAAAATCGTCAGCGGTAGATTGATGGCTGTGTATGGAATAATTAAGGCTAAATAATTATTTCCTAAATCCAAAGCTTTGACAATTTCCAGCAGTCCTAAAAATAGCAATACCGCCGGAAATAGCGTCACAATTGTCACAGTTGCCAGAATAATTCTCTCGCCCCACAGCCGCAACCTCGCCAATGCGTAAGCTGCGGGAGCACCTACTGCTAAACACAGCAGTGTTGAAGTAATGGAAACAAAAGCGCTATTTAAAATGTAAAGTGCAAAGGGGCGGCGCTGGAATAAGGACAGGTAATGATCGAAGGTAATCCGTGTGGGAATGTAGACGTTGGGAATTGCTGAGATATCGGCGTTTACTTTGAAGGAAGTCAGCACCTGCCACACGATGGGTGCGAGGAAATATGCGACAATTAATATCGCTGATAGGGGCAAGATTAATTGCCGGATCTCAAAGGTTTTTTTTGTGGTAGGTTGTTCGCGGGCGATCGACATAATTTAATTTCCTCCGGCTGCATTGACGCGGGCTCTCGATAACAGGTAACTGGCGATCGCAACTGCGGCCACTAACAGCAAAAAAGTACACACCACCAAAGCGGCCCCGTACCCAAAGTCTAAATACCTCATCACCGTGCTGTAAATGTAGATAGAAACCGTCTCCGTCGCTCCAGCCGGCCCCCCTCCCGTCATCACCTGAATCAAGTCAAAAATGCCGAATGCTTGGGCAAATCGAAACAGCAAAGCAATTACAATTTGGGGCATCAGCAGCGGCAGAGTAATTTGACGGAAACTCTGCCAACTACTCGCGCCGTCAATGGCGTGGGCTTCATACAAATCACCGGAAATCGATTGCAGTCCTGCTAACAAAAGCAAGCTGACAAAGGGCGTAGTTTTCCAAATATCGGCTGCAATCACTGCCATCATTGCCAAAGTCGGATCTCCCAACCAGCTAATGCTCTTTTGAATCAATCCCAAGCGCAGTAAAATGTCGTTAATTACGCCGTATTGGTCGTTAAAAATCCACGCCCAAGCTACACCCATCAATGCAGTCGGCAGCGCCCAAGGTAGCAGGGAAATTGTCCGCACAATGCCGCGCCCCGTGAAAGATTGATTTAAGACTAAAGCAATGCCCATGCCGAGAATTAATTCCAGTACAACAGAGGCGACAGTAAAGACTGTGGTGTTGCTTAAAGTTTGCCAGAAACGCCCGTCGCCTAACATTCGACTGTAGTTAGCAAAGCCGGAAAAAACCAGTTTTAATTCAGTTCCAAGATTTTGGGTGAATAAACTCAGCCAAAACGCGCGCAAGATTGGGTAAGCAAATACTAGCAGCAGAATTATTAATGCTGGTGCTACTAATATCCATCCGGTTCTTTGTTCGCGCTGTCGCATTTTGTCTGCTTGCATATTTTTAATCCCTAATTTATCCCTCATCCCCCGTTCGTAGTAAGGACTTTAGTCCTCCGGTTCGTAGTAAGGACTTTAGTCCTCCGGTTCGTAGTAAGGACTTTAGTCCTCCGGTTCGTAGTAAGGACTTTAGTCCTAAGGTTCGTAGTAAGGACTTTAGTCCTAAGGTTCGTAGTAAGGACTTTAGTCCTCCGGTTCGTAGTAAGGACTTTAGTCCTCCGGTTCGTAATAAGGACTTTAGTCCTAAGGTTCGTAATAAGGACTTTAGTCCTAAGGTTCGTAATAAGGACTTTAGTCCTAAGGTTCGTAGTAAGGACTTTAGTCCTCATTTCTTCAAAAATTGAGGACTGAAGTCCTCACTACGAACCAAATAAGAAAGTTTTTTTAAGGACTGAAGTCCTCACTACGAACCAAATAAGGAAGTTTTTTTAAGGACTGAAGTCCTCACTACGAACCAAATAAGGAAGTTTTTTAAGGACTGAAGTCCTCACTACGAACCAAATAAGGAAGTTTTTTAAGGACTGAAGTCCTCACTACGAACCAAATAAGGAAGTTTTTTTAAGGACTGAAGTCCTCACTACGAACCAAATAAGGAAGTTTTTTAAGGACTGAAGTCCTCACTACGAACCAAATAAGGAAGTTTTTTAAGGACTGAAGTCCTCACTACGAACCAAATAAGGAAGTTTTTTTAAGGACTGAAGTCCTCACTACGAACCAGCTTTATCAAGCTTTGGGTTGTTTCTAACTTCCTAATAAATTGCGAGTTTCACTAGCCGCCGCTTTCATTGCTTGTGTCGCAGTCATTTTCCCGGTAAAAGCTGAACTCAAATAGCGCTGCAAAATATCAGAAGCTTGAGCGTATTGTGCTATGGGCGGGCGCAAAGCTGGTTTTTCAACTACTTTTAGGAGTTGCGGGTAGTGTGGATATTTTGCGACTATTTCTTTGTCAGTAAATAGGGATTTGTAACTGGGAACTAAACCTGTTTCTAAAATGAATTTGCGCTGGGTTTCCTCGCTGGTGAGGTATTTA
The DNA here is from genome assembly GCF_013299185.1 of Microcoleus sp. bin48.metabat.b7b8b9.023. Classification (GTDB taxonomy): domain Bacteria; phylum Cyanobacteriota; class Cyanobacteriia; order Cyanobacteriales; family Microcoleaceae; genus Microcoleus. Next base: position 44,185 of record NZ_JAAFKG010000021.1, on the reverse strand, counting down.
ATTGCTTTCCAGGCTTGTTCTGGATGTTTTGAGGTTTTGGATATTCCCCAGCCCCAGCCGCCCAAGCAGGAACCGCCTGTTTTACCGATACTGCTGAGCATTGGCTCGATCGCAATTTTGCCTCTCACTTTAGATCCCTCGGCGTTTGCTAGCTTCCAAACATAGGGCCAGTTTCGCAAAAACAGCGCTTTGCCGTTTTGAAACAACAGCCTGGTTTCTTCTTCGCCGTAGGTAGTAACACCCGGTGGAGAGATGCCAGAGGCGATCGTATTTTTGAGAAATTCCACTGCTTTAATAGCCTCGGGTTTATCTAACCCAACTTCAAAAGTTTGAGGGTTAGCCCAGAAGCCGCCGAAACCCGAGAGCACTTCGACAAACATCGCAGATACTCCTTCGTATTGTTTACCTTGCCACAGATAACCCCAAGTTGCTTTTCCTTGTTGCTGTAAGTTTTGAGAGATTTTTACCATCTCTTCAAAATTTTTAGGTGCAGGAATTCCGGCTTGTTTTAAAATGTCTTTGCGGTAATAAAGCATTCCGGCATCCGAAGCATGGGGAATTCGGTAAAGTTTGCCCCGATACCGCCCACCTTCAACGTTACCGGGGATGAATTTTGCAAGTTGTTCGGGGGGAATTTTGTCGGTTAAATCCCTTACCCAACCTGCGGCGGCAAATTTGGGAACCCAAACGATATCCATGTTGATGATGTCGTAGGGCGATTCGCCTAAAAGAAAGGCAGATGTGTAAAGATTTTCGACGAGGTTTGTGTCAAATGGCCCTTCGACGAGGTTGATGCGAATGTCGCGGTTTTTCTGTTCAAATTCTTTGACAAACGGTTTCCAGTTGAGAATGTCTTGGCCTTGCATTAACATTGTCAGCACAACTGGCTGCTGAGTCAGTGCGGGCAGAATAAATAACAGCAAGACGGCGGCTAATGTGACAGCGAATAAGGCTACAAGACGGGGACGCTTTTGCCTTCGCTGGGGCGGGGAATTTATTTTTGGCATTGGCTTTTGAGATATGGCTGTGCGATCGCCTTACTGATCTCATAACTCGCTTTCTTTCGTTTTGCGGGATTTACCGAGTTTGTGCAATGAAAATTTAAGTAAACTTTAGCTTACTTAATAATTGTTGAATGAAAAGTACAAATTTTGAGATTACAAGTTCGATCGCAAGTTAAGCAAACATCTATCTACAGATAGATATTGAGATGAGTGTCTAATATCGTTGTCGCTGGTATTTGACATGGGCATGATTCAATCGTTGGGGGGGTGCGTGAGTCATAGTCTCGAAGTGTCGATTTAAAGATTTCTCGCCCTCACGCACCCTACAAATAAATCATTCTTCTTCCTTCTTCCTTCCTTCTTCCTTCTTCCTTCCTTCTTCCTTCTTCCTTCCTTCTTCTTTCTTCTTTCTTCCTTCTTCCTTCTCCCTTCTTCCTGATGACTGACATCCGTTACATCCGTTACATCCGTTACATCCGTTACACAATCCGTTGCCGAACTTCCTTCTTCCTTCTTTTTTCTAAATACAAAAAACACCGCTCCTCAAAATAGGAGAACGGTGTATAGGGGGTGTTATGGGTTGTTGTCTGAAACTAACCCTAACAAATCGCCATTTGCTCCGGGTAGGCCTTGTGATGGTTAAAAAATTGGCACAAACCCAAACACCTACCGGGATCGCGATCGACATTTAGGATTAGCCCAACCATTCCACAACAGAATCTTCCTTAGTATTGGTGCGACGTTCAGGGGTTTCGCGCTCGAATTTCATGTGGACAGCGCGGTTTTGTTCGCCGTCTGCTGCTACTGCAAAAATCGGATAGTCGATCAAGCCGTCTTGGAAAGACATCTGGAACCGGAAAGTGCCGTCAGCATTCAGTTTGATTGGTTGTCCGCCTACATAAACGGTGGCGTCTGGTTCGGTGGCGCCGTAGACGATCAATTCAGCATCAGCAACTAACCAGAATTGGCGGGGGCGCATCGGGGCGGCAAAGCCAACTCCCGACATACCGACACCGGAGGACATACCGAAACCGGACATCGTGAGGCCAGACATTCCGACACCGGACATCGTGAGGCCCGACATACCCACACCTGAGGCAGTCAGGCCGGACATACCCACACCTGAGGCAGTCAGGCCGGACATACCCACACCTGACGCGGTGAGGGCAGAGATTCCGGCCCCAGCCCACATTCCGACACCGGAGGGGAATACGTAGGAACTCAAAGCTTGTTCGTGGATTGCGGATTGCTGGATCGAACCTGCAACGTGCTGCATGGAACCGAACATCGAACCTGCTACGCGCATCGATTCTGCCGATTCTGCCATGCCGAAGATTTGTTCGTAGATGGCGTTGCCGGTGCTGTAACCGCCGTTGGTGGCTTTTGCCATTTTCTTGGCTGGGGGAACCAGTTCGGCGAAGGTTTGGCCGCGCAAGTCTTCTTCCCAGTCGAGGGTGATGAATTGGTCTTCAATCCAGTCACTAGGATAGATGGGCGGGACGCGGACTTCTGCCGATCGCGCCAACACCAACCAACGGCCGTCTGCACAGCGGTAGCCGATGTCGATCGCATAATCGCGATCGCTAACGGGGATTGGCACGTACCATTCCCGCGCCAGTTCGTCGCAGGGATATTCTTGAATGCTGTGGGGGCTTTGGATGTCGAGGTTAACATCTGTAACGTCGTAGATCCGGAGGGCGAGTTGCTGTCCACCTTGGCGGCGCAATTCTTCTTTGCGATCGTTGGGGATATCCCAGTAGGTGTAAGCCCATTCTGGATCGCGGGGCATCAAAACAACCCGGCTTTCACCGTAACCGTTGGGCAAATCTGCTAAACCTTCATCTACAGACGACAACGAACCGCCTGTTCTATCTTCTTGACCTAGTTCAAACTTTGCTGCTTCCACTGCTTCTTGTGCCTCTAGTTTGCGAGATGGACTGTATGAAAACTTGTTGCGCTGAATTTCTTGAATTGATGCCAGAAGTTGCGATTTCCGCATCCGGCTGTAGCGAGAGACTCCACATTCGCTAGCAACTCTGCGGAGTTGTCGCAAAGTCATCTCTTCTAATGGTGGGCGTTCTTTTGCCATGAGTTTGTTCTCCACTAATTTGGATGGCGGGTTAGATTTTTCGATTCAACACTAATGTGTTGATTTTTTGAGTTAGAAACTCTTTTAAATACAAGTACGATCGAGCTTCTTAATCTCTCCAACCTTTGAAGCCTTGCTAGTTTTTAGCTTGTCTTGTCCCCAATTGCGATCGGGGTTTTTGACTTGGGGGCTTCTGCGCGCACCGTCCGATCTAAATAAAGCTTTATCTATCGATTCTTGATTTACAAACAAGATCGATTTTGCGAGTGCGATCGGTGCTGCTAGCAACGCTGTGCCGGCAGCACACGCGCTATCTGACTCCCAAAGTTGCTCAATCGAAGAATTTCTTTGGGATCGCTTTGTCATGACTTAATGTTGCAGACAATTCCCAGTCTGGTCAAGGGGTCTTTTGCCTGAATCATGGGTACTTATACGCATTTTCGTGATTTTGGGGATCAATATGTCAGGGAATCTTGATATACTAGAGCGCTAGGGGATCGGTATTGAGACTAATGTCATGATTTAATGACATATGCTGAGACGGCTTTGGAGGGTGGGTTTGGAGGGTGGCCAGAAACCCGGTTTCTGCGAGATTTTACGCATCCTCACGAGATATAGCGGTTTTGAGAAAGATGAGGTACGTTGTTGGGCTTTAGCCCTCTTAGTGGAACTGGTGATATAACCTGTCAGTCATATCTCATCTTTTTGAGAAAGGCTATATTCGCGAGAAACCCGGTTTCTAAATCCCGCGCAAACTTACGATCGATCTCCAGCCATCTGCTGAATCCTAGAAATAATGCGTTTCACTGTCTCCGCATCGGGCGATCGCAAATGCTGTAAAATCTCCAAAGATTGCTGTAAATAATTCAAAGCTTCGTCAAAATCTCCCTTCTCATCTGCTAACAACTGTCCAAGCATTGCAAAAGTAGCAGCTTTCCCTTGAAAATCGCCAATTTTTTCCTCAAGTTCGAGTGATTGTTGATAAAATGCGATCGCTTGTTCTACTTCCCCTTGATTCGCATAGATTATGGCTAGATTGTGCAAAGTAGCAGCTTTCCCTTGAACATCGCCAATTTTTTCCTTAAGTTCGAGTGATTGTTGATAAAATGCGATCGCTTGTTCTACTTCCCCTTGATTCGCATAGATTATGGCTAGATTGTGCAAAGTAGCAGCTTTCCCTTGAACATTGCCAATTTTTTCCTTAAGTTCGAGTGATTGTTGATAAAATGCGATCGCCTGTTCTACTTCTCCTTTATTCGCATAGATTCCTGCTAGTTGGTGTAAAGTAGCAGCTTTCCCTTGAACATCGCCAATTTTTTCCTTAAGTTCGAGTGATTGTTGATAAAATGCGATCGCCTTTTCTACTTCTCCTTGATTCGCATAGATTATTGCTAGATTGTGCAAAGTAGCTGCTTTCCCTTGAACATCGCCAATTTTTTCCTTAAGTTCGAGTGATTGTTGATAAAATGCGATCGCATTTTCTACTTCCCCTTGATTGGCATAGATTCCTGCTAGTTGGTGCAAAGTAGCTGCTTTCATCTTAATATCGCCAATGCGTTCAAAGATTTCCATAGCTTGCGTTTCGAGAGTGATTGCTTTTTCAATTTCCCCTAAATTGCGCTCAATAATTGCTAATTCATGCAAAGTATTTGCCTTGATATCCCCTAAATCTTCATCATCCTTCGCCAAATCTAACGCTTGTTCTAGATGATACTTTGCTGCTTTATATTCACTCCGACTGCGATAAGCAATTCCCAAATCATTCAAAACCCTAATCCGAGTCTTCAAATCCCCTGGAGTTTCCTCGCGCCCATTCGAGGGAGCATATTCAATCAATAACCGTTTCAATAAATCAATCCGTTCCTGCTTTTCTGGAACCTCACAATTGCTAATTCCTTTGCTAGCATCTAGAGTTTGAGAAATCGCATCATCTCTAGTATTTGCCGGAGTTTTGAACACAAAAGTTCCCGAATTCCAGGCCCAGAAATCCGGCGCATAAGTAGCAACACGCGTAATCGCATAATCTGGCAAACAAAACAGCATTAGATGCGGCACCATCACCGGATAAGCATCTCGCACCCAATTAAAATCCACCAACATCGGCGGATATTCCCCCGTCATCCCGATCGCATTTTCCACCCCCCGCACAATGAAAATCAACTTCTTGTCTGGTTGAACCTTAACTGTTGGCAAAACCTTCAGAATTTCATCCAACAAAAAGCGCATCTCAGGATCGGGAAAATCCCAAATCTCAAACTGCATCTCTTGACAATCGGGATGACTAATTAAAGCCTGAATAATTGCATCTCTATCCCCAGCAAAATTACAGTCAATAAATCCCAAATCAAAGGCATCGTCGGGAACAATATCGACAAACGTCAGCAATTGGTCAAAAGACTCTTGATTGAATTCAATTATCCTTTGCTGATGTAATTCAGGGATTTCCTTGGATTGATGCCAGGGCTTGTTGGAAAGCATAACTTTGTTTTACGAGTGGGTTGACATAATTCCACCGACTACTTCCGTTGTATTCCAAAACGGAAAGATTGAATAACAACTTTTGTCCCATTGCATCTTTAGCAATATCTTTTTTGATGCAAACTTGCGCTAAAGTTGTATAATATTCAGGCGTAGGAGTAGACCTTTCAAAGTCAAATTGCTGTTGCTTCAAAGCATAAGTGACATCTTCAGCCAAAATTTTAGGGTGTTTGCGAGTTGTAGCTGTCAGACAAGCCGATCGAGTTATCTGCATCAATTGTCGCACATGACCACCACTGGCTTTTACCAATTGTAGCAACTGTTCTCGATCGGCAAATATAGCAGCAACATCAATCCGCTGTTCAATTAAACTAGCAACTCCATCTAATTTTTGCTGATTATGATCTAGATCGCATTCACTGCGGTTAAATTCATAAATATTGACCATTGGCACTATATTGAGATTGCTTTCAAACAAATTGCTAATATTTTTGTCTGAATAAATTACCGAAATAGGTACTGTATAAATAATTGTAGAGGCTAGCCCTTGAAGTTGACTATTATAATCAAAAAACAAATGATTGCCAACCTCTGGATTAACGCGATCCAAGTTGTCAACAATTAGCAAAAATCCTTTCTCATAGCGGTCTGGATATTTGCGTCTCAGCTTATCAAAAGCATCTTTAAACAACAGATTAATATCTGTCAACAATCTGGATGTATTGCGTTTAAGAGTTTCACGAATCACCTGTTTTTGTTGGCTAGAACCTCGAATTTGACCGATCAATTTGGCTGTTAGCTTAGAAATAAACGGAATTTCTATACCTCCACTTGCTTCGGTTTCGATGCTGACGGAAGATTGAACAGTTTCTTCTGTTTCTTTAGTGACTTCCTTAAACCACAATTCAAAACTTTTCAAGATTTCTCGATCAAATTTTAACTGTAGTTTAGTTAAATCATCAGCTAATTGTTTGATGAAAAGCAAATATAGATCGGTATATTCAGTATCATTAACATCCAGTTCCAGATCGAACTCTATGTAAATTACCCGATACTCATTTTCCCACCGCGACTGAATCCGTTTTAACTCCGTACTTTTGCCACATCCTCGATGCCCCGTAAACAAAATTGTGTCAAATTCCCCTGGATTCTGATACTCCAGTTTAGTGCTGACAAGTTCTATAGCTTCTGTGTTGCGTACTGCCGACAAATCCACATAATATCGGGCCATATCATCGCCCGTCAGAGGCTTGACATCGCAAGCGCGGTAAGCTTCTTTGAGTGTTTTGGCGCGGTTGGCTGGGAGTGAAGTCATCGGATTGCAGATTGTAGATTGTAGATGGAAGCCACAGTTGATTGCGATCGCGGGCGATCGCAATGTGGAGCTTTTCAACCCCAATTCTAACTCATATCTCACAGGATACTCAAAAATCGAAGATTGAGAAACCGGGTTTTTGCCCAAATCTGTGATTCATAGCGAATTATTCTGATAAAAACCCGGTTTCTTCGATCGAAGCGCGTCCAGGACTGACATAGAATAAGTAATAGCCATCGCGAGGCCGCACAGTATGCTCAACAACACCATTACCATTCCCCAAACCTTCAAAGTAACTCACGAACAGTTCCAGCAAATTGCTGCCGTCAACCGTGAGTTAAGGCTAGAGAGAAATGCTACAGGAGAATTAATTGTTATGCCCCCGACAGGAAGCGATACAGGCAAGCGCAACCTAGATATAGAAGGACAAATCTGGCTGTGGAACCGCCAAACTAAGCTGGGAGTAGCATTCAACTCTTCTACCGGTTTTCAATTACCTAACGGGGCCGATCGCTCTCCTGATGCTTCCTGGGTTAAATTAGAACGGTGGCAAGCCCTCACAGCCAAAGAACAAGAAGGTTTTGCTCCCATTTGTCCCGATTTTGTTGTAGAATTGCGCTCTAAATCTGACAACATGGAACCATTGCGAGAAAAAATGCGAGAATACATCGCTAATGGAGCGCGTTTGGGCTGGTTGATCGATCGCAAAAACCAGAAAGTAGAGATATACAGGTGCGATCGAGCTGTCGAAATATTAGCTCATCCTACCACTTTGTCCGGGGAAGATGTATTGCCCGGATTTGTCTTAGATTTAACAGATGTTTGGTAATCTTTCTAAATCCTGGATAATTATCTCTCAGTCGGCGGAGGCAGACTTCGTTTGTATAGCTGCGGTTTCAACCGCCGATTGATACAGTTGCTTTGTCAGGGGAAGATGTATTGCCCGGATTTGTCTTAGATTTAACAGATGTTTGGTAATCCTTCTAAATCTTGGATAATTACCTCTCAGTCGGCGGAGGCAGACTTCGTTTGTATAGCTGCGGTTTCAACCGCCGAGTGAGATCGTGTCCGCTCGATCGACTATAATTAAGATTGGTTCGCCCTATCGGACGAAAGTCTTTACAAACCTGCGGACTAAAGTCCGCACTACAAACTGAATTCTTTAAAATTTGCGGACTAAAGTCCACACTACAAACTAATATAATAAATTAAAGCAGTACATCAATCCCAAATCTCAAATCCCATGTCCCTAACGCTTTACAACAGCTTGACCCGCCGCGAATCACCTTTCGAGCCCATCGAACCCTCAAAGGTGCGGATGTATTGCTGCGGCGTTACGGTGTACGATTACTGCCACGTCGGCCACGCCCGCGCTTACATTGTGTGGGATATGGTGCGCCGATATCTGATGTGGCGGGGATACTCGGTGCGCTACGTACAGAATTTTACCGATATTGATGACAAGATTCTCGATCGCGCCCGCGAAACAAATTCTACAATGGAAGCGGTAGCCGATCGCTTCATCGACGAATATTTTGCCGACATGGACAAACTAAATATTCTCAGGGCCGATGAATATCCCCGCGCCACCCACTCAATCGACGGCATCAAACGGCTGATTCACGAGTTAGAAAACAAAGGTTTTGCCTATGCCAACAGCGGCGACGTTTACTACAGCGTTCGCAAGTTTGACAACTACGGAAAACTTTCCGGCCGCAAGTTGGAAGAAATGGAAGTCGGGGCTAGCGGCAGATTAGAAACCGCCGAAATAGAAGCTCAAAAAAAGCAAGATTCATCAGATTTCGCCCTGTGGAAAGGCGCTAAACCCGGTGAACCTTTTTGGGAATCATCTTGGGGAAAAGGTCGCCCCGGATGGCACATTGAATGTTCGGCGATGGTGCGCGATTGTTTGGGCGAAACTATTGATATTCACTGCGGCGGTTCCGATTTAACTTTTCCGCATCATGAAAACGAAATTGCTCAATCTGAAGCTGCGACGGGTAAGTCTTTGGCTAATTATTGGATGCACAATGCTTTTGTGACTGTCAATGGCAGAAAGATGTCGAAGTCTTTGCACAATTTTATTACTATTCGCGATTTGTTGGAGGGGAATTGGTCGGGTGATTTGGAATCTGACCCCCCCTCAGAGGGCGGGCACGGGGAGGGCGGGCACGGGGGCACCGCCCCTACGAAGGGGGGGAATCAGAATAATGCAAAAGCTGTGGAACCGATGGCGGTGAGGCTGTTTGTGTTTATGGCGCAGTATCGCAGTCAGATAGATTTTACCGAAGAGGCGATCGCATCTGCTCGAAATGGCTGGAATACTATCAACGAAGGCTTGCTTTTTGGACTCCGATATGCCGATAAACTGAGTTGGGATGTTGAGAAAACTGAACAAGATGCCAAAGCTGTAGAGGAATTCCAAGCAGCGATGGACAATGATTTCAATACTCCGGCTGCTTTGGCTGTTTTGTTTGAACTTGCTAAGGAATTGGGTAAGGAAAGCAATATTTTGGTGCATCAGGGCAAAACTGAAACTTTGCCGGAATTGTTGCAGCAAAAGTGGCTGACTTTGATCAGTTTGGCGGGGGTTTTGGGCTTGGAGGTGCAGCCGGAAGCTGACAGCGATGCGGCGGTTGGCGGTTTGAGTGATGCGGAAATTGAGGCGATGATTCAGCAGCGGAAGGATGCCAGGATTGCTAGAAATTTCGCTGAGGGCGATCGTATTCGCAATGAACTTAAGGATAAAGGAATTACTTTGATTGACCAAAAGGATGGTACCACGATTTGGCATCGCGGTTAAAAAACTGGTTCGTAGTGAGGAATTCATTCCTCTTGGACGGACTGAAGTCCGTACTACGAACCTGGAATTTATTCCTCTTGGACGGACTGAAGTCCGTACTACGAACCTGGGTTTGTAGTGAGGAATTCATTCCTCTTGGACGGACTGAAGTCCGTACTACGAACCTGGGTTTGTAGTGAGGAATTCATTCCTCTTGGACGGACTGAAGTCCGTACTACTAACAAATGATTTTTTATTTATTTAACTTATTCGCAAACTCAGCAACCGCCGCTACAAATTCTGAGGTGGATTCGTAGGGTAAAACGTTGCGCCCCGGCATTAATAAACCCTCAGCATTGGCAAAGTTAGCCAAATATTGCGCTAATCTTTCATCGGGTTTTTCTTCCTTACCCGATTGACTGATGCTTGAGGCTTTTTCTCCCATGACAACGAGTGCCGGATTCCTAAACTGTTGAATCGTGCTAGTGTAATCCTGGCGCCAAAAACCAGCTAAAAACGAGAAAACTGCATGACGGCTGTCAGGATTTGCCGCCCCAGCTTGCAAAGCATCCAACCATTCGCTATCAACATTTGCAGCATCGCCAAACAGTTGTTTTCCAGAAAAAGAGCGCAAAAATTTAGCGCGTCTGGCGTATCGATAAAAAGCGTTTCCCAAGGGAGAGTCTAACAAATTCCAGACGATTCTTTGCTCTCTATCTGTCGAATGTTTGTTCATCACCGCCCAAGCTGGAGGCCCGGCGAGGACTAAGGAATGGATTAAATTAGAACCGCTTTTCTGCTGCAATTTGGCTAATTCCAAGGCTACACACAGTAAAGCACCTTGCACGAGGACGATCGCAGGTTTTTTTACTACAGTCTCCAAGAAAAACTGCAACTGTGCCGCCCAATCGCTAGGATAGCAAGCCACAGCGGGCATTTCGGAATCGCCGCAGCCCAAAAGGTCGGGATTGTAAATCGGATTTGTGTTGCCTGATTTGTGCCAACTTTCGCAAAATCTCTGCCAAAAGACTCTTGACAATCCAACTCCTATGGGATGAATTAATAACAATGGGATGCTCTCTTCTGTTGCAGTAGTTGGTTGATAAACATCATAAGCACAGCGATATTTTTGCCATTCGTAAAACAGCGTTGGCGATTTGATAGACGAAATTGCGGGTAAATCTTGAGTTGAATATTGTGGTTGCATAATTAATGTTTGGATTTTTTATTTACTAACCTGCATATTGGGGCGGGCTCTCCCGCCCACCCCACAAGATGTTTAAGAGTTTTCACAATGCAAACCAAACTAAATGTTTTTTAGTTTAGGCTACAACAATGCGAGTTTGAGCTTGGACATTTGGTTGCGACTGGGCAATCCGAATCTATATATTGCTGCCGAGTGCGTTGAGAAAATAAAATAGGCGTTCTCTAGAGAGCTCGGATAATTTACCGCGCATCAATGCTGATATTTTGGATCGATCGATTCCTAAGAGCTTTTCTGCTTCAATTTTGGTTAGTTGGCGTTCCGAGATTAATTCACTGATTGAATGAGCTAGTTCTGCCTTAATCAATAGTTCATCAGAATTGGGGAGTCCTAAGTCAGCAAAGACATTCCCACTGCTTGAATGCACTTTCATAATCTTAATTACACTATTTATATCATATAGTTTATTATGAAATCAAGGGTGACACGATCGGCAACAATATAATTATTTAATCATGTCTGAACAGCGGATTACAATTTCTATACCTAACTTGCTGCTCATTGTAGCATCGTCCTTGGTGCTAGTGCTGCTGTGGCAATTGCGGAGCTTGCTGGTAATTCTGATGATATCAGTGGTGCTGGCTGCTTCGATCGTCCCGATCGTCAATTGGGCCGAAACCATGCGCGTGCCCCGCTGGCTGGCGGTGATTCTGGTTTATTTAACTCTGATTGGCGGATTCAGCGGGACGGTAGTGTTAATCGGGCCGACAGTCATCGAGCAAATAGAGTTACTGGTGCGACAGTTACCAGTTTACGCCGAAAGTCTGGAAATGGTAGCCACTAGCTTAGCCAGTCGCCTCACCGATGATGCACCTGCTTTGGTGAATCAGTTGCTGGATACTCAATCGCTGACAAATTGGCTGATTCGATCGAGCCAACAACTGGTTTTGCGATCGTACAGTTTAACAAGAGGCATTCTCGGCGGCTTCTTCAGCCTAGTTTTAGCATTATTTATTTCCGGCTACATGGTAGCCGACAGCGACACATTAATTAAAAGTTTGGTGCAGTTTTTCCCGAAACCTTGGGATACAAAACTCGCCGCCCAAGCCACGCCCATCGGGCAAAGAATGGGGAGTTACATTCGCGGGCGGGTGTTAGTTTCGGGGATTTTAGGGATATTTATCACCGCAGGTTTGAGCTTTTTGGGGATGCCGGAGTTTGCTTTGGGCTTGGGTGCGATCGCAGGTGTGACAAATCTGATTCCCTTCATTGGCCCGGTTTTGGGCGCAGTACCCGCCTTAATCGTCGCTTTAGCTAAGGGTGGATGGGTGTTGTTGTGGGTATTGCTGCTGTTTGTATTTATCCAAAACTTAGAAACTTACGTACTAGATCCTTTGCTGGTTGGTTCTTCGGTTGGGGTGCATCCATTGTATCAATTGCTGTCTGTCTTGGGAGGCGTACAAGTATTAGGAATTATCGGGGCGGTAATTGTGCCGCCTTGGTTTGCGGGAGTAGCTGCTTTGATTGAAAACTTGTATTTAAAACCGAAGCTGAGGAGCGAATATCGAGAGACAATAAATCAAGCTAAAAATAATTCTGATTTACCGCCTTTGACACCTTCGGCTTCAACAGTTGACAGTTGACAGTTGACAGTTGACAGTTGATAGTTGACAGCTTGTAGGGTGTGTCGCCTGCGATAAATTCCTAACTGAATACCGACAATCTTAGGGCGACGCACCTGATACGACTAATTAAAATTATTTGCACAAACACCAAACTTGTCAAAGGCTTGTTTTCAGAAATATTTGATCGGGTGCGTCGCCCTGAGATTATTGGTTAAATTTACAGATGGTTGCCGGCGACACACCCTACAATAATCCGGTGCGTCGCTCGATTTTTTGTTAATTTTAGAGATGGTTGGCGGCGACACACCCTACAAATAATGTTGCATGATTTTTCCTAAAATTCGGCACAGTGAATTGAAAAAACTAGACAAAATTGCCACAGCCACAAACTCTCTTGAAATTATCTGCGTTCGTCTGTGTTAATCTGCCTTAAATCTGCGGTTGCTTTATCAATCCTAAGTCTAGTATCTACAAGCCCAATGACCTAATGCCCTGTTTGGCCCATGCCCTGTTTGCCCTGTTTGCCCTGTTTGCCCCATGCCCAATGCCCAATGCCCAATGCCCAATGCCCCATGACTAAGGACTAAGGACTAATTGCCACTTCAATGCGACGGTTGCGTTGCCGGTTGATCTCAGAACTATTATCTACCGAAGGGCGACTTTCCCCGTAGCCGATCGCCACCCAATGATACTTCTGCCCGAGCACACCAGACAAATACTGCACCACAGCCTGAGCCCGCGCAAACGACACATTGCGATTGTCAGCCTCTTCCCCCGCGTCGTCAGTGTGCCCTGCAACCCGCACCGTTGCACCCTCGTAACTCCGCAACTCCGCCACCAAATTGTCCAAAATCGCACTGGTGCCCGCCCGCAGAGAAATGCTGCCAGTATTAAATAAAACATCGCTGGGCAAAGTTACCATCAGCCCATCCCCTGCAAATACCGGATTTCTCGGATTCTGTGGCTGCGCGTTACCATCCAGAGGGCTCGGCGCGGGTAAAGCTAAAGGAGGAGTTGTCTCCGTTGGGGTTGCAGCCAATTCCTGCGACATCAACTGCAACCGCTTTTCCAAACTTTCCGTCGGGCGGCTGCTACCCAACTGACTTTCTAAAGCTGCTGTGCGCCCAATTAGCGCGTTGAGCTCGCCTTGCAATTTTCTTAAATCTGCCTGCAATTTCTCTCTCTGGGCGGGATTGACTTTCGACTGGGGAGTTGGTGTAGCGGTTGGTGCCGGAAGCGCTGGAATTGGCGTTGCTGGGGCGCGTTTCGGGCTGGAGGTCAAATTTTGAGTTACGCGCAGCAATCTCTCGGCGATCGGCATTTGGGTGGCGCGTGATGGATAAATTTGGGCGATCGTCATCCCCAAAACCCACGCAAAACCGCTGCCTACTCCCAGCAACAGCAGTCTAAAGATTAGCGACAGTAAAAATAAACCTTTTCCCCGCGACTTGGAGACGCGAGTCGGGGGGATTGAAGGTTTTTCCGTAGAATATCGCGTCATGGTTCCTCCCTCTCGGTACACATATAGCAATCCTAAATCATTTGTGAATTTCTTACTCCCTCCCCTTGGCAAGGGGAGGGTTGGGGTGGGGTAAAATTTTTACGACTCCTGCAAGGATTGCTATACCAGATTAATTTCGATACTATCCTATATATCCAATTTTAGATTTTAGATTTTAGATTTTAGATTGGAGAACAAATCTCAAATCTGAAAAATTAACCCGGTTTCTACAAATCTGGGGTTTGGCGGCACAGCATTTCCGACAGAAACCAAATTTATAATCTCCTGTACCTCAGGCTGAATTTGTTAGATAATAATGTAGAAGTTTTGGCAAAAAAATGATGTCTGACCCTTTAAATAGCCCCTATCCCGTGCCTTGGGAATGGATTAATGAGACTCACGCTAAGGTGAGTTCAAATGCTGGCACAGGTATCCGCTACTATCGGAGTCCTTCCCTAGTTTCAACTAACGGCCAATACGCGGCTTACAGTCGAATTGAATTGCAAGTACAGCCGGAATTGGCCCGCTGTCGGGTTAGCAGCGTGATGTTTGTGGAAAATCTCAAAACTGGGGAACTGCAAACAGTGGCGGCTGCTTCGCCCCTGGCCGAAAGCGGAATGTATGCTAGCGATGACACAGATATGTCCGGGACGATCGCAATTTTAGTGCCTGTTTCTTGGAATCAAGAGGGTTCCCGTGTTCTCGCCCGCGAATTTGAAGCCTTGTTCAACTCTTCCGATATGTCCGACTACGCGGTCATTTGGGATAAAAATGATAATTACACTTATACCGTTGCTCCGGCTCGCAGTCTTTACACCCATGCTGTATTGTTGGGTTGGAGTCAAGTTTGCCCCGGACAAGTTCTGTTCCGTGCCGGTCATTTGGGCGATCGATCTTGGCCTCTTTGTGCCGTCGATATGACTGGCCAAACCGTATCTGTCACCCAAGACAAACCCCTAGTTTTCGGCACTCAAGCCAGCACAGACTGGATCGAACCTAAAACTCGTTTTTAGATATATTTATGGCGGCATATTCTTTGATTTGGCCCAAAATTATTTTACTTTCCGGTCAATCTTTAGAGCAATTTCTTTTGACTCTGGGGCTGACAGCCTTGGCTGTGATTTTTGGTCTCACAGCTTTTATTTTTGTTCGGGTTTTGGTCAATTGGTTGCAGGACAAGCTGGAGGAAAATCGCCATTTTTTGAGTTTTAAATTACGCCCAAAAACGCGACATTCAACTGCCAATATTGCCGCAGGTAAAAACGTTTTTTTAGAACCGCAATTTGTCGAGAACGATCCAAATTATCCGGCGGTTTCTTGGGAACCAGAAAGCGATACTTTAGAAGCGATTGAGCCAGAGATAGTCTGCGAAGATTCAGCAGCAGTTGCCCATCTCTACAACCCGATCGCACTTTGGCACGGGCGCTTGATTTTGCCATCAAACGAACAGCGCCAGATTTATGGATCGGTTTTTTTTGAAGTGATTAATGCACCCAAAAAACATCAAAATTTCATTGGCAAAATAGCATTTTTGAAGTGGAGTACAGACCGCCAAGTACAATTTTTTGTCCACGCCGTCAGTCAAGATATCAGTTTCACCAAACAAACTCAAAAAAGTCAAAAATCAGGCAACATCCATCCAGATAGATTGAACGGCTGGCGCAATGTCGGCCCTTTAGAAACTCTAGCCGGTAGCAGGCGCGAAGACAGCGTGACTGTGATGTTGCGGAGACCGGTGATTGCCATCAACCACAGCAACAGCGACCAGCAAGAACTAATTATCGATCGCGAACCAGTACAAATTATCGGACGTTTCTGTGCCTTAGTCTCAATTTTACAGCGCCCAGAACCCGACAGCGACAAATTTATTGTCCGGCATTTCAGCAAAACATCCCAACAATTTGACGGCGCTGCCGAAATCATTCGGATTCCCCAAGTACAGCCAGACAAAAATGGCATAGCGAGGTCTACCAATCACCAAATCGAACAATCGCCATTCAATCCAGACGGCTGGTACATTTACGGCGCAAGAGACGAAGATAATATTTTTGTAGTCCAAGGAATCGAACCCCGGAAAATTGCCCAATTAATCCCAGATGAAACACATTTCGGGTTACAAAAATCTCTCGCTTATTTAAAAGACCAAAACTGGTTAAATACTAGGGCGCAAAAAGGACAAGCCAAACGAGTATTGTTGGTGCCAAACGATGCTACAGAAAACGATTCAATCTCCCCTTGGGAAGAAGGAGATATCGGTATAGTGATTCATTGTTTCGGCGGTATCGGCGGCAAAAAAGGCGAACCGGTACCGCTGAGAATTGTCACCGGACATTTTGCTTTTGGAGTAGCAAAAGTTGTGCGCGATCGCTTTACCGGCGAACTGCGTTTTGACATAGAATACAAACAAGTTTATGCCCACAATCCAGACGGAATTGTAGCAGGTTCCAGCAAATGGCAAAGTTACATGGGAGACTTGCAGCGCGGCTGGTTGGGCGATCGCCCGGTGTGCGATATCATCTGTAAATTAGACTGCGTGTGTTGCGACTACGACTTTGACGGCATCACCTTGTCACCCTTAACCGAATTCAACCAGCAACTAGATATCATGATGGCGCGCTACCGCAGCGGAGACGGCACCGGCGCCAGTTTAGTCACGCCAGCAACTTCTTGCGTGCAAGATTCCAGTCAGGCAATTTACGCGACAATTAAAAAAATTACTGCGGAAATTGAGTCAAATCCTCAGATTCAAGACTGGCTGAAAACACATCCCACCGCCGCACAAACCGAAAGATTTAACCAGTTAGTAGCTTTAGGAGAGAGTTTAGAAAAAGTATTAATTCCCCTCGGTGTTGTCCGTCCAGATTGGCGCAAAAATGCGAGATTGGCGGGTATTGATTCGGAACTAAAAAAAAGCTTTGTTGCTGGCATCGTGAATTCGTTCAAAGCTGCTATGAGTTACCGAACAATGCTGCCGAGGCGTACCCAAGATGCGATCGCCAAAATCCTCTTAAAACAGGGGGCTTTTTTGTGGATAATTCGCACAAATCAAGTTGGTGGATTCGATCCAGACATTGAGCCGATCGCACCGACAGGTTTGTAGTGAGGACTTCAGTCCTTCTTTCTGCGGACTAAAGTCCTCACTACGAACCTTCACAGCAGGTTTGTAGTGAGGACTTCAGTCCTTCTTTCTGCGGACTAAAGTCCTCACTACGAACCTTCACAGCAGGTTTGTAGTGAGGACTTCAGTCCTTCTTTATGCCGACTAAAGTCCTCACTACGAACCTTTACCAAGGGGTGACAGCCGCAGTACCGCCCGGTGCAATAACTACTCGGAAATCAGCCAGCGGTTCCGCAGGCGGCCTAGTACCAACCGGTTTGTAAAGCAACTCGGACAACGGCGCTTCGGATCGATCGACTGCTGCGGAATTTTCCGACTTGTAACCGACAATCGCCCCATCTTTAGCCACACTTACCCGATAAACCAACTCCGCAGCAACAGCAGGCTGATTCTTCAAAACTCCGTCAATTTGCTGGGAAAGTTTGCCCTTCAACAGATCGATTTCTGCCGGATCGGTAATCGCCACGACTGCCGCCCCAGGGCTTGCCAAACCTTCAGCAACAGGAGTGGGCGTGCTTTCCGGTGAAATGTTCGACTGCGGCGTGGCCAAGGGTGAAGTGTCCGACTGCGGCGAAGTGCTCGGAGTTGGTGAACTCGATTCAACAACTTTTGGAGTTTTATCCCCAAGCAAACCGTCAGCCGCCGGCGTGGGATTGGGATTCGGCGAACCCGAACCACCGGAATTCGGCGTGCCCAGATTTTGGCCTGCTGGATTCGGCTGCGGCACTGGATCTCTCGGGCGCTGGACTTCCGGCACTGGTACCAAGAAAAACGCCATCGCAGCCATTGCCAAACTCGACACCCCCACCACCGCAGGCAAACTGCGCTTCGCCAAAGGTTCGGCAGACTTGATATAACGCTTGGAAATTGGAGTTAATTGCAGCGACAATTCCGGCAGCGTCTGGGTGTCGGCAAAAAATTGATCGATCGCCTCTACCAAATCAAATAGCTGTACCGTCGTCAAATCTACCTGTGCCGACACTTCTGGTTTTCGATCGATTTGGGTGGCGCTGCCAGCTTCGGCGGGTAGAACGGTCAAACGGTGGGAATTCCCGTCAATTCTGTGCAACTGTACCATACCCAAATTCGGGCCGTAGCGATCGGGATAATGCACTCCGCTCATAAATTCTTGAGCGTAGCTGCTAACATTCCTCACCAAGCTTTCAAAAAACTCCCGTCCTCCGCTGAGGGGCTCGCCGAGGCCTGTCACATAGCATTCAACGCTCATCAATATCGAAAGCACCGGCCGCATTTCTAGCTGGCTGGATGCCGAGCCATCGCTCAACCCTTCTAGAACCAGGGTGCAATTTGGCAGACTGTACTGACGCCTAATAGTCATAAAATAGCTGGGTAAGTGGGAAACTCAGAGACTTTAGTCCTGAGAGGGAAACTCCAAGAGCGGTTTCAACCGCCTTGAATCTTTCTTTATCCATTACCGCCTTGGAGTTGCTCGACTTGGTGTACTTTTGTAATGTACTTTCAGCAGGACAGTTACCGCCTCAAACCTTGCAACCCTGTACGCATAATGTTTGCTCTTTTGGAGCCTCCCTTACGGGGTAATGTTCGCCTCGACCTGGTTATAAAGGCTTGTTAGACCTGCAACACTGTTTCAGTGACCTTAAAACTGTTTAATTGCAGATGACAGAGCCCAAAACTGGCGTCGCATTCTCCGGTGTCGTGACCGGTGGGGGACGTCTCCTTTTTCAAGGGGTCTGGTCAGAACAGCTTGCAATTTCTTACAAGCGAGCGTGGCTTGAGCCTCAGAGTTCCTGACGTTTATTCAATTTCTCCATCAAACAGGCTAACCCAGAAGCGCTGCATTCCGGCTGTGCCTGTACAAAATAGCAGTTTGCTCAACAAGTTCAAAGCTAGTTCGTTGAGCTTGTCGTCAGAATTATAAGCTGCCACCACCGATCGCTTGGGGTTCATGCGCGATCGAAAATGAGCTCGAAAACGTTCTAAATACTCGGCAAGCTGCAAATTCTGACTGAGGGGAAGATTTTTCGATCGCAACTGCTGCGAATCTAGCAGCAACTGCCGAATTGTCGCAGTTAACTTGCGCGCCATATTACAGGCGATAGCCACCAGCGCCTTTGCCTCCACAACTGTCAGGGAGCGGCGTTGGGCATAGCGTCTCAGCGGATTAGTATTTCGCATCTGCCAAAAGGCAACGCGATTTTTGACAATTGACTCCAATTCCAGCTCCTTTGACACTGCCAGCATTTCTTCCGCACCTCCGAGATACAAGGCCTCGATCGCCAGCAACATCAAGTCAATTTGCAATCTAGTCCGGCGGGGACACCCACCCTCGTTCGGCGACAAATCTGGCAAACTGTCTAAAATCAACGGGTTTGACTCGGTAAGCGAAGTTTCTGACGGCATTAAGATCACGGCAACATCCATTTCAACACAATATACGGACAGGGGGGGTCTTGGCCCAGGTAATTTTTGAACCGGAGACTCCTCTGGGATATTTTATTTTTATCGCTCAGTTCTATATTCTGACTTCACTTTAGCACCATTGGCGGCTAGTGGCTTAAGTGTCACCATCTGGCGATCGCTCTTCAAAGAGGGGCTGGGGCATACAGCCGTTTTCTAGCGTGTCAGGTACGATCGGGAAGCAGACATAGGAGCAAAACTAATGATTGCAACTGTTTTCCCGTTTCGGACTGTGTTGGTACAAATTCTAGCCATGTTTTTGGCGATCGCGATCGAATCATGGTTCTTGCAAAAACTACTGAAACTCGGCCCCAAAACCAGCGTTGAATATGCAGCCATCCTCAATCTCTCTTGCACTTGTATCGGTTGGCTAGTCTTCTTCGGCCTTGAAAGCGTGCTTTCAAAAGATTTACGGGAACGGCTAATCGATTATATATTATTAGGAGGCGAGCGAGATTTTTACTTCATAATAACTGGCATCGCCCTCTCGATACTGCTAGTCACTTTTCTCGCAAAATGGCAAGCATTAGAACTGTTAGAAAACACCCTATACGGGAAGAAGAAAACTGCTGTTCCTACTGAATTCAAACGCTCATTCACCCTCACCCGCCGTCCTCCGAAAAGAAGTTTTAAAGTCACCACCCAATTTGGAGCAATTTTCATCTCTCACACTGTTAGTAATTGCCTGATTCTAACCGTGTTATTTTTCCAAAGCATCGATTGATTTTAGATTTCAGATTTACTCCACAGATAAATCTGGATCTTCAACTTCGATCTCAACTTTTGGGTTGGAGCCCGATCTTTCCGGGGCTTCTACCAGTTTTCTGACGGTGCGATTGAAATCAACACCTTTAATGTGGTTGCTTCTGCTGAGGCTTCGCCACCGCTTCTTTTTGAGCCGTAAAATTAGTAGCCGCCGCCCGCTCCGTCAGACTTATTTTTCCGTTGATGCTGTCTTTTTCGACAATTCCTCGCAGTTTAACATAGCTCTTTTGACCGATCGCTCCGGAGTCGCTGCAACCGACTAAATTAGGAACTGCACCCTCTAAGCTCAATCCTTGATTTTCCCACTTGCCTGCTAAAGAAGGTTTCTCCTCGGCTGTGTTTGCGCGATCGCCCTCGCTATTACCCGATCGCAAATTACCACTCAAATAAACACCCGATTGCTCGATTGTCAAGGTCAAAGTATCAGATTTCAGACATTCCGGCAAACTTTTAGGATCGAAGCGATAACTTCCGGCAATTGCCGGAGCCGCCTTTAAATTTGTTTCGCCGTAAGCAGTTACCACTTTAAACAGCAGCGAAACCGAGCCGATCGCAATTCCGTAAAATGCCAGCGATTTAAGGCTTAAATGATTCATAATCTTGGGAATTGGGAATTGGGAATTGGGAATTGGGAATTGGGAATTGGGAATTGGGAATTGGGAATTAGTAGCACCTCACAAATAACAAATAACAAATAACAAATAACAAATAACAACTGTCAACTGTCAACTGTCAACTGTCAACTGTCAACTGTCAACTGTCAACTGTCAACTGTCAACTGTCAACTGTCAACTGTCAACTGTCAACTGTCAACTGTCAACTGTCAACAAGTACCGAAGCCAAGTGCGATCGCACTTTCACGTAACAGCGCGCAATCAGCAGCGAAGAATGACACTGCACCGCCAATTCATCAGTATACCGTCCCAGAGTTTGGCGTTCAATTCCCCACTCCCGACTCGTACCCGCGATCGTCAAATCAGCATTAGCAGAAGCCGCCACCACCGCTTGAATAGGTTCAGCAGCCTCCACAATCGGAGTTTCAATGCGCGATCGCACTTCTACCGGCAACCGATCCATAACTCGCTGAAACTCATAACTCAGCTCATTTCCCTCTGCCCCGTCAACCGCCACCCGCAGCACAGTCAAACGACGTTCCTCGCTATTAACCAACAGTCTCAGCGCCAATTCCAACCCTAAATCATCGTGAATATTTGCCGCATAAGGCACTAACAAATTATTCAACCGTTCCCTACCTCTGTCAACAAAAATTGCTACATCCACAGTAGCGTTGCTGAGAATTTGGCCGACACGCCCTCCCAAACGGTTGCTGCTAAAAGTCGGCCTGTGCCATCCTACCAAAATCAAATCCGCGCGATCGAGTTCCGCAATTTGCGCCGTTTCCCGCGCCACATCTTTAGTAACCCGAATGATTGGGTGCACGAATTTTTTCGCATCCGGCAATTCCAAACTGTCTATCAATTCTGATAATTTCGAGCGGCGTTCCTGAATAATGCGATCGGCTTCTACGGGCGTACTTTCAAAACCATAATTTTCATTTAATTCGATCAAACTCAGAGGATGAACCGCCGCCGACTGCAAATCGCTACCGCCTGTATCCGCAGCAGGCTGCGCCAGGGCGATCGCTAATTTGAGCAAACCTTTCTGAGTAGTAGGATTAGCAACAGGTACTAAAATTCGATAAGTTGGCAGCAATTTTTCAGCAGTTTTTCCCGATTCCTCAGCACTTTGTGAATCTTCTAATTCTGAGTCATCCGGGCTAACTTCTGAGATATCTAACCGAATCAGCCTTTTCGGATAAGTCCACTCCAACAGCGGCGAAGTCATAAAAGTTGTCACCAAAGCCATGATGACTAACATCGTAAATAGCAGTGGCGAAATCACCCCCAGAGAAAGACCGATATTCAGCACAATCAGTTCAGTTAAACCGCGAGTATTCATCATCCAGCCCAGCGCCGAAGCTTCCCGGTTACTAATGCCGCAGACTCGGGCAGCAACGTAAGTCCCGAAATATTTACCAACAATTGCTACTCCCAAAACTGCCGCGCACAGCAGCCACAATTCGGGACTGTTGAGCAGGCCGATTTGAGTCCGCAAACCGCTGTAAGCAAAAAATATTGGCAGCAGAAATATCAGGACAAAATCTTCGGTTTTCTCAGCTAATTCTCTGGTAAGTCCGGCATTCTTGGGCATAGCAGCACCCAGCAAAAAAGCACCGAAAATTAAGTGAATGCCGATCCATTCAGTAATTAAAGCCGATGCTACAACTCCCATATAAATGCCAGATAGCACTAATTGAGATAACTTGCCGGTGCGGTTGTAGTGCTTGGAAAGCCGTTGCAAGAACCAGCGGACTACAGTCAGCATGAAACCGATGTAGACTATAGATTCAAAAATTGTCGGTAAAGCCCCAACCATCGAGTTAGTGCGCGTAACTGCGATCGCCACCGCCAACAAACACCACGCCGTCACATCGTCTACCGCAGCGCAAGTCAGAGCTAGCGTCCCCAATTTGGTATTCTGCAAGTTGTGCTCTGTAATAATTCTGGCCAGCACCGGAAAGGCAGTAATTGACATCGCAGCGCCCAAAAACATCGCAAATGCTGTAAACGAAACGCTATTATTTGAAACTATCGGGTACAACAGCAGTGCTAGGAAGCTTCCCAGGGAAAACGGCACTAAAATGCTGACGTGTGATGTTAAAATTGCTACATCTAAATTGTTTTTTAGATACTTAGGATTGAGTTCTAAACCAATCAAGAACATGAAAAATATTAGCCCTACCTCAGATAACACGTTGAGGAAAGGAACGGCCTCCGCTGGAAAAAGTGCTGCTCCTAAATCTGGTGCAACCAAACCGAGGAGAGAAGGCCCGAGCATAATTCCTGCTACAATTTCTCCAATAACTTGAGGTTGTTTGATCGCTCGAAATGCTAAGCCGACAAGCCGAGAAAGTGCGATGACAATTAGAACTTCAAGCAGGACGAGAATGGGGATGGGCATGGCATTTTTAGCTTTAGGTTTTTTGCGGATCGAGAGGGCACGGTATTCAGTTGATAGTTGACAGTTGACAGTTGACAGTTGTAGGGGCGGTGCCGCGCCGTGCTCGCCCTCTTGACAGTTGACAGTTGACAGCTTACTCGCTTGCAAGCGAGAAGGGATGAGGGAGATCTCTAGCTGGAAGTCCGAGGATTGGAGTGAGGATTGGAGTAATGAATAGTCTTTTTTTAATTTATCCCTAGAAGTGTTGCAGCTTTAAACTAATTTTTTCTGCTCAAGCCGGCAGAATTGCCGATCGAACAAAATGGATAAAAGCTCGATCGAACGAAAGAAGGCACAAGACACGCAGCTTCTACGCCATTCTCTCACAAGCTAACAAAGGCTTTTGCAACCTCCCACCTGGATTTTGGATTTTTTAGAGTTTTTTAAGCACCGCGACGCGATCGACCTCTATCCTCCGCGTCCCCACCCCCAACCGAACCCGCCCATACAACCCTACGGATAACCCAACCCTACGGATCTAAAACAGTCAGAAAAAGTGGTGCTTCTCGTGATAGACTAGAAAAGTTGTTTAAATTCGCACATCCGGGTTTTCGGGTGTTTCGAGGGCGCAAACCCTCAGAAATACGACCGGGTGGAGGATTAACCCGAATACAGGAGTTAAAAATACAATGCCAGTAGTTAGTTTGGCTCAAATGTTAGAGTCAGGGGTTCACTTCGGACACCAAACCCGCCGGTGGAACCCGAAAATGTCTCCCTACATTTTCACAGAGCGCAACGGGGTTCACATCATCGACCTCGTGCAAACCGCTCAGCTTATGGAAGACGCCTACGAGTACATGAGAGTGGCCTCGGAAAAAGGTAAAAAGTTTTTGTTCGTCGGTACAAAGCGCCAAGCTGCCGGGATTGTAGCCCAAGAAGCTCAACGCTGCGGTGCTTACTACGTCAACCAGCGCTGGCTGGGAGGAATGCTCACCAACTGGACAACGATTAAGTCCCGCGTCGAGCGCCTCAAGGATTTGGAGCGCCGCGAGGAAATCGGCGCCCTAGATATGTTGCCGAAAAAAGAAGCTTCCGTGCTGCGCCGAGAAATGGCAAAACTCCAGAAGTATCTGGGCGGAATCAAAACTATGCGTAAGATTCCCGACGGAGTTGTCCTAGTAGACCAACGCCGCGAGTATAATGCTGTGTTGGAATGCCAAAAGCTGGGAATTCCCATCGTCTCTCTGTTGGATACCAACTGCGACCCGGATTTGGTTGACATTGCGATTCCAGCAAACGACGATGCTATTCGATCGATCAAACTGATTGTCGGCAAGTTGGCTGATGCCATCTACGAAGGTCGTCACGGTCAACAAGGCGGCGACGCTGACGAAGACTACGACTACGAAGGTGGTTACGAAGGCGCGGAATATGATGGCGAAATCGAAGAATTGGATGACCCCAATTATGTAGATCCCGACGACGCCGACGCTGACGGCGAAGAAACCGAAAGCTAATATTGCGATCGGCATCTGACATCAAGCAATTAAAAATTAAAGATTGAAAATTAAAAATTAAAAATCATAATTTTTAGTTGGACATTTTTAATTTTTAATTGTAAATGGCATTAGTCTCGGTCATTAGTAGATTTCTGACAAAAGCATTCCGCAGTGTGAACACCAAAATTAATTAGGGTTGTACACCTACCAAATCCGCCAGAAGGCTGACTTGCTATTTCTTAACTCTTGTCTAATCATTAACATTATGACTAATGACTAATGACTAACGACTAATGACTAATGACTAATGACTAACGACTAATAACTAATTTTGATTGGGAACTTAAAGAAGATGGCGGACATATCTGCAAAACTTGTTAAAGAACTGCGCGACAAAACCGGCGCGGGGATGATGGACTGCAAAAAAGCCCTCACCGCAAACGATGGCAATATCGAAACATCAATTGAGTGGCTGCGGAAAAAAGGTCTGGCTGGTGCCGACAAAAAAGCAGGACGGGTTGCCTCAGAAGGACTTGTAGGCAGCTACATTCACACGGGCGGCCGCGTGGGAGTGCTGGTGGAAGTTAACTGCGAAACAGATTTTGTGGCACGGCGCGAAGAATTCCAAAGTTTAGTACGCAATATTGCAATGCAAATTGCAGCTTGCCCGAATGTGGAATACGTGAAAGTTGAAGATATCCCCGCTGAAATTGTCGATCGAGAAAAGGCAATTGAAATGGGAAAAGATGACTTGGGCAACAAGCCGGACAATATCAAAGAAAAGATTGTTCAAGGGCGGATTGACAAGCGGATGAAAGAGTTGTGTTTGATGGATCAGCCTTTTATTAGAGATCAAAATATCTCGGTGGAAGAGTTGGTCAAACAAACGATCGCCCAAATTGGCGAAAATGTCCAAGTCCGCCGCTTCGTGCGTTTTGTGTTGGGCGAAGGCATCGAGAAAGTAGAAGCTAACTTTGCCGATGAAGTGGCAGCCCAAATGGGTGCTGCTCAATAATCGAAAATTTAGATTGAAAAATAAAAATTAAAAATGTGAAAAGCTATTTTTTTGCATTTTTAATTTTTAGTTTTTACACGACTACAGAAATAGGTACGTAGTTGCGCTTGGGCGCTCTTGGTACGTAGTTGCGCTTGGGCGCTCTTGGTACGTAGTTGCGCTTGGGCGCTCTTGGTACGTAGTTGCGCTTTAGCGCTCTTGGTACGTAGTTGCGCTTTAGCGCTCTTTATAATATTCCGAAAGAGGGCGTTGCTCATCGGGGTTTGAAAATGGGTAACTTGAAAATTCAGAAGATTAACTTAGTTGTTTCATTTTTTCACATTGAGTCGTTTGTACCGTAAATTAGCGCCGGAGCGCTGAAGCGCAACTACGTACCCAAGAGTCGATATTTTATGACTATCCGGGGGATGTGAGGGGAATCGAGTTTTCACATTGAGTCGTTTGTACCGTAAATTAGCGCCGGAGCGCTGAAGCGCAACTACGTACCCAAGAGTCGATATTTTATGACTATCCGGGGGATGTGAGGGGAATCGAGTTTTCACATTGAGTCGTTTGTACCGTAAATTAGCGCCGGAGCGCTGAAGCGCAACTACGTACCCAAGAGTCGATATTTTATGACTATCCGGGGGATGTGAGGGGAATCGAGTTTTCACATTGAGTCGTTTGTACCGTAAATTAGCGCCGGAGCGCTGAAGCGCAACTACGTACCCAAGAGTCGATATTTTACGACTATCCGGGGGATGTGAGGGGAATCGAGACTCGGCTGGAAACCGAAAGATAAAAAAGATAAAAAGGTTTGAGGCGATTGTTGAAACCAATAGCCGATTTCTAACCAGAGTTAACTCGACAATCAGACAATTTATGGCAGAAATCGGGTTGTTTTGCCGATCGTCCTATTTGAATTTTATAGGGGATATATGGTGGGATCCAGAGAGCGCATAGAGCAAGATTTGGCAGGACTCGAAGAGGCTTTAGCAGCCTTGAATCTAGAGTTTCGCAGTACCTACGATGGTTATTTAACTGCCTTGGGACAAGCGGTGCGACAGCAGTTGATTTTGGCTTGCTATCACCTTTGCACTCAAGCGGTTCCGGAGTCGTTTCTCAAGTTGTCCTTCGACGGGCGGCAAAAAATGCAGCAGTCTGTAAGGCGTTTGGCTGCGGCGTCTCAAGAAAAATTGCGATCGCTCACGACTGAATCAGAAGCAGAGGAAGAGGAAGAGGAAGAAATAGATGAAGAAATAGATGAAGAAATAGATGAAGAAATAGATGAAGAAATAGATGAAGAAATAGATGAAGACGAGTTTGGCGAGGAAGAAATCGAGGAAAACGAATTCGTCGAGGAAGAAATAGAGAGAAACAACGAATTTTCCGCTATTAACTATCAATTTCCAGCAACAAACAATCAATTACCAATTGCCAATTCCCCGCAAAGTTTGGCGCGCTGGCAAAATAGTATTGAAAAGTCGATCGCCCAGACTCTCAAGCTGCTGTCTCGCGACACCAACCGCTTGCTCCAACAGTCGGAAATCTTGCCCAGTCAATTACCAGAACAGGTTCTAGAAGCTGCTTCTGCTGCTGAATTGTCCGCCGACAGCGTGGCGGGGCCGCCTAACCTATTAAGCTTAATCATTGAAACAGATAGTTCACCAGCACCGCCAAACTTGGGAAAAAGACCCGGTAGTAATGCTTTGCACATTACAGCAATTAAACTGCGGTTGTCGGAAATAGAGTTTGCCGATCCGGGAACATCGGCTTGGCGCCAGCAAATTCGCAACCTCTCTGCAAAGTTGAATTCCCTCGGCCGCGATTACCAGAAAAAGCAGCGGGAAATGGCGGTAGTAGAGGCTGAGTCGGCTTGGCGGTCGAGTTGGTTTGAAGATTAGTCAGTTAATAGTTGACAGTTGACAGTTGACAGTTGTCAGTTGTCAGTTGTCAGTTGACAGTTGTCAGTTGACAGTTGACAGTTGACAGTTGTCAGTTGTCAGTTGTCAGTTGACAGTTGTCAGTTGTCTGGATTTTTTGAGCTATGATTAATAACTAATGACTGATGACTGCTGACTAATGACAGTTTAAAGTTGACTTTGACAGTTGACTGTTAACCGTTAACTACTGACTAATGACAACTGACAACTGACAACTGACTAATGACTAATGACTAATAACTAATGACTGATGACTAATAACCAACCAGAATGGCAGCGATTGCAAAAAGCTCTTTCCGTAGAAGCCGATCGCGGATTTAACGACATCCAAGGCAGTCAATACCGCTTCAGCGAGTTTCTCGGCCTGAGTTTGAGACAGTTGGCTGGCGCTGTCACTGGTTCTTCGCGCGATCGCGCCAGAGAACTTGCTGTGGAATTTGACATCTACCCTCAGAAAGATCTCGAAGGGCGCCAGCATTCGATCGCCATTACAGTCAGTTTCCTCAGACAAATGGAGCAAGTTTGGGAAGAACAAACGACACAAGTTCGACTAGAAAACGCTGCCGATTCAAGCACGCCAGCGGTGAACGTTCCCCGAACCGCACCTCTGAATACAACACCTCCACCGCCTAGCTTGACTTTAGATCAACCGTTAACGCGCGTGACAGGCATCGGCCCCGCCAACGGCAACCGCTTGCTAAAACTCGGTTTAGACACCGTATACGACTTGCTTTATTATTATCCCCGCAACCACATCGACTATGCAAAGCAAGTACGAATTCGCGAGTTAGTAGCAGGGGAAACAGTCACTTTAATCGCTGAAGTCAAGCGCTGCAATTGCTTTTCTAGCCCGAAGAATAAGAAATTAACGATATTAGAAGTAATTTTAAAAGACAGTACCGGAGAAATTAAAATCAGTCGCTTTTTTGCCGGGCCTCGCTATAGCAATCGCGGCTGGCAAGAATTCAAAAAGCGCGAGTATTGTACTGGTGCGGTGCTGGCTGCTTCGGGGTTGGTGAAGCAGGGTAAATACGGCATTACTTTAGAAAATCCTGAGTTGGAAGTATTAGATGATTCCGGCGGTGCGATCGAATCCATGAAAGTCGGCCGCCTGATTCCTGTTTATCCGCTGACGGAAGGGGTCGATGCAGGTTCGGTGAGGCGATCGATCTTAGCAGCAATTCCGGCCGCGAAACTGTTGCCAGAATCGCTACCGGAGGATTTGCGCGAGCGTTACGGCTTAATGGGTTTAGCCGATGCGGTGGCAAATATTCACTTTCCGCTCGATCGCGATTGCTTGTCCGCCGCCCGCCGCCGCTTAGTTTTCGACGAATTTTTCTACCTGCAACTAGGACTCTTAAAGCGCCGTCAAACCCAAAGAAAAGCTCAAGCTAGCGCAGTCATCCTTCCTAGCGGGAAATTGATCGAACATTTCTATGAAATCTTGCCTTTTGCGATGACGAATGCTCAGAAAAGAGTAATTAACGACATCCTCAACGATTTAGCTTCGCCGCAACCGATGAACAGGTTAGTGCAAGGCGATGTCGGCGCGGGCAAAACAGTCGTCGCCGTAGTCGCAATGCTAGCAGCAATTCAATCCGGCTATCAAGCCGCTTTAATGGCGCCGACAGAAGTTTTAGCAGAACAGCATTACCGCAAATTGGTAGGTTGGTTTAATTTGATGCACTTGTCTGTCGAACTGTTAACTGGTTCGACAAAAGTAGCTAAGCGCCGAGAAATTCACAGCCAGTTAGAAACCGGAGAATTGCCAGTTTTAGTGGGAACTCACGCGCTGATTCAAGATACGGTGAATTTCCATAAATTGGGTTTGGCTGTAATTGACGAACAGCACAGATTCGGCGTGCAGCAGCGCGCTAAATTGCAGCAAAAAGGCGAATCTCCCCACGTTTTGACAATGACAGCAACTCCGATTCCCCGGACGCTGGCGCTGACTCTGCACGGCGATTTAGACGTGAGTCAAATTGATGAACTCCCCCCCGGTCGGCAGGCCATTCAAACGACCGTCCTATCGGCAAAAGAACGCCTCCAAGCTTACGATTTGATTCGGCGGGAGGTGGCGAGCGGGCGTCAGGTTTATGTGGTTCTGCCTCTGGTGGAGGAGTCGGAAAAGCTGGATGTGCGATCGGCAATTGAGGAAAAAGAGAAACTCGAAAAAAGTATATTTCCTGAGTTTAAGGTAGGCTTGCTCCACGGTAGGATGAGCAGTGCGGACAAAGATGACGCAATTACTAAGTTTCGGGATAAGGAAACTGATATTTTAGTATCTACAACTGTCGTGGAAGTGGGAGTAGACGTACCAAATGCAACGGTAATGCTGATTGAAAATTGCGAGCGTTTTGGACTCTCGCAGTTGCACCAGTTGCGGGGTCGAGTCGGCCGGGGCAGCAGCCGTTCTTATTGTTTGTTAATGCCCGGTTCTAAGGCTGCGGAAGCTATGCAGAGAATGAAGGTTTTAGAACAATCTCAAGATGGCTTTTTTATTGCGGAAATGGATATGAGATTGCGCGGGCCCGGTCAGGTTTTGGGAACTCGGCAGTCGGGTTTGCCGGATTTTGCTTTGGCGAGTTTGGTGGAGGATCAGGAGGTTTTGGAGTTGGCGAGGGCGGCCGCTCAAATGGTAATTGAGAATGATGAAAGTTTGAATCAGTGGCCGGTGGTTCGGGATGAATTGGATCGCAGATATCGGCGGATGATGAGCGGGTCGATTTTGACTTAGATAGTTTCGGACGCAGCTTAATTAAATATCAGGTGCCGATTTGCGATAAAGCTTGCTCTATAAGCATTATTCCTTCTTCCTTTCACTGACAACAAAGTATTTTCTTAAAAAAAAACTGGTTTCTGGGCTTCATGTCTAAGTCCTATTTGTTCAATGAGTGCCTCAACCCAACCTATTTTGTGAGAGAATTTTTGCCTCCGTCTGGGTTATTTTTATGATTGTAAGGATTCCCGCACCGATCGAACTAAAAATCCTTCGCAGGAATGACGGGGAAGTGTCAAAATTAAGGTAGTGCTGCCAGAAACAGGAAAAAGCAAATCCAACCTGTACTCGCCGGCCCCAGGCAACATTGATTCCTCGCTTGTCACGCTTGCAGGTGGGTGGCCGACGGGTGGCCGACGGTTCCTCGCATTTAATCTCAACAGTAATTGTCAGTAACTCAGGGCTTTAGCTACTGAGCTTGTAAGAGAATCTCTCGCAAGCTGTACTGACCAGACCGCTCGAAAGAGCAGCCGTTATTTGGGTCACGACACCGGAGAATGCGAAGCTAGTTTTCCGCTCTGTCGCTTTCAATTAAACAGTTCTAAAGTCACTGGAACAGTGTTGCAAGCCTAACAAGCCCAGATAACCAGGTCGAAGCTAACATTACCCCGCAAGGGAGGCTCATAAAGGAGCAAACATTATACGATCGCGGATTGCGAGGTTTGAGGTGGTAATTGTCCCATCGAAAGTACATCACAAAAGTACACCGAATTAAGCAATCCTCGTGTAATGGAAAGATTCACTCTTGATTGAAATCCCCGAGCCGTTTCCCACGAGCGGGCTAAAGCCACGCTCGTTTCCCACTTCCCGAATTTTTTTATGAAAGATCTCACTCGTTATCGAAATATCGGCATCTTCGCCCACGTAGATGCTGGCAAGACCACCACAACTGAAAGAATCCTGAAACTGACGGGTAAAATCCACAAAATCGGTGAAGTACACGAAGGCGCGGCGACGACTGACTTCATGGAACAGGAGCAAGAGCGCGGGATTACCATTCAATCCGCTGCTACTACCTGCTTCTGGAACGAGCATCAGCTCAACATCATTGATACTCCCGGACACGTCGATTTTACGATCGAGGTTTACCGCTCTCTGAAGGTTCTCGATGGCGGTATCGGTGTGTTCTGCGGTTCCGGTGGAGTTGAACCGCAATCGGAAACTAACTGGCGCTACGCTAACGATTCTAAAGTTGCTCGTATCGTCTATATCAATAAGCTCGATCGCACGGGCGCAGATTTTTACCGAGTTGTCAACCAAGTCGATAAAGTTCTCGCAGCTAAACCAATGGTAATGGTTTTGCCGATCGGCATTGAAGACAAATTTTGCGGCATGGTCGATTTGCTCACCCGCAAAGCATGGATCTGGGATGATTCGGGCGATCCGATGGGCTACACAATTCAGGATGTTCCGGCCGATATGGTCGATGATGTCGAGAAATACCGCGAACAGTTGATCGAACTGGCTGTCGAGCAGGATGATAACCTGATGGAACAGTACCTCGAAGGCAACGAGCCGAGTATCGAAGATTTGAAACGGTGCATCCGCAAAGGCACCCGCGACATGGCATTTTTCCCCACCTACTGCGGCTCGTCGTTTAAGAATAAGGGCGTCCAGTTGGTACTCGATGCAGTCGTTGACTACCTCCCGAACCCGATGGAAGTTACGCCTCAGCCTGAGGTGGATCTCGAAGGCGAGGAAACAGGCAATTTCGCGATCGTCGATCCAGAAAGACCCCTGCGCGCCCTAGCATTTAAGATTATGGACGATCGCTTCGGAGCTTTAACCTTCACGCGCTTGTACTCCGGTAGGATATCGAAAGGCGACACCGTACTCAACACCGCCACAGGTAAAACCGAGCGCATCAGCCGTTTGGTAGAAATGCACGCCAACTCCCGCGAAGAAATTGACTCAGCTCAAGCAGGCGATATTATTGCGATCGTAGGTATGAAAAACGTCCGCACCGGACACACCATCTGCGACCCCAAAAATCCCGCAACCCTGGAGCCAATGGTGTTCCCAGAACCAGTCATCTCCATTTCGGTCAAACCGAAACTCAAAGGAGGCGAAGAAAAAATGGGCGCCGCACTGACCAAGATGGTACAAGAAGACCCATCTTTCCACATGGTGACAGACGAAGAAAGTGGCGAAACCATCCTCAAGGGCATGGGCGAACTGCACCTCGACATCAAAGTGGACATTCTGCGACGCACCCACGGCGTCGAGGTAGAAGTTGGCGAACCCCAAGTAGCCTACCGCGAGTCAATCACCAAGCGCCTCGAAGACAACTACACCCACAAGAAACAATCTGGTGGTTCGGGTCAATTTGCGAAAATTGGCTATATCGTCGAGCCTGGTGAAGTCGGAAGTGGCTTCGTGTTCGAGTCAAAAGTAACCGGCGGTAGCGTCCCCAGAGAGTATTGGCCAGCCGTGCAAAAAGGCTTCCAAAGCTGCATCGATGTGGGCGTCTTGGCTGGATTCCCCTGCTTGGACTTGAAATTCACCCTGCTGGATGGAGGTTTCCACCCAGTTGACTCTTCAGCAATGGCTTTTGAAATTGCAGCCAAAGCCGCCTACCGCCAATCTGTACCCAAGGCTGGGCCTCAGTTGCTCGAACCGATCATGAATGTCGATGTGTTCACCCCAGACGATCACATGGGCGATGTCATCGGCGACCTCAACCGCCGCCGGGGGATGATGAAATCTCAAGAAACAAACCAAACAGGAGCGCGGATCAAGGCTGATGTGCCGTTGAGCGAAATGTTTGGCTACATTGGCGATTTGCGTACCATGACTTCTGGGCGCGGCCAGTTTTCCATGTCTTTCTCGCACTATGCTCCTTGTCCGAGCAATATCGCTGAGGAAGTGATCAAGGATGCGAAAGAGCGTCAAGCTGCTAAGTAGTGTTTTGACTCGGACGAATCGATTTGTCCGAGTCAATTACCAATCTTAAAAACTAGAAAAATCTAGTTTTTAACCTACATTCCGAACTTCTTAACATAGTCAGAAGTGCGGAATGTAGGCTCAAAGAAGCGCCAGAGTATCGCGTGCGCTTGGGCGACTTGGCCTAGAAAGTGTTGTTGAGTCGCAGCAATCTGACCCATCTGGTCGATCGTCTGGAAAAAGCCGGACTGCTGTATCGAGAACGCTGTCCGCGCGATCGGCACGGCTTTAGAGTTTTATGGTGATTTTATCTGATAGACCTTGAATATTCAGTTCAAGCATTGGAGAAGCATCACCGTAGAAGACTTCACAGGTGTAACCACTTTCAGGAACCTTGAAAAATAATCTGTTGCTGCCCGATACTTCCACATCTTCAACTTTACCTTTAATGGTGCATTTCCCAGAATCCAAAGTTACTTGCAATATCTTGGATGTATCATCAGTAATAGTTAGCTGCTTAATCGTCTTGATTCTCATCAATTTAAGACGACCTATGTCACGCTGTTCGACGCCATTGCCTAAATTTTTCCAATCAGCTTCTCTCTTGACTTCCGTGTTTGATGGCTCTGCTAGTGGAACAGTAAGCTCTGGAAGGTCAGAGACTGATTTTCGATCTATGCTCCATTTATGAGCATTCTCATCAAGTTCGTCCTGTCTTTGCTTCAATTTGCCACCATCTGTGCTTCCCTCGTAGTCTACCTGCTTTTTCTTAGTGGCAATCCAACGCTCTCGTGCAAAATTTCGTAGCTTAGAGTTGGAATCATCAACAAATTGCTCATAAAATTCTAAGCATGGCACAAACTCACCAATTCTCTCCATTGCAGCACCAACTTCTTGTACAGTTATATGCTTCTGCCAATCGGAAAAACCTCGAACTGAAGTTATAAAGTTCTGATAACGTTGGCGTTCTGATCGAGCAGTATCTGGTGTAAGATCTGAGTAAGCAATTCCACGGACGACATCAAACTTCAAACTTTTTGCTTCATTGGGATGAGGATGCTTAGCTATTGCTTCTATGGCTTTGCTCCACAATTTTCGCTGAATTAAGTAATCAACTAGCTCTTGATGTCCATTCTGGTTTTGAAGGGCTGGTACAACATAGTCTAACCATTGAGATTTATCGGGTTTTCCTTTTCTTTCCCACTCCTGAATAATCCGCAGATCTTCTCCTTCTTTTTGGAGGTATTGTAAGCCTTGGGGAAAACCTTCGACTTCAGCTTTAGCTAAGTTATACTTGCGCTTTTGGGGAACTTCACACTGATCCCAGCAGCGCACAGCACCTTTATAATCTTTGGCTTGGTAGAAAGAACTTCCCGCCACTTCTATTGTTTTGTTATAACCAGCTTGTTGCAAGTCTTGTAATAGATTTCCAAATCGTTGCCATTGATCGCAGGTGAGACTCTGTTCGTTCATCAACTTTATATCAATTTGGATGGCATATTCCTCGATCGCTGCTTGCCAGGGTTTGCTCGAACGGCAGTTTTTCAGTGAGTTGTTCTCATTACGCTTTTCAAGGAACTCGGTGAATTTATTGAGAACATCGAAAGATTTCGGATCTACCTCAATCATGAATTCCACTAAAGAACGGTCTACTGGTTTCTGATTGGGGTTTTCTTCACACCATCGCTTCAGTTCTTGCCAACAAGCTCCATCCCAGAAACATTCCCAAGCCTCTACCTTCTTACTTAGCTTCAAGAAAAGTTTACCAGCCTCACTAAACTGATTATCGAATTTGAGCGCCGAAGCTTCGCAGATTTCAACTTCTTTTGTATCTCCTAACACATAGTAATACGCTTTTGCATTTCTGAGTAACTCTGGGTTTTCCTCTGCCAACCCTTGCTTCTTCATCTGCTTGGCTTGGAGTTCTCGGTTGTCCTGATCCAGCACTTCTAGACTTTGCCCTATGCTGATAGTTCCGAGTAACTCTGTCCAATCGTGGCGTTTACCAGCTTCCAACTGCTCAAGAAATCCATCGATCC
Organism: Microcoleus sp. bin48.metabat.b7b8b9.023; assembly: GCF_013299185.1. Taxonomy (GTDB): domain Bacteria; phylum Cyanobacteriota; class Cyanobacteriia; order Cyanobacteriales; family Microcoleaceae; genus Microcoleus. The sequence goes on along the minus strand of NZ_JAAFKG010000021.1, from coordinate 8,728 downwards.
GATCGTCACTAGCCTGCTGCCACAGCAATTCATCTCCTTCTTTTGAGTCAATGACAACCAAATCAGACATCGCTCGGCTAGCCGCAACGTAAAGCTTGTTAAAGTAGTATTCTAACTCTACTGAATCTATTTGACTATTAGCGTCAAAGTTCCATACAAAGTTCGCATTGTATTCTTCTTGAGCCAACTCATGCCCAAATTTGTATAGGATGACCAGCGGGAACTCCAGACCCTTTGCTTTGATGGCACTGTATACGTTCTCTGGCGTTTTTCCCTCCTTGGCTTGTGGAAATAATTCCAAAAGAACTTCATCACTTTTGATATAGTCAATTTCCCCGCCAGCTTCACAGGGTAGAATGAAAATCGGCTTATTGTCGATATGGTTTTTTAAATCGTCTAACGAGAGATTCTGACCAAAAATAAACTTTTGCGGTTTAGAAAAACTGTCTTTTCTGTCCCACGGAGTTTGTGGCTTAATGTCAGGTAGGCCGAAACGAACACAGCGCCACAATTGGATTAAATTGGTCACTTTAACGATAGATGAGCTAGAGCGATAATTAACTTGTAGCTCCTTAAAATTCATCTTTATATTAAGTTTACTTGCTGGATCGAGCCTCATTACAACTTCGTTGTAAAACAATGCCCCGACGCTATCCCAACGAAATCCAGTAGGGTTTAAGGTTTGAAAAGGATCGCCAGCAAAGGTAAAGGGTAGGACAGAAACATAGTTAAATCCAAAATCATATTTAGAAAAAACAGAAAGCTTGACGATGAGTTGCAGTTCTAGTCTCGTAAAATCTTGAGATTCATCGCAAAAAATTGCCGTGTATTCAGAAGAGAAACGTTTCCCTTCTAGGACTATTCTAATTAAGTCTTGATCGTCCCAGTAGCCCTTATCTTCAATTAGCCTTTCATACCATTTCCAAACCGTTTTATAAATTCCTTTGAATGTCTCTTCTGGAATCTTGCGTTGTTCCTCGCGCGGTAATTCTTTATAATCGTCTTCGTTTATATATCCATCAAGAGAGTAGCCTTTAATCAAAGTTCTAATGATGTACCAGCATCGCCCTGCTGAGTAGCGTTTATTTCTTGCTTCTGGGAGTTTAGAATCATTATAAAGCTGTCGAAACTGGTTATAAGAAATGTATTTTTCTGGCTTAAATCGGTCGTATTCTGTAGGTGGTAAAAAATTTAATAAAAATTTCTGGAAGGGTTGAAAAAATCGTTCTACATCTGGTGTTTCTGCTTCTGGCTTTTCTCTATCTAATAAAAATTTATGATGAGATTTTAAAAGGCTTTGCACTGAATCTTTAGCTACCTTGAGCAGGCTCTCGCTGTAAGTTAGAAAAAGAGGGTGTGGCTTTTGATAAAAATCATATTCTCCTGCTTGACAAGAGTTCCAGTGGCGATCGCAGTAATCAGCAAAAAGGTGGAATAACATTGTAGATTTGCCACTCCCAGCTCGTCCATTGATAAACATCGGTAGGGAGGGTTTTTGTGGAGTTGAAATAGATTCTAAAATTTGTTCTTCTTCCACTGAGAGAGCTAGATTTGATTCGTCATCTTTTTCAATAGCTAGCCAACTTGCAAAATCTAATAGTAGGTATGCTGGATAAGAACGTCGGGCTAGACGAGCTAACTCATCCATACTATATTTAGCCGGAAGATTATTAACATTTTCACCAAAGTCGGAAAGACCGATCTCCTCTACTACTTCTCTTATAAGGTCATCCAATGGTCTTTCAAGAAAAGGAGCAAGCAAAAATAAAATTTTTCTAGAGGACGTATCTTCAGTAGCAATAGTTTCGATCCTACTAAACAAAATCGATAACCCTTCCGTGTCGCTATATAACTTTACACGAGAGCAACTTGTGCTTTCATCTTCCACATCATTTTGACTAATAATGTCGAGAATAATATTTTTGAAAGTTTCCCGTCGGTCTTTGATTCTCTCTTGTCCGCACTTTTTCAACCATTGTTCGCTTTCGTAAATCACCAAGTCTTTAGAGTCTTTACTCCAGCTAGGTAGCTCTAGCCAGACTAACAGATCGTTTGGAAGAGGCTCGCGTTTTTTTTGCTGTTGACAAACCGATTCTTTTTGTTCATTTAGCCATTCCTTAATCTCATCATCATTCAGTAATGACTCTAACTTGTCTTGACCAAATTTTTGACGTTTATTTTTGTCTGTAAATTCTTCATACTCTTGACTTTTTCGCTCCAGAATATTTAGTAAGCAGAGAATCTTCTCATTATCGACCTCTTCGATCTTTGCTAATAACCTGTATTTCCCTATTCTTCGCTTCCAGTAAGGATAAATTGGATCGAAGAGATCTAACACTTCGGAGTTATCATAAAGTTCAGTGATTTTAGGTTGGATATAATACTTTTCAGCGTTATCCTGGCACTGCTGTGTAATATAGATATACATAAGCTTTGGGAAAGTTTTTTGGTAAGTATTCAGGTAGTAGCTGACAAAAGACCTATACGGGGAATCAAAGACAACTCGTAAGTTCCGCACAGCTAGTAGATATCTCCGAAAGACTACCTTAAACCCTTGCCCTGTCTGGCTGAGAGCGAATTTTCGGAGATATCTAGTAACTATATCACATTTGCAGTATGATACCAAAGTATGTGCAGAGGGTTTTCCTAGTTGCGCGATTACCTTGGGATTACCCTGCAACACCAGAGAAATACGATCTGTGTCGAAAATCCACGAACAACATAAGCATCCAACACTTCGTTGCGGCTGACTAAAACTAAGAATTCTATATAGTGCAGCACTTCCTGTTTCAGAGAATCTGGCAACTTGACTAGGCTTTCTAGGATGGTGGTTTCTAGCATTAGATAACCTCTCGATCCATAAACTTAGGATAACAATTGCCAGTTAAGCTGCTCGATCGCATTGGGGACACCAGGAAGAGTCTAAAAATCACAATTGTAATTTTTTACATTTTAGGATATCTTAGAAAGGTACTCCGTCAATGTGGCGTTATGAGCAGGATAACGATCGAGGTAACAGACGAACAGCACCAGCAAATTAAGGCAATGGCGGCTGTGCTGGGCAAATCTATTAAAGAGTTTGTACTCGAAAGGCTGTTTCCTTCTAGCGATCGAGAGGAAGAACAGGCTTGGCAGGAACTCAAAGAACTGCTGAGGGAGCGCATAGTGGCAGCCGAACGCGGCGAAGTATCGGCTAAGACATTCAGCCAGGTTTTGGAAGAGAAGCTGGCGGCGATGGGAAAAGTGTAATGCCATCCTACAAACTCACCTCCTACGCAGAAGAGGATTTAGCAAATATTATCGAGTACACCGTTAACAAGTACGGCATAGCCCAGGCGCGAGATTATGTTGCTGCGCTGGAAGCCTGTGCTGAAAACCTTGCGGATAGCCAGGGCTTCTATCGGGAGCTGAAAAACATTCATCCCCGTTTGCGCGTCACCCGATGTCAGCACCATTATATTTTTGGCATCATGAGATCGGGAAGCCCGATGGTGGTTGTTGCTATTTATCACGAGCGGATGGATGTGTTGCAACGCCTGAGAACGCGGTTGAAAAACCCACAAGAAGGATAACTGCGATCGCCCTTTAAAGAAAATCGAATTTCACTACAATAAATCCCGATCGCCTGGAAAAAGCCGGACTGCTGTATCGAGAACGATGTCCGAGCGATCGGCGTGGCACCTATGCCGTGCTGACTGAGGCAGGATTGGCAATGCAACAGCAAATGTGGACGGTTTACGCTGAGGGAATTGCAGAATATTTTGCCTGTCACCTGGACGATCAAGAACTTCAGGTGATGCAGCGAGTGTTAGAGCGAATGCTTGCTACAGCGAGTCAGTAAGGGCGGGAGAGGCGATCGTCTTCACTTGGCGAACCAGAATGATGCCAGTCTCGGTGGCAGAACTCTGGTTCGCCAAAAGTCTCTTTAATATCAAATCCGCTCTTCATCGGAATGATATAAACATAGGTTCGTAGTGAGGACTTTAGTCCTCTCTCGTCGGATGCGGACTGAAGTCCTCACTACGAACCAAATTGCTAGTTATTGACTTGCAAAATCGGCGCGGAACTTCTGGACAACTCGATTTAATTCCACGGAATGAGAAGCCTTAAATAAAATACGATCGCCCTTTTCGACAAATCCCAACAACCGCTTTGCTAAAACTTCTCGCCCATCGGGCGCCGTAATATCTCCTATCTCCACAAAAGGCACGCCCGCCGCACCCGCCGCCATCGCCGCCGCTTCCTCAAAATCCGCAAACACAAACAAAGCATCGAGGTTTAAATCCCGCGCCGCCTTTCCCACTTGTCGGTGAAATTCGATCGCCCTTTCGCCCAATTCCTTCATCGTGCCCAACACCGCAATCCGGCGCTTTCCCGGAGTATCCGCTAACAATCTAAGTGCCGCCAGCATCGACTCCAAGCCAGCATTGTAAGTCTCATCCAGAATCACAACATCCTGCGGCAAATCGTAGCGGCGCGCCCGTCCATCCGGTAACTGCACGGACAAACCTTGCTGTAAAACTTCCCACTTAATCCGTAAAACTTTTGCTACCGCCAAAGCCGCCAAATAATTTACAGCATTGTGCCTTCCAGCCAAGGGCAGTGGCAATTCCACACCTTCTACAAGCATTGTATCATTATTCAGCAATTCCCCGCACAAATCGCCGCCTTCTAATCCGTAACTTAAAGTTTTTCCCTGCCAAACTTGCGCCGCAGTTGCCATTAATCTGTCAGAATCGTGATTGAGAATAGCAATACTTTCAGCAGGCATTTCCGCTAACAGTTCGCACTTAGCTTGGGTGATCGCATCTTCGGAACCCAATCGCCCGATATGCGCCGTTCCTACATTAGTAATTACCGCAATATTCGGACGCGCAATTTGCGACAGCAGCGCAATTTCTCCTAGCCCGCGCATTCCCATTTCAATTACAGCATAATTGTGTGAGGGCGAAAGCTCTAACAGAGTTTTCGGGACTCCAATTTCATTGTTGTAGTTATATTGAGTTTTCAGAACATTTCCGCTGGTTGATAAAACCGCCGCAATTAATTCTTTGGCAGTAGTTTTACCTACTGAACCAGTAACAGCAATTATCGGTATACTGAATCGATCGCGCCACCAACGGGCGATCGCCTGGTAAGCTTTTAAAGTATCGTCAACGCGCAACAGCGGAAAATTGGGAACTTCTGCTTGGTAAGTGCGATCGACTACCGCAGCAATCGCTCCCAAATCTCGGGCTTTTGTAACAAACTGATGCCCGTCAAAATTTTCTCCCCGCAGCGCCAAAAATACCTCGCCCCCCTCAATGGTGCGCGTATCTGTAGCAATACCTGTCCCTACAACTGTCAGAACGTCCTCAGACACAGCAGGCAAAGGTACAGTTAAAATTTCAGCAAGTTGGGCGATACTTACGCGACAGACCATATTACCAGCACTCACATTTCAAATCATTATTTTCACAGCTAATCCTACCTCGCCCCACCTCACATTTAACTGACACCAGTTCAAAAAAGAATGCAACTGCTTGGCCCGCAATCTAAACTCTGGGAGTCCTCAGTAATTCCCATCGCCAATCGCCAATCGCCAATCGCAAATGGTATAACAGGGGGCTGCCGACTAGGATTGACCTTGACACTCTTCAACAGTTGACAGTTGACAGTTGACAGTTGACCATGGGAGAGCGACCTCTACTTAAAAGTCCGAGGATTGGAGTAATGAATCGTATGATTTTAATTTCTCCCGGGTTTCCGGATTTCAACCAATTCTTTCGGGTAATAATAAATCCTCTGCCCATCATAAATTATCTAGAACACACCCACAATCTTTACCAATAATTTACAAAGTTTGTGGTGATTTTAGGCCTTGCTAATTGCAAACAATTCATGTCATGCTGGTGTTGACAAATAGTTTAACTAAGTAAAAAAGATCGATCGGCTTCATCTACTGACCGCTTCTACCCGCAAGTCTCGGGAGGCCAGAAGCTCGGTTGACTCAATTTAGGTGCTTCATCTGCCAATTCATATTTGCCAATGGCGCTTGAAGCTCCTGCCCAATACTTGGAGGGTTAATCCACAGTGAACGACTATAACAGACAGAGCCAGGAAGAAGAACAGCTACTTTACAACCACTGGCTGGAGTTGGTAAAAGTAGAGCAGCCGATCGAACTAATCGACCGTTTTCGCACTTTGTTTATCTACGGTAACGGATATCGCGATCGCGCCATCGCTGAAGCACTCGAAAAAATAGCAGCCTCACCCTACGCCGAACAAGAATTCAAATACATCCTCAACCGTTGCTGCCACATCCTGATCAACCGCTGGCAAACATACCCCGGCAAGCAAGCAGCTATCCCGGAATTGATCGCTCTGTTTGAAGAAGCCCCCAAAATATTATCTCGATATAGTCGATCGCGCCCTACTCACTCCATCCCCCAATTAGTCAATCAATTTACCGAAAGCGAACAATACCTCACCCTCAAACGCTTAGCCCAAGTCATCACCCACAGCAATGAAGACAGCAACGGCAAAACTCCCGCCACCCTAGCCCTCGGAACCTTAATTCCCCGATACCCTTACCTCTACAAACACTGCCTCCTCAGCGACGACAGCAGCTACGAACAGCAAAAAATTATTCAAAAAATCCAAGCTCAAAACCAGCAGCAATTTGAAATCGACCTCTCACAATACGTGGCTCACCAAGTGAGAAAAGCCCAAGCAGCCCGCCGGCATACCTCAATCTCCTTCGGCAGAAGTATACAGACTATAAAAAACCCGACGCTGTTGAGCGACCCAGAGCTGTTCTTTGCCCTCAGGCAATTTGTCGGAAAAGTCGAAGGAGCCGATACCTACCGACAGCTAGCGGGCCGCTTCATGGCGAACACCAGCACAAGTGTGTCCTACAAATCCTTTAAAGACGACTTATACGAATACCTAATTTCTTCCGTCACCGACGATGGCTACGGCAAACGTCAATTTAACGATAAACTGTATAAGCAACTACAAAATACCTTTCCCCACAACGATGCTCAGAAGTTCAGCGAATTTTTAACGATCAGAACTTGCAGCCAGTTATTGAACTTTTTAGTAGTAGAGAGTCCTGCGCGGCCCAACCACTTTGTCTTCATCGACCTGATCTCAAACCTCGGGCCCACCCAAACCACAGGTTTGCTACTGAAAATCGTGCTAATTTGTAGCAAAGTCAAGCCCTATTTAGAAAAGCGGTTGGCAATTTTGTTCGGTCACTACGAATTTTGTACCCGAGAAGGCGTGGTGTGGTTAGTCAAAGCCCTGGAAAACCTGAATCTAGCTTTGAGTACCAATTTTGGGAACCTAGACGTATCTTTCCTGCGGTAGTCGGCCTGTCCCACAACTTTCTGAGGTTCGATTTTGAGATCGAATTGTCGCCTTTCGAGCTTTCATCTGAGGTACGACTGAGCAGAAGCCTTCGTAGGAATAGATCTCCGTGGCTTGCCCAGGGCCTAGGGCATACCTCACCGCGATTGAAAACCGGTATATAACGACTTAATTAAGTGGCCAAAGCTACTCAAAAGACGCCATTCTGTGTTAAAATCCCAAGTGTATCAGATTCGGTTGCAGGCTTTGTTCATTGCTACAGAATTGTTTAAAAACTTGCCCTTCTGTATCGGCAGGGGACTCTCCGAAACTGAAATCTTTGCACTGTCTAATTTTTGGAGTTATTCCTCATGTCGATATACGTCGGTAACTTATCCTACCAAGTTACCCAAGAAGACATCACCACCGTCTTCGCCGAATACGGAACCGTTAAGCGAGTACATCTACCTACCGACAGAGAAACCAGTCGCCCGCGCGGTTTTGGTTTTGTAGAAATGTCAACAGATGCCGAAGAAGATGCAGCGATTGCTGCTCTCGACGGAGCAGAGTGGATGGGTCGCGATCTCAAAGTTAACAAAGCTAAGCCCCGTGAAGATGAAGGCGGCCGGGGCGGCGGCAACCGGGGCGGCGGCCCAGGCAAATTTGGTCGCGGCGGTGGCGGCGGCGGCGGCGGACGTTATTAATTTCCTAATTAATTTCCGACGATCGAGATTTGAGATGGGAGATCTGAAATTGGGGATCGAGGCCACCTAGCTTTGAACCACCGTCCGAATAATTTCCGGCCCGGTTGCTCCCAACCTTTACTCTTCCAGTCTCGCGATCGACCGCATTAAATATGCCAAAAAGCCAAGGTTAGTCCCTTGGCTTTTTGGTACGAGGCTATTCAAGATGAGTTAAAAACTCGGTGGGTCAAGACTTTCAGGTGCCTCTAGTTTTCTAATCATCAGGTTCGATGCTGCTGCTCAATCCGTGATTGTTGAGCGTTTCAGCATAAAACTCAGCGTGTTCGAGAGCGCAAACAATCACCAGTCCCAGCCCGTTGGTGTGGGCTTCCATCATCACATTCACAGCCTGTGGCTGAGTCAGACTGGGTACAGTCGCCATCAAAGTCTGCACCACGTATTCCATTGGATTGAAATCGTCATTGTGCAGCAGCACGCGGTAGCGCGGCGCAAGCTTGCGGACTGTAGAAGGCTTTTGAATAATTTCGACAGACACTAATCTATACCTCCTTACTTGTAGGATGGTGAACTACCGTTCGTGTTAAACTGAACAAATCTTCATTTGTTCACTCTTGACACTTAATAAAGGTGTTACCTTTAAAGGTGCAACGGCTGCACTCGCTATCCCTTCTACTGTATAGGCATTAGGGAATACT
>NZ_JAAFKG010000020.1 GCF_013299185.1 Microcoleus sp. bin48.metabat.b7b8b9.023 | reverse complement strand
CTTTAATCGTTCACTGTTCATTTAGGGAGTGGATAGGTTTTCTTTTTCACCCTCATTCTCTCCTGGGACGGTGGCTTTAGTTCTTCTTTTGCCACCGTTCTCATCTTTGGTTAGTCTAAACTACAGTAAAGAAGCACCGGGGCTGAAAAATGCCGGGATCGGTTTAGGATGGGATATCAATGCTACAGACACCGGAGGAGCATTTGACTTAGATGCTTCCGTGTTTATGCTGGGCGCTGCTGGTAAAATTCCCAGCGAAAAATACTTTGTTTTCTACAATAACAAAGAGTCGCCGGATAATTCTGTAAAACATCTGGGAGATAGCAGAACCGGAGAAGGAAGTGGCGATGATGAAAGAGTTACAGTCGATTTAACCAAGGTAGATCCTGCGGTGCAAGAAATTGTGTTTGTGGTGACAATCCACGAAGCGGAATCGAGAAGGCAAAATTTCTGTCAACTGCGGAATGCTTTTATCAGGATTTACGACACTACTACTGACATTGAAGTCACTAGATACGATTTGGATGAGGATTTTGGGAAGGAGACTGCGGTGGAGTTTGGCAGACTTTACAAGAAAGATGGCGAGTGGAGGTTCCAAGCTGTCGGACAAGGTTACAATTCAGGCTTGCAAAGCTTTGTAGATAAGTACGCCTGATCGAAGGTCGATCGCTCTAAACTAGATTAGTTCGCGATCGCACTCCGAGACCAAGAAACCGGGTTTTTTGCAGTTTTAAGTGGTGACAACAAACTATTTTGGTCAAAAAACCCGGTTTCTGGCTATCCTGGCTCCAGGAATATCGATATCGAGACTCAATTTGGCAACAGTACAAATATTCCCCTGAATTGTAGTTTCTAGAACCTCAGTCGCGTTAATCCGTAGGGTGCGTCGCTGCGACATCTTGGACATAACTTGCGGATTTCTGAGGGCGACGCGCCCTACTTACTAGAATATGCTGTATAGCATTTCTCAAAAAGGTTCGCGGACGAATTTTGAGCTGGAAAGCTTGACAACAATACAGGGTTTGTGTTTCTTCAGTATAGAAGACCCGGAACATATTACCGATGAGGAATTATACGATTGGTTGACAGCAGAATATCCGCATTGGGTAAAATCAGCGCGTCTGGAAAATATCTTATCCTAGAAATAGCAAACCTTACAAAATAATCAAACTATGGCTATCAACTTGACAAAAGGACAATCGATCGTACTCAGCAAAAGCGAATTCGACTTATCTCGATTGACAATGGCCTTGGGCTGGGATGTAGCGAAAGCTAAAACAGGTCTTTTCGGTAGAAGCAGCGGTGCAAATTTTGACTTAGATTCCTACGCTCTGCTGCTGGGAGAAAATGGCAAATTAAAAAACTACAAAGAAGATGTAATTTATTACTCTCATTTGGAGTCAAAGGACAAAACCGTGGTTCATTCCGGCGACAATCTCACGGGAGCTGGAGACGGAGACGACGAACAAATCTTTGTAAAATTGAGTTCTTTGCCAGTAGAATATCACAAAATTATCTTGGGTGTAAATATTTACGATGGGCCAGCAAGAAAACAGCATTTTGGCATGGTAGAAAACGCTTACGTAAGGGCTGTAGATGCAGCCGGAAAAGAAATCGCTCGCTATCGCTTGTCAAATGACCCTTCCTATGAAGGCAAAATAAATATGTTGATGGGAGAAGTTTATCGAGAAGGTGGCGAGTGGAAATTTAAGGCATTGGGAAATCCTTTGGCTGAAGATTTGAATGGTGTTGTCGGTTCGTTTATGCGGTGATATCAAAAACTTCGGTTGTGTTGAAAAGATAATTCATTCTTTCATATCATGTCCGGTCAATTGACCGAAACAAGTAAGGTTCGTAGTGCGGACTTCAGTCCGCATCCAGAAAGCGGACTAAAGTCCGCACTACGAACCTTTTTTCTGATGGTTGATTGGACATATGGGTAGGGACACAGCAATGCTGTGTCCTAATTTGTGTGCTAACCAATCAGTTATTCTTGGACAGCCACACAGGTAGAAAGCATTTTCGCCACTCCAACAATCGGCAATTGATTGAGCATTTCCGCCGCAAAAGCATCAATTAGCAAATAGCGACTTCTTTCTAAATCTAAGCCGCGGCTTTGCAAGTAGAAAAGTTCATCATCTTCCAACTGGCTGACTGTTGCACCGTGGGAACATTTAACGTTATCCGCCACAATTTCTAACTGCGGTTTGGTATCTACCCGCGCCCTCGGCGACAGCAACAAATTCCGGCTCAATTGTCCGGCATCTGTCAATTGTGCGGCTTTACGAACAAAAACTTTACCGTTAAATACTGCACGAGCTTTGTTACCGACAATGCACTTGTGCAATTGCCGGCTTGTGCCGTGGGGGTGATTGAAATCAATTAAACTGTGAGTGTCCGCTAACTGTTCGCCAAAGGCTACAGTTAAGCCATTTAAAGTTGTTTCGGTGCCTTCGCCGCGCTGAAATACTTCTAAATTGTGCCGCGATATTTTGCCACCCAAGCTGATAGCATGACAAGTATAACGGCTGTTGCGGGATTGCTCGATCGCACTTTTGCCCACATGAACCACATCCAAACCTTCGCGCTGAAGCCGAACATGGTTCACTGTGGCGTTTTCAGCGACAACAACATCCGTGACAGCATTCGTCAAAGCCGAGACATTACCAACAGTTGTGTAATCCTCAACAACAGTGACTTTGCTGCCAGCCTCAGCTACAATTAAGCAGTGCGGCTGACACATCGCCGGAGATGCACCTGGTGCAGTCACGAACAGCAAATGAATCGGAAGGTCGATCGACATATTAGCAGGTACAAACACCACCGCAGCATCCACCAAACCCGCAGTATTCAAGGCTGTAAACACTTCAGTTTGCTGTTTGTGCTTGCTCAAAACATCGGTGATGCGCGATCGATATTTTTCCGGTACGTTAGATAGATTACCTGCATAAAAGTCGATCTGTAAATTCGGAACAACCCCAGAATCAACCGTTGACAAATCCGGCGCATAAAAACCGTTAACAAATACCAATCTCAACGGTAAATCATCCCGATTCTTCACAGGCATAATAACATCAGCCAGCTTAACCGTTGACTGATTGCTCTGCGGTACATGAAAAGGAACTTGCAAAACCGGCGACAAATCAGTAAAGCGCCATTCCTCATCCCTCACCGTCGGAAAACTTGCAGCCAGCACATATTCAGTCGCCGCATCCCGCAAATCCTGCAACCCGTAAGTCGAACTTTCGCTATTAGCAACCTCCAACTTACCGCACTGATTCACCAAATCAGCCAAAAACATTTCCCTAGTAGCAACCTGCGTATTTATCATCGCGCGCCAACTCCTGCTGCTTCCTCTTCCACAACCCAGTCATAACCGCGCTCTTCCAATTCCAGCGCCAACTCTTTCGGGCCAGTTAAGATAATTCTGCCCGCTTCCATGACATGAATAAAATCAGGAATAATGTAATTCAACAACCGTTGATAGTGAGTAATCACCAACATCGAATTTTCAGCCGTTGACAACTGATTTACACCACCGGCAACAATTTTGAGAGCATCGATATCCAAACCAGAATCAGTCTCATCCAAAATAGCTAACTTCGGTTCCAAAAGCGCCATTTGCAAAATCTCATTCCGCTTTTTCTCACCGCCAGAAAAACCCTCATTGACACTCCTTCCCAAGAAAGCCGGATTCATCTTGACAACATCCAGCTTATCCTCGATTAAATCTTGGAAATCAAAAGCATCCAACTCTTCCAAACCGCGATGTTTGCGATGAGCATTGTAAGCCACGCGCAAAAAATCGACATTACTAACGCCCGGAATTTCCAAAGGATATTGGAAAGCCAGGAAAATTCCTGCTAAGGAACGTTCTTCCGGCGGTAATTCCAGGAGATTCTGTCCCAGGAAAGTAACTTCTCCACCCGTCACCGTATAAGCAGGATGGCCGGCTAATATTTTGGATAAAGTGCTTTTACCCGAACCGTTGGGGCCCATGATGGCGTGAATTTCACCCGATTTAATTTCCAGATTCAAACCTTTTAGGATTTGGGTATCTTCCACATTCGCAGTTAAATCGCGGATAGATAAAACCACTTGACTATTTTCAACAATCATCTATTTTTTTCCTTGGCCTCAATGGGGTTTACACTTTTTTTTGTCGTTTCTAGGCTGTGCCGATTGCTGACAGTTTAGGGTAAAATCTATAGTCTCTCTTGTTTGTATCGAAGTTTCGATTCCCCCTAGCCCCCCTTAATAAGGGGGGGACAAGAATGTTCTTAAAGTACCCCTTCTTAAGGGGGGACACCAGAAGTATTCTCTTTCGTCCCCCTTATTAAGGGGGATTTAGGGGGATCTAGACTCGAATAAAAGCGACATTAAACCTACCTACCATCTCTCTTGTTTGTATCAAAGTCTGGATCCCCCCTAGCCCCCCTTAATAAGGGGGGGACAAGAATGTTCTCAAAGTACCCCTTCTTAAGGGGGGACACCAGAAGTATTCTCTTTCGTCCCCCTTATTAAGGGGGATTTAGGGGGATCTAGACTCGAATAAAAGCGACATTAAACCTACCTACCATCTCTCTTGTTTGTATCAAAGTCTGGATCCCCCCTAGCCCCCCTTAATAAGGGGGGGACAAGAATGTTCTCAAAGTACCCCTTCTTAAGGGGGGACACCAGAAGTATTCTCTTTCGTCCCCCTTATTAAGGGGGATTTAGGGGGATCTAGACTCGAATAAAAGCGACATTAAACCTACCTACCATCTCTCTTGTTTGTATCAAAGTCTGGATCCCCCCTAGCCCCCCTTAATAAGGGGGGGACAAGAATGTTCTCAAAGTTTCCCTTATTAAGGAAGGATAATAATGTTCTCTTTCGTCCCCCTTATTAAGGGGGATTTAGGGGGATCTAGACTCGAATAAAAACGACATTTATTTGGTTGCAGTTTTAAGTTGTCATCCATTGGCAAAGCCTGGAAGGGTTTTTCACCCACATAAATTATCCGACGCTGCCTTCCAACTTCAGACTCAACAGCTTATCAGCTTCCGCCGCAAATTCCATCGGTAACTGATTGAAAACATCTTTACAGAAACCGCTAATCATCATCGAAATCGCATTTTCTGCGGAAATTCCCCGCTGGGCAAAGAAGAACAATTGCTCCTCCCCTATCTTGGAAGTCGAAGCTTCGTGTTCCACTTTAGCAGTATGGTTCTGCACTTGAATATATGGGAAGGTATTCGCTTGAGCGTTATCGCCAATCAGCATCGAGTCGCACTGAGAATAATTCCGAGCACCTTTAGCACTCGGCCCCATTTTCACCAAGCCGCGATAGCTGTTAGCAGAATTTCCCGCCGAAATTCCCTTAGAAATAATCGTGCTGCGAGTGTTTTTGCCGACGTGGATCATTTTGGTGCCGGTGTCAGCTTGTTGCTTGTTGTTTGTCAGCGCTACGGAGTAGAATTCACCTACGGAGTTGTCGCCGACTAATACGCAACTGGGATATTTCCAAGTAATCGCTGAACCAGTTTCTACCTGCGTCCAAGAAATCTTGGAATTTACTCCTTGACACAAGCCGCGCTTTGTTACAAAGTTGTAAATTCCGCCTTTGCCGTTGGCGTCGCCGGCGTACCAGTTTTGCACTGTTGAATATTTGATATCGGCATTGTCCATTGTTACCAATTCCACGACGGCGGCGTGCAGTTGGTTGGTGTCAAACATCGGTGCGGTGCAGCCTTCCAAGTAAGAAACAGAGCTGTTTTCTTCTGCGACAATTAGGGTGCGCTCGAACTGGCCGGAATCTCCGTTGTTGATGCGGAAATAGGTGGACAATTCCATCGGGCATTTGACGCCTTTGGGAATGTACACGAAGGAACCGTCGCTGAATACGGCGGAGTTTAGGGCTGCGAAAAAGTTGTCGCCGACTGGGACGACGCTACCGAGATATTTTTCTATTAATTCGGGATAATCTTTGACTGCTTCTGATATGGAACAGAAGATAACACCGTCTTTGGCTAGTTTTTCTCTAAATGTTGTGGCGATGGAAACGCTGTCGAAAACGGCGTCAACGGCGACATTTCCGAGGCGCTTTTGTTCGGATAGGGGAATGCCCAGTTTCTCGAAGGTTTCCAGCAGTGTCGGGTCAACTTCGTCCAAACTGTTGAGCTTTTTGGGCTTTTGTTTTGGCGCGGAATAGTAGATAATTTGTTGGTAGTCGATCGCCGGATAGTTGACATGAGGCCACGTCGGCTCGGTCATTGTCAGCCACTTGCGGTATGCCTTGAGGCGGAATTCCAGCATGAATTCCGGTTCGTTTTTCTTCGATGAAATCAGTCGCACTACATCTTCACTCAAGCCGCGGGGGATGGTGTCTGACTCGATGTCGGTGACGAAACCGTATTTGTAGGGCTGGTTGACTAGGGTTGTGACTGTAGAGCTCATGATTTTGCGTGTTCAGTGTTCTAGATAGTGCTCTCAAAGATGGCAGACGGGTCAATCGCTGTCTGGGCTTGAGCGAGTTCTGCTGGACTGCTCGGTTGAGTTAAACAACTGGTTTGTTGCTTTACTATATTTTAAGCTACATTAACAATAGTGATATTGTCAAAGTCTCAGAAATATTTTTTTGTGAAGATGATGCAGACTCAGCAGACTTCCACTAAACAAGACATCTTGCAGTTTTTGCTCAAGGGGGATAAAGCGACGGCTCTGGAGTTGGCGGAGTCTTTGGATATCAGCCCGCAGGCGATTCGCCGTCATTTGAAGGATTTGGAGGCGGAGGGGCTGATTCAGTATCAGTCGGTTCAGGCTGGGATGGGGCGGCCGCAACACATTTATGAGCTTACCAGTCTGGGGCGCGATCGCTTCCCGAATCGTTATGGCGATTTTGCGGTTTCTTTTTTGGATACTTTGGCTGAGACTGTTGGCCGCGAGCAGGTGATTTCTATCCTGCAAAAGCAGTGGGAACGGAAGGCGATGGAGTACCGCAGGTTGGTGGGTTCTGGTTCGCTTCAAGAGCGGGTGAGCGGGTTGGTGGAGCTGCGGAGGGCTGAGGGTTATATGGCGGAGTTTTATCCTGTGGACGATCGCGATTCTGATTTTAGTGCTCAGGGCGATCGATTTGTGTTTATGGAACACAATTGTGCTATTTCTAATGTGGCTGAAACTTTTCCGAGTGTCTGCGGTAATGAGTTGGAGATGTTTGCGGCTGTGTTGCCGGATTGTTCTGTAGAGCGGACTCACTGGATTATTGATGGGGAACACCGTTGCGGTTATTTGATTGTTGCAAAGAAGGAAGTTCGGCAGCGGATTTTGTAGCGGATGTAGCGGATGTCGGTTCGGCAGCGGATTTTGTAGCGGATTTAACGGATGTTACGGATGTCACGGATTGCCAATAACAAGTAACAAATAACAAATAACAAATAACCAATAACAAGTAACTAATAACTATGGAATCTGATTTTTTAAAGCCGGAAGAGTGCGCGGAAGTTGATATGGCGCTGTTGTCGTCGAAGGAGAAGTTTTCGGCGCGGTTGGCTATTTATGCTTTGAGGGTTCTCAAGCAAATTGCTGGGGAGACTGGTTTGTCTGTGGCCGAGGTGAGCAATCAGCAGGTGATGGATTGGGTGAGGAATGATGAGAGTATTCAGCAGTCAATTCAAGTTGATGCGAGTTTTGAAAACTTTTTTACGAATTTGGTGGTGGCGTCTTTGCGGCCTTTGAGGCAAATTGCGGCAGAATCTGAAGGGGCGATCGAGCAATTAACTGTTAAGCAGGTTGTGGCGTGGTTTGAGAAGGATGCGAAGATTCGCAGAGAGTAGGGTATGGATGCTGCGTTTTTGGATTTGCGAGTTTCATTCTTTGTAGGGGCAATCCCCCCGTGGTTGCCCCGATACCTGAAATGCCCACCTATCGCCTATGGGCTGGGCGGGCACGGGGGCACCGCCCCTACAAAACCTTGGTTGTTCGGACGGCGAACGTCAAAAATATTTCAAAAAGGGGTTGACAAACCTAGGCGAGTTTGGTAATGTAATAAATGTCGAGCGAAAGAGATGCAGCGCATCAAGTTTAACGCAGACACAGGATTCAAAGTTTTCAAAGCTTTCCTGGTGCTTATGATGTAATGGAACCACTCCGATCCATCCCGAACTCGGTTGTTAAACGTTACTATGGCGAAGATACTCGGCGGGTCACTGCCCGGTAAAATAGCTCGGTGCCAGGTTAATAATAAATTAAAGCTCTTTTCCCGCAACAACGGAAAAGAGCTTTAGTTTTTGGGAGTTGTTAGTTTCCTTTAGGGCTCGGCGGTTGAAACCGCTTCTACACAAACGAAGTCCGCCTTCGCGGACTGAAGAATAAGAGGTAAAATTTAATGAAGATTAGTTATGATTCCGAAATTGATGCTCTCTACATTAGACTTGTAGAAGGTAAGCATCAGTGCCGCACTTTACAGTTAACTGACGAAATTGCTTTAAATATTGGGGAAAATGAGTTATTGGTAGGGATAGAAGTTTTAGATGCTACACAGGTTTTAGGTAGTGGAAATGTACCTAATGTAGTGCTAGAAAATATAGCTTTTACCGTAGCTTAAATAGGTAAAGCAATCGCTACCTATGCAAATCTAAGTAAGGATGAGTGGAAAAATGATCCGTACTTTTGATGCAAAATTTTATACAGATTTACTTGTTCGGTATCAACCAAAACCGATCGCAAATGAAGCAGAAAATGATGCCGCGATCGCTCTTGCTTGCGAACTGGAACACGGCCCGATGCGATCGGTGGAGGAAGAGCTATTTCTGGAGCTTTTGATAACGCTGATTGAAAAATTTGAGGCTGAAAATTATCCAATCCCCGCAGGTAATGCTGCTTCAATGTTGCAACATTTAATGGATGCGAGAGATTTGGACAAATCCGATCTGATTCCTGTTTTGGGAACGGAAACAGAGGTTGAGAAAGTTTTTGTTAGTGGAAGGGCGATCGAAATAGATGAAGCCAGAAAATTAGCTGATTTTTTCCAAGTGGATATTAGTTTTTTGCTTTAAGTGCGATCGCAGTTATCGGTTGGGAAGGGCGGGTTGATTAATATTATCGATGGGTGGCAAAAATTATCGATGAACCCGCCCATACAAATTTTATTCAATATCGATCGCCCTTAAACCAACTCTACATCACAATAACTGGAAATGGGCCCATCACGTAATCCACCATCAAGACCAAAATTTGTGAAATTTGCAATAGAATTTAAGTCACGATTGCCACTTCTAGCTGAAACGCTCACGAATTGACCTGATGTAATACAGTCCCCAAAAGCGTTTGGCTTGTTTCGTATTCCAAAACTTATCGTGCCACTGGAAGATGAAACGGGAATGATTTTGGTTTGTGTTCCACTCCCTGTACTAAGTTCTACGAGAAAATTGTCTATGTCGTTTATTGGATCGCAGTATGTCAGTGTGTATTGTGCCGTTTGTCCATAGGGGATGCGATCGGGTATCAAATCTACTTTAATGTTTAAAGCTCCTCCTAAACAAGTTGGTGCTGGTTCAGGAGTAGTCGCAGGTTTGTCGCAAAAGTCAAATGGAAAATTATACTTTTTAGTAAGAAACTTTCGGATCTGAGGCAAAAAATTGGTTTGAGAAGGTTCAGTCGGCTCCTCCTTCCCAAATGAATCAATGAGATCCTTGGTAGATGAAGATAAATCTAAAGTACCTCCTACAGCATTTTCTAGGTCTTCAGCAAGTCCTGCGGATTTGAGAGCTTTTTCAATTCCTATTCCCTTCAATTGGTCAATGACCGCATCACCAAGGTCTTTATCGCTACCTGTAAGAAGTTTGCAACTGTAGTCAATGACTGTCAATGCCGTTGATACTCCCTTCAATCCTAGTCCAATAGCGTCAAGTGATAAGCTAGTTCCCCCGCTAGGAACAGCAAACAATAAACCAGTAACTACTGCAACGTTAGCAACAAAATCCACCACTTTAGCCACTTTGCCAATTCCTTCACAGAACTTTTTAAGCGGCTCACAATTTGTCGCAAAATCTGGCCCAACTGGGGGAGGAGTAACTGGTGGCTCAGGATTAGTAGGTACGGTCGGCTCCAGTGGCAGAGGAACAGTTACAGTGTCAATAATCTGACCATCTTTGAGCCGCGATATAACACCTCGATCCGGCTTTCCAGGTTCTTTACTCGGTTGATTCTCAACTCGTACAGTTTCATTAGATCCTTCAACAGTAATATCCGCCCTTGTACCATCTCGATTCAAGCGCGTTGTACTACCACGAACACCCGTTGTACGATTGGGTACAAATATAACTGATTCTACGAAACGTCCATCAGCATCATCTTGAAAAACTACTGTATATTTGCTACCATCACTAGCTGGAAATTCCATCTGAAATTTGTTATCAGATAGCTTTTTAACTTCCGGTAAATCAATTGTGACTTTATCTTCAGGACGATCGGGTTCCACATCATAAGGTCTGAAACGACCTTTTAAATCATCTGGTGTCACTCCCAAAACAGTACCTAACAAAGCCCCTGTTGCGGCTACTTTAATATCCACAGCCGAACCACCAGCAGGCTGCACTTTCGACTCCAAAACAATATCGGATTCCTTAAGATTTGTGCTAAGTCCGATGAAATCGATCGTTCTTTGAAAGTCGGTGATTAAGTCAAACGTAGGAGAGCCTAAAGCCGCCTCAGAGCGCAGAAAAAATAGATCTTGACCCGCACCACCAGTCAGGGTGTCATTGCCCAAATCGCCAATCAGGAAGTCATTGCCATCTTGCCCATTGATAATATCGTTACCGCGACCACCCCGCAAAAAGTCGTCTCCGCCTCCACCGAAAATTACGTCATTACCAGAATTTCCATTGACACCATCGGCACTTTCACCACCCTGCAAAGTGTCAGCACCCGGACCGCCAAGCAGACCGTTTTGGCCCGTACCGCCACTGAGAAAGTCGTTTCCCAAGCCGCCGTACAGCAAATCATCACCACCTCGGCCCTCAATTCGGTCATTTCCTTCGTCGCCATAGATGATATCCCCGGATTCCGAGCCTGTAATGGAATCTGCACCTCCTAAGCCTCGCAAACCGCCCAAGAGAGTATCGAGCAAGCCAAGAGGAACCGTAAATGTGTCACTTTGCTCAGTTAAAATGTATGCACTACCATCGGCAGAAAGCGATCCAATGCCGACTTGAGAACTCGATCGCCCAATATCGCCATCAGCACTACCGGAGATAAAGTCCTTTCCTGTGTTACTATCCAGAAAGTCTTGCGCGCTGCTACCGTTCAGTATGTCATTCTTGTCCAGCAAAGCTAAATTGTCAGGCATATAATATTATTCTGTGTTTGTGATTTAAGAAATCTACCTCACCTGTCTCATCTATGTCATCGCTGAAAAAGCCCGAAAAAGACTGAAAAAGCCCGAAGTTTCCCCAACTTTATATTTTATTCACTTAACCCATGCAGCCCAACGACGATCGCCCGTTGCAAGCCGTCCCTGACGATAACGAACTGCTGAAATTGGTCGATGGTCTAATATTTGAGAAAACAGGCAAACATCTCAACACGCTGCAACGACTACTGTTTCAGGGAATGTATGATGGCAAAACCTACGAAACGATCGCCCGCGACACCCGCTACACCACAAAATACGTCCGAGAAGTCGGCTACAAGCTACTCAAAACTCTCTCCGCAGTGATGGATGAAGAGATGCAAAAAGGCAATCTCAAAGCTGCGATCGATCGCAGAAATATCAGCAATACCTCAAATTTTGGTAGAGATTATATTCATCAATACGTCGAATACGTCCACACCCTCAACCTCAAACCCTGTGCTTTTTCGCCTAACAACTCCGACAACGATCCCCCCACTGAATCCAGATTTAAAACTCAGATCGAACGGCTAGAAATTGATGTCGCTGATGTTGTTTGTAAATTGCACAGTCAAGGTATCCAACCATCTCAAATCGCTCAGTTGCTTGGTTTGCCGGATGCGGTAATCGACAAAATATTGCGTGAATTATCATAAATAAGGGCGATCGCCCAAAATCGCACTAATCATCATTCTGCAACTTGCCTAAAATTACGCGATCGACTATTCTTCCTAATAGCAGTCCTAGACGCACGGGTAGTCAGAAACCGGGTTTTTTCCGAGATACTTTGTTACAGCCCGATTCTCTGGCAAAAACCCGGTTTCTTGGGTTTTGATGCGTAATTCCTATTGATATAACAACCGACAAAAACATGAAAGCAATATTGCCACCTTGGATAGTTTTAGACTCCCTATTGCACAACTGGCTGCTAGAAGATATCGGTAGGGGCGATCGCACAACATCGGCCTTATTCCCCGCAGCCAGCATCCAGGGTACTGCTAAATGGATAGTCAAAGAAGCTGGAGTTATAGCCGGATTGCCGATCGCACATCGCACTTTTAAACTTTTAGACAGCAGCCTCAGTTTCATCCCCCAAGTACCAGAAGGGAAACTGTGCGAAAAAGGAGAAGTAATCGCCGAGATTTCCGGCAATTTCGATGCGCTGCTAACCGGAGAAAGAGTAGCATTAAACTTGGCAATGCGTTTGAGCGGCATTGCTACTTTAACTCAGAAATATGTTGACAAAATTGCCGATTTGCCCGTGCAATTAGTGGATACCCGCAAGACAACACCAGGATTGAGATTGCTGGAAAAATACGCGACTCAAGTCGGCGGTGCTTGCAATCACCGCATGGGATTGGATGATGCGGTGATGGTGAAAGACAATCACATTGCGGCGGCTGGGGGAATTGCTGAGGCGATCGCCCTTATTCGCAATTCTATCCCCTATCCCCTGACGATCGAAGTTGAAACAGAATCTCTGGCTGAAGTGGAGACAGCTCTTCAGCACAAGGCGGATATTATCATGTTGGATAATATGTCTTGTGATTTAATGCGGCAGGCTGTGGCAATAATTCGCGAAAAGGGCGATCGGGTAAAAATTGAAGCTTCTGGGAATGTTACTTTGGAAACGATTCGGAGTGTCGCGGAAACCGGAGTTGATTATATTTCAACCAGTGCTCCAATTACGCGATCGACTTGGCTGGATTTGAGCATGAAAATTAATAGTTAATGGTTATTTGTTGTTAGTTGTCGGTTGTTATATCAAATTTGGTGACATCGGAATTAATGTGTTATGTTAATTCCGGTGGCATCGGAATGATTTTGAACCACAGAGAACACAGAGAACGCAGAGGAAGAGAAGAGAGAGCGGATTTCATACTTACCCACACTCAGAATGACATCATTACTTTGAAATGCGTCCAAGACTATATTTGTTAGTTGTTACTAATAACAAATAACCAATAACTGATGACTTTTCCGGTGGCATCGGAATGATTTTGAACCACAGAGAACACAGAGAACGCAGAGGAAGAGAAGAGAGAGATGAATAATTATGATTAAGAGCGAATTTCATATTACTACACTCAGAATGACATCATTACGTTAAAATGCGTCCATAACTATATTGGTTAATTGTTACTAATAACAAATAACAAATAACCAATAACAAATAACCAATGACTACTTCGAGATAAAATGCACCCAAAAATTCCCGTCAGCCATACAAACGCTGCGGATTAAGCGATAGGAATAGTGCAAGTAAGAACCGCTGACAGTTGTGTCATAACCCGTGGGGAACCATTCGCCGTAGGGATCGTGCACGAAGAATCCGTCGCTGTCGTAGCCTGTGGCAACTATAATGTGACCGAAGGATGTAAAGTATCCGTGGATGACAGCCGGATTTCCGCTGGCGAGCCAATCTTGAACGTCATCAATCGTTGCATTCTCGGTAAAGTAATCTTGAGCGCCGTAATCTCTAACAATTTTGGCTAAATCTCTGGGTTCCCAGCGACTGTAACCTTTGTCGATCGCATATTGGTAGAGTTCATCTTCATATTGTCCGGTTTTTTGGCGCCGGGGAACTCTCAAAAAGTCCAAACACATCGCGATGGAAGTAACATTGCAAGAACCTGTAGGATTGTACAAGTTATCCATTTGCGATCGATAAGGAATGCCAAGTCTGACAGTCGGCGGATTCGGTTTGGGATAAAGCAAAACGCCGTCTAGAGTAACTTGAGCGTGTAAACCGTAAACATACCAAATCCCTGAACCTTTGAAAGACTCGTTGCGGAGAGCTACTCTAATGTGACCCCGAATCGGAGCAAAAGCTAGAAGTTCAAACTGTTTTCCCGCTGGGATTACTTGTTTTTCCGCTTCCTGAAGTTGAGATGACGCCAGCGGTTTTGATTTAAAAATGGTGTCTTTGAGGATTTTCAGGATCGGGCGAGGTGTCGGAATGTCCGCCGGTTTGGCTTCGATCAGCTTTTGGGCTGTGATTGCTCCCAAAAAACCCGGTTCCCCG
Source organism: Microcoleus sp. bin48.metabat.b7b8b9.023 (assembly GCF_013299185.1). GTDB lineage: Bacteria > Cyanobacteriota > Cyanobacteriia > Cyanobacteriales > Microcoleaceae > Microcoleus. Next base: position 90,091 of record NZ_JAAFKG010000020.1, on the reverse strand, counting down.
CACTTCATTAGGGTTTGAAATCGGTGGAGGGCTGCGGTAGAAAGAGGGCCAAAGATGCCGTCTACTGGAGGTTTCAGTAAACCTAGGTCAATGAGGCGACTTTGAATTTGACGGCTGAGTTCGTTGTCAGCAGCGATCGCCCTAGAATCATACCTAATTTTTGACTTGAGAAAGTTTTGTAATTTCATGATTCCCTGCGCGCTTCAATGATTCCAAGTTTATCCTCTCAGAAATTTACGGCAATTTTACCGATCGCCCGCACCTTAAAAACTTTGTATTCATGATTCGATACAAATCTTTAAGGCGACAGCCGATCGAACTTGATATCGTGTCCGATCGATGGATCGCAATAAGATTGCTTCGTAGTACGGACTTTAGTCCGCAACTTAAGAGCGGACTAAAGTCCGTACTACGAACCTTTTTTTGTGACGATCGTAGATCGGACCTGATATGACGGAGTATTCTCTAATCTAAGATGACGATAATTTAACTTTTTTGTGCCGTTGCAAGTCTCCCTAGCTTAGCCATGAAACGATTGCGCTGTTTAGCAAAAAGTCGATTTTATGCTTCGTTGGGGCGAATTACCACCACACCCATCGCATCGGGAGACAGGTATTTGACGGCGGCTTCCCGGATATCCTCCGCAGTTTGAGCTTGGATGCAGGCTGCGTAGTTGAGGGCGGGAGCGATATCTCCTACCATCGACTGATAGTAACCGTACAAACTTGCTCGATCGCTCGGAGTTTCGTTACCGAAGATAAACCGATTTGCTACTTGGGTGCGGATGCGGGAAATTTCGGCATCTGTCACGAGTTCGGTTTGTAGAGTGCGGATGTGTCCGACGATGGCTGCTTCCACTTCTTCTATATGTTCTGTCGCTAGTTGAGCAGAAATCGAGAATACACCGCCCAGTCGCTGAGTCATGTTGCTGACAGAAATTGACGAGACTAGCCCTCTGTCTTCGCGCAAATCCTTAACCAAGCGAGTTGTGCGCCCGTGGCCCAAGACTGTCGCCAAAACGTCGAGGGCATAGGTTTCAGACATTTCCACGAAACCGGGCACCCGCCACATGACAATCAGTCGGGCTTGCTGAAGTGCTGAGTCTACAAATTCGCGGCGGACTGTTTCGGTAAATGGCGATTCTTGGCCGTAGTTGAGAATTTCCGATTCTGGGCTAAAGCTGCTGACAGCGGGCAGATTGATGCTGCTGTTTTGGGCTGTGCTTTTGGCGGCAAAACTTTCTGCGACAATTTCAATTAGTCGATCGACCGGCAAATTGCCTACAGCGACGGCTGTCATCGCCCCTGGCTGGTATCTGGTGCTGTGGAAATCCCGCATTTGTTGGGCGGTAAGATTTTCGATAACGGAAGTCGGGCCGAGTACGGGTCGTTTGTAGGGTAGGACTTCAAAGGCTAATTGCATCGATCTTTGATAGGTGCGGCGGCGCGGATTGTCTTCCGATCGTCTAATTTCTTCCAATACTACCAGCCGTTCGCGATCGAAAGCGTCGTCGGGAATGCTGGCGTTGAGCAAGACATCGACTTGCAGCGGGGCTAGTTCGGCAAAATCTTTAGGAGCTGTCGTGATGTAATAGTTCGTGTAATCTTGGCTGGTGGCTGCATTGGTGACAGCGCCCCGTTGCTCGATCGCCCGCTCAAATTCTCCGCTAGGAATACTCGGAGTTCCCTTAAAAATCATATGTTCTAAAAAGTGCGCCATGCCGTTGATTTCGTCGGATTCGACGGCTGAGCCTAAATTCATCCACACGCTGAGGTTAACGGCATCGACCGGCAAATGTTCCGCTATAACTGTGAGGCCGTTGGGAAAATGGCGCACTGTTGGGGCGTTGAGGGGCGATTTGGAGGAGGCTTTGAGTAGGGTTGATGTCATGCGCTTTTAAAATTATCTTCTTCTCTATATCTTAAAGGGTATTGAAGGAAGTCATCAGTGATAAGCAGGCGATCGACTGTTGGCTGGTGGGCCGTGGGGAGCGGTGAGGGGGCGATCGGGTAACACCAGATACATAATATTCTCTGTAGGCATGATATGATAGACTGCGTCGCAACTTGTTTACCAATTGCTCAAGAGTGTAATTGATAAACTTGGAGTCTTTTGTAAGTCAGGGCGATCGGATTTAGCGGCGTTGATATTTATGTGGGTTGTCAAGTCAAACGAGCAAAAAAAAATCATGAGCCAAAATTATCGCAAATTCAATCACCCTAAATTGGGTTTTCTCTTAGGTCTTGCTATTGCTTTAGTAGTACCAACTCTAGCTGCTTCTTCACCTGCTGCACCTCCCAAACCTACTACTCGTACAACCGAGGGATTTCGATGCCAACTAATGTACGGATTTTCAGCCAAAAACTATAATGACTTAATTACTATTGGCAAGCGCACTGAGGAACCTACAAGCCGTTTTTACATTTCCTCTTCAAATCCCAGATCTATTACCTGTAAAATCATTAATAACCCAGGTGAAATCAAATTAGCTTACGGTTTACCTGACAACTCTAATTTGATTCGTGTATCTGTCAAAATTTATGTGGATGGTGAACTCAGAAACACTTTAGATTTTGGTCGTGGTGAGGCTATACGTGAGTCAATAGATATTACGGGTGCGTCGGGGTATACCATCGATTATAAAGTTATTTCAGCCAATGGTGCAGATTATATCTATAATTTGCCTAAATCCTGAGTTTTTTTAGGTGGCAGTAAAAGATAAAAAATTAAAATTGGCTGAGCAGCTTAATATTTAAATATTAAGCTGCTCAGCCAATTTTAGAGATAGAATTATACTAGATTAGTACAATCAACAAAAATAATTTTTACAACTGTAAAAATTAAAGTTATGTATGAAGTTATCCTTTAATTCCTGCTTTCATATTTAAGTTTCGGAGTTCCCAATGCAATTTGAGTTTCTGATTCCAAGACGCCCTGTATCTTTGCAAACTAGGCAGAGAAGAAAGCTACAGGATTGGCAAACATTTGTACGTGCAGAAGCATCAAAAACTTGGGTAGGAACTCCTTATTCTGGAAACGTTCATTTAACTTTAGTTTATCTCTATGATACAGACCCTGTTGACACAGACAATATAATAAAACCCATACAGGACGCATTAATTGGGTTAGTTTATGAGGATGATTCACTTGTCACAGATGTGGAGTCCCATCGTCGATCGCTTAGTGACACATTTAAGATTGCTCTATGTCCATTATTGTTGCTGGATGGCATCAGATCTGGCAGTGAGTGCGTCTACGTTAGAATAAGTGAATCAAAAGCATTGGAGAGTTACTTATGACTGCTAAATTGATACAGAACACATCAGTGTCTAAAATTGCTGAAAAATATCGACAAGAAGGCTATAGAGTATTTGTTGAGCCTGAACCGGAAGACATCCCTTTCAATTTAGGCACATATCGCCCAAATTTAATTGCCAAAAAGAACGAAGCCGAAGGTTATATAATCGAATTCAATGCTTCTGGCAGACAAAAATCCATAGACAGGTTGAAAGAAATTGCTGAAATAGTCTCTGAAAAAACAGGCTGGCGTTTCTTGTTAATTACTGAAGAAGATGCTTTACTGAAAGACGAAGCCAAGGAAGTAAATCTCTTATCTTGGGAACAAATTTTTAGTAGAATAACACAGAGTGAACGCCTAATCTCATTGGGAGAAAATGAAGGGGCTTTTTTGTCACTTTGGGGAATATTTGAAGCACTCCTGCGTAGACGGGCCCAGGAGGCTATTATTCCAATTGAAAGATTTCCCACTGTATCTCTGATTAAACATATGTATTCGCAAGGAGAACTTTCAATCGAACAGTACGATCGCGCTATGCTACTTTTAAACGTGAGAAATCGATTTATTCATGGATTTGAAGCGCCAGAAGTCAATGAGTCTGTATCTGAATTGCTCGCCCTTGTCCATGAATTAATCAGTTTATGGGTACCACACGGATTTTAGATGGTAATGAAACAGCAAAAATCGCTGAACAGCTTAATATTTTCACAGCCTGCTTGGCAGCGATTTGCCCGATCGACATCTGGGAAAATCGGCTTAATTTTGACTCTAGCGCTGATTGTTGTGGCAGTGTTAGCCCCCCTAATTTACCCTTACAATGCTGCGGTCGATCGCGATTATTTATCCCGCTTAGTGGCTCCTAGCGTCAAACATTGGTTCGGAACCGACAGTTTGGGGCGAGATTTGCTAGTGCGGGTGTGGCACGGATTGGGGATATCTTTGCTCGTCAGTCTGGTTTCTGTGGGTGGGGGATTATTTGTGGGAACTCTGTTGGGACTCTTGGCTGGGTATTTTCGCGGATGGGCTGAAGTGGCGATCGGGATTTTGGCAGATATTTTGCTAGCTTTTCCTTCGATCTTACTGGCGATCGCCATTGTTACCGTCACCGGGCCCAGCTTGCAAAGCGTAATTATCGCTGTCAGCATCGTGCAAATACCGATTTACATCCGCCTCACTCGCAGCATGGTGCTGTCACTGCGAGAACAAGAATTTGTCTTAGCTGTCAAAGCCTTGGGCGCCAGCGACTTGCGGATTATTTTTCGCCACATTTTGCCGGGAAGTCTCGCCCCGCTTGTTGTACAAGCAACTCTTTCCACAGGTACAGCGACGCTAGAAGCTGCTGGTTTGGGTTTTCTAGGTTTGGGCGCGCAGCCGCCAGCCCCAGAGTTGGGAACGATGCTTTCCGATGCTTTCAAAGGCGGATACGCTCTTTCGTCTCCTTGGACTATTTTGTTTCCCGGTTTGCTGATCACCTTAACAGTTCTGGGTTTCAACCTTTTAGGCGACGGGCTGCGAGACGTTTTAGACCCTAGAGGGAATTAGATGGGGAGAGGAAAGAGGGGGAGAGGGGGGAGAGGGGAAAGAGGGGGAGAGGGGGAGAGCTGACAGGTGTAGGTTTTCCCCTGGCAAAACCCAGCAAATCCAGACAGTGCAACGGTTTTGGAAAGTGGCTTACTGGAAGCATCAAACTCTTATGGGATAAGGCTTTTACTAAAAAACCTGCACCTGTCAGGAGGGGGAGAGGGGGAGCATTTATACTTGTGTCTTCAAAATCAAAAATCTAAAATCTAAATATAGATTGGCTTGACTGATGTCACAATGTACGCGAAACTTTACATACAACTGATGTATTGCTTCTACCTATTAATAACTTCTGTTAAGTTGTGACTCAAAACCTATCAATTAGTCAAAATTGATATAGCGGTTTTTTTAGTCCGCCAACTCTCAAGAAGCGACTTCAGGAGGCATCGTCCCACGCGAAGCTGGTGTCAGTGTCTGATTTCACTATTCCTATTCAGTCAGCCCGGATTATGGAAACACTAGAATTTGTCATTTATCCAGATGGCCGCGTACAGGAAACAGTCACCGGCATTGTCGGTGCTTCCTGCGCTGAGGTAACGGCAGCAATTGAAGCCCAGCTCGGTGTGGTGCTTCATCAAGAGTCAACATCTGAATATTTCGCGCAAGTGCTGCATCAGTCAGCCGAAGCGACGGCCCAAGTGGCTTTTAGCGATTGGTAATCTTTTTTGTTCAGTTCACTTAAATTTTTTTGGAACCACCATGTCACACTTTAGCCAAATTAAGACCCAGATCCGCAATTTGAATTCTTTGGAATCTGCTTTAACTGACTTGGGTATCGACTGGAAGTCCGGCCCGACTGAGGTGCGCGGCTATCGCGGCCTCACCAGCACTGCTGAGGTGGTGATTGAGCAAGAAAACGGCTATGACTTAGGTTTTAGCTGGAACGGGACTGAGTATGAATTGGTGGCTGACTTGCAGTTTTGGCAGCAAGCTTGGTCTGTCGATCGTTTTCTGAATAAGGTGACTCAGCGCTATGCTTACCATACTGTGGTGAATGAAAGCGCTAAGCAAGGTTTCCAAGTTTCTGAGCAAAAGCAAAATCAAGACGGTTCGATCCGCCTGGTGGTTCAGCGCTGGTGCGCTTAAGAGTTGTTGGAGATTTTTACAATTTTGTTTCATCTAAAGTCCGCCCAGGCGGACTTATTTATTATTGTGAGGGATCTAAATGTCTGAGCTTTCTGGACTCGGAATAGATACAGCAGGCGATCGCACTGGTTTAGAGCCTGAGTTGGGCGGATTTTTGCGAGATTCACCCGATCGCACTGGTTTAGAACCGGAGTTGGGCGGCGTCTTGCGCCAAAAAGGCGTCTATGTTGATGAGATTACCTGCATCGGCTGCAAGCACTGCGCCCATGTTGCTCGCAATACTTTCTACATTGAGCCGGATTACGGGCGATCGCGGGTAGTCCGACAAGACGGAGATTCCGAAGAGTTGATTGCTGAGGCGATCGACACTTGTCCGGTAAATTGCATTCACTGGGTTGACTACACTGAGCTCAAAAACCTCGAAGAAGAGCGCAAGGATCAGGTGATTCCTGTAGTTGGTTTTCCCGTGGATATGGCTACAGTTCAGGCGGGTGTTCGCCAGCGCCAAAAGGCTAAGGGCGATCGTCAGTTCAAAAACAGTCATTAAAATCCACCATCAAAATCCACAGCTTGAAACCTGTGGCGACAAAAACAAAGCCCGCCTGCGCGGGCTATTTTTATACAAAATATAACTTGCTCCGACTCTTAGTCCGCGGAGGCGGACTTCGTTTATGTAGCCGCGGTTTCAACCGCCGAGTCAACCGCCGAGTAACTTATTTCAAAGGATGGTGATCTGCGAGAATTTTCTCAACTCTAGCCTCATCAATTCTCGCAGTCAATCTAGTTGCCTCATTGTTATCCCGAATCGTTTTTGCTAAAGTAAAAGACGAACCAACCGAAAAAGTTAACCCCATACCCACGAAACTTTTTACCCAGATATCTACGGGCAGATAAATGACACCTATAGCCGTAGTGGAAATGGCTAGAATAAAGGAAACCCAGCACTGTAAAATCCAAGCATTAGTATCTCTTTGACGTACAATTTGTTGCTGCATAATGCCTCTATCTAAAGTATATCTTTTGGTTAATTAACTTCAAGAATAGAGAGTATAAATGAAGCGATCGGGAGAGATAGGGACAGTTTGGATAAGTGCACAGGGCGATCGGGCTTTAAACTAAAAATTAGAACGCTGTAGATAGGTTTTAGCCTAAAGCAACACACGCAGCCAGTGGACAGTTTAGAAACTCTACTCAAGAAAGCTACTTTTTCCTCAAAATAGCGTAGGGCGCGCAATACGTAAACTGCGCGCCCTACTTCTCCCAGTCCGCGGAGGCGGACTTCGTTTTTGTAGCCCCGAATTCCATTCGGCGGGCTTCTTTGTTTGTGTACCCGTAAACTCCCCGAATTCTATTCGGCGGGCTCTTCTTCCGCTCTACTTATTTTTCTGCTGAGTCTTAGCTTGTTCGATCGCAATTTCCCTCACAGCTTGGAAAGAACTCAAATTCGACGAACCCTCAATCGCCTTCACCGCCAAATCTTGAACCTGTTTCAAAGCAGAATCAAGCTGTTTCGACAAACTCGCAATCCGCGATTCCTGATTTTGAATTGTCTGCAACATTCCTTGAATTTGCAATTCATAATTTTGCTTTTGTCCCTCGATATCCTTAGCCGACAAATCAGCTTTAACCTTAGCTTGATAATTGCCAATATTGCGACCATTATCTTTCCCATTCTTGATATTAGCTTCCAGTTCCTTCGGGAAAGCTTCCACCTTAGCTTTAACTTCCGCAGACAATTTTTCCCGTTCCGAAATGGATTTTTCCCGTTCCGCCCACTGTTTCTCCTGTTCCTGACGAAACTCTTCAATTTCTTGATACAGCCTTTTCTGACGCTGTTCGTATTCTTCGATATCCAAATCTCGCTGAAGATTCAGATCGTAATCATACAACTCTTCATCGCGATCGCGAGTTTTTTCCTGATTCTCATTGCGTTCTATAACCGCCAACTTTTGCAATTCCTGCTCTTTTTCCCAAGCCAGACGCTGTTCCAGCAATTCCTGTTCAACAGTATCGCGCTGTTCGGTGAGTTCGTTAGTAAAAGTTTTCGCACTTTCTTCGTACTGCTGAATTAAATTATCCAGTGTATCTTCAGCAACATCTTCTAAACCGTGTAACTCTTGCAGTTGTTGAATTTCCTCGCCCACTGTGCACCGCAATTCTTCCAGTTTAGCAGCTTCTGAAGTTAGTTTTTCCGACAACTCGCTGACAGCGCCACCAAAGCCAAATTGCAGCAAGATTAAATTATCAATTGTGGACTGCATTTTTTGTTGAGTTTGAGTTAAAGCCATTGGTTTTTGTGCCTCCACAATAGGTTTTTCTGGTGCTGGTGCTGCTGCTGATTGCTTTGGAGAAGCATTTAGCTGTTTGATTTGCAATTCTAACGCAGCTTTTTCTTGCGCGGCTTCCTTGTACGCTTCTAAGATTTCAGCCTTAGTGCTTTTGTCCGTAAGTTTTTTGTTCATGGCTTTTCATTTGTTAATATTTGGGAATTAGGTTCGTAGTCAGGACTTCAGTCCTATTAGGTTCGTAGTCAGGACTTCAGTCCTATTAGGTTCGTAGTCAGGACTTCAGTCCTATTAGGTTCGTAGTCAGGACTTCAGTCCTATTAGGTTCGTAGTCAGGACTTCAGTCCTATTAGGTTCGTAGTCAGGACTTCAGTCCTATTAGGTTCGTAGTCAGGACTTCAGTCCTATTAGGTTCGTAGTCAGGACTTCAGTCCTATTAGGTTCGTAGTCAGGACTTCAGTCCGAAAGTTTTGAGAAAATAAGGACTTGCATTCCGATGCTACGAACCCGGATGCGGACTAAAGTCCTCACTACGAACCCGGATGCGGACTAAAGTCCTCACTACGAACCGGGTTTTAAGCTTTGCTCGCAAAAGCTTTCATTGCCAAATCTTGTGCTTGCTTCATCGTAGCTTGCAGTTGTGCAGAAATTTCGGCAATTTGTTCAGTTTGACGCGCAATAGTTTGCTGTAAAGATTGTACTTTCAACTCATATCCCTGCTTGCTTCCTTCCCATTCTTTATCCGCTAAATCTGCCTTGACTTTAGCTTCGCGGGAAACTTCTTGAATTGCTTCTTCTTTGGCTTTGATGTAAGCCTGTTTGAGTTCTTCTTCAAATCCCGCAGCTTTGGTCTGATTCTTTTCAAACTCCGCTTGATTGTCGCTCAGGACTTTTTCTCTTTCGGCCCAGTTTTTGTCTTTTTCGCGGGTAGACTCTTGCAATTCCCGTTCTAGTTTGCGCTTCGTTTCTTCGTATTCGTCGGTTTCAATTTTGCGATCGCGCTGCAATTGGTATTGATAATCTGCCGCTTCCTGCTGGCGCTGTTTAGTTGTGAATGCAGTTTTTTCGGAAACTGCGGTGTCAAATTCTTGCTGTTCTTTTGCCCAAATTTTGCGTTTTTGGGTCGTGTCTTTTTCGATAATTTCGCGCTGGTTCGCAGCATTTTGTTCGAGTAAAGTCAATTTTTCTTGATGCTCTTGAGTTAAAATGTGGAGGGCATCTGCTACAACTCGAATTTGCTGCAACTCCTGTAATTGTTCAGCTTCAATGTCGATCGCCTTTTTTAACTCATCTAATTTTGCAGATTCCGCCTTCAGTTTTTCGGAAAGTCCGCTGGTGATGCTGCCGAAATCTAATTGTAAGTCTGCCAAGCCTTTGACAATGCTGTCAATTGTGTAGGTAGATGCGACTTCGAGGAGTTGTTTGTTTTTAGCTTTTTCGGCTGATTGTTCTTTCGTTTCGACTTTAGATTCAATCTTTTTCTTTTCAGCTAAAATCTGCTGAAAATTTTGCAAAATTTTGGCTTTGCTATCTTTAACATTTGCCAATGTCATAATGCTTGTTGCTCCTGATTTTAACTTTTCGAGACCTTGTTTCTAAGACGTGTTGAACTATCCTAAGTTCCGGAGTTGGCTGAGAATAGATCGATATTTTTTGGCTGCATTTGGTGGGAAGTTTGGATGATTGCTCTCAAGAGATTTGAGAATTTTTTTACAGCGAGCGCACCGATTGGATTGCCAGCACTCGCAATCGTCAACTATACTTACAAGTGTGTCTTTAAGCAGTTGATTTTCCGAGAGCAAAGCTTGGTAATTTCGCCGGATAGATTCGGCAACTACACTCATGTGCTGGAAGTCTTCGGTGAGACTTTCGATGTCGTTAACTGTATCTGCCCGAATTTGGTCGAGTAGCTCGCAATTTTCTCGCAAACGGCTTTCTTGCAGGTTTGGTTTGGTTTTAATTTTCGTTAATTTCTTCATTTTACTTTTCGCTGTCACAGTTACGGAAAAGGCGCGATTGAATCGCGCCTTTTCCACAAAATTAGAACAAGTCAGCAGTTGCTCTGTCTTCCGCTGATGGTAGGGACATATTACCGTTGGAATTCAAAGCAATAGCATCGCTTTCACCGTTGGCGTGAGCGGCCATCAAGGACGCAACTTGTGCTGCTGGTAGGTTGTCTAAACAAATCATAGCCCTGGTTCCTTCCAAGTCAATCATCCGCGATTGATTGCTCAGATCGGATAAAACTGCTGCTGCTTGATCGATAACTCCCCAGTCTTTCCGCTCCATCCACGACCATTTTAAACTGTAGTAATTGATCGGTTTTACTACTCCGCTGTCGTCGGGTTTTTGACCGGAATGTTTGACAAATTCGGGGATAAATATTCCAGTTGCTGGCTCTACGCCGCGTGATTGAACTGATGCGACTAAACGGTTAAAATCGTTCAAGCTGCGGTTTTTGATGTAGGTCACCATGACAACTCCTTGGGGCAGTTCGCCTGTTTCTGCGACGAACCAAAGTTGACCCCAAAGTGTGTGAGAAGTTTGACCGAGGGAACCGAAGAATTTGGCAAATTTGAGGATGGTGATCGAACACTTGGAACCGTAGTCTGTGTCGCCGATCGCCCATTGGCCACTTTGGCAATTGTTGCGAACTGCGATCGGAATTTCTGGTACTAGCAAAGCATTGGTTGGTTTGGCTCCAAATACTGAAAATGTAGGTCTTTCTTTTGTAGTAGTCATTGTTCGTTTTTCCTTGGTTATTTATTGATTTACTGACTATGGGGAATTGGCAATTGCTAATCCGCTACATCCGTTGCATCCCGTACATTGCTCGTTGCCGAACTTCCTTCAATTGATTACCGAATGAGATGTGTTGTGGCTTTTGGTTCTGGATATGTGTACTCAAGCAGCGCCTCTTGTTGAGCTTGAATAATTCGCAGCGCGGTGAGCAAATGCTCTAACGTTTCTAAGTGCGCTGGGGTGAAGTGGATGCTGAAGCCTTCGCCATCCCGTGCGTAGCCCGGACAAACCAGTGAGGCCGAGCTTTGTTCTTCGTGGGTGGCGATGTATAGCCAGTCATCGTCTTCGAGCTTGTAATGCGTGTCTGTCCAGGTTCTCAGCATTTGCTATCTGTTCCTCCTTAATTTGCTGCGTACAAGCGTTTTGACGCCCAGCGCCGATCGCTCCTCTAAAGTTAATGGTGCTATATCTAGTGTTTTGTCTGGATATTTTGCACCCTCAACCATACCCGTGTGGTTAATTTGGTTGATTAAACCGTCAACTAAACCTATGGTAGCCTGTGTTGATTTTCCCGTCAAGTGTTTTGTTGAACTTTTGATCAAAACAGGCTAGAATGCCTGTCAGGAGGCGAAAAACCGTGGAACAAACATTTGGAAGACTGATCCGTCAAGCTCGCAAGGACAAGGCTTACTCACAACGTGAGCTAGCTGGTATGTTAAGTGTGGATTTTACTTATTTGTCGAAGCTGGAGAACGATCGCGCCGATTACGCACCAAAAGAGGAGGTAATTCGAGCATTAGCGCGGAATCTAGATATCAACGAAGAGGAATTGATTTTTCTGGCGGGGAGACTGCCTCAACAGTATGAAGCGCTGCTGAAGCAGAATCCGAAGGAAATGCAGGCTCTTTTCCGGCGGATGCAAGAAAATCCAGATTGGCTCAAACAATCTTTTGAAGCGTAACAGAGGCCTATCACAGTGAGTATTTTTAAACCGTATTGCTTCTATCCCAAAGAATCGATCGAGCGTTTGGCAAATGACATCCTGATGCAGATGCAGAAAACGCAAAATTTTGCTCCGAAATGGCCTTTTGAAGCGACAACGGTGGCTGATTTTCTGGACTTGGGCGTAGTCTGGGACTGCATTGAGCCGGATGACGAAGGTGCGATCGCCGCCAGGATTTTACCCCAGCAGCGGTTAATCGAAATCAACGAATTGATTCTCGAAAAACCGCCGGGGTTCATCGAATCGACGATCGCCCACGAAATCGGCCATTGGGTGCTGCACGTCAATCAAGACGAAGCAGACGGGACTGCGAAACAGTTGGAACTCAACCTGGGCGATACAGAAAAAACCGTTCAGGATGTCGAGGAACCGTTTGTGTGTCGGGGCGCGGGTGCTGATAATAAGGTTTTGTCGATCGAATGGCAAGCCCAATATTTTGCAAGTTGCTTGTTGATGCCTCGATGTATTTTGGAGGAAAAAAGACAGGGACGGGATTTAACCAAGTGGTCGCATTTATACAAAATGAGAGATGAATTGGGAGTGAGCATTTCCAATTTGACCAACCGCTTGCAAGAGTTTGGCTGGATTTACATTCCCAAGGGAACCCGCGAGATTTATGCCGGGAAAGAGGCAGCAAACGGACAGCAGCGGTTGTTTGGTTGAGAATGCCAGAATTTGAGATGCGAGAATTGCGATCGGTTCTCTAAGCTCAAATCTTTAAAATCACTTTCACGCAAGGAGGCACCAAAATGGAAACAAAACTCGTAGCAGACTTGACAGTTGCAGAACTGCAAGCGATAATTCTCCAAACCAAACGAGTATCCGACTTAACCGTTGAAGAACTGAAGGCGATCGTTACGGAAGTAGTAGATCGGCGGTTAACTTATTGGCTAAATTTAGTCAATAAAAATCCATCACCTGTGCTTCCTCCCCGCACAAAAGAAGAACAAATGGAGAGAAATTTAGCCGCAATTGAGTGGTTAGATAAATGGTCACAAGAAGGAGACGCTGAGGAACAGACAGAGACATTTGAATACTTGCAAAAAGCATTAGATGAAGACCGCCTGTCATCACAGCGACTTTTATTTCAAAAACAATGATTGTATTATTAGATTCTGGCCCTTTAGGAACATTGACAAATCCCAAAGGGTCGGCTGTGACAGTCGAATGCCGGATGTGGGTGCGCTCTTTGTTGCTCAAAGGTTACAGGGTGATTTTACCTGAAATAGCCGACTATGAAGTAAGGCGAGAGTTGCTGCGTGCAAATAAACTGGCAGGAGTTAGACGGCTTGATGACTGGAAAGAAAGGCTTGAATACTTGCCAATAACCACACCGATGATACTCAAGGCGGCTGAGTTGTGGGCGACATCGCGTCAAGCAGGAATGCCAACAGCAGACTCCAAAGAATTAGATGGAGATGTGATTTTAGCTGCTCAAGCTATACTGGCTGGTGAAGGTGGAGAAACAGTTGTAATTGCTACAACAAATGTCGGGCATTTGTCGCGATTTGTGGATGCTCGCCAGTGGAAAGATATTCAGTAATTCTTCTTGCTTCCTGCTGTGGTACAGTAGGAATGAAAAAAATCAGGGACTGCGCGTGGGGCTAGAAACCGGGTTTCTACGAGTTTTGCCAACACTGATGAAAAATAGTCGAAGAAACCCGGTTTCATCAGTCAGCGCGCCAGTCCTAAATAATTTATACTGGGCAAATTATGCAGACAAATATCAGTCTGATTCTCGAAGCTTGTCAAGAGTTAAATATCAGTTATGAAATCATCGCACCAAACCAAAACTTAGTTAGAATCAAACTGAACGGTCAAGACTATTATTTTGTTAATTTCAGTATGCCGTTTAACAACGAGCAAATCGTACACATATTTAAAGACAAAGAATATACATATCACTTGCTAAAAGGCAAGATTAAAACTCCTCAAACTATAGGATTTCTATCGCCTTTTTGCGAGGAAAAGTATCACAAATATTTAGAGTTTAAAGATTGTGCAGAAATTGCAGCAGAAGTTGGCAAAACATTTTCGCTTCCTGTGATTGTGAAAAGAAATCGCGGTTCCGCTGGAAACAATGTATTGCTTTGTGAAACGAAAGAGCAAGTTCAAGCAGCGATCGCAACTGTATTTAATATCAATAGCAAAGATTATGACTATGTTTGTCTAGCTCAAGAGTACATTGATATCCGACACGAATATCGGGCGGTTTTTTTCAATCACAAGCTGGTTTTGCTGTATGAAAAAGATAAATCAGACGCTAAATTTGCGGGGAATTTAAGCCCGCTGCACTGGGATGGTGCAAAAGCTAAGCATATTACCGACTCAAAGATTATTTCGGAAATTGAAAATTTTGTCCGCCCTGTTTTTGAAGAGATTAAGATTAATTATGCCGGGTTTGATATCGCCTTAGATACAAAGGGGAAATACTGGTTAATTGAAATTAACTCAAGTCCTAATTTTGAGATTTTTGTGAGAGATAACGATCGCCAAATTGCGGTAACAATGTTCAAAGGCATCTTGGAGAGCTTGGTTGTTAACAAAAGGCCGTAAATGCTCAATTTGAGGAATGCGCTATAATTTACTAAATCCAATTCTGAAAAAAAAGTAACAGCAATGACAGCACAAGTGTTAGAACTAGAGGGAACGTGGGAAGAGATTCTCGCCCAAGCAGCAAAATTTTCTGGACTCAGAGTTCGCATCATCGTTCTTGCTGAGGAAGATGAAGAGGTACTCCCATCTCCCGAAGAAAGTTTTCGGCAAGCATGGCTGGAAATAAAGACCGGGAAAACTAGACCTGTATCGGAACTGTGGGAAGGTATTGATGCAGCGATCGAGATAATTGAGTCTTTGCCAGAAACTTTACAGCAGCAAGCAGTAGAAGACTTGAAAGAGTATATTGAAGAATTAAAAGATGAGCTTCGATGGGAAGAATCTTTCAAGAAAACGCAACCGCAACTTGTGGCTGCTGCCCAACGCGCAAAACAAGAAATGCTTCTTGCTGATGAAACGCTAAAGTCAGCAGAAGAGTGTTTTCGTCAAGGATGGTACGAAGCAATGACAGGGCAGACTATAACGCTTGCTGAACTTTGGGAGGGAATTGATGCAGAATAATCCTCCTTTAAGGCAGATTATACCTACACGAGAATTTAAACGCGACTTGCGGACTCTCTCTAAAAAGTACCGCCATATTCGATCGGATGTTCAGCCGATTATTGAAAAACTGCAAGCTGGAGAGTTGCTGGGAGTTCCAATACCTGGGACTGGTTACGAGATATTTAAGGTGCGTGTCAAAAACAGCGACATTCAAAAAGGAAAAAGCGGTGGATATAGATTCATTTACTATCTTCAAACAATGACAATGGTAATCTTGATTGCTATTTATTCAAAATCAGAACAATCAGATATTGCCTCAGATCGAATTTTAGAAATTATCAGCGGTTTTAATGAGTTGATTGAAAACTCAGGAGAAACAACAGAAGAAATACAAGATGAGGACTAAAGTCCTCACTACAAACTTTATATTACATTCTCTCTAATACCTGAATTCCCAACAACTCCAAACCCAACTTCAAAGTTCTCGCCGTCAAATCGCACAAAATTAATCGCGAAGTCCGCAACGGTTCCTCAGCTTTCAACACCGGACATTGTTCAAAAAATTGATTGAATTTTTGACTCAATTCAAACAAATACTGACAAATCCGATTCGGCAACAAATCGCCCCCAACAGCATTTACAACTTCATTGAACTGCAACAAATGCTTGGCTAAAACTAACGCCGCATCCGACTCTAAAATAACTTTTGCATCTGCATCTAAGTTGTCAAAATCAATCTCACCTTTGCGCCGAATTCCCTGCACCCGCACGTAAGCATACAGCATATAGGGAGCGGTATTTCCTTGCAAAGCCAGCATTTTGTCGTAACTAAAAGTGTAATTGCTCGCCCGGTTTTGACTCAAATCGGCATATTTGACTGCACTCAAACCAACTACGTGAGCTACATTAGCTATAAACTCTTCTGTTTCATGTCTTTTCTCATCTTCCAATCTTCGTTCCAAATCTTTCCGCGTGCGGACGATCGCCTCATCGAGCAAATCCTGCAACCGTACTGCCTCCCCAGAACGAGTTTTCAATCTTTTGCCGTCTTCTCCCAATACCAAGCCGAAGGGAATGTGGACAATCTCGACATCTTCGGGAATCCAACCGGCTTTTCTGGCGACTGCAAATACTTGGGCGAAATGGTTGGCTTGTCCCGAATCGGTGACGTAAATCAAGCGTTTTGCGCCGTCTTCTTCGATCCGGTAGCGCACTGCTGCTAAATCGGTGGTGGCGTAGTTGTAACCGCCGTCGGTTTTTTGGACGATTAGCGGCAATGGTTCGCCTTCTTTGTTGGTGAAACCGTCTACAAAAACGCATTTCGCGCCGTCACTTTCTACTAGCAAACCGAGATTGGTTAAATCTGCGACTACTGCGGGTAATAAAGGATTGTAAAAGGATTCGCCACGTTCGGTTAGTTTGATGTCTAGCAAGTCGTAGATGACTTGGAATTCGCGGCGGGATTGATCGCACAGCAGTTTCCAGGCGCGGCGGGTGTCTTCGGCGCCGGCTTGGAGTTTTACTACTTCTTGGCGGGCGGTTTCTTTGAAGGTTTCGTCTGCGTCGAAGCGCTGTTTTGCTTGGCGGTAAAATGCGACTAAATCGCCTAAGTCTAGGGCGTCTGCGGTGGTGAGGGCTTCGGGGTGAACTTCCCGCAGGTAGGCGATTAGCATTCCGAATTGGGTGCCCCAGTCGCCGATGTGGTTGATTCTGATTACGTCGTGGCCTTGAAATTCGAGGGTGCGGGCGATCGCATCTCCGATGATTGTCGATCGCAAATGTCCGACGTGCATTTCTTTGGCGATATTCGGGCTCGAAAAGTCGATCGCGATTCTCTGAGGCGTTTGAGTCGGTGAAATCCCCAAACGGGTGTCGGTGGCGATCCTCTTCGAGGGCTTCGCTAACGCGCTTATCTGCGCTTCCAAATAAGCCGGTTTCAGCTTCAAATTGATAAACCCCGGGCCGGCGATTTCTGGGGTTTCGCAGATGTCGGCAATATCTAGATTTTCGACGATCGTAGAGGCGATCGCCCGCGGTGGCTTACCTAACTTTTTGCCCAAACTCATCGCCGCGTTGCACTGAAAGTCCCCAAACTTCGGATTATTCGCAGGCGCTAGCATCAGATCCGTATCGGCATAACTCTCGCCGAATGCCGAGGTGAAGGCTTTTTCAAATCTTGTTTTTAACTGTTGGGCGATCGAGTTCATCTTTTATATTTTGATTGGATGTTTATTTTAAACTCTAGATTAAGCACTTTGTGCCAATAATATTCTTACAACTCAGGCAATTTCCCTCTCTCCCCCTCCCCCTCCCCCCTTCTCTCCCTCTCCCCCTCTCCCTCTCTCCCCCTCTTTCCCTCTCTCCTATTCTTGCCGATTCCCCTCTCCTATTCTTCCCGATTCCCGAGAAAATTTTGCGTACTTAGCTTTTAGCTGCTGGTGCAGTGGAATCACTGACGGTATTAACACATAGTACATTTTATCACAGTTGCGATCGCTACACAAAGCAAAAAAGATCACATCTAGTCAACGATCGCGATCGCTAGATAATTTATTTAAATCAGTTACATTAAGGTATGTTAATATTTTTTTAATGCTCCCCAAAATTCTACGGAAGGAAGTAGTTATGTTATCTCAACCTGTTTTTGGCGATCGTTCTTTGACCCAAGCCTTTTATCAAGCAGTAATCGATCGCTTCGATGACCCTCTGAGTCTTTCGACTCAAGCACTATTACGAGAGTGTACCCTCGGTTTCGCCCCTTGTCCCGAGGGAGTCAAAACCTTTTTCATTATCGCGCCGAGTCTGGAGGCTGCCGAGCAACTAATTGGCAAAATCAACAACATTTTAGAGCGAGTTGCCGAACTCATGGCTGGAGTCGGACAAGTTGCTCTGTGCATAGTTCCCCCCGGCAGCGAACCCGAGGAACCAGTAGATCTGCAAAACTTAGAAAAAGTTCCCCCCGATTGTCTCGCTTGCAAATTCTTTACAATTATGTGTGCCGATGCTACGAGCGATCGGTAACATTGACACTTAGCAACCAGCAACTCGCTGTGTTGTGCCGAACCTGTGCCAGTACCGGTGCGGGAGAGATTGCATATTAGTAACAATCGCTGGAATCATGAGGGCAAAGCGTGCAGGTAATTCGATCGAAAGCAAGATTTCACTCACTATCAAAGAGTGTTCAACAAGCAGGCAAAATTAACATACCTTCATGCCCGCTTGTCAGTCGATCTGATTTTTACCTGCCGGCTCAAGCAGCCGTGCATCTACTTTTTAGCTCCCCAATCAAAGCCGCCAAAAAGCCGCACTAACTTTCCTCGGTATCTCGCTTTAAAAAATAGCAATAGGAATTAGGCGTTTAACAGTTGACAGTTGACAGTTGACAGTTGTCAGTTGTAGGGGCGGTGGATGGTGCGGGCCCGCCCTCTTCGTTGTCAGTTGTCAGTCATCCGAACTTGTAATGTACGGGATGTAACGGATTTAAAAGTTAAGGAAGAGAGAAAAAGGCTCGCTTGGGCTGCGCGATCGCGCAAAAAGAAGGAAGAGGTTCGAGGGCAGAAGACATACACAGCCAGCTTTTGAGCGAGAGATATTTTAGGTTGAGTTAGGTGGATTTACTGCTCGTTGCAAAATAGAGTTTTGATTGACATTCATTAAGTTTGCAGCGAGCAGAAGTATTGAAAAAAATAGATAGTTAGTAAGGTGCGTCAGTCCCAAGTTTTGACACAATTTAAACACAGAGAAACTGACGCAGCTTACCAAGAAGAATGGGTTTAAAGCCTCCTCCTTAAGCAGGGGGAAATAAAACAAAATTATTTACTGCTTCAATACTCGGACTTTTAGGTAGAGGTCGATCTCAAACTGTCAACTATCAACTGTCAACTGTCAACTGTTCAAGGAGATATATAGTGCGATCGCATCCCAAGCTCATAAAAATTGTGAAAAATTTCAGTTGAAAATTTTAATTATTAAATTTTCTGTCTAACATTGGCGATAAAATCTAAGATTGCAATTCTCAAATCTCAAATCAAGCCATCATGGTAAAACTGACACCGAACCCCAGCTTTAGTTTAACGATTCGCGTTGCTCTGCCGAACCAGCCGGGAATGCTAGCAAGCGTCACCAGTGCGATCGGATCTGTGGGCGGCAACTTCGGCCAAATCGACTTGATCGAGCAAACCCGGGCTACTACAGTGCGCGATATCACCGTCGATGCTTACAGCACCGAACACAGCGAAGAAATAGTGCAAGCAGTGAAAGCGCTACCGAATATCAAAGTGATCGACGTGTACGATCGCACTTTTAACCTGCACCGCGGCGGTAAAATCAGCGTAGAAAGCAAAATTTCCCTCAAACGCCAGTCAGATTTGGCAATGGCCTACACTCCAGGAGTCGCCCGCATCTGTACCGCGATCGCCAATGACCCCCAACAAGTTTACAACCTGACAATCAAACAAAATACTGTTGCCATTGTTACCGACGGTAGCGCAGTTTTGGGACTGGGAAACCTGGGGCCGGAAGCCGCCCTGCCAGTCATGGAAGGCAAAGCCATGCTATTTAAAGAATTTGCCGGAATTGACGCCTTTCCTATCTGTTTGAATACCCAAGATACTGACGAAATTATTCGCACAGTGCAGAATATCGCCCCGGTTTTTGGTGGCGTTAACCTCGAAGATATTTCTTCACCTCGCTGCTTTGAAATTGAAGCAAGATTGCGGGAAACCTTAAATATTCCCATTTTTCACGACGACCAACACGGAACTGCGATTGTTAGTTTGGCAGCATTAATTAATGCCTTGAAACTTGTCAAAAAAACAATGGCAGAAGTGTGTATCGTAATTAACGGGGCCGGTGCGGCCGGAGTCGCGATCGCCCGTTTGCTGCGGAAAGCAGGTGCCGAAAACATCATCATGTGCGACTCCAAAGGCGTCCTTTCCAAAGATCGCACGGATATGAACCCAGAAAAACTCGAATTTGCTGTGGCTTCAGGCGGTACCTTGGAAGATGCGATCGCCGGTGCGGATGTATTTTTAGGTGTCAGCGCGCCCGGGGTGCTCACGCGATCGATGGTGCGATCGATGGCCGAAAATCCGATCGTTTTTGCCATGGCAAATCCCATTCCCGAAATTCAGCCAGAATTAATCATGGAGGATGCCGCCATCATTGCTACCGGACGCAGCGATTACCCGAATCAAATTAACAATGTTTTGGCATTTCCGGGGATATTTCGAGGCGCTTTGGACTGCAAAGCTCGCACGATTACGACCAGTATGTATCTAGGTGCAGCTTACGCGATCGCCTCTTTAGTCAGTCCTTCGCAGCTTGACAAAGAACACATTATACCCTCAGTTTTTGACGAGCGAGTTGCCATTGCTGTCGCCGGTGCAGTGCAGTTGGCCGCCCGATCCGAAGGTATCGCCCGCGATTAACAAAAAAAAGAGTTGACAGTTGGTGTGTCGTAGGGGCAGTGCCCCCGTGCCTGCCCTCTTCGTTCCGTGCCCGCCCTCTTAGTTCATAATTGACAGTTTACAGTTGAGAAGAGTTGACCTGGGAGAGACACAAGAGGTTCGAGGGAAGAAGGAATAGGGAAGATACTATGTATAAATTCATCGTCTTTGTGGCAGTTTTGTACTTCTTATTTTGGGATTTTTCTGGTTTATTCTCATTTTCTATTTCCTCCTTCCCGTTCATTCTTACTGCTTTTTTCTTCCCCATCCTCTCTTTGTCCCTCTCTCCTCCCGTAGCGGATCGGCGTTACTCCAATCCTCGAACTGACCGGGAGAGGTTGCCCTCCTGCTGTCAACTGTCAACTGTCAACTGTCAACTGTCAACTGAATGAAATCCGTTGCCGAACTTCCTTCTTCCTGCTTTTTTGCTGAGTGATGAAAATCACACCAATAAACCATATAATTCAGAGAATAAAGATATAATTAATTATCCCAAGCCAGCTAGGTCAGATGCAAAGCCAGTTAGGAGAAGAGCGCAGCAACAGCAAATTGTTAGAACCGTCCCCGCTCGGGCTGGCATTGTGCCGGACAGACGGGACTTTTCTTGACGTAAATCCAGCTTTTGCGAATATTATTGGTCGGACAGTTGTAGAAACTCTCAACCTCAACTACTGGGAAATTGTTCAAACACAGTGTACTAGCAGAGACAAGTATCTAGAAATTCCCACAAAAAATAGGTGCGCGGGCACGCGTGCAGCAGCATACAAACATAAGAACAACCATCTCGTACCCGTGCGAGTGTCGGAGCGGGCAATTGAAACAGACGGAGAGTGGGCGATTTGGTTGAGTGCTGAACAAGTTGTTAATTGGGAGCCTGAAAATAGCGAGCTGCTGGAATCAGCGCCGCCACACTGCAATTCACATCTAGAAAAATTGCTGGAAAACCAGAATGCTGAGTTGGCAAAAACTCACGAACTACTCCAAGAAAAAATCGCCGAACTCGAACTTGCAAAATCGCAACTGCAACTCCAAAATCAGATTCTAGACCAAATTCGCGAATCGGTGATTTGCACCGATATGGACGGCTCGATTACCAGTTGGAATCAAGCCTCGCAAAGGCTGTACGACTATCAAGAGAATGAGGCGATCGGACAGCATATTTCTATAATTTACCCTCCAGAAAAGCACGATTTTTTATTGGATAAAGTAATCAAACCGCTACAAGAAAAAGGCTACCACGAAGTAGAAGTGATCACCCGCCGGAAGTCGGGAGAACAGTTTGACTCGCACCTGTCACTTTCGCTATTGAAAGACTACACGGGAGCCGTTGTCGGGATGATTGGCTATTTAACAGATATCAGCGATCGCAAAAAATTAGAACAAGAATTAGCACAGAGACAAGCACTATTTGATTCCTTTTTGCAGGAGGCACCCGCAGGATTTTGCATTTTTGATTCCCAACTTCGGTACGTGCAAATTAATCAATTTCTAGCCGAAATAAATAGCCTGAGTCCTGCAGAACACATTGGCAAGACTTTCCGCGAAATATTGCCGGAAATCGCTCCAATGGTAGAGCCTTTATACGAACAAATATTGAGAACCAAGCAACCTCTAATTAACATGGAAATGAGCGCTGAGAATCCCAGAAATCCGGGGATTATGCGACACATGACAGCCTCTTATTTTCCTCTACTCGACAAAGACGGTGAGGCGATCGGCATGGGTGCATTGGTTATTGACATTAGCGATCGCAAACAAGCAGAAGCAGCCCTCCAAAAAAGCGAACAGCTCTACCGCACTATGGCAAGCAACATTCCCAACAGTGCGGTGATGCTGTTCGATCGCGAAATGCGCTTTACCCTGGTAGAAGGCACAGAATTAGCAGGAGTGGGGCTTTCTAAAGAGTTAATGGAAGGCAAGACAATCTGGGAAGTATTCCAGCCGGATTTTTGCGCTGCTGTCGAGCCAAATTATCTGGCGGCCCTGACTGGAGAAACAGTTGTTACAGAATTTACCTATGGCGATCGCATTTACCTCGCTTATACTTTGCCAGTCAGAAACGAACGGCAAGAAATCACCGGCGGATTGCTAATGACTCAAAACATTACGGCTCGCCAATTAGCAGAAGAAGCCCTCAGGGAAAGCGAGGAAAAATACAGGTGCATTGTCGAAACAGCCGATGAAGGCATTTGGATGATCGATGCGGAGGGTAAAACTACTTTTGTCAACCAAAAAATGGCTGATATGCTAGGCTGCACCGTAGAGGAAGCGATCGGGCAGTCACTATTTGCTTTCATGGATGCAGAAGGCATCGCGATCGCCCAAGCCAATCTCAACCGCCGCAGTCAAGGAATTCGCGAACAGCACGATTTTAAGTTCCTGCGCCGAGACGGGAGCGAGTTGTGGGCGATGCTTTCTACTAATCCATTGCCAGACAAAGAAGGGCGCTATATCGGCGCTTTGGCAATGGTTGCCGACATTACCGATCGCAAGCAAACAGAAATGGCATTGCAGCAGTCGGAAGCTAAATTTAGATTGCTTTACGAATCAACCAGTTTGGCTGTTTTAATGTTAGATGAAAATGGGATCCGCGATGTCAACAACACCACCATAAAACTATTGAGAGCCACTAGCAAAGAGCAGTTTTTCGGCAAGAATCCAGGCGAATTTTCGCCTCCTTTCCAACCCAACGGCAGAGACTCTTTGAGCATGGCGAATGAGATGATGGCGATCGCCTTTGAATGTGGTAATCACCGTTTTGATTGGGTTCACCAGCGTTTAGACGGTACGAATTTTCCCGCAGAAGTCGTGCTGACAGTCATCGAAGTTGGAAATGAAAGCGTTATTCAAGCAGTCGTCCAAGATTTAACCGATCGCTTCCTTGCAGAAGAAACATTAGTGCGATCGGAACAAGCCCTCAGACAGCAAGCTCAGAGAGAACAACTACTCAATCAAATAGCCAACCAAATTCGCATTTCTTTAGATTTAGACACAATTTTAGCAACCGCCGTTCAAGAAATTCACAATCTCATGCAGCCAGATTGGTGCATCTTCACTTGGTACCGTCCCAACAGCAATCCTCCGGCTTGGGACGTGACTTGCGAAGCCAAAAATGCAGCTTTGCCAAGTTTCCTAGGTACTTATGTTATACAGGACAAATCAAGTGTAGGAGTCGAGCAAATTTTGCGCCGAGAAATTCTGCGAATTGATGATGTTAGCACTTTTGACAATGTAGAATTGCGCCAAGCTTTTCAAGCAATAGAAGTTAACTCAGTGCTGTCGCTACCAATTCACACTGCTTCCGGCGATATTGGGGCGATTACGTGCTATCAGGCTTTGTATGTGCGACATTGGAGCGACTCAGAAGTCGAACTGATGCAAGCGGTGATTGCTCAAATTGCGATCGCGATCGACCACGCAAAATTGTACACCCAAACCCGCACAACCGCTCGATTAGCTCAAGCTCAAACTCAACAGCTAGAACAAACTTTACACCAACTTCAACGCACCCAAACTCAATTAATTCAAAGTGAAAAAATGTCTAGTTTGGGACAATTAGTAGCAGGTGTCGCCCACGAAATCAACAACCCAGTTAACTTTATCTACGGCAATCTCAGCTACGTCAGCGAATACACTGAAAACTTGCTAAAGATGCTGCAATTTTACCAGCGTGAATACCCCCAGCCTAGCACAGAAATTTTAAATGCCAGAGAATCCTTTGAAATTGATTATATTTTTGAAGATTTACCAAAAATTGTCACATCTATGAAAGTCGGAGCCGATCGCATCCGCGACATAGTTTTGAGCCTGCGGACTTTCTCAAGATTGGACGAAGCCGAAATGAAGCAAGTTGACATTCACGAAGGCATAGAAAGCACGCTGATGATTTTGCAAAATCGCCTAAAAAATAAAGCCGATCGCCCGCAAATAAATGTTACTAAAGAATACGGTAACTTGCCTTTAGTTGAATGTTATCCGGGTCAGTTAAACCAAGTATTTATGAATTTGTTGAGCAATGCGATCGACGCATTGGAAATGGAGACAAATAAACCAGAATGCAAGGAAGGTAAGGATTTAGCAATTAGAATTCGCACCGAAGTAACCAACAATAACTGCGTAATGATGCGGATAGCTGACACAGGCCCCGGAATGAGCGAAAACGTGAAAAGGCGGTTGTTTGACCCATTTTTCACAACAAAACCCATCGGCAAAGGCACAGGCTTAGGATTGGCGATTTCGCACTCTATTGTCGTAGAAAAACACGGTGGCGAGCTGACGTGCAATTCTGTATTGGGAGAAGGTTCCGAATTTGCAATCCAGATTCCGCTGCGGCAAAAAAGAAATTAGTTATTAGTTATTGGTTATTGGTTATTGGTTGTTCGTAGGGTGCGTCAGTTAGGGATTAAAATAGCACAGAAAATCCTGTAAGCTGACGCACCTTTCAACAAACTATGGTGCGTCAGCCACTATAGCATTTATCAGAAAGATGAGGTATGAGTGTAAATGGAGTTTTTGATGCGACCTCGCTTACTATATAATAAATATAAGACAATACGGTTGACTTAAGAAGGATCTGACTTGCAAAAAACTCCTGTACTGCATATAAAATCGTCAGATGAACTTCGCAAAAAAGTGTTAAGTAAACCGTATTGAAATATAAGAGGGCTAAAGCCCAACAACGTACCTCACCTATCTAAGAAAGGCTATAGCTTCTCAACATCACCAAATATCGCGCATACTGACGCACCCTACGACACTACGACAAATTACGACAAACTACCCTTTACCACCAGACGCACACCGCCAGCGGGCGCCATTGTCAAACCCCGGCGTACTGGCAAAATCGGACGATTTTCTGCAAGTTCCAAAGAATATCGCGACAGCACTTTCGCCAAAACTAACTTCATTTCAAACATCGCAAATGCTGCGCCAATACAGCGACGGTTCCCTCCCCCAAACGGCAAATATTCGTAAGGTGAAAATTGCCTTTCTAGAAAACGTTCTGGTTTAAAACGATTTGGTTCGGGGTAAAGATCCTCTCGGTGATGAACCAAATAAATGCAGGTAGAAAGCATGACTCCTTTGGGAATATCATAACCCATTAACTGCATCGGAGCTTGCGGAACGCGCGGAAATGCAAAAAATACGATCGGATAAATTCGCAGCGTTTCCGAACAGACAGCATTCAAATACGGCAGTTTAGCAATTTCCATCCCATCGCAATTGTCAACATCAATAGAAGAGAGTTCTTGCAGCAGTTTTTCGCGAACTTCCGGGAGATAGTGAATCCAATACAAAGCCCAGGCTAAAGCTGTAGCTGTAGTTTCATGTCCCGCGAATAACATTGTCATTAATTCATCGCGCAATTCAACATCGCTCATCGGCTCTCCGGCTTCGTCGCGGGCTGAAACCAACAAGCTGAGGATGTCTTCGCCCAAGGGTTGAGATTGAGTTTTGCGATCGCGAATTTCTTGATAAAGTAGTTCATCCAAACGCTGTCTCTGCCGCAAAAACCGTCCCCAAGGACTCCAAGCACCCAAATCTTTTTGCAGTGACTTTACCAGCAAAAAGGTAGCATTTAATGGATTACTAAACACGCTGAACATATCAACCATTAATTGGTGAATTTGTTGGTAGCGTTCTCCTTCGCTCAGCCCAAAAACTGCGTGCAAAATCACATCCAAAGAAATGTTTTGCATGGTTGCTTGGGCTACGAAAGTATTACCAGGAGTCCAAGTATTAATTGCTTTTTCGGTGATGTCGCGGATGATTTCTCCGTAAGCTTTCATACGTTCACCGTGCAAAGGTGGCATTAAAAGCTTGCGCTGCTGCAAATGTCGATCGCCATCTAACAACAATAAGGAATTGGGGCCTACTAAAGGTAACGTTACTTGGTTTCCCGTACCAGATTCAAAGAATTTACTATCCCCTGTGAAAATTTCTTGAATTGCTTGAGGATTGCTAATAACTACCTGGGGCGGAAAGTTGCTGAATTGGGTGGTGAAAATGTCGCCGTATGTCTTATAATTTTTCTCTAAATAATAGAGGGGATTTAAAATCCCCCGGACTGTCTGAACAAATCTCCCTTCTTTTGGGCCGTCGAGAGATTTGTTGCTAGTGTTATTTTGAGATTGAGAATTTTCTGTGAGGATAGTCATTGGTTTTTATCCTGCTTTTGTTGTTTCAGATCACTGAAAGCATTATTACTATTTCCAAGCGATCGCGAATCTCTATTCTAGCTTGTTGACGCCGAGAGATTTTACGTAAACCCGATCGCACCTTGCTGTTTCCACACCCGTTGTCGGTAGATATCCGCTAGTTTCGTACATTTTAACAGCTTCTTTGAGAACGCTAGCAGTTTCGATCCAGATTTCATCAAAGCCGCGAGCGATAATTTTACTTTCCAATGCTTGCAGTAAAAATTTCCCCAAACCTTGTCCCCTTGCTGCTGGCAAAATATACATTTTGCGGATTTCCACAGCATTCTTTCCGCGTTGGACGGGATAGTAAGCCGCTGTACCGACTATTCGATCGTGCTTTTCAACTACCCAAAATTCCCCGCCCTTCTTCTGATAGTGTAGTTCTACATCATAGACATCTCGATCGGCGCCATGAACTTCGCATTGTAAACCGTACTCTACCAAAACATTCTGAATTAAATGGAATGCCTCAGCCCGATCGCGCGTTTCCCAGGAACGAATTAAAAAATCCCGATGTTGGGTTCTCATTACTTGTTGCTAATTATACTTATTTTTTGACTTTGGCAACTGTAATTTTACTGACAATTAGTGTTTTACAGTCTGGAAATGCACCCAACTTTTAACTATGAATTCTCGGTTCAGGATAAAGAGTTGCCAGCAACTCGCTCTCTATCAATGATAATTGCTCCAGCCGCTCAATAACAAGATCGCGATCGAAATAAGTTGTTGCCAAAATCCAATATACCCCGTAATGGCGCGCTTCCGAAGCCATCAAACTGCGGTAAAACTTAGCTAATTCTGCGTCGGGACAATGCTCGCCTAGCAGCCCCAACCGCTCGTGACTCCGCGCTTCAATCAAACCAGAAACCAACAAAGAATCCAAAAGTCTCTCCGGTTCCTGCTTGCGAATTTGGGCGGACAAACCCCCACCGTAGGGAGGCGCAGCCAAAGGGCCCAAAGCGATCCCGCGCTCTTCTAAGCGCTGGTTGACTTGCTCGAAATGCTCCAATTCTTCGCGGGCGATGGCGGTTAACATCCTTACCATTTTTTCCCGCGCTGGGTAGCGAAACATTAAATTTAACGCTACTCCGGCTGCTTTCCGCTCGCAGTGAGAATGATCTAATAAGATTGTATCCAAATGTGCGATCGCCTGTTCGATCCAAGCTGGCGAAGTCGGCTGTTTCAAAAACTTAATTGTTGTCATTAGTCAGTTGTCAGTTGTCAGTTGTCATAGTGGTGTCCCCGCTCGCGAACGTTATTACTCAGTAGTCAGTAGTTAAATAGCCTTCGAGTAAATAACCTTTCTCGGTTTGTTTTATCGTTCGGACTTCAGTCCTTTGATTGGTGCGGACTGAAGTCCTCACTACAAACCTATTTAATCGCGGTCATTCCAGTGGAAATCATACTATTAATTCAGATTTTACCAGAAAGAATTGGTTGAAAGCCCGCCCGCCTTCGAGGGAGAAATTAAAATCAGACTATTCATTACTCCAATACTCGGACTTAAGGGTAGAGGTCCCTCTCTGGGGGTCAACTGTCAACTGTCAACTGTCAACTGTCAACTGTTGAAATAGCTTTTCAAACACCGCATACATATCACCAGCAAACTTTTTCGGATTCCACAACGGCGACAAATTGGCTGCGTCTTTAGATTTCATCAACTGTGCTTGAATTGCCTTTCTTAATTCACCATCTTTACCCAATTTTACACCCAGATCCACATATTCAGCCCAAGACCATGCCACACCAGTTTCAATTCCCAAAGCCTGCAAGAACGAATAACCCATTCTCGACAAAAACTGTTCTCCAGTGCGAGTCACCACAGGCAAATTAAACCACAAAGCCTCTAAAGTGTGAGTACCTCCATTATAAGGATAAGAATCTAACAAAACATCAGCCAGCAAATAGACAATTCTGTGTTCTTCCTCCGTAGCAAACCTGGGCAAAAACTTAATTCTGTGCCGACTAACTCCCTCAGCTTCGCAAGCTTGATGGTACGCACCTTCAAATACGGCAGCATCGCCCAAAGCTTTGTGAATTAAAATACTGTTCGGCACTTGTTTGAGAATCGCAATTTGTGCTTTTACTAAATCGGAATTGAATTTTCTGCCGGGAGCGACGCACAGGTAAACTATCTGATCGAAACCGATCCGATTCGACTTTCTCAACGCCACCGGATCGACTCCATACCTCTGAAAACCTGACACGGCCACAAAGGAATCCGGCATTCTGATTAGCTGCTCGTCATAATATTTTTCCCTACCTGCTGGGTGCGAATGCCAGTCGGTAAGAAAGTAATTTTCCGAGGATATGTATGGGGCGTCAAATCCGAGCCAAGAGACACAAACTGGTGCGGGTTTTTGGTGAAGTATTTCAGCGTGAATTGGGACGCTGAGAGAATCTAAATCGACTAAAATATCCAATTCATCTTGCTGGATTTGGTTGATAATTTCTGCGGAATTGGCAAGTCCGTTTGGGTAAGTTTTGGGGAAAGTGAGTTTGCCCAAACTATCAAATTGCTGAGTGCGATCGTCAGGAGTAATTCTTTCGGAAGCGTACAGATATAAATTGGGTGTGAACTCGGACAATTCGCGAATGATGTCAGCGCTGCACCAACCTACAGAATGACGGCTGAAGTGATTGGATAAAAACCCGATTTTTAATTTGCTGGCTGGGGATTGTGGTTTTAAACTGTAATTTGCGGGTTGAGAAAAATTGGGTTTGATACATTTTTCGATATACTTTTGGGCAATTAATCTGTAAAGTTTAGAGTTGGCTGCTAAGTCATCTCGCACATAGGGCGTGCTGAATAAGAAGTTTGCATAAAGCGATTTAATTTCTACCGAGCTAGCCGTTTCTAAGTTCTGTTGCAAGTACGACTCTAACTCTAAAAATCGATCGCCCGCAATTTGATTCAATCCCGAGACTTGATAGGTGCTGACGTAGTAAATCGCCGTCATAATTGGATCGGTTTCGGCGCACATTTGGCTGTATTTGTGTACGGCTTGCCGCGCGGCCGCTAAATCGCTAGTATCTCGGAGGATGCCACACAAATGTTGGTGGGCGGCAATAAAATCTGGTTTGATTTCTAGCGCTTTTTGCAGGTTGGGTATGGCTTCTTTTGCTTTGCCCTGGTGGCGCAAAATTATGCCAATTTGACAGTAGGCTTCGGGTAAATCGGGTTTAAATGCGATCGCCCGTTGCCATGCAGCCACAGCCTCGTCTAACTTCCCTTGTCGCGCTAATTTATCGCCTAAATTTATGTGAAAATCTACCTGAGCGAGATGGGGATTGAGTTCGAGAGCTTTTTGCTCGTAGGCTACGGCTGCATCCGACTGCCCTTGCTGCTTCAGTGCGCCTGCCAAATTCCAGTAAGCAGCAGCCAAAGTTGGTTTAAGTTCGATCGCCTTTTGGTAATTGACGATCGCCTCCACGAAATGCCCTTGTTTGTAGAGCATACTCCCCAAATTAGCATAAGCCTCAGCAAAATCGGGATTCAGGGCGATCGCCTCCGAATAAAACCGCATTGCTTCCTGAATCTGGCCGCTTGCTTGCTGCACATTGCCCATTGTCACGTAAGCCGCCGCCCAATTCGGTTGCAATTCCAGAGCTCGGCGACAAGCAGCGACGGCGGCTGCTAAATTGCCTTCAGAGTAATAAGTTTCTGCAACGACAGTCAGCGATGCAGAATCTTCTAATTGGGGTGTTTCGGATTGGTTGTGAAAATCGGAATTCATTTGGCGCCCTATCTGTGCTATCAAGTTAGAGGTTGAATCTAAATCATTTTGCAGAGTAGCAGTTTTAGCGGAACTACGGGCGATCGTCACAGATAATTTATGAGCGAGAAGCAAGCGACACAGCGCCAACATCACATCAAGTGGAAACCAAACCTCCTGCTGGGGATACTCTTGTTAGCCTTAGCAATCCCCTTACCCTTTGCCCAAAATACTCTCGCGCAAAAGCAGACAGCCGACTTTCGGCAGCGACTATTTCAAACAGCCCTTTATTTCACCCTATATTTTGAGGGCGGATTCAGCAATCACCCCGCAGATAAGGGCGGCAGAACCTATCGGGGCATCCTGCAAACGGAATACAACTCCTACCGCTACAGTCGCGGGCTGCCACCCCTCGACGTGACGCAGATGTCGGAAGCAGAGCTCATGGAAATTTATAAATATTACTGGGATTCGAGCCTGTCGGGTACGATGCAGCCTGCTTTGGCGATCGTCATGTTTGACACTGCTGTTAATTTTGGTATTAATAATTCTATTACATTTTTGCAGCAAGCTTTAGGATTGCCGCAAACTGGTGTTTTTGATGCGCGCACGAGGGATGCGCTAAAATCTGCTAATAACAAAAATACGGCGCTGCAAATGATTAACGAACGGATTATTTACCGCTACAAACGAGTGCAAGAAGATCCGAGTCAAATGGCTTTTTTCCGGGGTTGGCTGAGTCGCGATTACAGTTTGTGGGGCTACGTGAACAAGATTAAGTAATTAGGAATTGGGCATTGGCCAAACAGGGCATTGGGCGGAGCGTAGCGGAGGGATTGGGCATTGGGCATTGGGAATTAATAGCCGTTTCTCCCTCTCTTCAATTGTCCAATTCTTCCCTTCTTCCCTCTTCCTTATTCATTCTTCCATCGGAATTCCATCCGTTACATCCGTTACACAATCCGTTGCCGAACTTCCTTCTGCCTTTTTAATATTATCTCTCTCTTCTTCTCTGCGCTCTCTGCGGCCTCTGCGGTAAAATCATCCAGAAAAAATCGTAGTTGCGAGATTCCCCACTTCTTAAAAAAGTAGGGAATCTAAAAAATGAATCTACAGCAACACAAAATCCCATGCAGTAACCAAACTATTGAACCCAGTCACCGTTGCCAAAACTTGATTATCTGCCGCTGATAAAATCGTTACCGCTGGCGCCGATTAAAGTAACGCTACGATCGGTACCGAGTCGATCGCACTTTGCTGTAGTTATAGAAGAAAGACAGCCCTTCGGCTTCGCTCTGCGTAAAAAGCTAACTAAGGATTTTTTTTAATTGGGTACAGCCAAATTTGCAACGTGCTAATTTGGGAATATATTCCGTAGTTAAAACTTGTACTTGATACAATAATCGGAACTGAGAATAATGTCAATTCATAAAAGTCATAACTTAAAATCATAAAAGTCATATTTATAAAAATATATTTCAATCAGTAGCCAAAGCTATCAAAGTTAAGTCAAATCATGTATAACAGAAACTCAGGCATAGAAAAATGCGTGACTCCCGTACAAATCACTTAAAATATGAAGCCTATGACGGTAGAAGAAGCAATATTTTTTTTGGACAACCTGGTATACCAACAAACAGAAAAAAACCTGAGTCGGTTGCAGCAGTCGATAATTAAAGGCGTTTTAACTGGTTTGACGTACCAAGAAATTCAGCAAAACGATCCGATCGCCCGCGGGTACACAGTGGGATACCTGGGCCGATATGTCGGCTACAAATTGTGGAAAGATCTCACCAAGATATTCAAGCAAGCAGAAATTATTCGACCAGAAGAAAGAGTAGTCGGAGCAAATCTTTGGGACTGTATCATGAGATCTCTAGAAAAAGGCACAAAACCTGTTAAATCGGTCGATCCGATCTTGCAAAAGCTGCTGCGGATGCGTTACCGAATCCGAGAACACTTAGTCAGCACCGAGTACAGCGATACATATCTCGCTGAAGATGAAAATTTGCCCGATCGACCTTTGTGTCTCGTCAAGCGCCTGAAAAGCCAGTCAGAGAAAACCAGCAAGCTATTCGATCTAGAAACGCGAGTGCTATATCGCTTAGGCCAACACGATCGCATACCAGAATTGTTAGCTCGATTTGAAGAAGATGGATATTTTTATTTAGTCTATCAATTCATCGAAGGACAACCACTCTATCAAGAACTCATCGAAGGTCAACCCTGGGAAGAACATCAAGTTATTGCTTTGTTGAAAGATATCTTAGAAGTGCTAGTCTTCGTTCACAAAGAAAATGTAATTCACCGCGACTTGCACCCTAAAAACTTAATCAAGCGCTCACCAGATAGCAAAATTGTATTAATTGACTTTGGGGCAGTCAAAGAAATCAATACCTCGCAAAATAGCAACGGTCAAACCAAATCGCGTGGCGGTGGCACTCAGCAAGAGTACATTCCCCCGGAACAAGCCATCGGCGCACCGAAATTTTGCAGCGACATCTATTCTGTCGGGATCATCGGGATTCAAGCCTTGACAGGGATGCGCCCGAAACAACTCAAAGTCGATAATTTAGGCAATCTTATTTGGCAGAAAAATGCAACTGTGACGCCGGAGTTTGCTAGCATTTTAGACCAGATGGTGCTGTACTCTTTCCCCCAGCGTTACCAGTCAGCAACTGAAGCTTTGGAAGCAGTTCAAAACTTGGGAGTCTGTCGTCATTAGTCATTAGTCAGTTGGTAGGGGCGGTGCCCCCGCGCCCGCCCTCCTGGTTGTCAGATTTGATACCAAATCTGGCTTGAATATCCCCTTTTTGAGTCCGCGAAACCCAGGGCAGTTTTATTGTCGGAAAAAGAAATCTGAAACTATCGAAAGCATCGCTCAAAGGTCGGATAGCACTTTTGCCAAGGTACGTAGTTGCGCTTCAGCGCTCTGTCCTAATCTTAGAAAGAGCGCTGAAGCGCAACTACGTACCTAATTTATATGACAACAATAAAACCACCCTGCTCTTGAGTCCGCGAAAGCGGACGAAAGTTTGTCTAGGATTGGTTTCAAGCGCACAGTTTTATCTTTTGTGAGGTTAGCGGAGCCAACGGATAGGATAGCACGAACCACAGCCACAGCAGCCGGTTGACAATCCGACTGCTATTTTTGTTGTTAGCGCCCTGCGGAGTCGATCGCAC
Organism: Microcoleus sp. bin48.metabat.b7b8b9.023; assembly: GCF_013299185.1. GTDB lineage: Bacteria > Cyanobacteriota > Cyanobacteriia > Cyanobacteriales > Microcoleaceae > Microcoleus. The sequence continues at coordinate 56,451 of NZ_JAAFKG010000020.1, read as the reverse complement.
AATCCTTTACCATTACCCCTCGAATGAGTGAGTAAAAACACTCTGCCCGGAAGATGAATCGGGCGATCGCACTTTTTACCACCTCGCTGGAACAAGGAATAAGTAACAAACAATAAGGACAAATCCGAAAGAAAAAAGAATTTTTTATTTTAACTAACAATCAAGAAAAATCATTGAATTCTGACGAATGCCTTATACATCAAAGCCTGTTACTTTTAGTTGACAATCTATCTCAAGTTAGATAAGATCGTTAGTATTATGTGCTATCTACACCGTTATAACAATATCTTAAGCAGCTTGGTATATCTGGCAACAATATAAGTAGAGTGTTTATTGTTACCTTCTACACCTAGAAACTCACATAATTTGAGGGAGCGAGAAATTGGAATTTTTTGAACGATCGCAAAAAGTGCAGCCGCCCTCAACCCCAATTGCAGCACTCCAGTCTTTTTCCAAAAAAGCTGGTATTGCAGTAATCGCGATCGGCTGTACAGTCATGTTGGGTTGGATCTTTGACCTGCAACTCTTAAAGAGCATTTTTCCAGAACTCCCGAGCATGAAAGCGAACACAGCGTTCTGCTTTATTTTGAGCGGATTGTCTCTATTTCTGCAACAGCGCAGGCGCGCCAAATCAACAACAATTAAACCTCAGAAAATAGATAAAGCTTTAATTGTTTCCAGTTCACTTTTAATTATATTAATCAGTCTATTCACCCTAATTCAATATAGCTCTAATTTAGACTTAGGCATCGACCAACTGCTATTTAAAGACAATTCCAACCTCACAAGTATCTCAGCACCGGGACGGATGGCGCCGAATACTGCCACTGCTTTTTTATTGCAGGGAACTGCCTTGCTGCTGCTGTCTCTACGCCGCCCCAAATACCTGCGGGTTCAAATCTTAAGCTGTTGTGCATTTTTAATTGCATATCTGGGCTTGATCGGCTACATCTACGGCAAACCTTTCTTTTACACAATTGGCTATACAGGAATGGCTTTGCACACCTCCGTAGCATTTATTTTGCTGAGCCTCGGCATTTTATTTGCCAGTCCAGAGCGAGGATTGATAGCAGTAATTGCGAGCGATCGCGCGGGCGGCATCATGGCAAGGCGGTTGTTACCACAGGCGATGGTTATTCCGACTTTGGCAGGTTACTTCATCATCTCGGGAGAGCGGTTGCAAGCCTACTCCCCGGAGTTAGGAATATCGCTGTTAAGCGTATTGAACGCGATCGTTTTTACTGTTCTGATTTGGCAGAATGCCAAAACTATTTGCATCGCAGACAGGAGGCGCTATCGAACCCAACTGGGGCTGATCAAAGCTAAATCAGACTTAGAAAGTCAAGTTGAGAAACGGACTCTTGAACTGCAACTTGCTAACGAGCAATTGCAGCAGCAAATTCTCGATTCTCACACAACAGAGCAGGCGCTCCAAAAAAACTACAACCTGTTGCTCACAGTCATTAACAGTACGCCGACCGCCCTATTTGTCAAAGATATTCAGGGCTGCTACATGATGCTCAACGCTGCGGGAGCTAGCATCATTGGCAAGTCTTTTGACGACATTATCGGCCGAGATGACAGCGAGTTATTTCCGGCGGAAATTGCAGCCAATATTACCAAAACCGATCGCCAGATCGTGACAGCGGGAAAAACGCAAGTAATGGAAGAAGAATTGCTAGTTCAAGGAAAATTGCGGACATTTCTTTCGACAAAAAACGCTTATCGAGACGGGCAAGGAGAAATCAGCGGTATAGTTAGCATCGCGCGGGATATTACCGATCGCAAACAAGCAGAAGTCGCCAACAGAAGTCTGGCAGCAATTCTCGAAGCAACACCGGATTTTGTAGGTATCTGCGATCTCGACGGGCACGCTGTTTACATGAACAAAGCAGGCAGAAAAATGGTGGGTATCGACGAAAACGAAGATATATCGAACAAACAAGTTGGAGAATTCGCCGCAGCCTCAGCCCGCAACACCTTCCAGGAAGCGATCGCCACCGCAATCTCAGGCGGTGTTTGGAGTGGAGAAACAGCCTTCGTGTCAGCCTCGGGAGTCGAAATTCCCGTCAGCCAAGTCATCATCTCCCACTCAGCACCAGACGGCCAACTCGCATATATTTCTACCATCGCCCGCGACATCAGCGATCGCTTCCAAGCCGAAACAGCCCTGCGTTTAAGCGAGCAAAGATACCGATCGCTGATCGCTGCTACCGCGCAACTCGTATGGATCACAGACGCACAAGGAAAGCCGATCGCGCCCACAGACTGGATGGCATATACAGGCCAAAGCTTGGAGGAAGCTACAGACAACTGGTTTTCGGCGGTGCACCCAGACGATCGCGATCTCACGCTGCAAGCTTGGATGCGCGCAGTCGAAACCAAAAACCTCTATGAAATCGAACACCGCTTGCGGGCGTCTGACGGCAGCTACAGGCACTTTTGGGTGCGCGCAGTCCCAGTTTTAGCAACAGACGGCAGCATTCGCGAATGGGTGGGCACGCACACGGATATTAGCGATCGCGTCCAAGTATTGGAAGCACTCAAGCAATCAGCAGCACAGTATCGATCGCAAGCAGCCCAGCTCGAAAAAGCTTTCCGCGACTTGCACGAAACCCAAGCCCAACTAATCCAAACCGAAAAAATCTCTTCACTAGGGCAGCTAGTTGCCGGAGTCGCCCACGAAATCAACAACCCGATTAACTTCATCTACGGCAACATCACCCACGCCAGCCAATACGCCAAAGACTTGCTCGAATTGCTCCACCTTTACCAAGAAAAATACCCAAATCCCGTCACGGAAATTGCTTTATCAGCCGAAGAGATAGAAATTGATTTCTTAATGGAAGACTTTCCGAAGATTTTGGAATCAATGAAAGTAGGAGCCGATCGCATCCGCGACTTAGTTGTATCCTTGCGTAACTTTTCCCGACTCGACGAATCGCAGATGAAGCGAGTAGACATTCACGAAGGAATCGAAAGCACTTTAGTAATTTTGCAGCACAAGCTCAAAGCTAATTCAGTGCGTCCGGCGATCGAAATTATCAAAAACTACGGCAGCTTCTCCAAAGTCGAGTGCTATGCAGGTCAGCTCAATCAAGTATTTATGAATCTGTTAGCAAATGCGATCGATGCCCTCGAAGAATACAATAGCAAGCGTTCTCCAACAGAAATATATGCTAGCCCCAACACCATTCAGATTAACACCAGTGCGAATACAGACACAGTAACCATTCGGATTGCCGACAACGGGATGGGAATCAATCCTGAAGTTATGAGCAAATTGTTCGATCCATTTTTTACTACCAAACCCGTCGGCAAAGGCACTGGCTTAGGACTATCAATCAGCTATCAAATTATAGTTGAAAAACACCGAGGAAAATTGAAATGTGTTTCTGCACCCGGGAAAGGTGCAGAGTTTATCATAGAGATTCCCATTTCCCAGAATCTATCAGCCCAAGCAACGGAAAACATCAAGGAAAAGGAAATGGTGAGCAGTAATCAGTCATTAGTCATCAGTCATTAATGCCTGAGTGTCACACAGGTACGTAGTTGCGCTTCAGCGCTCTTAGGTACGTAGTTGCGCTTCAGCGCTCCGAGGGCTAAAGCCCAACTACATACCAGAGATACCATAGGCACGTAGTTGTGCTTCAGGGCTATTGGGGCTAAAGCCCAACAACATACCTTTCTTGGTACGTAGTTGCGCTTGGGCGCTTTTGGGGCTAAAGCCCAGCAACATACCTCGCCACATAAAACCCTCCGCAGTATTAAGCGACGCACCTTGCAAAATAGTCATCTCCCCGTCTGGGTCGATCGCCCAAAATCGCAATAATTCTTTACAATACAAGAGTAAATATAATTATTCACTTAAAAAAATCCCTTGAAAATGCCCGTAAACCAACTTTCTGCAACAACAGCCCCCATCCAAACACCGGAATTAGACTATGACATAGCCATAGTCGGCGGCGGCATAGTCGGCGCCACCTTAGCCTGCGCCCTCAAAGATTCCGGCTTAAAAATCGCCATAATCGAAACCCAACTCCCTGCCGCCGCCGCAGCCAAAAAACAAGCCTACGCAGTCACCCTGCTGTCAGGAATGATTTTAGAAGGCCTCGGCGTGTGGGAGCAAATCTTGCCACAAATCACCACCTTCGAGCAAATTAGCCTCTGCGACGGCGACTATCCCGGAGTAGTGGAATTCCACCGCCCAGACTTAGGAAATACAGGCAAATTACCCGTACCAAAAGAGGCATTAGGTTATGTCGGCGAACACCGAGTCATGCTGTCAGCTTTGCAGGAATCCTTAGCAAAAAACCCGAATTTCAGTTGGGTTTGTCCGGCGGAAGTAATCGAAGTAAAATATTTAAATGATTGCGCTGAAATAGCAGTAAAACAGAACGGTGAAACTCGGACAATTCGGACTAAATTATTAGTTGCAGCCGACGGTTCGCGATCGCAAATCCGCACATCCGCCAACATCGGCACTCGCGGCTGGAAATACTGGCAATCCTGCGTAGCTATCACCATTAAAGCCGAAAAGCCGCACAACGATATTGCTTTCGAGCGCTTTTGGCCGAGCGGCCCGATGGGAGTTTTACCATTACCAGGAAACCGTTGTCAAGTAGTTTGGACTGCGCCCCACGCGGAAGCAAAAGCTTTGCAGTCAATGGATGAAACAGAGTTTTTAGCTTTGTTGGAACAGCGCACCGGCGGGCTGTTAGGGCGCTTGGAATTGGAGAGCGATCGGTTTTTGTTTCCCGTGCAGTTAATGCAGAGCGATCGCTACGTGTTGCCCAGATTAGCACTAATTGGCGACGCCGCCCACTGCTGCCATCCCGTGGGCGGCCAGGGATTGAATATGGGCATTCGAGACGCAGGGGCGATCGCCCAAATCTTGCAGCAAGCGCACCAAAAAGGCGAAGACATCGGCGATTTGCGAGTATTGAAACGGTATCACAATTGGCGCAAAAAAGAAAACTTAATCGTGTTAGGATTTACCGATTTTCTAGATAGATTGTTTTCCAATACATGGCTGCCGATTGTAGCATTTCGCCGCTTCGGATTGTGGTGCTTGCGGACAATTCCCCCGGTGAGGTTTTTAGCATTGCGATTGATGACCGGTTTAATGGGGCGGCCACCGAAATTAGCGCAAAACTAGGTTCGTAGTGAGGACTTCAGTCCTTCCAATCCAAGAAACCGGGTTTTTACGATTTTTATCGATAATAACGAATAATCTCAAAAAAACCCGGTTTCTCGCCACCCGCGCACCATCTCAGAAACCGGGTTTTTTCCTGAATATTTGCAATGTTACGAAGTTGGTCGCAAAAACCCGGTTTCTCAACCCTCGTCACAAAAGTCAATCTGTACTTTCGTGCGCGATCGCGCTACAATAATCCGCTCAGATCAAACCCAGCCCTGACGGGAGTAGACAAACCATGCAACCCGAACAAGAACAAGAAATTCTCAGCCTGCGCGATCGCCAATTAACGCCCAAACAAATCGCCCGAAAGTTAGGATTGAAAGTATCCGAAGTCAGTACCTTCCTGATATCCCAGGCAGAACAAACAGCCCTCGCTAGCGCCGAAAAAGGAGATTTATTGCCCGTTGCTCAATGTCTCGTGGATGTAAATTTTGCCAATGTCTTGTTGCGAAATGAAACAAATGAAGCGGGCGGTTTGGGTTTAGTGATGGTTACTCGTTCCAAGGGATACAATCGTTTTGTTGCAGCCACTTATTTGATCGACTACTGGTGTTTGGGAGTGAAGGATGCCATGCCGCCGCGTAACTGCAACGATAGCCAATATAAAAATCTCATCGAGAATTCTTACTCGCCGTTTGTGGGATACGAAGAGATTAGTTTAGAGCAAGCACAAGCTTTGGTTTGGGGCGCGATCGCCTATGCCCAAAAATTAGGCTTTAAACCGCATCGCGATTTCGAGGAGTCGAAGGCTCATTTAGGAGAACCAACCAGCGAAATTAGCTTGAAATTCGGTCGCGATGGAAAACCTTATTATATTGAGGGGCCCTACGATGACACAAAGAAAATCATCAATACCCTTAGAAACTCTGTGGGAGACGGTAATTTCGATTACTTGTACGGGATTGGGTAGAAATTGATACGGTTCAGTTAATCCTTAAGAGGTATGAAATCAGCGCTTATATTCCTACCGCGCGCGATCGAATATTTCGATCGCCGTCAAAAAATCTCCTTCAAAATCATTCGCTGTAGGGGCGGGTTCACCAACCATAATCGCCTGAAACAAACAATCTCAAAAACCCGCCCCAACCCAACCAACAATCATCCGGTTTTTGCGATGCGATGCAAATTTCAGGTTGACGTGGGTTATCGGTGGTGTGGGGGCGGGTTTATCTAGATGGTTGGTAATTGTTAGATATTGTTGGTGAACCCGCCCCTACAAAATATCGTAAAATCATGATAAAATAAACATCGGTGTTATTGACAACTCCCCACAATGGACGAAACCCGCGATCGAGCCTACCTCCAATTAATTCACACCCTGCTGAATTGCCCTAACGGTGAAGAAAATCAAATCTTGAATGCAAACTCGGAATTGGTGGATGCTGAGTTAGTGCAAATGATGCTGGTTGTTGCAGCCCAATTGTCGGAAAATAATCAAGAAAATGCGGCTACTTTTTTATTAGAAACGGCAAGTCAAATAGCTAATTTCTTGGGAATGAACGATGACGGAGATAGCGATAATTCTGAAGTTGAAAAACCCCAAGAATATGCAAATTTTATCAGAGAATTATTGCAAGCAGAACAAGATAGCAATAGCGATATAAAAGTAATTTACCCGATGCTGATCGGGCGACAACATCTCCTCAATCACTGTTTTGCCGAGACTTTACAGCAAGTCGCCCAGAAGTTAATTGCCGAACATCCAGAAGCGATTGAGTCAATTGTCGCCACCATTGGAAATTTGAGTATTGATATTAGTAACTTTCCGCTGGGAAGTAGATCGAATAATATTGAAATTGCAATTACTGGTTATGAAATAGTTTTAAATCATCGGGAACCGGGAAGCGAAGATTGGGCAGGGATGCAAAATAATCTGGCAGTTGCTTACTCTGACAGAATCAGAGGAGAGAAAGCACAGAATATCGAAAGCGCAATCTCCTCTTATACTGCCGCATTATCCGTCCGCACCCGCGAAGCCTTTCCAGAAAAATGGGCAGAGACGCAAAATAATCTGGCAAATGCTTACTCGAACAGAATCAAGGGAGACAAAGCAGAGAATATCGAAGGGGCGATCGCATCTTTCAATACTGTATTAGAAGTTTATACACGCGAGGCTTTTCCAGAAAAATGGGCAGGGACGCAAAATAATCTGGGACTTGCCTACTCGAACAGAATCAGGGGAGAGAAAGCAGAGAATATTGAAATGGCGATCGCATCTTTCAATGCTGCATTAGAAATCTACACAGCCGATGCCTTTCCCGAAGATTGGGCGATGACACAAAATAATCTGGCTGCTGCTTACTATGACAGAATCAGAGGAGAAAAAGCAGAGAATATTGAAATGGCGATCGCATCTTACACTGCTGCATTATTCGTCTACACCTGCGATGCTTTCCCCCAAGATTGGGCAGGGACGCAAAATAATCTGGCAAATGCCTACTCGAACAGAATTAGGGAAGAGAAAGCAAAAAATATTGAAGAGGCGATCTCATTGTACAATGCCGCATTATCCGTCCGCACCCGCGAAGCCTTTCCAGAAAAATGGGCAGAGACGCAAAATAATCTCGGAATTGCCTACTCCAACAGAATCAGAGAAGAGAAAGTGGAGAATATTGAAATGGCGATCGCATCTTTCAATGCTGCATTAGAAATCTACACCAGCGATGCCTTTCCGCAAGATTGGGCAATGACGCAAAATAATCTGGCAACTGCCTACTATGACAGAATCCGGGGAGAGAAAGCACAGAATATCGAAAGCGCCATCTCCTTTTACATTGAGACATTAGAAGTCTACACCCTCGATACCTTTCCCCAAAATTGGGCAATGACGCAAAATAATCTGGGACTTACCTACTCGAACAGAATCAGGGGAGAGAAAGCAAAGAATATTGAAATGGCGATCGCATTTTTCGCTGCGGGATTAGAAGTCTACACCCGCAATGCCTTTCCAGAAAACCATGCTGGAACATTGTTTAATTTAGGGATTGCCTATCACAAACTTCCTAACTTGCAGCTAGCTTACAATACTTTTGCTGATGCCATCGATCACATAAATTTTCTCCGAGGTGAAATTTATTCGGGAGATGAGAGCAAACAGAAATTAGCAGAAGAATGGAACCAACTCTATCTGAACATGGTAGAAGTTTGCATTCAACTGCAACGCTACAATGAAGCTGTGGAATATGCCGATCGTTCCAAGGGGCAAAACTTAATAGAGTTGCTATCGGTGAAAGATTTGTATCCCAAAGGTGAAATACCCGACGCATTACGCCGAGAGTTGCAGCAGTTAAGGCTGAGAATTGCCGAAGAAAATCAACGTTTAAAACAAGCTGAAGTCAAAAATTACGACACCATCAACCAACTTCGCCAAGATTTAGCTGCAAAATATCCCTATACACCTCTGAAGTTTGGTGAAATCAAGCAATTAGCCGATGAAAAAACAGCAATTGTAGAATGGTACATTTTGATCGATAGTTTTTGTGCGTTCATCATCACTAATGACGATTCAGAACTACAACTTTTTTCATTTGATAAGTCAGATTTAGAAAAACTAATTGATTGGGGAAATGAATATTTAGGAGATTATGACAGCAACCGTCAACAATGGCAAAATAGCCTAGAAACAAAACTACCTAACCTAGCCCAAATCCTCCACATCGATGAGATAGTCAATGCGATTCCTAAAACCTGCGATAAACTAATCCTAATTCCCCACCGCTACCTCCACCTCCTCCCTCTCCACGCCCTCCCACTTACCAACAACACCGCCAAATATTTAATAGATGCCTTTCCCGGTGGAGTTTCCTACGCCCCTAGTTGCCAAATTCTCCACCAAGTCCAAAAATACGAACGCGGTAAATTCGATAAGTTATTCGCCATTCAAAACCCCACAGATAACTTATTAGCTGCCGAAATGGAAGTAGAAACCATCAAAAATATCTTCCTCAACTCAGAAATTTTAGCTAAAGGAAATGCCAAAAAAGGCGAACCATCAGAGTTAAAATTAGAAATAGCCGAAAAAGCTGCAGACAGCCATCATCTGTTCTTTTCCTGTCACGGTTCCTTCGATCGCAACGATCCACTACAATCTGGTTTAGAACTAGCCGACGGTACTCTCACCCTACAAGAAATCATCTGCTATTTCAACCTCAGTGAATGCAGCCTCGTCACCCTTTCCGCCTGCGAAACCGGACAAGTCCAACTCGACAACACCGACGAATACATCAGCCTCACCAGCGGTTTCCTCCTCGCGGGCTGTCCCAGTTTATACATCAGTTTGTGGTCAGTCAATCCCATTTCTACAGCAATTTTACTGATCAAAACCTACGAAAACCTCTACCACCAACCCGGTAAATTCGCCCTAGCATTAAACCAAGCCCAAATCTGGATGCGAGACACCGACATCCAAGGCTTCCTCGACTGGACAAACCAATGTCACCTCCTAGACAAAAAATGGCGACTAATTTTACAATACTTGCTGAAAAAAGACGCAGAAACTCAAAGAGTTTGTGCTAAAATTTATCAAAACCCATATTATTGGGCTGGCTTCTGTGCGGTGGGTAAAGGAGAGCAAAACATGAGTAATAGCGGCGACAAACTAGAAATATTCCAGCGATTAATTCAATCAGATTTATTTGTTAACTTGAGAGATGCCCTAATTTCTCTCAAAGCCGAACTAACGGACAGTGATGAAAAAAATGTCGAAATTATTGAAAATTGGCTGCAAGATAAGCCAGAAGTCCAGATTCCCTACCTAGCTGAATTGATGAGATATCCTACAGATAAATTACCCAACAAAGGCCGATCGACTACCACACCGGAACAACGAATTCAAATCTTAAAAGACATCATAGAAAATCTTACCGTAGCTGCGGAAAAACCTCCCGAACCAAAGCAAGCTCCGCCGTCTTCTCTATGAAAAACTTTAGTATCAGTGCGTGTTTTTTCCATCTCAATCAGACTTTAGCTGAACCTCTCGATCGACTTTCACCTAAAGCCGATTTAATTTGGGAAAATCTGATTAAGATCGGTGATAAACTGCCTTTCACTGAACTAAAAGATGTGAAATCTCAATTAGTTTGCTATGAGTTCGATGAAGAATCACAGGTTTTCAAACATCAGACAAAAGCCTTAAATTTAATCGATCGATGGTACCTAACCAAAGACCAAAAACCGATAGAACTTGCTGCCATTAACCAAAATGGATTAGCAATTAGCGGGAATTTGCAAGCATTTATATTAAACGATACCTACGCTTTCGATCTCACCTTATCTCCCGCAGAGTGCGATCGAGATATCGCAGCCGCAGACATCGATTTATTTGAACCTAGCAGCCTGTTTTTAGATTTTTCGGAAAACACTCTCGGTGAAACCATCTGGCTTTACGGCGAAACAAACATAGACGAGCCAAAATGTCAATCCGTAGCCGATGAATTGGTCGCGAATCTTCTGAAAAAAACTAACTTTACACCCAGATTAGTCGGTGAAGGTAAATTGCTCGAAGTTCCTTTATTTGAATACGAACTCTACCAGGACGATCGACCCAATAAACTATATCGGATTTTAGTTTGGATCGACAATCGATCGATATCTCCAGATGTCTCATCAGTAATTTACGACTTTTTATTTAGGTCACTTGGAACGCGCCACAAAATAGAATATGCCTACCAACAAGCGCAAGCAAGTTACAGTCAAGCCAGAAAAGTTTACAGCGAACTCGAAGCAAAGATTAAAGAATTCAAGCAAGATGAGCCATTAGAAAAACTGCAAAAAATTCTGGAATCAATGCCCGAACTATCCATGCAGTATCAACGGCAACTCAGAAATTTGCAAGCTCATTATACCACGATCGAAACCAATCAGCGCAACTATCAAACTTACTTGCAAAAATTCTGGCAACCGGGCGATATTCCCACTTGGCAAGAGTTTGGCGAAACTACCTGCAAGCGCTATCTCGACCAAATAGAAACCTACCTCAGTTATATCAAGCCCGGTAAAGATTTGAGCGGCGAATTGATCGATACATTGCGGGGTTTAGTGGCAATAGAACAAGCCAAGTTCGATCGCCAATCACAGATAACTTTACAGGATAAGGAGATAAATGAGAAGAATCGCGATCGAGAATTAGAAAATACGATTCAAGCAGTCGGTACCGGTATCGGCGTCGGAGTCGGCTTTGCGGGAATCTTAGCCGCCGGCTACCCCTTAATCGAAAAACCTTGGGATTTTCCCTCTCCTCAACATCCTGTGTTACCGCCTCATCCCTTCGTTATTGCGGTTGTAGTTAGTTGTTTATGCGGTGGTGGCTTGGGATGGTTGGCTTGGTTTTTCACTAAACGCCACCTCCAGAGTAAATCATCACCTGTGGAGGCAATTTCATCTAGTCGCGAAAGTCTACCTCCCTCTTAATTGATATTTGTGGGCGCATCAAAACCACAGAAACCGGGTTTTTTCCGAAAGCTGGGAGTTGTCGCCAAGTCTGTCGCAAAAACCCGGTTTCTCGCCACCCACCCAAATCTCAGAAACCCGGTTTTTTCCTAAATCTAGGAGTTGTCACCAAGTCTGTCGCAAAAACCCGGTTTCTCGCCACCACTTTTAGAATAACAATGGCTCAATTTTGGTTTGTACCTCCTCAATCACATCTTCAGATACAGACTCAACGAATCGAACACCGCGAACTTTCCAGTCTAGACACTTGATTTGATCTGCAAGAATCACTCCCTGAACTTTTAATCCAATTGGTAAAGCAACTTCAAAAGGATACCCTTTTTGTTGCTTGGTAATAGGCATAAATAAAGCTAAAGAACTTTTCTGATTATAAGCACGAGGCGACAGCACAAAACCAGGTCTAAGTCCTTTTTGTTCGTGTCCCTTAGTGGGGTCAAAGTCTAAATAAACAATATCGCCTCGACTCGGAATGTAGGGATTTGATTGTGTCACCAAACTTCATTCCCCACAGCAACTCCACTATCAATCTCAGTATGAAGATTTTCTGGAGTAATCGCCTCAATCAACTCCTCAAGCGAATACCGCCGACGAGTTATCGGTTCGATCGTCAGCCTACCATCTATCAAGACAAGCTGCACTTGGGAACCTTCCACTAAGTTAATCTCTTTAGCTAAATGCTGTGGAATCCGAACAGCAAGACTGTTTCCCCACTTTGCGATCGTCCCAACCATAGTCCAATCCTCTAGCTAGTAATATTATTCTCAGGACTTCACCCTTGTTTAAGGATGTATATACATAGTGTCTACAGTATAGCAACTAAATCTCAGAAACCGGGTTTTTTCCCAAATCTGGGAGTTGTCACCAAGTCTCTGCCAAAAACCCGGTTTCTCGCCACTCACCCGACGATACTCAATATAAAACAACTGCCAACAGTCAAAACTGCCAGCAGTTGTTTCATATATTCAATGCGGATGGCGAGACTCGAACTCGCAAGGACATAATGCCACACGCACCTCAAGCGTGCGCGTATACCAATTCCGCCACATCCGCTCTTTCTGACAATCTCTGGGATTTTTTGCGTTACGAGTTAAAGATTCACAGGCTGAGGTTCCTGACATTTAACTTGTGACTAGCCCTTTTCGACCACCGATTTAAAACCATAGCACAACTATCACCAAAATGTAAAATAAATTTTTATTAAGAATTTATGGGCAACCATTATCCAGAAGATACCGAAAGGGATTATTCTACAGAATATTGAGTGAATAAGCACCGAAGATGGGGTTCTCGAAAATTTTAATCGCTAATCGGGGGGAAATCGCCCTCCGCATACTACGCACCTGCGAGGAAATGGGGATTGCCACGGTCGCCGTTCACTCCACCGTAGACAAGCACGCCCTGCACGTTCAGTTGGCCGACGAAGCCGTTTGCATCGGCCCCCCCACCAGTAGCAAAAGCTATTTAAACATCCCTAACATTATCTCGGCTGCCCTGACGCGCAACGCCGCAGCGATTCACCCAGGCTATGGCTTCCTCGCCGAAAATGCCCGATTTGCCGAAATCTGCGCGGATCATCAAATTACTTTCATTGGCCCCTCTCCGGCTGCGATGCGGGCGATGGGTGACAAATCTACTGCCAAAGAAACCATGCAGCGGGTGAAAGTCCCCACAGTTCCCGGTAGCGGCGGATTGCTGGCGGACGATCGCGAAGCTTTAGCAATAGCCCGCGACATCGGTTATCCTGTCATAATCAAAGCCACAGCCGGCGGTGGAGGCCGCGGCATGAGGCTAGTCAGAGAAGCATCGGAACTCCCCAAACTATTCTCAGCAGCCCAAGGTGAAGCCGATGCAGCCTTCGGTAATCCCGGAGTCTACCTCGAAAAATTCATCGAAAAACCCCGCCACATCGAAATCCAAATCCTCGCCGACAACTACGGTAACGTCATCCACCTCGGCGAGAGAGATTGTTCGATTCAGCGCCGACACCAGAAACTCTTGGAAGAAGCGCCCAGCCCCGCCCTCAGCCAGAAACTGCGCGATCAAATGGGGCACGCCGCCATTGCCGCAGCTAAATCCATTAATTACACCGGTGCGGGAACTGTGGAATTTTTGCTTGACAAATCGGGCAAGTTCTACTTCATGGAAATGAACACTCGGATTCAGGTAGAACATACTGTGACGGAGATGATTACGGGGCTGGACTTGATCGCGGAACAAATTCGGATCGCCCAAGGTGAAAAGCTGCAAATTAAGCAGAACCAGGTAATTCTCAATGGTCACGCGATCGAGTGTCGGATCAATGCTGAAGACCCCGATCGCAATTTCCGGCCCCATCCCGGCAGAATCACCGGCTTTTTGCCTCCTGGCGGCCCCGGCGTGCGGATGGACTCCCACGTTTACACCGATTACGAAATACCGGCTTACTACGATTCTTTAATTGGTAAATTGATTGTATGGGGGCGCGATCGACCTTCAGCCATCCGCAGGATGAAACGGGCGTTGCGGGAATGCGCCATCACCGGCGTCCCCACCACCCTCAGTTTCCACCAAAAAATCCTCGATTCCCCCGAGTTTCTCAGGGGCGAAGTTTACACGAATTTTGTCGAACAGTTCATGGGCCAAAATGGTTAGTGGTCATTAATCAAACCCTGCCAGCAACAAAGGTACGTAGTTGCGCTTCAGCGCTCCTTATATATGCAAAAGAGCGCTTTCATCGCAACTACGTACCTAGATTTGAGTAACAAATTTTACAGTATTGTGGGATGGGCGTCTCGCCCGTCAAGAAAGGACGGGCGGGACGCCCATCCCACAAAATATGTGTAAATTATTTAATTTGGGTTCCTTGACATATGCAAAAGAGCGCTGAAGCGCAACAACGTACCTTGATGTGAGTAATAAATTTTACATCATCATCGTCAGGATGCCTTGCTGGCCGAGCATCATTTCTCGCAGCAAGCTACAGATGCCCACCCAGATAATCGGCGTAATGTCCACTCCGCCGATCGGCGGTACAATCTTTCTAGTTACGGCTAAAAAAGGTTCCGTCGGCCAAGCAATCAAACTCAACGGTAAACGACTCAGATTCACCTCGGGATACCAAGTCAGAACGATCCGAAAAATAAATAGCAAAGTCATCAATACTAGAACAGAGCCCAGAATCCAACTTGCAACGGTAATACCAGTCATGGGTCTTATCTCGAAAATCTTAAGTTTTGTGAAGTCAGCCTTTCATAATTTTAACCGTTTCACAGGTGCGATCGAACACGATCGGCAGAATTATTCCGGCCTTATACCTTCGGATGGAAAGAGTTAGAGGGTTTGAGGCTGAGAGGTTTAGAGTTTTTCAGGGTAAAAATATTGCTGGTAGCACCACATCCATTGCAAAATCCGTTGCCGAACTTCTCCCTGAGAACTGACTGCTGATAAAATTAATAAAAATCAAATTGTTGTAACAAAGGTCTTGAATTTATGACTCCTTCACTCGCGAACTTTTTGTACAGCCTGCTGGTCGGCGTTTCGCTGGTAGTCATTCCAGCAACCATCGCCCTGATCTTTATCAGCCAAAAAGACAAAATCAAGCGCACCTAAAAAGTCGGCGGGACTTAAGTCAGGCGCTGTAAGTCAATATTCGGCTGCACGTCGGGCATTTTCCGGCTTGTGAAACCTCGGCTACCAGCAACTGTGAAGGCAAAACCTTCGGTTGACGGCCAAGCTGAGGTTTTTTCCCGTTAAACTCATAACTATAAGGTGCGCTTCCCTGTTCTGAAAGCTTCACCGGATGCTGCCCTGTGAAACCACAGTCGGGATAACAGACTGACAGACTTATTGATAGATGTAAAATCTAACTCGCTAACATAGGAAAGAGATAGGAGATAGGCTAATGGTCAATTTAGGATTGAACTTGAGCAGCCTGTTAGGGATCATCCTAGCAGTAGCAGGGGCAGGACTGTACTTTCTGCGATCGTGGCGTCCCAAACTAGCCCGAGACCACGATATTTTTTTTGCAGCCGTGGGCTTGCTCTGTGGCGGTATTCTGTTATTTCAAGGATGGCGGCTTGACCCAATTCTGGCATTCGGTCAATTTTTACTTGCAGGTTCCGCCATATTTTTTGCAGCCGAAAGCATCAAACTGCGGGGAGCGACCACAGCCCAAGCTAAAAGTCGCTCCCAATACGTAGATGAAGAGCGACCAGTCAGCAACGCCTACGCTTACGATGGCTACGATAACGACTTCGACCAGATAGAACCAGAGGAAGACTACCCGCAGCGTCCCCGGATTAGAGGCAGTCAAGAAAATCGTTCCTCGCGGGAAGTCTACGACGATGAGCCCCGCCGCCGTCCCTCGTCGAATCGCAACGGTAGCGCGAACGCATCTCGGGAGTCGATCGATCGCCCTCCCTCGCGCAAACGTCCGGCGCGCCCAGAAGCCCCGCCCGCCCAAGGCTCTGACAACTGGGACGTTTCAGACAACCCCGAAGAAAGACCGGCCCGCAGCAGCCGCAACCGCCCCCCAACTTCGGAAAACCGCAGTTCTGACGCGCCGCCGAGAACCAAAAAACCCCGGCCTTCCGAAGCATCAAGGTCTCGCCCCGGCAACCGCGAGATAGAAGCACCGCCATCAGACTACGTGGAGTATCGCCCCGTAGAATACCCGGAAGACCAACCGGATAGTTCCCCCAATTTCGACAAATAGACAAAGATAAGTAGGTGGGTTAAACTAAACATTTCTCGCGCGATCGAGACAAATATTAACTGCCAGCCGAGAAGTCCCTCGGTATATTCAGAGGGGATGAATCTGAGCGTTAAGCGAAGTACCCCGAATGAATTACCGGAGGGATGAAAGGCTCGTCGGATGGAGGAACGGAAGCCGACAATTAAGCTTAGCCACGATGAATTAGTCTTCGGGGGCGTCTTGATTTTCAATGTACTTCCTAAGTGCTAAAACTGTGAGCAGGTCGAAAAAAAAGGAAGTTTCTATGCAACTGACGTACAAATACCGCCTCAAGCCCACAAAAACCCAATTGGTAACGATTGCGACTCACCTAGAACTATGCCGCCGTCAGTACAACTACCGATTGAGCGAAAGATTTATATGGTGGGAAGCAACGAGAACACCCGTCAACTCTTGCCCTTTAACTGCATCCATAGTACCTGTTGACGAGATTTATCAAAATATTCCCTTGACCAGAGTGCAAACTAGGGATGGCAGAAAGAAGGATGAGTCAGGCAATCCTGTAACCAGGAAAGGTGATGTTTTTTCAAACATTGAAGGCGGATATGTGCAGTGGCAAACCATCCAGTTAGCCGATCTAAAAAACATTAAGAAGCTGTTTCCTGACTACAAAGTTTTGAATTCTCAAGTTTTGCAGGATGTGGTCAACCGAGTGGAAACTTCCTTCTCAAATTTCACCACGCCCGACAAAAATGGCAATCGTAGAGGCAAGCCTCGGTTTAAAGGATTCCATTACTACAAATCTTTCACTTATCCCCAATTAGATAATTTAGATATTATCAAGGATCAGCAAAATAGGATTTGTATTAACCTTGCCAAAATAGGTCAAATACCGATGGCATTCCATCGTCCAATACCTACAGGATTCACGGTTAAGACGGGGACAGTTATCAAAGGAGCAGACGGGTGGTATATTGCCCTGACGCTAGAAGATAAGACGGTTCCCGTGACGGTTGCCGAAATTCAACCGACTGATGAAAACACTCTTGGTATTGACTTGGGAATTACCAATTACGCTTACCTTTCTAATGGCGAAAGGATTGAAAATCCTAGGTTCTTGAGGAAATCTGCCGAGAAATTAGCTCATCTTCAGGCGAAACTAGCGTCGAGAGTTAAAGGTTCTAAGCCTTGGAAAATTATCAAAGACAAAATTTCTAAGCTGCATCAATTTGTAGCCTTAGCGAGACTTGATTTTCAATTCAAAACAGCACATGAGTTGTTTGGCAAATGCGATGTTTTAGTGGTTGAAGATTTGAGTCTCAAGAATCTAACTAGATGTGCCAAACCCAAGACTGAGATTGAAAACGGTAGTCTGGTTTATCTGCCAAACGGTCAAGCGGCTAAAAGTGGCTTGAATAAATCAATACTTGATGCTGCTCACGGTCAATTTGCCAACGTCCTCAAGTATGTCGCCTGGAAATTGGGTAAAATCGTTTTGTTTGTCGATCCGAAGGGAACTTCCCAGCATTGTTGGCATTGCCTCAACAAAGTTCCGAAAGAATTATCCCAGCGGTGGCATTCTTGTCAGTGCGGCGAGTCTTTGGATCGAGATGAAAATTCGGCCAAACTTATCAAGAAAATTGGTCTGAATCACGAAAGTGGCGGGGGAACTCCGTCACTCAAAAAAGCCTTTGCAAAAAAGGAAAAAGAAGCCTGCGGTCTAACTGTACTCAGTTGACCGTCAGGTTTGTTCACGTTGCGTTTATTGATGCCCATCTACTTATTCTCAGATCTTAGAATGTTTAAATAACTAAAGTAGTGAAAAAAGCTAATAAAAACAATCTTGAAATATATTTAATAGTATTCCTATAAATAATCCTTATGAGGTTTGTAGTGAGGACTTTAGTCCTTCTCATATTTGCGGACGAAGGTCATCACTACAAATCTTTGCGATCGCACAAAATACAAATTCTGGAACTAACCCAAAGTACAATAGTCTAAAATCTAAAATCTAAAATCTAAAATCATCAATATGCCCTTACTGGAAATAGGAGACCCGGCTCCTTGGTTTTCGATTGCTTCGAGCAATAACCCCTTATTTCATTTCTCGACGGTTGGCGGCCGACGAGTCGTGCTGTTTTTCTTTGCTAGCGCAGCTTTTGAACAAATCCAAGTTATCCTCAAAAACTTTCAAGAGCTTTCAGAAGAATTCAAGACTTTGCAAGTACCGCTGTTCGGAGTGAGCGTTGATGCAGCAGACAAAGAACAAAACAGAGCCACACTAATTGCTCCGTCATTCATCTTTTTCTGGGATTTCGACAAAAAACTCAGCCAGCAGTACGCTGTTTCCCAAAATGTTGAAGAAAATGGAGTTGGAGGAGTTCAATATGCCCCCCAAACTTTTGTTCTCAACGAAAACCTTCAGGTAATTAACATTTTACCCATTGGCGAGCCACACCAACACGCTCAGCAAGTGTTGGATTTTATGAAAACTTTGCCCCCAATTGAGGAAGCCCGAGCCGCCACTCGCCACGCCCCGGTGTTGGTAATTCCTAACGTTTTGGACAAAGCATCTTGTCGCAGTTTGATCGATATATACAAGGCTGACGGCGGCACTCCCTCAGGTTTTATGAGGCAAATAGACGGGAAAACTGTTGGCATTCACGATGATAATTTCAAGAAACGTCGAGATTTATTTATTGAAAACCCGAATTTGCAGCGACAATTGAGTGCGATTATTCTGCGTAGGGTGGTACCGGAAGTACAAAAAGCTTTCCAGTTTAAAATTACTCGGTTTGAACGGTATTTAATAGCTTGTTACGATGCCCAAAGTGGCGGTTATTTTCATCCACACCGCGACAATACGAGCAAAGGTACGGTACACCGCAGGTTTGCGATGACTTTGAATTTGAATGTGGGGGAGTACACGGGGGGATTTTTGCGGTTTCCGGAGTACGCGCCGCACGGTTATAAAGGAGATTCTGGCACGGCGATTATTTTTTCGTGTTCTTTGCTGCACGAAGCGACGGCGATGATTAGCGGTGAGCGTTTTGCTTTGCTGTCTTTTTTCTATGGCGATGAGGATGCTGTGGTGCGGGACGCTAATCTTAAGTATATTGTCGATCGCCCGCCAGAAGATTCGAGAATTGCCGAAACTGCTGGCTTATCTTAGTTTTGCAACCAAACTCTGGCCCTATAAGTCGATCGACTTACCGAAAACTCAGCAGCAGGCGAAATCTTAAAGCAATCTCAAGCTTTAATTTATCCATACCCTTCTCCAAGTCCTAAAATAATTACAGGTCATAGTTAGCAGTTGACCCGAACACCTAACTGCTAACTGCCGATCGTTAAAAAATACTAATTCACGATCATGAATTTCAAACTTCTAAGTTTAGCGGTATCAGGAATTTTCATAGTTGGGGTTGCAGCCAGGGCTGCTGCGGTTGTTAAGGTGCCCCCCGGACAGCAGAAGGCAAATTTAGCGGAATTTAACTCGGTGCCTCGGACAGGCCCGATCGCCGAAAATGCCGAAGAACAAACGAATATTCGGGTATACGAAAAAGCCAGTCCGGCGGTTGTTACCGTCGATACAGCTAAATCTAACGGTAGCGGCACAATTATCAGCCCCGACGGCATGGTGTTAACCAACGCTCACGTTGTTTCTGCCGGCGGTACCGTAAATATAATTTTGTCAGACGGTAGAAAACTGGTCGCGGATGTCGTTGGATTCGGCGAAGAAGGTTTAGACTTAGCGGTGGTGAAGATTCGCGGTCAAAACAATTTGCCCACAATTCCTTTAGCCCGTGCCGGTTCGGTGAAAGTCGGACAACAAGCATTTGCGATCGGCAATCCTTTCGGTCGATTTCAAGGTACTTTTACAGTCGGAATTGTCAGCCGCATCGACGCAGCCCGTGGCTTAATTCAAACTGACGCGGCCATCAATCCCGGTAATTCCGGCGGCCCGCTACTTAATAGTTCTGGAGAATTAATTGGCGTCAATACTTCTATTTTTACTCGCGGCCAGGGCGGAGGCAATATCGGTATCGGTTTTGCAATTGTCATAGACAAAGTGCCAGCTTTCTTGAGTGCGGTGCGAGAAGGGCGAGCTCCCCGCGTTGCTCAAAGGCGATCGCCCTTTGGCAACAAATCACCTCAAAAAGTTGCGTTAAACGGGCCCGCCGTCACAGGCAAACTTACCGACAAGTCTAGCATTCTGCCCGCAGACAACAGCTTTTTTGACCTCTACTCCTTTGAGGGAAAAGCGGGACAGCAAATCACAATAGAAATGAAAAGTCAAGAGATAGACCCTTATTTAATTTTGCTCGGCCCCAACGAGCGCGAAATCGCGCAAGATGATAACGGAGCGGGCAATAAAAACGCCCGAATTACAGTCAGGCTCCCAGCAGATGGCACTTACACGTTGCTGGCAAATTCCAACGAAGCTAGGCAGTTGGGGGCTTATACGTTAGAACTGAAAGCGAGTGCTCCTAGCGCACCTTCTCGGGCGATTTTGCAAGAAGAAGGCGCTTTAGTCGCAGGTGGCCCGGTATTGCCTTCTGATAACAGTCTGTATCGCGAGTATACTTTTGAAGGTCGATCGGGTCAGTCTGTCAGCATTTCCCTGGAAAGTACAGATTTCGATCCCTATGTGGCTATCTTTGACCCTAACGGCAAATTAGTGGCAGAAAATGACGATGCGAGCGATTCGAGCAAAAATGCGTTTCTGAGCGTTACTTTGCCAGCTACGGGTCGCTACCGCGTGATTGTCAATGCTTATGATGCTTCAGGTCGGGGTCGTTACAATCTAACTATCCGCTAAAAGTTGGTAATTGGTAATTGGTGATTAGTGATTGGCAGTTAAAACGTTCTTCATTCTCATAACTAACAACTAACAACTGACTATTGACAACTGCCACAGGTCAACTGCCACAGGTCAACTGTCAACTGTCAACTGTCAACTGTCAACTGACTATCGAGGTAATTCATGGGTCAAATTAGATTTTGGGCGATCGCGCCAATTGCTCTACTAGCTATTTTTTCTGGGAAACCGACTCTCTCCGTACCAGTGTCAAATTTAGGTGGAGTTACCAACAGCATTTCCCCGATCCTTTCAGCAGAATTTCCTCAAAATGTACATAATGCGAGTCAAGCGGGCAAGGCTGTTTTAGCTCAAGCAAGCCCCAACCCGTCGCCTTCCGGGCCGCCAACTCCAAAGCCCTCGTCAACTCAGACCCCAACTGTACAACCTTCGCCAAGTCCTGATGGGCGATCGTCTAAAATCATTTTAGAGCAAAAGGGAGAACTCACAACTTCTAAGTCTTCGGTACTGCCCTCGGACAGCAGTTTGTACGATGAGTACACCTTTGAAGGCACTCAGGGTCAGAAAGTGGTTGTCAATGTAGAAAGTAGCGAGTTTGATACTTATCTGGCTGTCCTCAACTCCCAGGGCGAGCTACTGGGAGAAAATGATGATGTCACGCAGCAAAATTCCAATTCTGAGCTAACTCTTACCTTGTCTGCAAGCGGTCGCTACCGAGTAGTTGTCAATGCTTACGATCCACCTCCAAAAGGTAGAGGTAAGTACAGTTTGATTATCCGTGAAGTGACTGGAAATTAGTTTGATATCGTATCCGATCGATTAACCGCAATCAGATAAGTTCGTAGTCCGCACTACAAACTGCAAAATGCTGCGGACTGAAGTCCGCACTACAAACTGCAAAATGCTGCGGACTGAAGTCCGCACTACAAACTGTTCTTGTGATGGTAATTGACCGGACATGATATGAACGCAACTTCGGAGTCAGGACACGGCATTGCCGTGTCTTGATAATTTTAGGACGATCGCACTACAAGCAACTACTATTAACTTTTGTAAATTCATCGGTTTGTCTGCAATTATCAATGTTTTTAAACTGCATCTATAATTCGACACACTGTATTGTAAATATCTATTAAAATTAGAAGGAAAGCGAAAAAATGATATTTTTTCAACTTTCATTCTGGATTGATTTACATGAATTTAACGGAGACCCAGCCAGGTAAAAAAATCCTGGCGGGTGAAAAACTCTAGCAGCAAAAGTCCCACGAATCCCACCATTGCAAATCGTCCGTTGATTTGTTCGGCGTAGGCATTCCAACCAAATGCAGGTTCTGGTTTTTTGGGGGATTCAGGAGTTGGCGGTGTTGGAGACGGAGGAGTTTTAGCAGCCATTTCTAAGTTTGAATTTTTGAGTTTTGAGTTGAGATTTTTGAGTGCAAGCCGGCAATGACTTTTTTAGTATTGGACGCACATCGAGACCAGAAACCGGGTTGCTTCGCAGCTCTATAGTTGAGAATCTTAGATTTTGCCCAGAAACCCGGTTTCTTTCCATCAGTCCTATTTTTCCCTCGCCGTGCCGATCGCACAATCTTTAATTTATCCGAAAATGACAGCCGATCGCTAATCTGCCGACTTTTCTAAATTTTGCACCGATTCGATCAAATCTCGCACGGTTTCGGTACCTTCAGAAGGCTCAAAGGACAAGGGGAATTTGCCGCGGGCGAGCATTCTTAAACCCAACGGGCCCAGACTCAGCAAACCTTGAACGTCGCGGAAGTAGTTTCCGACTACTTCGATGCCAAATTTGCGCTCGTCTATCCAGCCACCTTCTTTGACGAGATTAATTAAGACTTTGCGGTGGCGGATCGATCGGCTGGCTTGGTCGTCTTTGCGATCGAGAATCTCCTGTTTGATCTTACCAATTTGATCCATCGGCGCCACTTCCATCGGACAAACCGAGTTGCAGTAGTAACAGCGAGTGCAGCCCCAGACGCCTGCGGTTCCTTCGTTGTACTTTTCGAGCCGATTTTCGGTTTCGCTGTCGCGGGAATCGGCGATCGTCCGGTAAGCTTTGGCGAGGGCGTGGGGGCCGACAAAATCCGGGTTGACTTCCCGAGCGTTGCACTCAGAATAGCACGCGCCGCAGAGGATGCAGTTACCAGTTTGGTCGAGTTTCGATCGCTCTTCGGGAGTTTGCAGAAATTCGCGTTCGGGAATTGCTCGCGAGGCGGTGCTGACATAGGGTTCAACAGCTTCCAGGTTGTCCCAAAAACTGGTCATGTCAACCACCAAATCTTTAATTACCGGCATATTTCCCATGGGCGCGACGGTAATTTCTGGGATGAAATCGGCAGGCTGTTGTGCTGAACTTGAATTAGCTATTTTTTGCAATCTCGCAAGTTCGCTACCGACATTTTCTTTGCAAGCTAAAGCCGAACGCCCGTTAATTCGCATCGAACAACTGCCGCAAATTGTATTGCGGCAATTTTTGCGAAAAGCTAAAGTGCCGTCTTGTTCCCACTTGATGCTGTTGAGGCAGTCTAGGATGGTATTGCTCTCATCCACGTCTAGGGTGTAAGTATGTACGCGGGGAGCCTCATTTTGATTTTGGCGGACTACGTTAAAACGGACTTGCATATTTTGAGTAAAGAATTTAGTTTCTATTTTAAGCTAGATTTTCTGGCGACATAAAAAGACATTTATTTTTTAACAACTAGCTAAAGCATGAGATTTAAGCAGCTTGATTATTGTTTGAGAAACGGCAATAATCCTTAAGTTATAAATCATCAATCGCAACTGTTTTCAGCGGATTTTTTAGCTGATAATTGGATAAACAAGTGATCGATCGGTGCAGTTGGCGAAGGAGGAGGTGCCTGATGTCCAGCTTGTTTGTTTTAACTTTCATGTTTTCAACGCCAGCATTTTGTCTGGGCTTGGTAAATCCTCAATGGGTGGGACTGGCAACTCGCAAGCTATCTGTGGCTGTTTACGGCGTTTTGACGATCGCTTCGTTTGTATCGGTTGGCTTGGTAGCACCTAAGCAGCCGCAGCCTGTTTCTTCGCTGCTGACCTCGATAGAATGGCAAGAATCTAGGCCGATCGCTTCTTGGCGATAAATGAGGGAGTGCTTTAATAGCATAGTTACGAGCAATTTTACCTGTTAGAGGTAGCTTTGATCGGCTCGATCGAGATAAAGACTCGATCGACAATCGAAACGCTGCGTTAGATTTGCACGCGCCAACAGCCTCGGTTAATAATTTAGCTGTTTTGGGCGATCGTACTGATTTCAAGAAGCACGATCATCGGCTAAGATGATTTAATTGTTGAGCTTGCGGTGCCAGTGCATCTATGACTTACAGCTTAAGAATTGTGGATTTGCCGAGTAGCGAACGGCCGCGGGAACGGCTGATGGCCGGCGGCCCGAAAAGTTTAGCGACTGCGGAATTGATTGCTATTCTACTGGGTACTGGTCAGGGCCCCGGCAAACTTTCGGCTGTCGGACTCGGACAGTATATTTTAAATCAGTTGAGCTTGCACCAGCGCGATCCTCTGGGTGTACTGCGGAGCATTAGCGTCCAGGAGTTGACCCAGATTCACGGGATTGGCCCAGCCAAGGCTACTTCGATTTTGGCTGCGGTGGAATTGGGAAAACGAGTGTTTCAGTCGCGGCCGCCAGATATGGCCGTAGTGGACTCTCCACAAGCTGCTGCGGATGCTCTCAGTCAGGATTTGATGTGGCAGTCTCAGGAACGTTTTGCTGTGGTGCTGCTGGATGTCAAAAATCGGCTGCTGGGTACTCAAGTAATTACGATCGGCACAGCTACCGAAACTTTAGCTCACCCGAGGGATATTTTTCGGGAAGTGATCCGCCTTGGCGCAACGCGGGCGATTATCTCGCACAATCACCCCTCGGGGAATGTCGAGCCGAGCCCGGAGGACATAGCTTTGACACGGCAGTTGCTTGCTGGAGCGCAGTTTTTGTCGATTCCGCTGCTCGACCATTTGATTTTGGGAAATGGCGATTTTCGGAGCTTGCGGCAGACTACGACACTTTGGGATGAGTATCCCCAAGGCGATTGAACTACTATACTTAACTAACTTCATTGCTATCATTAGTTATTTGTATCTTTGGGCTGTTCGAGGGCTGAATCAGCCGTCACAGCACAAGTTTTTTCGGGGCCAGAGTCTCGGATTAGATAGTGTTTGAGGTTAATGTCGCTGCTGATACTTAGTTGCGATCGCAACTCGGTTAATCTAGTAAAGGTAGGCTGAAGAGGTCGCTAATTCGATTTTTTTTCAGCATACTAAACGTATACTGAACCAGCACCTAGATACTCAATTCTTAAGAAATTATGAAATTGGGTGTAAAATATACGGCGTGGTGATAGGAGAAAAACTGTGTTTCTGAGACTTGCAGAACAACACCGTAAATTCGTCCAAGATTTGGTCATGAACCTCCAGGCTTTGGCGATCGTGCTAGAGCGTCGAGGTTATCTGGCATCCTGCTACACTTGCGGGGGTCAGATGAACAGTGCCTCATTTATGGTCAGTTTGACGGACAACCATCTGATTCGATTTTTAGTGTCAGATTACGGTATCACATGGACTGAGATGCGGGACGATCGCGAACTGATGAAACTAGAAGGTGCAGAGGCGATTAGTCAGTTACAAGAACTGGCAAATCTCGTAAAGTACCAAATCCAACCTTCGGAAGCTACTTTGGCGACGGCGCAGCGAGTTTAGCAATTGCACGGTTCCGAGGAAAGCGGCAGCGAAAGTCGGTGTTTGCCACCTGCAACCAAATCCCCAACGAGTTAGTTGAGAGGAACAGGTTGCACAGCAATGGCAGCTCAATAGACAAGGCGAATTTCAGGGTGCTTTTAGACACTCATTTTAGCCGTCAGTCGATCGAAGTCTGCCAGGGCCGACAGCAGTCATGCTATATGACGCGATATCAATGGTGCTTTTAACATTCAGTTAAAAGCTTTGACAGATACCGCAACATCTGACATGAAAGTTTCATTTCAGATTGTGCCACAGACAGAAAACTCCGGCATCAGCCTGATTTTCCTGGTTTAAAGGTATCTGTATACTTTATGCAAAAAGTGTCTAACTTGGAACCTCTAGTTTTTTGGCAGCAGTTGATTCTGTCTTAAGAGCGATTCGCCAAAAGTAAAAGTGCTAATGCTCGTCGCCTGCGATGTTAATTTCTCACTTTGACATTCAAAAGTCAAGGCATTGAAATTAACTATGAGCAGGCAGGTAAAATTTAACATCCAGAGTGAGGATGAGGCTGTGAAGATTGGGCGAAAAGCCGCCCCAGGGTGGATATGCGGACGAATTGCGTTTATTTTTGCTTTTCGATTTAGCTGATAAGGCTCAAAATTAACTTAAAACAGCATCACTGCTGTAAAAAATCTCACAGCCGGCTTTAGCCGGCTAAGTTTTGTCTGAATTTAAGCTTCTGCGTGATGTTTGGCTGTTGTACCACAAGTCTCAGTCATCAGTCAGTCAACGGTCAACGGTCAACGGTCAACGGTCAACGGTCAACTGTTTTTTGAAGTGCGCGATCGCAGTTGCTACTAATATCTTATCAAAAAAATAGGCTTAAAACCCCGTCTTTTAAGACGGCTTTGCATTTAGGCTGTCCTGTGTTACCATAGTATCACTGGTTTGGTAAAAAAATGTTAAAAGCCTTCAAGTACAGAATCTATCCGACAAGTGAGCAATCAGTTTTGCTTGCCAAGTCGTTTGGATGTACTAGATGGTTCTATAACTATGCCCTCAACTTAACGTCTGAAACTTACAAGCAAACGGGGAAGGGGTTAAGCAGAAATGAAATAATCAAACTTCTACCCTCCATGAAGAAAGAGTATGAGTGGTTGGCTGAAGCACCATCACAAGTCCTTCAGCAAGCTGCTTTAAATCTTTCTAGTGCTTTCCTGAACTTCTTCGAGGGTAGGGCTAAATATCCCAACTTCAAAAAGAAACAAAATAGACAGTCTATTAGATTTCCTCTCTTGTTGTGAATTAAAAGATGATACATTGAAACTGCCTAAGATTGGTGATGTTCGTTGTAAAGTCTCACGACAACCAGAGGGTACTCTAAAGTCTGTTACGGTTTCAGTTAATCCATCGGGGGAATACTTGGCGGCCTGCCTCTATGATAACGGCAAAGACTTACCTGAGAAATCAACAGAAGGAAAAGCCATTGGCATAGACGTGGGACTAACTCACTATGCTGTTACATCCGATGGAACCAAACATGGGAATCCCAAATACTATCGAAAGTATGAAAAGAAATTAGCGAAGAGACAAAAGCAATTAAGTCATAAGCTTAAAGGGTCTGGCAACCGCAACAAAGCTAGGGTTAAAGTGGCCAAAGTTCACGCGAAGATAGTTCGGTGTCGCGAAGATTTTTTACACAAACTAAGTCGTAAATTAGTTGGCGAAAACCAAGTCATAGTTGTAGAGAATCTAGCAGTTAGAAACATGGTGAAAAACCACAAACTGGCTAAATCTATTAGTGATGCTGGTTGGGGACAATTCTGCACCATGTTGAACTACAAAGCCCAGTGGGCAGGAAAAACCTACATCGAAGTAGATAGGTTCTATCCAAGTTCTAAGACTTGTAATAACTGTTTAAATCGCGTGGATAGCTTGAGTTTGGATATTCGTAGTTGGCAATGTCCTAAATGTGGGGAAAACCATGATAGAGATATTAATGCTGCTAAGAATATTCTATATGAAGGTTTACGAATTTTGACGGTAGGGCATACCGTTACTGCTTCGGGAGGGAGAGTAAGACCAAGTAAAGGCACTGCTTTTACAAGGCATCTCCCTGTGAACGAAGAATCCTAGCCCTTTGGGGCGGGGAATGTCAAAATATCTTAATAATTTTTCTCAAAATATTTATCCCCAAGCTTGGAGTCAGAATCAAATGGTAAATTTAAGCGAACTTCTAGAACCCATCGCCAGCCAATTTCGCAGTCTCGGAATTCCCGAACCAATTACCCATTGGGGACATCCTGTAATGATGGGAATCGTGGTTGTGGCCATGGGTAGCTTCGTTGGATATACGGGATGGCAAGGACGTTTGGCCGCCGATAAGGATGTCGCGCTCAAAAGTCGAGCGGATCACCGCAAGCTAGCACCGTGGATGTTTCTGTTTCTAGCTTTGGGCTACACAGGCGGCTTGCTGTCGCTGGTAATGCAGCACAAGCCTGTTATGGAAAGCCCGCACTTTTGGACTGGTTCGGGAGTGCTGGTTTTGCTCGCTGTTGGTAGCCTGATTTCGCTGACAGGTTTTGGAGGCAATAAGCTGGCACTGCGGGCGGTTCACGCTTATTTGGGCACAACTGCCCTGGCACTTATGGTGCTGCACGCGGCTTTCGGTTTAAAATTAGGTCTGTCTATTTAAGGTAATATCAGTCTGTAGTTCTTCAGATGAGTTCCGATCCCCCCTAACCCACTTAAAAAAAGGGGGGACAAGAGACGCAAAGTGTCTCTTAACACCAGGAGCAGGACTGGAGCGCTTAAAGTCAACTCCTACTGCCATTTTTAAGGAGGATTTAGGGGAATGGAGACCAATAATCAAAGGGAAATATCTGGTTTTCAGCTTAATCTGTGCGGTTTGGAAAAGTAAAACAAACTATATTTGCGATCGCACAAATTGCCGATCTTAGTAACTACCAAGACAGTCAGGACGTTATTAAATTGCAGGAATGATTGATTCTATTGATTTCAATCTGCCTGATGACAGTTGTAGGCGCAGTGGATGGTGCGGGCCTGCCCTCTCCGTTGACAGTTGACAATCAATTACCGATTGCCAATGACTAATAACGTTCGCGAGCGGGGACGCTCGCACTTCTGACTGATGACTAATGACTTATTCAATAGTTTTTATGAATCAAGTAACGGGTGTCATTTTCTGTCTTGCCTACATTGTGGGATTGATTTCTACAGGAGTTTCTTGGGGTAGGTACGCGATATTTGCTTTAGGAATAGCGGTCGCAGTCGCCATGCCTAAATTGTTGTTAAAGCATACAAGGAACTCTTTCAAAACCACTAATAAAAGACGCAGCAGAACTAAAGAAAATGGTCTGGAGGAACCCTTAGAAACGAGGGAAAAATTGAGTTTGCTTGAGATGCTGCCGAGAGCAAAATGTGTGTGGGCTGTCGCGGGTTCGATCGCATTTTTGGCTAGCATTTATTTTGCAATTCGATCGCCCCAACCGGCAATGAATGACA
Source organism: Microcoleus sp. bin48.metabat.b7b8b9.023 (assembly GCF_013299185.1). Taxonomy (GTDB): domain Bacteria; phylum Cyanobacteriota; class Cyanobacteriia; order Cyanobacteriales; family Microcoleaceae; genus Microcoleus. Next base: position 27,063 of record NZ_JAAFKG010000020.1, on the reverse strand, counting down.
TCAGCAAACTGATTCCCGTTGGCGGAAACACTCAAGAAGTGGCGGTGACAGTTCGCGGTAGACTGGCTAGTACGCCCCGATTAACTCGATCGGGTCGATCGCAATTTTGGCTGGACACGGATGCAGTTAGCGAAATCAACGGCGGCGAAGGAGGAGTAGTCGTCAACCGCCCAGTATCCGGCAAACTCTACGTTACAGTGCCGCTGCTGCAAGCAACGGGCTTGTACGCCGACAATACAGTCGCAGTTGTGGGCTCGTTGTACAAACCGCAGCCGCCGTCAAATCCAGGGGGTTTTGATTTTCAAGCATATTTAGCCAGAGAAGGGGCTTTTGCAGGACTCAAAGGGCGTCAGATTGACTGGAAGAGAGAAAATGCGATCGCGGATGTCAATCGACTTAACACCAAAATGGGTGCTTTCTGGGAGTCAACCGGGATGCAGCCGTCGCCAATTCAAGCGATGCGGATGCGGATTGTGCGATCGCAAGTATCGCAGTTGAGTGTTCCCGAAGGGCCGTTGATTAGTGCGATCGCCCTGGGCAAACAAGCAGTTGATTTACCTTACAACATCCGCGACTCTTTTGTGCAGGCTGGATTGGCCCACGCGATCGCAGCTTCGGGTACTCAAGTTTCGATGGTTTTGGGTTTAGTTTTAGCTTTAACCAGGCGTTTTTCCAAACAATTACAATTTGGTTTTGGCGTCGGTGCTTTATTTTTGCTCGTGGGATTAACAGGCTTTGAAGCTTCAATCTGCCGCGCCGCTTTAATGGGATTTGGTACACTATTTGCTTTGGTACTAAGTCGCGAAGTTAAGCCCTTGGGATTGCTGTTAATCGCTGCTACTATTTTACTGCTAGTTAATCCTTTGTGGATTTGGGATTTAGGTTTTCAACTGAGTTTTTTGGCAACTTTGGGATTAGTGGTGACAGCGCCGCCGCTGATGGCAAAGTTCGACTGGATGCCGCCTGCGATCGCTTCAATTCTGGTGGTTCCCATCGCCGCTTCAGTTTGGGTGCTACCGCTGCTACTTTACGTTTTTAGTGTGGTATCACCTTACAGCATTTTAGTCAATATTATTGCGGCTCCTTTACTGTGGATTTTGAGTATTGGCGGGATGATTAGCGCCTTGGCTGGATTGATTTTTCCACCGGCTGGGAGTGTGTTAGCGCAATTGCTTGACTATCCGGCAAAGGGGTTAATTGCGATCGCCGAATATTTCTCGCAATTGCCCGGTAATTCAGTAGCTGTCGGTCAAGTATCGGTGTTTCAGCTAATCGCGCTTTACAGTTTAATCTGCTGGGTTTGGCTGGGGGGAAGTTCGGCAACGAGCAATGTGCGGGATGTAACGGATGTAACGGATAGAAGGAAAAAGTCCGAGGGAAAAGGGAAACAGGAAGATAGGAGAGGGAAACAGGAATTAGGAAAAGGCAAGAATCAAGGAAATGGGAGAGGGAAGAAAGGGAAAAGCCGAGTTTTTGCGTTGCGGATTTCTTCGGCTTGGATTTTACCGCTGGCGCTGATGGCGGGAATTAGTATCATAGTTTTACCAGCTTGGCACGTTCAAGCATCTTTGTTTCAAGTTACTTTACTGGCGACGACATCTGATGAACCAGTTTTAGTGATTCAAGATAAGGGAAAAGTGGCGCTAATTAATACTGGTGATGAAAATACGGTGAGGTTTACAGTATTGCCTTTTTTGCAGCAGCAAGGAATTAATTCTGTAAATTTTGCGATCGCCACTCACGGTCATTTAGGTTTGAGCGGCGGTTGGGGAAAATTATTACAACGCTTGCCAATTAAAACGTTTTATGATAACAACGCTCCCAAACAAATTAACCGCGGCAGCAATCAGGAATTTATAACGGCTGTGCAATCTCGCCAAGGCGTTTACTTTCCTTTAGAAACTGACAGCAAAATTGATCTGGGTTTGACGCGGTTGCAGTTCGTGGATGCCGAAATCCCGGTGGTAGAATTGCTGGTGGGCGAGCGTACTTGGTTGCTTGTCGGTGAAATGACACCAGAAGCGCAAAGTATGTTATCAAAGAGATTAGCAGCCACGGGAACATTGAAGCGGGTAGAAGTGCTTTGGTGGTCGGGAAAAACCCTGACAGCGGAGTTATTGGGTGCAGTTCGGCCGCAAGTGGCGATCGCATCTGCGGACGAAATCGACCCAGAAACCGCCGCCCAACTGCGCCAAAGCAAAACCCAGATTTTCTGGACAGGGCGCGACGGAGCTCTTCAGTGGACGCCAGCAGGGGGATTTAAGACGACTCTGGAATCGGAAGAAAATCAAACTTCTTTTCTGTAAGGATTTACAATGTGGCGCATAGTGCGGTAAAATACTTTTAGCTCGCATCCCAAGTTTATTGGAGAGGTGGCAGAGCGGTTGAATGCGGTAGACTCGAAATCTACTTTAGGGGTGACTCTAACGTGGGTTCAAATCCCACCCTCTCCGTTTTTGAAGACTTCTGGCGTAAGATATGCAAAGTACATCAAGAAAAACTTGCATATCTTACGCCATATTTTAGTGAAGATTTAGCGAAAGGCAATAATTCCTCCACCTCGCTGTTACTAAGAGTTTAGGTGACAACTCATTTGAGGGACTTGACAATTTGCTTTTGTTACAATGATAGAAAATTTGACACAATTCTTAAACTTCAAACCGCGCATCTTATTTATGTACGGAAAGAGCGATCGCCCAACTGCTGTTTTGAGCCACATACACAGTATTGTGGAAGAATTCTATCATGTCCGAAAAGAACGCTCCCAATAAAGTTGGTTCGTAGTGAGGACTTTAGTCCTCGGATGATGCGGACTAAAGTCCTCACTACAAACACGTTTTATTGCGGTAATACAACAGGCATGAGATGAGTTATTGAAGCCAACCTAGGCGAATATGACTTTTATGAACTTAATAATATGATTTTTATGAGTCCATCCAATGACTTTATGAATTGACTTTAAAAAAGCTTTTATTCATAATCATCATATAAACCTAGGACAGGAAGAAACTCATGTCGCCAAAGCCTAGCAGCTAATATTGCGCTCGTCGAGCTAAATCAAATATATAGCCTTTCTCAAAAACATGAGGTATGACTGACAGCTTATATAACCGCTTAAACTCAGGAGGCTAAAGCCCAACAACGTACCTCACCTATCTGAGAAGGGCTATATGTAGATATTTCTACAGGTTGTAAGCGGGAGTATTTGCTGGTAAGTAACAGATTTATTAGACTGTGCCAGGAAATGCTGACAGAAATCAAAGTATCTAAACAAAATCTAGTGCAGGAGAACTAATTATGTATCAGCAACCTCAAAAAAGGAAAGGCCCGCCCCCAATTGTTTTTATTGCATTTCCTTTGATTGCCTGGGGTGCATTCACGTTTATTCCACAGATATTAAATGGCAGCACTGCACCTAGATTAGTTTCTGGTAACAGTCGTCTCAGTTGGGGAGATAAGATATTGATGCAATCGCAAACAACAGCAGGAAAACAAGCAGGTGTCAAAGCTTTTGCTGAGGGTAATTACAAAGAAGCTGTTAAAAACTTTCGGGAATCGCTGCAACAAAATCGCAACGATCCAGAGACTCTAATTTATTTAAATAATGCCAAAATCAACAATGATAATTCTCTGCAAATAGCCGTCAGCGTTCCGATTGGCACTAACCCGAATGTAGCCCAAGAAATGCTCCGAGGAGTTGCCCAAGCTCAAGAGGAAGTTAATGCTGGGGGAGGGATTAATGGTGCGGGTTTGCAAGTTTTGATTGCCAACGATGACAACAGTCCAGATTTTGCCAAAGAAGTTGCAACCGAATTCGTAAAGGATCAGAAAATTTTAGCAGTCATCGGGCACAATGCTAGCAATGCTTCTCTAGCTGCTGCTCCCATTTATCAAGAAAAAAAATTGGTGATGGTTACACCAACTAGCTTTGCTAACAATTTATCAGCTTTCGGTAGCTATATTTTTCGGACAGTCCCCGCGATTCAATCGATGGCGGCTCCTTTAGCAGAATATATGGTTAAGAAAGCTGGCAAAACTAATGTTGCTATCTGTTATGATTCTCAAGCTCCTGATAACGTATCGTTTAAGGATGAATTTGTTTCGTCGTTTTCGGCTTTGGGTGGCAAGGTAGTGCCTACAGTTTGTGACTTTTCAACGCCAACTTTTAATTCGAGTGCTAGCATTGCTGATGCTGTTAGCAAAGGTGCACAAGCGTTAATGCTAGCACCTCATATCGATCGCATCGATCGCGCGATCGACCTAGCTCGCCTCAATGCTGGCAAATTAGCACTCTACGGCAGCACGACACTGTACACCTTTCAAACGGTAAAAGAGGGGAACAAAGACGTTGACGGGCTGGTTTTGTCCGTTCCGTGGCATCCTGACACTAATCCCAACAACCCATTTTCTAAGAATGCGATTCAAAAGTGGGGAGGTGCCGTGAATTGGCGAACCGCTACGAGTTTTGACGCGACTAAAGCTATTATGAGCGGTTTGCAGCGCAGCAATACGCGAGAAGGATTGCAACAAGCACTTAGGGCTCCGAATTTCGTTACCTCTGGTGCGAGTGAAGATGTGAGGTTTTTGCCAACGGGCGATCGATGGAACAAAGCGATTTTAGTACAGGTTCAACGCCAAGGCAATGATTACAGGTTTGTGGCGCTGCCTTAGAGTTGCGTAAATCTTCGATCGACAGAGCAACCGCAGATATGAGGCTCCTTAACACTGATTAACGCAGATAATTCCTAGAATTGAGAGCGAATGCTTGGAATACAGTCTATTTGGAAACCTGCAAGCGGAAATGCTCGATCGACCTATAATGAGAATTGTTATCATTCGCAAATTAGCAATTCTCCATGCAAGCGACATCAGCAGCCACGCCGCCCCAAATTGATTTAGCTTTAATCGGCGCTGGGCCCCACGCCCTGACTCTAACTGCACACATTTTGCAAAAACGCAACTGCCTGCGGGATAAACTTTTAGCATTCGATCCGAGCGGCGAATGGCTGACACAGTGGCGGAGGCAATTTGCAGCTTTAGAAATTGGGCATTTGCGATCGCCCGCAGTGCACCACCCAGATCCCAACCCTTACGAATTGCGGAGGTTTGCCGAAAATCGCTCTTCCGAATTGTTTCCCCCCTACGATTTGCCGGGAAGTCGGTTATTTGAGGAATTTTGCGCTAATACAGTTAAACGGTGGGATTTGGGCGATCGAGTTATCAAAGCAAAAGTAACTCGCATTCAGCCGAAATCTGACCGTTTTCGGCTGTGGTTTGAAGATGGCAAAAGTGCGATCGCCCGCCGAGTAATTGTCGCCACAGGTAGCGGAAAACTGAATTTCCCAGGCTGGGTAAATCAAATTAAAACACAGCATCCCGCCGAAAGAATTCGCCACTCTAGCCAAGTAGATTTACGAAATTTAGAATTATCAGGAGAACAAATATTAATTGTCGGTGGCGGGCTAACTAGCGGACATTTAGCAGTAGGAGCAATTGCTAGAGGAGCAAAAGTTTTGTTAATGACGCGGCGCTATTGCCAAGAAAAACTATTTGATGCCGAAGCCGGTTGGTTGGGGCCAAAATACCTGAAAGGATTCGCCGCTGAAGCTGATTGTCATAAACGTTGGGAAGCTATTCAAGAAGCTCGCAATGGCGGCTCGATGACACCGGAAATCATGACGCAGTTACGCAGGTTGTCTCACAGCCAAAAGCTGAAATTTCACGAAGAGTGCGAAGTTGTTGGAGTTCGGTGGGAAAATAACAGATGGACTGTGGATTGTAGCGGTGGGGAGATGTTATTTGTCGATCGCATTTGGCTGGCAACTGGCACTAAATTAGATATTACAGCCGATCCTTTGTTCGAGGAAATGCTAGAAACTCATCCCATTGAAATAGTTAAAGGTTTGCCAGTTTTAGACAAACACCTGCGTTGGGCTGGATGCGAATTATTTGTAACTGGTGGTTTAGCAGCGCTGCAAGTTGGCCCAGTGGCGAGAAACCTTTCAGGGGCGAGAATGGCGTGCGATCGCATTGTACCAGCGATCGTCAAATCCAGCGTTGCACTCTCGCCCGCAATAATTAGAACAACAGCTTAACTATTGCAACTTAACCGCAGCCCGCTGAATCGGCAAAACTTCGTCTAATGTCAATTCGCGATCGGCTGTCAGGTGACTGGAGCAGCAAATTGTGCTGAAATAAATAGGACGACCGACAACTTGAGAAAAATGCTGTTCCAAAAGTAAGCGAGAAGTGATATCGCCCAACAACTCAGAGATATCTTTTGTCAATTGTTCCGTATCGTCGCGGTGAGTAATTCTGAACTCAAAAGGCGTTTTGCCGTTAGCGCAGCCCTCGGAGAGGATCGACTTTTTAATCTCTGCATCAAAAGCATCATCTTTACCAGCCACAAAAGCAGCAGACTGAGCTGTCAAAAATTGCCAAGCTTCGGGAAACATCTTGCGAATGTTTTCCAGGGGATTTCCTGTTTCGTAAACCAAAGTAGCAGTTTTGCAATCCATGAATCAAACCTCGGGTAGTTAGTAGTGTGTCTAGACTGTATTTCAAGTTTTGATATTGATTATCATATTCATAATCGGCCACTAAATCAAGGGCTTTTCTCTCTTCTCTTCCTCTGCGCTCTCTGCGGCCTCTGCGGTTTAATCATTCAGAAACCGGGTTTTTTTCCCAATTTGCACGCCATAACAAAGCATTCTCCCAAAAAACCCGGTTTCTGACTACCCGCACCCCAATGCCCCATGCCCCATGCCCCATGCCCCATGCCCCATGCCCCATGCCCAAAACTATCTTTTCCAATACCTGCGCCAGTGAAACAAATTCTCCCATAAATTCTGCATAAAAGTATTGCTGCGGAGACGCTGCGACTCCCAAACAGCAGCAGTTTGACCGTTAATTGCCGAAAAACTCGACCAAATATAAGGAAGTTCGGCGATCGCCTCAACCTTCATTCCGTGACGCACAGCAAAGGCGATCGCATGAATCAACTCCGCAGCTTGCGGGCCCACAATAGTCGCTCCCAAAATCTCCCCGTCACGCCGCCCGACAATCTTACAAAAACCCGTTGTCTCCCCGGACATTTGAGCTCTTTCAACATTCTTGAAATATTCCCGAGCCACAATCAGATCGTCTCCAAAACGTCGCCTTGCTTGCGCTTCTGTCAAGCCAACTCTCGCCAACTGCGGATCGGAAAAAACTGCCCAAGGAATTCCGCGATAATCTATGTGAAACATCGGCAAAAACAAAGCATTTTTCACAGCCACCGCAGCTTCGCAATTGGCGATATGAGGGAACGAATAACCGCCAGCAACATCGCCACAAGCGTAAATTCGAGAATTAGTTGTTTGCAGCTTTTCATTTAAAATCAACCTGCGATCGTTAAATTTAACCCTAGCAGCTTCCAGATTTAACCATGCAAAATTGTGTCCGCGGCCAGCGGCGAGAAAAATCTCCTCAGCTTCGATCGCCCTTGGCCCAGCTTGAATCCACTTTTTACCGTCAATCATCCTAGCTTGAGTCACCTCAGTCGCAGTCAGAATCCGCACTCCTTCAGCTTCCATTCCAGCTTGCACCAAACCAGCAGCCTCGCGGTCTTCTTTAGCCAAAATCTGCGAACTTTTCACCACCAAAGTCACAGCAACGCCCAGCCGAGAAAAAATCTGAGCCACTTCGACACCGCTGGGATCTGCACCGATTACAGCCAAACTTTTCGGCAACTTTGGCAGTTTTGCTAATTCCCCGACTGTTTCGGAAGTAAAAAAGCCGACAGACGAAAGTCCTTCAATATTGGGAATTGCAGGCATTGTTGGACAAGCTAGCAAATAACAGCGCGATCGCAATTTCCGATCGCCCGCAATCAAAGCCAAATTCGGTTTGGCAACAAACTCGCTATTACCAAAAATAATATCAACCCCGCGAGCAGCTAAAACGCCAAGATCGTCAATTTCTGACAAATTAGAAACAACGCCGTCAGCCCACTTCTTAACCCCGTTAAACTGCAATGCGATCGGCATTTCGGCATTAGCCAGATCTGGGCGAAGTCCGAACTGTGGGTGGCTAATCTGGTGAGCAAAACGAGCAGCCTCCCTCAAAGTTTGGTTGTATTTCAAACCCAGGGCGATCGACTTTTCCCCTCCTGCGGGCAATTCTTGGGAATTACTGAGCGGCTCCACTAAAGCAACGCGAGCCGGGAAATTAGTTGCAGTCAAAGCAGCATAACGTCCGGCCGCAGTTCCACCAATAATCACTAAATCATAATCAAGCATAAATAGTCAGTGGTCAGTTGTCAGTTGTCAGTTGTCAGTTGTCATTTGTCATTTGTCATTTGTCATAGCAAGCTTAAAAATACCAGCGAATCTTTATATTTCTATTTCTTTATTCTCCTTCTTCTCCTTCTTCTCCTTCTTCTCCTTCTTCGTGTCCTTCGCGTCTTCGCGGTTCGTTCAAAAAATCAATCAACAGCGCGAGCGAGAATATATTATTACTTCCAAATAATTTATAAGAGTGCGAGCATCTCTCTCGCAATGCAAGAAACATCTCGCACTCCCAGCAACATCAGGGGATTCACAACTGACAACAGACATCGGCAAGTCCAGCAATCAATCGCAGATTGTCCGCCCTCCCGCGCACGGCGACTCGGAAAAATCGATCGCCCAACTCAGGAAAACTCAAACAATCTCGAATCAAAATCCGGTGTTGTTGCAACAGACTTTTTTGAATTGCAGCCACCGACACCGACGACTCAACTAACAAGAAATTAGCCGCCCCAGCCATTGGCCGCAAACCGGGTAAATCAGCCAAACCCTCAAACAGCTCTCGCCGAGCCACAGGCAGCCAATCCCAAGTTTGCCGCTCAAAAGCAGCATCTCGCACCATAGCAGCAGCAGCAGCAGCAGCCAAGGCATTCACAGGCCAAGGATCGCGCAGCAACTGCCAGCGACGCAGGATGTCGGGATGGGCGATCGCACATCCCATCCGCAGCCCCGGCAGAGAATAGAATTTGGTGAGCGATCGTAAAATCACCAAATTCGGAAATTCCTCAACTTGAGCGATCGAACTTTGCTGCTCTGCTGGCGGTAGAAAGTCCATAAAGGCCTCATCCACCACCACCATACCCAACTGCTCCAAATAAGGCCGAATCGCCTCCCTACCGAAGAGCAAACCCGTAGGATTGTGAGGGTTGTTTAGCAGCAAAGCTCGATCGGCACCGAGAGGAAGAGGAACCGGGAGAGCCAAAGAAGGAGAGACAAGGGAACCGTTAGAAACCGATAAATCATCCGTTACCAACCCGTTACCCGTCTCCGGGTTCAACGATTTCAGATCCAAAGGACAATCGAGCACCTGCGCGCCGAAAGCCGAAAGAGCTCGCCAGTAATCGCCAAAAGCCGGAGTCACCAAATAAGTCGCCTCCAGCTTCGACAAATCCCAAGCCGCCCAAGTCAACAATTCCGCCGATCCATTCCCCGGCAAAATCCAATCCGGATCAACATTCAATGCCTCACCCAAAGCAGTCCGGAGCTCTCCATAATCCGGATCTGGGTAAGCCGTGAGACTGCTCAAATGAGCTTGAATCGCAGCCAGGGCAGACTCAGGAGGGCCCAAAGGACTGATACTGGCAGAAAAATCGAGAATAGCAGAGGGAGGGCAGCCAGCCAATGCGGCTGCCCAAGCTAAATTCCCACCGTGTACAGGTCTAATCAAGACTCAGTTCACCAATTAAATTTTGGGTTCTTTCGGCGGTGCAACTCTGTCCTTGAACAACTTACCTGCGGAAAATGCAGGAACTTTAGTTGCCGGGATTTCCATCTTGTCGCCAGTTTTGGGATTGCGACCTTCACGGGCCTTGCGTTCCCGCGACTCAAACGAGCCAAAACCGACCAATGTCACCTTGTCGCCGTCGGAGACAGCTTTCATGATTGCTTCCAAGGCTGCACTCAAAACGGCATCTGCCTGTTTTTTCGTGACACTAGCATTTTCGGCCACTACATCAACCAATTCACCTTTGTTCATTCCGAACTCCTTCTGGGATTTGCAAAATACGTTAAACAGAGTTCAACTATTAGCTGTGAGTTGTAACTGTATTGGAGTTTGGGTTGGGAGCGTTTGGGTTGTCCCCTATTACTCCAGCCCGCTTCCCCAATTAAGAACTCCTGCTGAATACTAATTACCCTAGGGTAATTGGTCAGAAAAGGAATTTTCGTTTTTAGTTGCTGAAAACCCGACAGCATCTAATTTTCACTGCATTATTCTAAAGTCTTGCCGACCGTTATGGATCGGTGGAACCTTTAATTTATATGGATTTGGACAATTTTTTAAATTAATACCTAAATTTCGGTAAAAAAATACCTCTTTGGAGAGAAGATTTCTCGCCTCCGTGGATTTGAAATGAGGGAAAAAGCAGAAATAGAAGGAATAAAATGTCATTTGTCAAGGGTTAAACAAAACTTTTTTTCCTGATTCCTGATTGCTTCTGAGAGAAAGAAGGTGAATTAAAAGGAATAAAGTCTGAATTGTCAAGGGGAAAAGAAAAATTTCTTTTCCTCGAACCTCTTCTCTCTTCCCATTCGTGTCACCAATCGCCTAAAAACCTTTGTATCTCTCGTTTATAGCCGAGTCTCGATCCCCCTAAATCCCCCCGATAGTCGGGGGACTTTGAGAAGAATCCTGTCCCTCTCCCCGGATAGTCGTTTGTATCTCTCGTTTATAGCCGAGTCTAGATCCCCCTAAATCCCCCTTAAGAAGGGGGACTTTGAGAAGAATCCTGTCCCTCTTCCCGGATAGTCGTTTGTATCTCTCGTTTATAGCCGAGTCTAGATCCCCCTAAATCCCCCTTAAGAAGGGGGACTTTGAGAAGAATCCTGTCCCTCTCCCGGATAGTCGGGGGACTTGGACGACGCTCTTGTCCCCCCCTTCTTAAGGGGGGTTAGGGGGGATCTAGACTCGGCAAATCGTCAGACAGCACGCCGGCACGACTTTTGACCTTAAGTTGACACCTCTTCTATCTTCCTTCTTCCCTCTTCCTTCTTCCCTCTTCCTTCTTCCTTCGTCCGATGACTACTGTCTGGGCTGAACGGGTTGACTGCGCTGCAACAGTTGGCGGGCGTCGGGACTGATGTTGTTTTGGTAGCCAAAGTTCGATCGATCGCTATCATCCAAAATCTGGGGAGTCAGCAATACAATCAACTCTGCCCGCTGGTTGTCCTTACTGGTTCTCCTGAACAGCGAACCGATAATCGGCAAATCTCCCAAAATCGGAATCTTGTTTGCTGTAATCCGTTCTTCGTCGCGGATAATCCCGGAAACAATCAAAGTTTGACCGTCCCGCAGGCGAATTAACCCCGATTGCAAAGATCGCTCGCCCAGCAGCCTGATAATATTGGTGTTCGCGCCAGTAGACAGTTGTTGTTCGAGGCCAGGTGTCCTGATAACCGGGTTCACCCGCAAAGAAACAAAGCCATTATCGTCAACCCGATCGATCGCCACACCCAACTGCAAACCGGCCTTATCTTTCACTGCCGTCGTGGTTGTGGTACTTGTATTTCCCGTAGTCTGCGTTTGCTGAGTGATGTTACTGAGTACCTCATCAGTAATATTCACATTCGCCGTTTCTCCTTCTTGAACCACCAGAGTTGGATCGGTAAGGATTTTGGCATTCCGGGTTTCAATAGTTGCTTGCAACGCCGACAGGAACCTCCTCGGGTATTGGAACAGCGGGAACAGCGCGAAAGTTGCACTTCCGCCAGCGGTAGCCGAGCCAGGATCGTAAGTGCTAATCCCAACTCGTGAGGGGTCATTAGTGATCGGCGCTGTCGGCTGCACGAACAACCCGCCACTAGAGCCGGGGATTAAATTACCATTCCGATCTCTAACAGGAGAACCTGTCAGGGGTACGTTGATTAAATTGCCGTTCGGATCGTAGAAAGGTTCCTGATTTCCTAGGGGGTTCGGGACGATCGGCCGAGCATTGATCCCCCCAAGGGTAGTCCCACCGGGCGGATTGATGCCACCAAAATTGAGACTTGCTACTCCGTTGTCATTGACAAAGAAATTGTTATTAATTCCGAAAGAGAAACTGCTGCTACTTCTGTTGTTTCCCAGCAAGTTGACATCGATCACCTTGACGTTGACAGCCACTTGACGGCGGCGCAAATCTAGCTGAGTCAAGAAAGCTACCGCAATATCAACTTTGCGAGGATCGCCCACCAAAGTGATCGAATTGAGCCTCGCATCCGCCAGCACCGACAGTCCCCTCAGCAAGAGCGGCCCGTTGCCATCCTTAGCGCCAATTGCCTTAATGTCCGGTTCCCGAATTTCCACATCCCGCGCCGCATTTCCCTGGCCCACGGTTTGAATAGTCACCCGAGTAATCGGCAATTGAGTTTCCGCACCTTGAGCGCTCAAAAAGTTAGCTGCATCCGTAGATCTGACTTGATTGAGTCGCAGCGTCCGAACGATAATATTGCGGGAGTCGAGAGGCAAATTAGAGCCGACAAAAATCGTGCGCCCGACGCGGTTGGCTTGCAGCCCGCTGATCCGCAGCACGTAGTTGAAAACATCTTGCACCGACTCGTTTTCGATGTCCAAGGAAATTTTCGGCCCTTCATCGGCGCCTCCTGCTGCTCCCGGTGCTGCTGGAGCGGCTTGGCCCGGTTGGCCGGGGGCCCCGCCGCCTGTAAAAGCAATGTTCAATCCGGCTGCGCGGGCCAGCAGAGCTAAAACGTCGCGGACTGGGGCATCGCGCAGCACCAAACGGGGGATGCGTTCTCCCGAACTCAGTTCAATATTTGCCCCTGCCGGCGCGATGTTAGAAACCGCGATATCTCCCAAGGGTGGCGCTACAGCCCGCGGCTGGAAAGACGGAGCTTGATTGTTCTGAGATTGTATTTCGCTGGGGAGGGGCGGGCGATCGTTCCTAGTAATAGTAACTTCGGGATTTTGCAGCATCACGCCCGGGGTTTGCGACGTGCGGACGGGGGCAGGCCGGGAAGTTGTTGGGCTTAGCGGCAGTCCTGGAGGCGGCGGAGGTACATTTTGGGCTTGGTTTAGCGAGGGCAATGCAGCCTGTGTTGCTGGGGCAGACTGCGCTGTCCCGCCCTGTCCGGCAACGCTGAGGACGATGTTTTGGCCTTGTCCGGGGACAACTTGTCCGTTGGGAATTCCGTTGGTTCCTGCCACTACAACGCGGATGCTGTTAGCTTCTACCTGGGTGATTTCTACTGAGGAAATGCCCGGAGCTGGGTTATCTTGGCGGAAGCTGTTGCCTTGGCGCAGGCGGAGCTGGGTGTTGGTAATTGTGGCTTGGTAGGTATTGCCGTTGTTGATGGCAAAAACTTGCGGGCGATCGCCCTTTTCGGTAGCTAGAACAATACTTACGCCATTATTAGCTTGACTTACTTGCACTCCTGTGACTTTAGTCGGCGCGGCCGAGACGGGCGCTTGGGCGATCAGAACTCCGGCAACGCTGCTCAAGAGTCCTCCACTTAACCGTAGATGCTGTTTCACGTTCTCTCCTCTACACTTATATTATTTATGGGCATGGGGCATGGGGCATGGGGCATGGGGCATGGGGCATGGGGCATGGGGCATTTATAGCATTATTGGTTGCTTTTCGTAGAAGGGAATTGCCAATTGCGATCGTGAGTACCTGAATTACTTGAGAACGCCTTCTTCGGTTCTCAAGCATTGTGAGGTATGGGGACTTCTACCCATGCCCTATGCCCTGTTTGGCCCATGCCCACGAGTCCCTCATATGGGATCTCGAAAGGCTATAGCGACTCAGAATACCTAATATCTGACCAACTACTGCTACTTAGCAGGAGGAGTTGGAGCAGCAGGACTTGGAGCCGGAGTTGGCGGTTTTTCTTCTTGCTTTAACGGCAGCAGTGCGTGCAAGTCAAAAGTCGTTTTAATTTTAGTTTGCGGCTGCTCCACAGGGACTATTCTTCCCTTCAAAAAATCGACATTTAGTGTCCCAGTTGATGTTAGCAATTCAGATTTCAAATTCCTCACTACCAACAGCGACTGCATCAACTCCAAGTTACGCATGAAATTGCGGGTTTGAGCGAAACTGCCTTCAAACTCTAACTTGTATTTTTTGCGTCTGAGCTTGCCAGCCAGGGACGGCCCGAAGGACGTATCGCTGAGAATATCAGGGTCAGGGGCTCCCGGCACGGGTGTTGGCGATCCTGCTGGCGGGACATCCGGCTCAAATTTGGTAATTTTAGCCTTGAGGTCGTCCCCTTGCACGCCGGCGTTGATGCGATTAACCAGTTGGTTCATGTCAAGCAGCAGCGTGTTGGAACCTGCGTCGCTGGCAAACATTGCCGTCACGTTGGCCCGGCGCTGTTTGGCTTCATCTTGCTTTGCTTGTGCTTCTGACTTTTTGAGAATTAGAGTTTGCAATTCGACTTGCGTTTTCTTGCTGGCGGCAATTTTTTGCTTGATTTCGTCGCTTTTTTGGAATTCGGGGAGTACGAACTGGGAGCCGATGTAGCCGGCTACTCCGAGGCCGAGAACCGCGATGGCTATTGCTTGGACTTGGGGTGTCAGCTTAATGCCGAATATTTCCTGAGTCCCTGCTTCTTCTGCTTGTGCCCCGCTGGGAATAAACTCTGCTGTCATGGTTTTTTCACCTCTGTTTTTTGTGGTTCTAGCACTCCTTTTTCTTGAAGTGTTTCTATCCGTATTGCTAGCCCGTCTGCTTGCTTGCTCCGCAGCTCGGGGAGCAACTCGGAGGCGCCAGTCGGGCTGAGCGTTGTTTCAATTTTATATTCCACCACCGGCCGCAGTTTGGGAAGTTCTGCTGCTGCTGCGTTTGGGTTGCGTACTTGTAATTGGGTGGGGTTGCTTTTTAATGTGGCCGCTACCAGTTTGGTATCGGTGTTGAGGAAGAAAGGAGAGCGCTGGACTAGAAGCATAAAGTCGTTAACTTGAGCAAAGGTACTGGCTATCCCTGAAATTTGTACTTTTGCCGCCTGTGGCGGGGCGACTGGGATAGGAGCAGCCACCGGCGTAGGGCTGGCTGGGGACGGACTCGCCCCCGGGGAAGGACTCGCCCCAGGGGAAGCAGCGGGAGTTGGTGGGGGGGGAGGCGGTGCTGCTGCAACGGGGGAGGGACTGGGGTCGATTTGCTCGATTTTGGCAATTTGCACTCCCGCCGGAGTGCGGGCACTCAGGTCTTGCAGCATCGCCGACCAAGGTTTAATTTGGTCGAATACTCCGGCTAATGCTTTGTATTCGGCGGTAACTTTGTCGGTTTCGGCGTTGATGGCTTTGATGGCGTTGGCTTGAGTGCTTAACTTTGCCAGTTCTTGTTCGATGTTTGCTTGTTCTGTAGCCAAGCTGCTATTTTGGTTGGTCGCCCACCACCAGGTGCCCATGACGGCGGCATTGAGACCCAAGGCAAACAGCCCCGCCCCAATTAGGGGCAGTTGGTCTTTGGCTCCCCCGGAACTTCTTCTAGCTGAGCTTTTGGCTGCTGTGACTGGTTTGTAGTCGGGGCGATCGTTGAGAAAATTAATATCTAGGCTGTACATGGCTTCACTCGATTTTATAGCAGAAGGAAGTTCGGCAAGGAATTCTGTAACGGATGTAACGGATGTCAGGAAGAAGGTTTTAGTTATTTAGGAGAGAAGGAAGAAGGAGGAAATCCTATGGAAGGTGCCATCTGCCGCATGGTTTGAGCAATTAAGAACGTCCCAACCGTCTTGGCTGTTGCTATAGATTTTAATTTGAAATTTTAGATTTTAGACAGAGCGCCAGATTGCCGGTATAAGTGAAGGATTTATTTAGGGAAGAAAGAAACAACTTTCTGCCTTCTACTGAAGGAAGTGGTTGCTTCTACCTCCGATATTCTACCTTTTACCTTTTACCTTTTACCTCCAATATTCTACCTTGTGCATCAGGGGGCTTCTTTTTGCGGAAGAAGCTTTTTCCTAAAATTCTCAAATCTGTTTTTCTATTATCTAAAACTCTTAGGTCACATAACCTCCCTGAGTCCTAAACCTAAGGCTACTCCTAAGCCTGCTCGCTGTTCTGGGCTAATTTCTTCGCTGATTTCGAGTCCTAGGGTTTCGATTGGGTCTACTTGAGATGCCGGCAAGCTTAATCTTTGCATGAAAAATTCGTCAAGTTTGCCGATCGCAGCTCCTGGCCCTGCTAGCAACAGTTGTGCTACTTCGAGTTCTTCGCTCTGGTTGAGGTAAAAGTCTACTGAGCGGCGGAGTTCGTCTGCTAGTTCTCCCAATACTTTAATCATCGCATTGGTGCCGGGATTGGTGTCTCCAGACGCGCCCATTGTGTCTGTGACTGGCAGGGTCATGCCTTGCAGTTCGCTGGTGTCTCTGGTGGGAGGCAGGTTCATGGCTTGGTTGAGGGCGGTCTGGATTTGGTAGGTGCCGATCGGGATGGTACGGTTAAATTGCGGTATGCCGTCCACTACTATAGCTAACTCGGTACTGTCAAATTCTATAGCGGTGAGAACTGCGGCCTCTTGGGACGAAAATTGTTGCAGTTGGTCTTTGAGGGTGCGGATCAGGGCAAAGCTGGTTACTTCTAGTACGTCTATATCCAGTCCGGCTTCTTTGAATGTTTCGATGTAGGTATCGGTAACTTCTCTGCGTGTTGCAACTAATACCACTTGCACTTTTTCTACGCCGTCGTCATCTACAAATAGGCCTATTTTTTGATAGTCTACGTCGGCGTCTTCTCTGGGAAACGGCAAGTACAGCCCTGCTTCTGCGTTCATGTAATCCCGGAGTTCTTCTTCGTTGAGTTCTGCGGGAACTGGAATTAGCCTGATCACGGCTTCGCGGCCGGGAATGGCTGTGGCTACTTTCTTGGCTTTGATTTTGTTTTCGGCGAGGAGAGTGCGTATTAGTTCTGCAATTCCAGGCGGATCGACTATTTGCCCTTCTTGTACCATGTCTTCTGGAACTTCTATTGAAGCCAAAGTGGCTAGTTTTAATCCCTGAGTTTTCTTTTCGAGCTGAATGATGTTGATGCGGTCTGGGGCTATTTCGATCCCGATTCCTGGCTTGCGTGGGGAAAGTAGATCTTTGAAAAAGTTAACCATAGGATTGGGTCGTCGGTAATTGGTATTTTTTATGTTGTACGCTTGCCAGCCTGATTGGGCTGTTGGCTGTTGGAAGATTGGTTTCCAACTCCCGCCGATACTGCGATCGCAGCGATCTCGGTATCCCGCCTGATTCTGCGCTGCACAGTCTTTGTGGCGCGATCGCCAGTTCCGATTTTATGCTATCCAATTTACTTGACAATAGCTATTCTGCTGCGAATGTCAACAAATTTAAACTCGATCGACCGAAAACTGCCGGTTATGCAGCAAAACCGACTCTCTCCCTCCCAAAGCCCGCACGCCAAACTCTGGCGCTTAAGTCTCTCGGGTTTTGGGAGGGCGATGCTTGTTTTCTCCTTAGCCAACCTTGAATCTCAAATTAAATCCTATGAAACGTAAATCTTGGCAACTGTTCGCTGTTTTTGGGCTGGTGGGGCTGCTGCTGGCTGCGGTGGTAAGTTGCAGCAAGCCGGCTGTTAATTCCCAGACCAACAATGCGGACGCGATCGAGTTCTGGACTATGCAACTGCAACCTCAGTTTACTGAGTATTTCAACAAGACGATCGCCGGTTTTGAAGCGGAAAATCCCGGAGTGAAGGTGCGCTGGGTGGACGTGCCTTGGTCGGCGATGGAAAGCAAGGTTTTGGGGGCTGTGTCGGCGAAAACTGCGCCGGATGTGGTGAACCTGAATCCTGATTTTGCTTCGCTGTTGGCGGGGCGCAATGCTTGGCTGGATTTGGACTCTCGGATTTCGCAGCAAGTGCGATCGAGCTATCTCCCAAATATCTGGAAAGCTAGTGTACTTGAGGGCAAGACGTTTGGCATTCCTTGGTATCTGACAACTCCGGTAACTATTTACAATACGGATTTGTTTAAAAAAGCTGGAATTACCAAGCCTCCGGCTACCTATGCCGAGTTAGCAACTGTTGCAAAACAGGTAAAAGAGAAAACTGGTAAGTTTGCTTTTTTTGCGACTTTTGTACCGGAGGATTCGGCGGAAGTGTTGCAATCTTTCGTGCAGATGGGTGTGCCGTTGGTGGACGCTCAAGGTAAGGCTGCTTTTAATACAGCTAAGGGCAAAGCTGTTTTTCAGTATTGGGTTGATTTGTACAAAGGCGGGCTGTTACCGCAGGATGTTTTGGTGCAGGGACACCGGAGGGCGATCGAGCTTTATCAAGCTGGAGAAACTGCTTTGTTGGGTTCCGGGCCTCAGTTTTTAAAGGCGATCGCGGAGAATGCTCCGAGTATAGGTGCTGTTTCAACTGCTGCGCCTCAAATTACCGGAGAAACTGGCAAGAAAACTGTGGCAGTAATGAATTTAGTTGTCCCTCGCGATAGCAAGCGCCCTGATGATGCTGTCAAGTTTGCTTTGTACGTAACTAACTCTCAAAATCAGTTAGCTTTTGCCAAGGCTGCCAATGTTTTGCCTTCCACGGTTGAGACTTTGCAGGACGGTTATTTTAAGAGCGTGCCTGCCGATGCTGCTTCGAGCGATCGAGCTAGGATTATCAGCGCTTCTGGGTTGGACAAAGCAGAGTTGTTGATTCCGCCTCTCAAGGATGTTAAGAAGTTGCAAAAGGCAATTTATGACAATTTGCAAGCGGCAATGTTAGGCGAAAAAACAGTAGAGCAAGCTGTCACTGATGCGGCGGCGGCTTGGAATCAAAGGTAGTTTTTCGTTAAAGCTGGGGCGACTTTTTTTGAGTCCGCCCCTTGCTTTTTTTTGGCAACTTGACATATCATTAAATAATGGAAATCTGTGCCGCCATATATATAGGTCAATATCGGCATTAAAACTATTATCCTAGGTTCGTAGTGAGGACTTTAGTCCTTCTTTAGTAAAACTAATATTATCGTTCCCAGTTGTATGGGAATAATTTAACCGCAGAGAACACAGAGGACACAGAGAGAGAATAGAGATTTGAATGCAGGTTATGACAATTTGCAAGCGGCAATGTTAGGTGAAAAACCTGTAGACCAAGCTGTCACTGATACGGCGGTGGCTTGGAATCAAAGGTAGTTTTTCGTTAAAGCTGGGGCGACTTTTTTTTGAGTCCGCCCCTTGCTTTTTTTGGCAACTTGACATATTATTAAATAATGGGAATCCGTGCTGCCATATATATAGGTCAATATCGGCATTAAAACTATTATCCTAGGTTCGTAGTGAGGACTTTAGTCCTTCTTTAGTAAAAGTAATATAGCCTTTATCAAAAAGATGAGGTATAATTGACAGCTTACATAACCGCTTAAACGTATAGGGCCCAAGCCCAACAACGTCCGCGAATCTTTCTGAGAACTGCTATATTATCGTTCCCAGTTGTATGGGAATAATTTAACCACAGAGAACACAGAGGACACAGAGGGAGAGAATAGAGATCTGAATGGAGGTTATGACAATTTGCAAGCGGCAATGTTAGGTGAAAAACCTGTAGACCAAGCTGTCACTGATACGGCGGTGGCTTGGAATCAAAGGTAGTTTTTCGTTAAAGCTGGGGCGACTTTTTTTTGAGTCCGCCCCTTGCTTTTTTTGGCAACTTGACATATTATTAAATAATGGGAATCCGTGCTGCCATATATATAGGTCAATATCGGCATTAAAACTATTATCCTAGGTTCGTAGTGAGGACTTTAGTCCTTCTTTAGTAAAAGTAATATAGCCTTTATCAAAAAGATGAGGTATAATTGACAGCTTACATAACCGCTTAAACGTATAGGGCCCAAGCCCAACAACGTCCGCGAATCTTTCTGAGAACTGCTATATTATCGTTCCCAGTTGTATGGGAATAATTTAACCACAGAGAACACAGAGGACACAGAGGGAGAGAATAGAGATCTGAATGGAGGTTATGACAATTTGCAAGCGGCAATGTTAGGTGAAAAACCTGTAGACCAAGCTGTCACTGATACGGCGGTGGCTTGGAATCAAAGGTAGTTTTTCGTTAAAGCTGGGGCGACTTTTTTTTGAGTCCGCCCCTTGCTTTTTTTGGCAACTTGACATATTATTAAATAATGGGAATCCGTGCTGCCATATATATAGGTCAATATCGGCATTAAAACTATTATCCTAGGTTCGTAGTGAGGACTTTAGTCCTTCTTTAGTAAAAGTAATATTATCGTTCCCAGTTGTATGGGAATAATTTAACCGCAGAGAACACAGAGGACACAGAGAGAGAATAGAGATTTGAATGGAGGACAATGGTATCGGCTGAATAAGTAGGGCTAGAAGTTATTCTAGTTGTCAAGGCAAGCCCAAGGGATGAAGAGAAGACTTTAGTTGGTGCATTTAGCTTTTGGGGTTTTTAAGTCCCAAAAGCCTTTCGACTCAATTTTTCTATCGCCCCTTCTTGACTTGTCAAGACAGTACCTACGGGATTTTGGGAGTGTTTTTGTAAAGCGAACCCCAACCTACGACCAATTAATATGAGGATATTTCCATTCGTAATAATTGGGAAACACAAAATTAGTAAACGAAACCGAAATACTCACATCCAGCGATTTTACGTGATGCCACCAACCCACAGGAATAAAGATAACCTCTCCCGGTTCCAAAATCACCTCAATGATTTTCGCATTTCTGTAAAGCGGATATTTGTCATAGTCAGGATTTTCACCGTCAACTTTGCTGAAAACTCCGACATGATTGTAAAGCAGAGGTGTTTGCTGCGGACAAATCAACTTAATCAGTTTGCGTCCCGATACCTGTGCTAAAACTAAGTTAACCGGGTCGTGGTGTAGCGGTGTAATTGTACCTTTCGGGCCAAACCAAAAGAAAATTCTGCCTTTGGTATCGTCGGGAGTCAGATATTCTGGGAAAATTTCAAAGTCGTTGAATAGCGGTTTAAATTCCTCTCTTTCCAAAGTTTGGTTGTTAGCAACCATGTAGCAGTCGTTGCTAGGGCCGCCGTTGACGACCATATCTATATATTCGCGGAACTGAACGGTTTTTTTGTGGTTGTGTATCTTAATTTCGTAATCCGGGTCAGAGTTGCGGTTGGCTTGAATTTCCACCTCTGCATCGCCATATTTTTCCTGCAAATACTCTGGCGTCCACAACTGTAAGGCTTTCCAGTTGTGCATGATGTTGGTAATAATTACCGGAGTATTTTTAGCGTAATAATTTTCCAGAAAATACTCTCGGGAAAGACTGCTTTTGCGTTCGATTGTGCCAAACTTGGAAGAGAGGGCTGCTAATTGATTGTTAATGGTGAGTTGCGATTCCAGTTTCTGCAATAACTGCACGTAATGGCTGCCTGCTTGGAAGTACGGATGAGAGGATATTTTGGTAACTTCTGCGGTTGCTGTTTCGGCATCAATGCCTGTATTTATTAGGCCTTGAATGATGTCTGTATCTGGTTGATTTAATAATTTGTTGGCCGCCACCCACTGTTTGAGGTTGTCGGGGACTTCTGGTTTGCTTGGCGCTGCTGCGAGTAGATTGGGCAAGTTTTGCGTCAGCCATTCTAGATTAACCTGTTGTTCTTCGGTTAGGGTAATCCGCAAAGGGGGAAGTGTGATGGTTAGGGGTTGGGTGTCAGGCATGATTGGAGTGTTTTGTTTTGGGGTGGTTTTGTTTTGCTTGAAGTTGCTTAACTAATATAGCAATCTGGTTGGATTTGTGAATTTTGTTTGCGAACCGCGAAGACGCAAAGGGCGCGTTCGGCGAAGCCGTTCCCGAAGGGTAGGAAGAGAGGAGAGGAGTTTACAAGTTCTGAAAGGGTTGCTAGGACTATTTTAGCTTAATGAGTGTTGGCTGTTTGAGTTTTCTGGGTGCGATCGCTTTTGTCCGGATTTTTTTGTTAATTTTCAGTTAAGGTTGCAGATTTTTTATCCATTGGCGGGTTCCGAAAAATTTGCAGGAATCGGATGCTATCTTAGCTGCGGCGATTAGGGCGTTTGTAAAGTTTTCTTGTAAAATGTAGTGACAGAATGCGCCGTGGAAGATGTCGCCGGCGCCTAATGTGTCTGTGGCTTGAATTTGAGGCACTTCTAAACTACCAAAACTTCCTTTGCACAAGTATTGGATTGGTTTTTCGCCGCGCGTGATGGCAATGTTGGGAATTCCGGCTGCTGAGAGATAAGCAAAGACTTGTTCGGAATTGTGACAGTCGGGCGGATGAAAGTTATCCGAACACACAACCCATTCAACGAAGGGCAATATTTTTTCTAATCCGGGTTTCCAACTGCCGCCATCGAGGACGATTGGAATGTTTTTTGATTGGGCGAGTTGAGCAATTTCTTGGCTGGCTGGGATTTGATGTCCGTCAAAGAGTATGATATTAACTGATGTTAAAATATCTCGGTTAATTGCTTGGCTGTCAACCTGGGATTTAGTAGCGTTGACTGAGATTACTGCCCGATCGCCCGTTTGTTCCGTTACGATAATGGAAGAGACTGGCGGAGAGTGCGATCGCCCTGGCTGCAAATCGATTATCCTGACATTGTACTCTGCTAAGTCTGCACGGATTAATTGGGCGATCGCGTGAGTGCCGAAAACTCCCGCCAACACCGCCGCATTCCCCAAACCGCTAAAAGCGACCGCAGCATTTGTCGCCGGCCCGCCCGCAGCAATGGTAGAATCAACAGCAACAACTTTCTGATTTTCCCCCGGAGGCTTGGAGGCTAAATAAACTAAATCCAAAGTTGCCAATCCCAAAAACAATCCAGTGTTCATATCTTCTTAAATTTGTGGCATGGGCGTCTCGCCTGTGTTCCATCTCAGGTTAAAAATAAACAATATCAAAATGCAGCCAAATCCCAATACAGGAATACTGTACATTGTCGGAACGCCGATCGGCAATCTGGAAGATATGACATATCGCGCCATCCGAATTTTGCAAACAGCAGACTTCATCGCCGCCGAAGACACGCGCCACACAGGCAAACTTTTACACCACTTTCAAATCAAAACGCCCCAAATCAGCTATCACGAACACAACCAACACCAGCGACTCCCGGAATTAATCGATAAACTGCTGTTAGGAAACAGTATCGCCCTCGTCACCGACGCCGGAATGCCGGGAATTTCTGACCCCGGATACGAGTTAGTCAAAGCCTGCGCCGATGCTAATATCAATATTATTCCGATTCCCGGCCCGAGCGCTTGTATAGTTGGGATAAGTGCATCGGGATTACCTACAGACAGATTTGTGTTTGAAGGATTTTTACCCACCAAAGGTCAAGAACGCCAGCGGAGTTTAGAAAGTTTGCAAATAGAATCGCGCACTATTATCTTATACGAATCTCCCCACCGATTGCGGCAAACTTTACAAGATTTAGCAAACAGCTTGGGAAGCGACAGACAGATTGTGCTGGCACGGGAGTTGACGAAAATGCACGAAGAATTTTGGCGCGGTAGTATGGAAAGTGCGATCGAACTTTACACCAATCGCGAACCCCAGGGAGAATTTACCCTAGTGATTGCCGGTATCCAAACAAACGCACCAATTTTTTCAGAAGACGCCATCAAAGCCGAATTGCAAACATTAATAGCAGCAGGTGTAAGTCGTTCCCAAGCCAGCCGCCAGCTAGCCCAACAAACCTCTATTCCCCGACGCCAAATCTACCAACTCGCCCTCACAATAGGCGATAACAGTTGACAGTTGACAGTTGACAGTTGACAGTTGGAGAGCGACCTCTACCTAAAAGAAAGAGGATTGGAATAATGAATAGCCTGATTTTAATTTCTCTCTCAAAGGGAGAGGCTTTCAACCAATTTTTTCTGGTAAAAAACTCCCTCTTCTCCCCCTCTGCGCCCTCTGCGCCCTCTGCGGTTAAATAAAAAAAGCTAGACAATCACACTAAAAATTATATGGTACGCGGAAACTACGATCGCCAAAAACCCTATTTACGCAACCCCCACATCAACAAACCAATCGCCGAAATCTATGCAGACTTAGACGCCTTTAGCTGGGAGATATTTGAAGACCAACCCCACCGCTTCGATACAGTCAGTTTCTACGTCTTGCTTCCCCCGCTGTTTTACGAAGGAAAATTCATCAAAGGGATTTACTTCAGCGAAGGAGTCGAACTCATCAATAAACTATTTCCCCAACTTTCCTCAGCATTTTTCTCCTTCACCTATTCCCCCGGAACGTCCTACTCCTGGGCACCCGTAGCCGACGCTTACTCTAGTTTATACAAAAATCCGCAGCGAGCCAAGTGGTTTCGCGAAACATATCCCGATCGCGCCAACAAACCAATTATACCGCTACAAGACACCGACTTTATCAACGAATACTTAATTTCCCCTCGCAACGTCCCCGCCAAAGACATCGAACTCCTCGCAGTCGCCCGATTTTCCGAAGAAAAGAACTTGCCGATGATTGCCAAAGCCTTAAAAATTTATCGGCAAAAGTATCCGCAAAAACTCATAAAATTAACAGTTGTCAGCGGTCACGACTTTGATGTCAATAACTTGAAAACTCTTGACGAGAATGCCTTAAAAGAATTGCACGAAGTTGAAACAATTTTAGGAAATACCTCCGACTACATCAACTTACTGCCACGAGTTGACTACTACCAAGAAATCCCTAACTATTATTCGCGGGCGCAAGCATTCGTCCTGGGTTCCCTTCTCGAAGGCAAAAACCGGGGAATTACCGAAGCCATGAGTTGCAACGTACCAGTAATTTGTTTTGAAGAATTCAACCAATACGCCCGAGGAAACTCGCCCGTTTTCCCGGAAGGTGCGGGTCTTTATTCCAAATTTGACGCGGAATCCTTAGCGGATACGATTCATACAGTCTTGCAAAATCAAACTGAATTCAAACCGCGATATCAGTATTTAAAGCATTGCGGACGCAAGAACTTTTTCAATACTTGCCTTGATAGTTTTCCCTACTACCAGCATAACATTCCCGACTACAAACCAGGAGCAGCATTTAAGAATTTGTGGCTGGATTTGGCGGTGCAGCAAAATTATCAAGTCAGCTTGGATAGTTTTTTGTACGGAGGTTCTCCCCTATCTCACATTCGCGGGACAAATGCGATTGGGCAAAATCTTGGTGAATTAACCAAGTTTTTAGGCTAATTCCAAATTAATATGTATGGTGTGTAAGTTGTTTTTTTAGGTTTGTAGTACGGACTTTAGTCCGAATCCAAGAAGGACTAAAGTCCTCACTACAAACCTGAAGAACTAAAGTCCTCACTACAAACCAGGTTCGTAGTACGGACTTTAGTCCGAATCCAAGAAGGACTAAAGTCCTCACTACAAACAGGTTCGTATTACGGGTGATTGACAGACCTTGATATAAATACAATAGATGTAATTCTCGATACTAAAATCTAAAATCTAAAATAGTATGTATTAGGATTTCACTCAGCAGGAGAAACACAGAATGCACGACTTAAAAGTTGTCATTATCGGTGCCGGAATTGGTGGCTTAACTGCGGGTATCGCCCTCCAACAAGCAGGTTATGAAGTTGCAATTTACGATCGCGTCAAAGAACTGCGTCCAGCAGGCGCTGGTATCTCCATGTGGTCGAACGGCGTCAAAGTTCTCAACCGCCTTGGTTTAGGCGAAAAAATGGCGCAAATTGGCGGAAAAATGGAGCGCATGGAATACCGCACCAAAATCGGTCAACTGCTAAATGACATCGATTTAATGCCACTAATTAAACAAGTCGGTCAGCGTCCTTATCCGGTGGCGCGCCGCGACTTACAACAAATGTTATTAGCAGCTTTTAAGGGAGAAGTCAAGCTCGATCGCAAATGTATTGCCGTGGAAGAAGACGCAACCAAAGTAACTGCAATTTTTGAGAACGGAGACAAAGCGCGCGGCGATTTGTTGGTGGCTGCTGACGGCGTGCGCTCAATTTTGCGAACCCATGTATTGGGCCGCGAAGTACAGCCGAAATACGGCGGTTATATCAATTGGAACGGGCTAGTAGCGGCGGATGAAGCACTTGCGCCGAAAAATACTTGGGCGATTTATGTCGGTGACTGCAAGCGCGCCTCATTAATGCCCGTAGCGGGCGATCGATTTTACTTTTTCTTCGATGTTCCGTTACCCACAGGAACTCCCGCCAATCCCGACAATTACAAAGCCGAACTTAAAGAACATTTTACAGGTTGGGCCGAACCAGTGCAATTGCTGATAGAAAGATTCGATCCCGCAACAGTCGCCCGCCCGGAAATTCACGACGTAGGCCCGATCGACTCCTACGTTCGCGGTAGAGTTGCTTTGCTGGGAGATTCCGCCCACGCTACCTGCCCGGATTTGGGCCAGGGAGGCTGTCAAGCCATGGAAGATGGACTCGTACTCAGCAACTACCTTTCGACTACGAATTTAGGCGTAGAATACGCCCTCAAACGCTACGAAACTGAGCGGAAGCAGCGGGCGAATGCAGTTGTCGAAAAAGCGCGCCAGCGTGCCGAACAAATTCACGGCAAAGATCCGCAGGTGACACAACTTTGGTACGAACAACTGGCTAAGGAACGGCCAACTGACGTGACAGATGCGATCGCCAAAGTCATCATGGCAGGTCCGTTACACTAATAAAAATAAGGACACAGTGCGGCGATCGTTAGTGTCAACTTAACGTCAAACCAGGAGTCTCTCTTGTTTGTATCCAAGCTTCGATCCCCCCTAACCCCCCTTAATAAGCAGGGTGGATTAATTGTCAGGATAGGAGATATAAAACTACCAAAAGTATCGCTCAAAGGTCGGCTCGCGCGATCGGCCAAGGTACGTAGTTGCGCTTCAGCGCTCTTTATAAGATTAAGAAAGAGCGCAAAGATCGCAACTACATACCTAATTTGTCTGACGACAATAAAACCGCCCTGCCTAACCCCCCTTAATAAGGGGGGGACAAGAAATTTTATCAAAGTCCCCCTTCTTAAGGGGGATTGAGCAGGGTGGATTAATTGTCAGGGGGGAATGTATGATAGAACAGGTAATCAAGTCTGCCCTGTCCGGGTAGACTATCCCTTCTGAAATGAATTAACCATGAATTTAATTGAAGCAATTAAATCTGTT
>NZ_JAAFKG010000002.1:230570-279716 GCF_013299185.1 Microcoleus sp. bin48.metabat.b7b8b9.023 | reverse complement strand
GGATGCCTAACTGGTGATGCGATAGTTGCACAGATTTTTGGGTGTTTTTACTCACGCTTGGTCTCGGATAATTCACTTTTACGCCCTCAATTCGCCTATGTGCCAGTTGGGATGCGGAATGTGGGTTAGAACGAGCCAATTTAAGCCGTGCAAATCTCAGCTATGCTGATGCGAGTTGGGCGAATCTCAACGGTACTAATTTAGCTGAGGCAAATTTGCAAAAAACTAACCTCAGTTGGACGGATTTGAAGGCATCGAATCCCCAACACGCTCGCTTGGGATTGACGGCGCTTACTGGAATTCGACTTCCTTGGGGCGTGTACGTCATCAACCACAAAAAAGCGCGCAAAGAACATAACGAGAGTTAGTTTCTATATTTTTCCCTTTGACTGTTGCGATCGGATATTTTTTATTGAGTTATTCAATCCGCGACAGCCAAAGGAGTGAAATGATTCTATGATTTTTTTCTGTCATCAAACTGTAGCAATTTCTGTCAAAGCTCTTTTGCTATGATTCGGTGAAAGCTGCACAGCAATAACATAGATAGCTGAACCGAGGAATAGACAGTATAACTCTTAAGAGTTGTTTTCACAGCTCGCAAACCTAATTATCCGCTCATTTCGGCAAAGGCTCTAAGATTTTCTCAGCATGACTTGCCGCCACCGCCGCAAATAAAGCCTCATAATGATTCAAAGCTTCCTCAAATCCGTAATTCTCTACAGCATACTTTCTACCTTGTTCGCCCAACGCATCCACCCGATCGCGATTTAAGAACAAATCCTCCACAGCATCAGCCAAAGCCTGCGGATCTTCCGGCGCTACCACCACCCCGCCACCGCTTTGCTGCACTGCTTTATGGGCCGTACCCGTTTCGGGAACCGACGCCAAAATTGCCCGGCCGCTCGCCAGCAGCACTTGAATTTTTGAAGGCATATTAAAGTTAGTTACCCGGCGCTTTTGTACGACTAAACTAACATCCGCAGCAGCTAACATTTCGGGCAATTTTTCTCGCGGTTCAAACGACAGTAACATTACATTAGTAGCTTTGTAAGTTTCGCAATCTTTTTGCAAGCGCGTCAGTGCTGTTGATTCCCCCACAATTACAAAAGCAATTTCAGGTATGTGCTTCAAACGGGCCGCTGCTTTGACCACTGTTTGTAAGCCTTGGGTAAGGGCAATATTTCCAGCATAAAGAACCACAAATTTGCCATTTAGTTTGTGGGTTGCGCGAAAGGGGTTATTTTCTTTTGGTAAAGGGCGGATAAAATTGACATCAACCCAATTCGGAACGCAAACTATTTTTTCCGGGGGTACTCCCTGAGAGTGCAATTTGCTGACAAAACCGCTGTCGATAACGCTGACTTGGCTAGCTGTGCTGTAAGCCAATTTTTCTAAAGCGTCAGCAATGCGAACTAGCATTCCATTTTTTTTCACTAAGCCGACGCGCACGGCTGCTTCTGAGACGATATCTTGAACGTTCAGGACGATCGGGATATCGCGAATCCAGCCGTAAAAGGCCACTGGGACACAAATCGGTAAAGGTGGCATTGTTGAGAAAATCACGTCCGGACACCAGCCTCTGAAGGCTTGAACGGCGCTGGATACGACAAAACTACCGTCTAGCAAAAGTCGGTCTAGCAGGCTGGGGTGAGGGCCGTTGACGCGCAGGTAGCTGCGCTGAATAGTGACGCCGTTGTGTTCTTCGGTGAGGTAGAATTTGCCCCGATATTGCGGATAAATTCGCCGCTGGGGATAGTTGGGCATTCCGGTGACGACTCGGACTTGGTGCCCGCGCTTGACTAGGCCTTGGGCTAGTTCTGTCATCAAGGGGGCAATGCCGATCGGCTCTGGATAGTAGTTATAGGAATAAATTAGAATACGCATAATATTTAGTTTGAAGCAAATAGTCCTGCCGCGACTAACTCGATCGTCCACCCGGTGAATTGCAGAGGATGCGATCGGGTGTCAGGGGCATCTCAGGGGCGGCGCCCGCCAGGGCCGACGATCGCCAGAAGCCGCCCAGGCTCAGGCGGGCATCGCGCCCTCAGATAAGGTTTTTCCGCATTACCAGGCAGTTGGAGCGATCGTCGGTACGGATATAGTGCAGCTCGTCGGTGAGCTTGTACATAAACACCAGTCCCCTTTCTCCTTCTCTATCCAAGGGATCGCGCTGCTCTTGCAGGATCGAGCGCAGCTTTGATTCCAGGTTGAAGGGTTGACCCTTGTCCCAAATCCTAATTTCTAAGTAGTCTGCAAACACTTTTACGTCAATGTCGATCGGCGTCTCGGGGGGCAAGTTCTGGTGAGCATGGCGGACAGCATTTGTAAACCCTTCATTAACAATCAGGCTGCACTGCCACCACAAGTCCTGTGGTATCAGCGGCAGAACAATATTCTCCAACCATTCCGAAACTTGTGTCAGAGCGTTCAGGTCTGTTGTAACCTGAAGGTCAAACTCGGCAATTGGTTGCTCGTCTTTCATTTTTCTTCTCCCTGGTCGCCCCCCACCACCGCTGTAGCCAGCGCAGGTTGGAGAGGAAAAGGAGGGCAAGGTCTTGGCAACATATTAGTTTAGTCAAGCTTGAATTGAAGAAGCCCGTTTTGCCTCAAGGTGAGCATTCCTTTCGCACCATTTACTCGATCGCGAAAATGAGAGACTTCCGATACTGTAACCCGCTTCGGTAGGACGTTTAAATCGGAAAATTTCCCGACTCAGCAGCTTGCGATGAGTTATTTCAGCTTCGACCGTGTTAGCAGTCCGTACTTTTTTCAACACACCTGAGTTCTTGTCGTCCTCGAAAACCCTGCTGGAGTCATTCGAGTACGACCTCGAACTCGCCAATTGCTAATTAATGCTCCGATCGCAGAGCTGGCAAATAGATGCACACTTTCTGGGCGTGTGAATTTTAACACTTAATCCTAACGTAAGTATCGCGATCGATCGCCTGCTTGACTAAGTATCAAGTTCGAGTTCCGGCTGTCGAGGAATTAACAGCAACTAAAAGTTCAGCAATCGGTTGTTGACCGCTCTACATAGCGCCACTATTTTTGTTAAACAGCACAGTTATCGTTTTAACAATTAGTTTCAGGTCATACATCAGGCTCCAGTCTTGTTGGTATTTTAAATCTAAACGGATGACATCTTCAAAATCGCGGACTTTAGAGCGACCGTTGACTTGCCATTCGCCTGTCATTCCAGGTTTGACATCCAAACGCTGCCACTGAGGGACTTCGTAGCGCTCTACTTCGTCTGGAGTAGGCGGTCTGGTGCCGACTAGACTCATTTCGCCTTTGAGCACGTTCCAAAACTGTGGCAGTTCGTCGAGACTCGTTTTCCGCAAGATGCGCCCGACTTTGGTAATCCGCGGGTCGTTGTCATTTTTGAAAAATGCGCCAGAAGCTTGGTTTTTAATTTCGGCTTTCATGGCTTCGGCATTAGTACACATCGATCGAAATTTCCAAATCCGAAATCTTCTGCCCATCCAGCCGCAGCGGGTTTGTGCAAACAATATCGGGCCCGGATCGTTAATCGTGATGGCTGCCGCTATGGGTACAAACAAAATTCCTGTAATTATCAAACCGACGATTGCCCCAACAACATCTATCACCCGTTTCACCAACGACTGCACCGAGGGGTGCGTCATCGGTAGCTGATTGTCGGAGGGGTCTGTCTTTGCAGGAGTTGAGTTTGCAGAAGGCTGCTCGATTGTCAGCACTTGATCTAGGCTGGTGAGAGCAAATACTGCCATTACCTGCGGCTTCAGGTTCCGGAGTACCAAGTCGCTGCCGCGCTGTCTGGCAAATTTCAAATTGCTGACTAAAGCACCGATCCCGCTACTGTCAATGAATGTCGTCTGACTGAAGTCTAGGACAATTTTGCTGGGAACGGTGTTTTCAGAGAAAAGTTGCTGGCAGGTTGTCTTGAAGTTTACGGCTTCAAGTACGCTCAAGCGCACGGGTATGTGAACCGAGGGAATCTCGTCCAAGTATGTAACCCGAAAATCTGTCTCTGGGGTTTGGCTGACCATGAAGTCCTAGTTTCAAATTTCAAGCTGATGTCTTTAGCCTATTGTGTCCTAGCTGCTCCACCTTTACCAAATATTCTTCCGATCTAAAGCCCAGCTTTATACAAACTTTACAAAGACGCCCGAAAATGTGACCACCGAGTGTCCCGATATCCAAGGCAAAGTTGACACTCCTGGGCTCAGATGAGCGTGAGGATTCTTCGTTCAGCGCTCGGACTTAAATCAAGAACATTGCTGCACCCGATCCAGAGATCCAATCTCCCTAAGGAATGAAAATTGAATAACTTAAGTAACTTTGCTTCCCCATTTTTTTTCCAGTAAGGGCGAAGGGGGCATAGTCGCCTAGGTTATTAAATTTTGATTCCTAAGCGTTTACTGCATCTAGTACAGAAGTTCCGACGTGCCCCGTCGTACCTATCCCGCGATTCAGGATATTAATTGCGGCATTAGGATCTCTATCCATCTCGCATCCACACTGACAATCATGGGTTCGAGTGGAGAGAGATTTTTTAACGGCTTCCCCACAATTACTGCATTCTTGACTCGTGTAAGCAGGATTTACCGCAATGGTGATCCGACCAAACACTTTTCCAAAATATTCTAATAACACTCTGAACTGATACCAAGAAGCATCGCTTATTGACTTAGCCAGACAATGATTTTTCACCAGGTTAGACACTCTCAAATCTTCGTAAACCACTACATCGTTTGATGTGATTACGCACCTTGCAAGCTTAATTGCATGGTCTTTACGCTGTCTACTTATTTTGAGATGTCGCTTACCTAAAATCGCTCTAGCTTTGCGGCGGTTTGACCCGCCTTTTACCTTCCGACTTACTAGACGCCCAGCACGTTTTAATCGTGCTTCAGCTCTGAGCAGAAATCTAGGGTTGGGAACCATGAAGCCATTTGAATCAGTGTAAAACTCTTTCAAACCGACATCTAGTCCAATTGTTTTACCTGTCATTGGAGCGGTTTCTAGTCGGTCTATAGAGATGCAAAACTGGACATAATATCCATCTGCTCGTTTAACCAACCGTACTCGCTTAATTTGGGAAGAGTTGATAAAAATTTAAGTCACGAGTACCTTTTAACTTCAGTCTACCAATTCCACACTTATCGGTAGAGGTGATTGATTTCCTATCGAACGAAAGCTTCCAAGAATTAATTTTGTACTCAACAGAACGACAGTCTTTCTGGAATTTAGGAAACCCAACTCTTTTGCCTTTAATGCCTTTTTTGACATTATCATAAAAGCGGGAAATACTAGCCCATGCTCTTTCTGCACTAGCCTGCGAAAGCGATCGCACCTAACTTATTTGCTCCGGTCAATTTTTTTTGCCCAAATTGCACAATGCTTAGAAAGATCTAACCAAGATTTAGCCCCACCATCCATCCACAGTCGGATCGATTTGTTGCGAATGAATTGACAAATTCTAATTGCTTCATCTACTGCCTGAAACTAACATAGTTTTGCGTAAGCCTTGAATTCGAGAACAAGCATCTTAATTTCCTCCTGTTCCTCGGCATAACACATCGATCGTAGGAATGCCTGACTTCCTCTAAAAATATGGAGAAAGTCCCCCGCTTAAGGGGGAGGCTCTAACCCCAATTTTCTGGTAGCTCAAGAATTGTAGACGTTTTCTGACTGGGAGGTTTCGCGGCTGATGGGTTGGACTTTGGCTTTGGCTTTGGCTGCGTTGCGTTTCAGGGCCTGGAGACGAGCTTCGTATTTAGCCCGTTGAGTTTTTTTGGAGGTTTGCTCGATTAAGGTTTTTAAGGCGCTACCGAGGCTTTTATAAGCGTTTGGCAGAGTGTAGCCGAAGCGAGTGGCGAGGGTGAGAGCTTTTTCGTCAGCGTCTATTGCTTCTTTTAAGCTTTTATCTCCGTTATTTTTTTGGTAAAGTCTCCAGCCAGAGACGCCGCACAGGGCTAGGGCCAATACCAGTAGCAAGCCATCTTGCACCCAAAGTTCGCCGACGGCGCCGCCTAAACCGATCGCCAGAGCCGCCATTTCCCAACCGTCTCTGGGGATGGTGTCGTTTTGGATGCGGGCGACTTCATGCCAAAATAGGAGGTTGCGCTGATCCATTGCTAGCTGTTCCCAGCGGATCAGGTCTATCTGTATTTCTACCTGGTCTTTGCCTATCTCTTCGCTACGGATTAGGGTGGGATTAACTTCTATTGTTTTTTCTACTGTTACCCAACTTTGGAGTTCTGGGGGCAGTATATTTTTCAAGCGCCGGATCTCACTCATCTCGGCTCTTGCTGTAGAGGTTGCATAGGATGTCATAGCTCCGGCCTATTGATTTTCCAAAGGTTAATATGTGTCTATATTCTGGAGTATAGCAAACCTTGAATCCAAATACAGCCGAGCTGCGGGGGTCGATCGACCTTTTGGCAATTTTATTTGATTTTAGTCGTTGTGGGCGATCGCGTTGTGGGCGATCGATTTCTTCCGACTATTTCATCAACGGTTGAATTTCCTGCCGCAATTTCGACCAAGCCGCCAAAACTTCCGGCTTAGAAGTAATCCCTTTTTGAACCAAAACCACCCCGTCCAATACTTCAGCAATTCCGTACAAGCCATTCCGCAGAGCTGCATCGGTAAAACGCACTCCCCCCCGAACTCTACCTCGGTCAACCTCAGCTTTCAAATTATTTTGCTTCAACTGCCACAAATCTAACAGCGCATAATCGACATCGACCACTTTTCCCTCTTCATCTTTCATCTGCATCACCTCTAAACGAATCAGATTTCGGCGACCAGAAAGGTGAGAAACTATATAACCGCTAGTAGAAACACTAGAATCTTGGGGAATCAAACTCAAGACTTTTTTGACATTAGCTGCATGGCCCAGTTGAGCAGGCAAAGATTGATAAACCCAAGGTTGGAAAGAATAAGGAGAAATAGAATACAAAGCTTTACTCGGATTAGAAGTGTAGGTAAGTACGATCGACAAACCAATACATCCAATCCAGAAGCGATGGAACCTTGGTTTAAATTTACCTTGATTTTGCGACCACCACAGGATTGTACCATAAAACAACCCCGGAACGATCGCAAATGTGTAGCGGGTGTTGATAGAAGTAGCCGACTTATTAACAACTTGCAGCAACAGAACCAGCAAAGGAAAAATAGTCATCAACCAGGCACTAGGAGCAATCGCAGGCACAAATCCTAGCGGCAACCAATGACCGAAAATATATAAAATCCGCCTGCTTGCATCCTTGAAAAATACTTCAATAATTATCTGAGGTTGAGTGATAATTGCCCACAACAGTTCTAGTGTTGACGGATTCTCTGTTTTGACAAATTTACTAAAGTAACTTGCTATGTACAAGCGGGAATTGTCAACCGAAAACCTCGGCATAATTGTATTAGTTATAAACACCACATAGCTAAAACTCAGCGCGCACAAAGCCATGCCAGCACGAGGGTAGCGACGGCTGACAATTAAATACGATCCGATGCCAAACAAGCTAATTCCAGCATCTTCGCGAGTACCTAATGTTAACACTGCGAACAGCCAAAACAGCCACCAGCGCTGCTTTTCTAAAGCTAGGAGCAAACTAAACATAAATAGAGGAATCTGGCAGTGTTCGTAAAAATTTCCCAGCGTCGGGCCGATGACACCATTTGCTCCGTAATAGCTAGCAACTATCATTACTGACATCGGAACAGATAGATAGTGTCTTGCTAAGAAATACAGCACTATTCCGGCGGCAGCAATTAAACCTACTTGCAGAACAATCAGGGTGACAGGAGATGGAAACAAAGCATAAATCGGCAGCCAAATCAGAAAATCGATGACAAAGTGTTGCCCTAAATGGATGTAAGATGGGTATGACAGTTGTCGGTCTATCAGCGAGGCGCTAGAGGCGGCTGATGACATTGAACTTTGAAAAAATCGCCCGTGTACGCTGTTCCAAAATACTTGGTTAAAGAGACCGTGATCGTAGGTGGATAAAAAGCTTTCGTAACGGATGATACTAAAAGTTAAAACTATTATAAAAAATATAGTTGCTAGGATTGTAGCTTGACGCAATCCTGTTTGACTGTTCCAGGAATCAATAGGTTTAAATTTCATAGTTTTTACTGAACCCGATATTTTTTCTGAGATTGACTGAAGTTGTGTTTGAATTCGGAAATAGAAATAAATTTACCTTGAGTTTTCAGAATTTCCAGGTATTTTTCAAGTTTGTCAACCATTTTGTCGCCTGAGTCTTTTTTGACGTAACCGGGTAATTTAAACTCGGAAATATCTGTGAATTCCCACGGGTGAAAGTAGATATTGAGATACGAATCTGTTTCTAGCGTTAGCTTGGTGGCTAATTGTATCATTGACAGAGGAAAGTTTTTAAAGCTCAGCCAAAATAACGGAAATCGGATCAGAGGAGTCACTGATATGGGAAGATTCAGTAATTGATTCGTATAATATGCCGTTCTGGGTTTAGAGAGATTGTTGTATCTACCGGGAATGTAAGTGGGATTCATGGATGAGTTGTATTCGTACCCTGCCTTTTCTATTTCTATATCGTCAACTGGCTGAAGTCTTGCCATTCTGAATCCGGTGACTTGAGTATTGGTTATTTGTTCTAGGGTTAGCTTAGATTTTTGCAAATCTTCGACGCAAAATTGAGAGTGGTAAAAGCCGTGGGAGGCGATTTCGTGATGTTTTGAGAGTTCCTTGATTGTGTCTCGGTGGTGGAGTGCAAAGTTGGCTGTCACAAAAAATGTGGCTTTAATCTCTAATCTGTCAAGAAGTGCTATAATATTTGACAATCCTCGGCTAGATATTTCAAATTTTATTTCCTCTTCCAGGTGTTGACCGTATTCTTCGGGGATGTCAAATTCTTCTAGATCGAAACTCAACAATATTGATTTATTCATAGTAGCCTGCGCGGTCGTTGGATCTAATCTTAAACAAGCAGCTCAGCATTTTTAGGGAATCTTTCAATATATTGACTTGAGAAAGTTTGTAGAGATGTTCTTGTGAAACTCTGGCTGGTATCTCACCAATTGTATATCCTTTCTTTTTGGCTAAGAAAAGCAGTTCTGCATCAAAGGAAAACCCGGTAAGTGTTTGTCTTTTAAATATTTGTTTGGCTGGTATTTTCTTGAAGCCTTTGAGTCCAGCTTGCATATCTTTATATTTTAAATTGAGGATAACTCGGGAAATAAAGTTAAATATTTTGCCGGCTATTTTTCTAAGTAAGGTAAGATTTCGGAAGTTTTCTCGATCGAGATTGCGGCAACCAATTACGACATCAAATTTTTCTAATTTTTCTACTAAGGGTTCGAGATGTTCGAGGGAGTATGCTAAGTCGCCATCCATGAAGCAAATGCAGTCTGCGTCTGCATATTCGCATCCTTTTTTGACGGCATACCCTTT
The DNA here is from genome assembly GCF_013299185.1 of Microcoleus sp. bin48.metabat.b7b8b9.023. Taxonomy (GTDB): domain Bacteria; phylum Cyanobacteriota; class Cyanobacteriia; order Cyanobacteriales; family Microcoleaceae; genus Microcoleus. The sequence continues at coordinate 270,295 of NZ_JAAFKG010000002.1, read as the reverse complement.
ACCTTGACGGTTGCTGTAAGAAATTAGTTTGATGTGATGTGTGGGGAAATCTTTGAGTTTATTGTCTATAATTTCTAGGGTATTGTCGGTGGAGCCGTCATTAACAATGATAAAATTGTAAGCATGATTTTTTTGAGAAAATTCTAAAATTCTGTCAAAGGTTTGCTCTATGCAATTTGCTTCGTTGTAAACAGGCAGAATTACTTCGATTTTCATCATTGTTGTTCGATCGTCGGGCTTTCGCAGAAGTATGCTACCACCTCGGGCAAGAAATCACAAGTACAGGACATCACGTTTCAACAGTTGACAGTTGACAGTTGACAGTTGACAAGTGACAGTCTCTCCAAGAGAGCGACCTCTACCTAAAAGGAAGAGGGATGGAGTAATGAATAGTCCGATTTTAATTTCTCCCTCAAGGGGTTGGGGCTTTCAACCAATTCTTTCTGTGTAAAAAAGTTAGCCAAAAATAAATCTTGTCAAGTTTTAAGGGGGTGCTGCGGGAAAAGTACGATCGCCATAAATTGTATCATGCTAGACTTGGCCTAGCTCATCTTTAGGGGCGACACGGGCGATCGACAATCTAGACACTCCCAACATCTAAACTGGAAAAACCGTCATACTACCGCCTGAACTATATACCTTATGAGGTTGTAATTGTCAATGATAAATTATTTAGTTAACAAATGGCCCGAGTATTTTAAACCCGGTATGACGCCCCGAAAAAAACGTATTATTAGATTTTTACTAGCATTCCTCCTAACTTTCATCACCTATCAAGCAATCTTAGAAATTATCACAGTAGAAATTCCGATATTCGGCTTTCACGATATAGTAGATTTGCGGAATCCCCAGGAAATACCGCCGCAGCGGCGAGACTTTCCCGGCGACTACAGCCAGCAAAACTTGGAACCATTTTTAGATGACTTAGTTAGGCAGAACTATTGGTTTTTGTCAACCCAAGAGCTTTACGAGTATTTCATCGCCAATCCCAAAAAGCCGGTGCCGAGTGAATATGGCGATCGCAAAAAAGTTATGATTACCTTTGACGATGGCAACAAAAGCATTTATACGCACTTGCTCCCGATTTTACAAAGACTCGAAAATAAATATGGCAGAAAAACTAAAGTAGTTGTATTTGTCAACTCCGGCTTCTTAGGTCGTCAAGACTCACTCATAAAAAAGGTAACTTGTCAAGACTTAAGAGACGGAATGCAAACAGGTTTTTATGATATTCAATCCCACGGACTGAACCACGAAAATCTTACAAAGATTTCTATGACAGCATTAGACAGAGAACTATCTCAAGACCAAATTATACTCAGAAAATGCACCAAAGACTTAGATCCAAATCAAATAGTTGCGTCTCACATAGCCTACCCCTTTGGCGCCGTCAACAAACAAGTTGACAAATACCTCGTCAAATACTTCTCATCAGGATACTTGTACGACAGTCTCAAATTAAAATTGCGGTTTTTTCCACCCAATAAATACCGGATTTCGAGATTAACAGTCAACAAAAAGCACTCCGCAGAAAGACTCAGCAGACTAGCTTCAGGAAGCTGGTTGCACAAACTAATTGGCAAAAAATAAGCTATAGCCTTTCTGAGCAAAGATGAAGTACGTTGTTGGGCTTCAGCCCTCTTAGTTTCAGCCGTTATATAAGCTATCAGCCATACCTCATCTTTGTGAGAAAGGCTATATACAGCTTTTACAGTTATTCAATGAAGAATTGGTGAGTGCATTGGAACACGCAACATCGGAATCACAAAATAGCATCGAAAACCAAAAAACCTTAGCAATTGCTGCCGTTTCCCAACGCGCCGACGCCCTTGATGCGCTGCGCGGACTAGCAGTATTAGCAATGGTTTTATCAGGTACAATAGCCCGCAAAACCTTACCAGCGTGGATGTATCACGCCCAATTACCACCACCAGACCATATTTTTAATAATAAGCTACCAGGATTAACCTGGGTTGACTTAGTTTTCCCCTTCTTTTTGTTTGCAATGGGCGCCGCGATACCGCTAGCTTTGTCGCGCCGCATCGCCAAGGGAGGGGATACAAAAAAAGTGATTTTCTCTATTTTGCAAAGAGGCTTTTTGTTAGCGTCATTTGCGATATTTCTCCAGCACATTCGCCCGACTACAATTAATCCAGACGAACCAAGCCCGCAAAAGTGGTGGCTGGCTTTGTGCGGTTTTTTTCTATTATTTTTAATGTACGTTCGCTGGCCCAAAAAATGGTCAACTTGGCTGTGGCGAGGGATGACAGTTGTTGGTTGGAGTGCGGGGATTGGCTTCATCTCTCATATCAAATATCCCGATGGTAGGGGAATTTCTTTTGAACGCAACGATATTATCTTGATGGTACTTGCAAATGTAGCAGTTTTTGGTTCTATAATTTGGCTGTTTACGCGTTCAAATGTGTGGTTGCGAGTCGGATTTTTGGGTTTGCTGTTGGCGGCGCGGCTGTCTTCTCATGCTGACGGTTGGATTAAGCTAGTTTGGCTGTACTCTCCTGCACCTTGGCTGTTTCAATTTGATTATTTAAAGTATTTGTTTGTAGTGATTCCTGGTACGATTGTTGGAGATTTGCTTGGAAGGTGGATAGAGTATCGTTCGCCGGAAGAGGCGATTTATGCTAGCTGGAAGAGTTGGCGCTATTTTAGCATTATGATTTTGATGTTTGCTGTCAATTTAGTTTTGTTAGTTGGACTGCAAGCTAGATTGGTGTGGCAGGTTTCATTAGTGACGGTGGTACTGTGTTTGTGCGGTTTGTTTTTGTTGAGAAAGCCTCGGAATGTCACGGAAAATGTATTGAACCGCCTTTACAAATGGGGTTTTTATTGGCTGGTTCTGGGTTTGCTGTTTGAGCCTTATGAAGGCGGAATTAAGAAAGATTCGGCGACGATGAGTTACTTTTTTGTAACGACTGGAATGGCGATTTTTCTGTTAATTGGGTTGATGATAATTATTGATGTGTTTCAGAAGAGATGGTTTTTGCAGTTGTTTATTGATAACGGGGTGAATCCGATGATTGGGTATGCGGGATTTGCCAATATTATCTGGCCGATTCTGGTATTAAATGAATGGGAACCTGTGATTATTGAGATGACTTCCACCGATCCGTTTATGGGTTTTTTGAGGGGCTTTGGATATACAGCGGTTTTAGCGTTAATTGTGGTGGTGTTTACGAGGTTGAAACTATTTTTGAGGACGTGATATAATGGCGATTGGAAAGATAAGGTACGTTGTTGGGCTTCAGCCCTATCTTAGTTTAGTGCTTGTATAAGCTATCATTTATACCTCATCTTTTTGAGAAAGGCTATATAATTAAAGGCCGAGAGCATCTTCACGTTTGGTAATACCATTTCTCTAAAATCGTGCAACAATCTTTGACCCCCCCTAACCCCCCCTTGCTAAGGGGGGGGACAAGAGTATTGTTGTATTCTTTTTTAAAATCAGCTTGCCGAAATTCAATATTAAACTTATCGAACACAACTTCTTTTCCTAAAAGCATGACATCTGCTGTGTTATTTTGTATCCAAGCAGTAGGAACCATCAAATTATATCCGTCAATTGTCATTTCAATCTGTCGCAAAACATACTCAACTGTTACCCCCAATTGTTTGACATATTGATATGTGTTCTCCATCGGCTAAAGCATATCCCAAATCTTGACCTGCTTTCAATGAAATTATACTAAAATCTGCTCCTGAATCTACTACCATAGTAGCATTCATGACTAGCTCTTTATGCTTGAGATTTACTTGATAGGTAGGCGACCACTCATGGGTGCTGACAGTGCTGAAATAAATCGGTAAAATCACAATAGAGCTAGTAAAACCCGGAACTAAGTAAATTGAAAAAATCTCTCCTGATGCTTCAGCTAACTGTAAAATTTCGCGCAAGTTTTCACTGTTTTAGATAATACCGTTAGCATTATAAATAAGCAATATATTGATGGGCATACTGTTGCAAGTGCTGGCAATTTCGGTTCAGCCATTTCAGCATTTCCCGGCTTTCGTTTTTAGCAGGAATTTTGTTCATAGATGATGCTATGATTGGCTAGAGAAATTTGCTGGCAAACCTAGGGAGTTACCGCTTATGAAAGTGACTTGAGAATGCCGCTTTCTAACTGATAAATTGCTGCCATGATTCCGGTTTCAGGATGTGCGAGCAGGGATTTTTTCACATCTTTCAAGTATTCTACAATGTGTTCGCGCAAAATTGGTCTTTCTACTGTGACTGTATGATTGTAATCCCACAAATCCCAGATAATAATCCCGATGCCGACAATCGGGTCGATTAAACCTACTCCAAGCTGACTTGCAACTGTACCGCCTGTTTTTGTTGCTACTTTGGCGGCGGCTTTGCTGGCAACTTTTGCTGTAACTTTGCTGCCGACTTTGGTTGCTACTCCCAATATTAATGGTTTAGCAATTAAGTAACCGCTGCCACCAACCAATGCTTTTAAGGATAAATTTGAGATGCTTCCTTTGTCGCTGATTGTGGTGGCAATATCGTTCAGATATTTGTCCCACTGTACTTGTGGGATGTTATAATTGTTTTGAACTACTTTGACATTTTTGCTGACTTCGGCTATGTACAAGTTGGCAGTATCTTGAGTGATTAATTGAAATTTGAGTTGAGCGTTTTTGGGAACCAGCACGCGGTTAGCAAATTCTCTTTGGAAGTCTTCGGTTAATTTTTCGGAAACCGCACGAGATGCTGCATTCATGTCAAATCGGTTGAGTACGGCTGATTTGACGAAATTGAAAGGGACTGTAAACTCCATCTTTTTTTGATTGAAGTAATCGAAGTACCAATCGAGGAAGCTATTGTCTACTCGTGCTATTACTTCGGTTTCCCATTTGTCCAATTCTTTTGATGCGAAAGTCTCGGCTGTTGTATGGGCTTTTTGGATGGCGTTTTTAATGTCTTGGTTGACTTTGCTGAAGTCGTGGGGCGGGGAGACTACAACGGTTGTGGTTGCAGTATTTGTGAGCGACTGGGAGATGAGAAAGTTGCCTAGTAGGGGAATGATGACTACTAGAATTACAACTGTCCAAATCATCGGTGTCACGGTTTTGATAAACTGAGCGATGACTCTGAGGCGTTCTGTTTTCTCTGAATAGCTGATTTTTTCCTTATCTTGACTCATGGCGGTTTCTCAATTGATGAGAGTGTGGGGCTAGTTTAGATTATAGGCGGCGTTTTGTGCGATCGATCTACAGGTCTCTGGCCCGGTATTCTGGAAGGGTTGGGACAAAAGGGCGTGAAGCGGAGCTATCCCGTAAGTAATCGCGATTTTCTATTCTTAGGAATTTTCTCGCCACCTAAAAATTAGTTGTAACAGGCGATCGCACTTTCTGTAGAGACAACTGTTAAAAAAATATCACGCGCTGCTGCTATCAAGTTGCCCCTTCGCAAAAAAGACATCCAATCACTTAAAAAGTTAGTCAGTAAGTAACTGGGCAATTCGCCGAAAGCCCGTAGGTCAGGCGACTAGGAGGTAGCTTAAACGTATGGGCGGCGATCCACCGCCCGAAATGCAAGGCTGTTTTGCATGAGTTACAGCAGCGCGTGACTATCAAAGTATAACATTTAAGCAATATATAACAACCATTTTAGTAAACAATGCGATCGCTTACCTTTAAAATTCATTCAGATCCTCCCGAGCGGGAGTATCATGTCTGATATATTCGCAGCTTAATCCTATATATTTTTTCACGAAATTGATCATTCTTCTGCCAGAATCTACTGATGACCAAGTTGTCAAGTCACCCAGCAATTCTAATAGTTCTTCGTCTGTTAACTGTTGCAGCGATTGCTTATTGTAAATTTTATTCAAATATATCTGCCTAACTTTTTTGGAATATCTCAATTCCTTAATTTTAGTATGAATCAAAGCTACTATATCTGATGGATTCATAATTTCTTGACTAATATTATAAATATTAGGCTCTTTCTGGCACCCGTATTTATCTTTAATTCTGTTAATTTGTTCTTTGAATTTAGCACCTTTTTCAGGATTGACCATCGAGACAAAATTGGCAAAACCTTCTATTGATGCGATTATATCCTCAGACTGTCCCCATTTGTGACCTTCCAGACCGTCTTTCTCAATTTGATAAAGAACAGCACGAAATTTTTTTAGCTGTTCTCTTGAAACATTAAGTTTTTCATTAACTACAATACCAGTAACTTTCTGCTGCTGATATCTACGAATAACTTTAGTTTTCTGTTCATTAATCTCAAAATCTTCTTGCTCAACAATAAACCTGGTGTTTTGGAAGATATTAAAGATATAGCGGAGACTCTCACCCGAAGCAGAAAAAGTTAGGTCATCAGCATACCGAGTATAATCAAAACCATATTGTTTCGCCATCGAATATAATCGCCGATCCAGCCTGCGACACAGAATATTTGTAATTGCTGGGCTTGTTGGTGCTCCCTGTGGCAAGTATCGTTTAGTCCACGAAAGTAATAATTCTGTTTTACCGTTCAATTCAACCTCTTTAATTTTCGGCTCAGTACAAATCAAACCGAAAATTGTTGAGGCAGTTTCCGAATAGCCGAATGATTTGAAAAGTCCCTTAACTCGTATATAGGAAATAGAAGGAAAAAAATCTTTGAGGTCGATATTGATTATGACTTCTTTTCCTACATGATGCTCTGCATTAGTAACTATAGAATGTTTAAGGCGAAAACCGTGAGCAGCATCGTGTAGTTGGATTTTTTCTAAAATATTCTCAAGAATCCACTTTTGAGTTTTCTTTAACAAGTGTGTCGGTGCTGATATTTTCCTATTTTCCCCAGTTTTTTTTGGAATTTGGAAGCGGATATAATGATATTTTTTGCGGGAAAAAGCTAGAAAGCGCAATCCTTTAACACTAATTTCCATAGCTTGGGCGATCGCTTCATGGGAGTTGCATAATGGCAAGTTGTTGCTTTGCAATTGCTCCGGATCGAACTTCGCATTGTTAATACGCTTCTTCTGCAAAACCTGACTATGTTTTAGTTGCCTAGAAAGCCAGCGCTCTAGTTTTTCAAACTCTTCTTCTATATACGCATCAGCGTCTTGTCTTAAACAATTTATATCGCCAGATGACATAAATTCATGGGGAAAAGCGTCTACCAGATCGTCATAGCACTCATACCAGTTTTCATTATGAAATATCCAACTTTGTTCACTATAATCTGATTTTACATTTTCAATCTTTTTAAAACAATATTGGTCAATAAATGTTTGTAAATTATTGGATATAGTCGTGTATTCTTTATCGTTTAAGAGCTTTGCCGCTTGCTGTAAATCTTCAATAGCTTCCTGCTTATCTGTTTGTCGCCTGCGAATCAAACCTCGGTAGTGATAGGCTTGGACGCAGTTCATATCGTCGTTAATGATGGCTTGGTTAAAGCATTCAAGAGCTTCGCCGTAGTTGCGTTGCATATAATAATAAATTCCTTGAATAATAAGATCACTGGTATCCATATTATCTTTTAGCCTGCTTTACTTAACACAACCAGAATGTACTGGTCAAGACTAACTCCTTCCCTTTCCGCTTTTTCTGCTAAACTCAAATGCAGCGATTTTGGAATTTGCAACGATAAATTTCCGCTATACTCAATTTCGGTTGCAGGTAAAGGAATCTCATCTTGACACTCATAAGCAGTCTCTATCCACAATTCCCTAGCTTCCTGAATATTCTCCATCGCTTCGGACAAAGTTTCACCCTGAGACATACAACCAGGAAGGTCTTTTATTATAGCTGTATAACCTTCGGATTCTGGATAAAAACTGATAGGATATTTAAGACTCAAGTAATAGTCTAGAGATTTAAGCTTGACTTTCATCTTCTATAGTCCTGGACGCACGGGTGGTCAGAAACCGGGTTTTTCACGAGAATACGCGTTACAGCCGACAAAACGGCAAAAAACCCGGTTTCTTTGGTATTTATGCGCAAGTCTTATTCTAATTGAAAAGTGCGATCGCACTTTTCATTCGCGTTCATCTGCGTTGATTTGCCACCATCAGCGGTTCGTCAAAAAATAAGGTGAGCAACGCCCACCTTACTATAGCCTTTCTCAAAAAGATGAGGTATAACTGGCAGCTTGTATAATCGCTTAGACTAAGAGCGCTGAAGCCCAACAACATACCTCATCTTTCTGAGAAGCGCTATATCTTAGCTAAAAGCAATTAAACCTTAGCTTCTTTCTTCACCAAATCACCCCAACCCAAATCCTTCAGCGAATTATTCCGGCGCAGGGGACGAGTCACCAACTCCAAAATATCTCGCGCATTTCCAAAGCCGTGAATCTGTGCGAAAGTAAACTCAACTGACCATTTAGTATTAATCCCGCGCGCTTCCAAAGGATTAGCGTGGGCCATACCGGTAATCACTAAGTCGATATTTTGCTCGTAAATCCGCTGTAGCTGATTGTAATTGTCTGGTTTCTCGACAATCCGAGGAGTGGGAACTCCCATCTCGTGACAAGTCTTTTCTAACAAAGCCAATTCCGCGGCTTGATAGCGCTTGTCCATGTAAGGAATGCCGATTTCGGGACAAGTCATGCCGCAGCGGATCAAGAAACGTGCTAAAGAAATCTCCAACAAATTGTCGCCCATGAAGAAGACTGATTTGCCGCGAATTATTTGCAGGTAATCTTCTAAACCTGCCCAGATTTGCGCTTCTCTTTCGTCTAAACCTTTGGGTTCGATTCCTAACACTGAGCAAATCTTTTCAATCCAGGCGCGGGTTCCGTCAGGCCCGATCGGGAATGGTGCACCAATTAGCTTACACTTACGACGGCGCATCAACGTCGAAGCGGTACGGGACAAGAACGGATTCATGCCGGATACATAATAACCTTCTTCCAAAACTGGCAATTCAGTGTAGCGTTTGGAAGGCAGCCAACCGGAAACTTTGATGCCTTGCTTCTTCAATTCTAAGGTGAGCTGAGTCACAACCGGGTCGGGCAAGGAACCGAAAAGTACCAGCGGTGTGTGCTTGACATATTCGGATTCATCTGCTGCAACTTCCTCTTTTTTCTTGCCGAAGTTCAGCAGTTGAGAGATAGCATTGCGTTCTACTTTTTGAGATTCCATCACCGGCGCTTTCTCAGGGCATTTAGCAGCCATCGCGGCTAAAACGGTATCTTCGCCTTGAGTGAAAGCGTAGTCTAAGCCGTTAGCGCGGGCTGTGACGATGGGAATGCCAATTTCGGCTTCGAGCTTGGGTGCTAGGCCTTCCAAGTCCATTTTGATGATTTCGGTGGTGCAGGTGCCGATCCAGACGATTACACTGGGGTTACGATCGCGCTTAATTTGCAAACACAGTCGTTTCAACTCATCGAAATCGTTTAATTGAGCGGAAATGTCGCCTTCTTCCAACTCAGCCATCGCATAGCGCGGTTCGGCAAAAATCATCACGCCCATGGCGTTTTGCAAGAAGTAGCCGCAAGTTTTGGTACCGATGACTAGGAAAAAGCTATCTTCAATTTTTTGATAAAGCCAAGCTACGCAGCTAATCGGACAAAATGTGTGATAATTACCAGTTTCGCATTCAAAGTTTAAGGCTTCTGGCTCAGTAGTCGTAATTGCAGTCATATTTCAAATGTTCTCCATTTAAATTGTTTTTCGTCTGGAACTTTCCCAGGCTATAGTTAGCGAGGAAATACCTGTATTTGGCGATCGCACGATCGCAGAACAATAATAGAAATACCTGGTTTTGGCGTAATTCCTGTGAAAAATAGATGCAGCAAACTGAATATTTTCGCAGCAGCAGCATCTAAAATTCCAGCTCAAAAATTCTGCGCGAGGGCTGGTAATCCCTCACAGCAGGGATTTAGTGTTTTTCAACTCGGTGACGCTCCTACACCAACCGCAAGCGGTATGTTGTAGGCATCTGAGTCCGGTCAAGGATATCAAGATCTTCCTTCAAGGTACTCCAATCGTTTCCCTCTACGGCGTTTTATAGTGAGGAACACGTCCCGCCCCACTTGTCACATCAAAACTTTTGACTTAGACCCAGATTGTTATTCTTTGATCTAAGGTATGAGTATTTTACCGCAATTATTACGGAGGAGTGCTCGTCTCGTCGCCACCCTCCATTATTGGTTGGCTACGCTCAACATCGCTTGGAGGGTCGCTCATATCCTCGCACGTCTTTCATCCCACCCCAAATCAAAGATTATGGGCTGGGGATTCCCACCTGTCTAGCTAAGCTAAAAACCATTTTGGTGGTTGTGAGTTTGAGTTAATTAAAATTTAACAACTCGCAACTCACAACTCACAAATAGGCGGGAAAACTCCAGACTGGGATAAAATTTGGCGATCGCAACAACCTTACTTAAAATCCGACAAAAAGCCCGAAATCTCTTCATCCTCATCATCAGAATCCAAATCACCGAGACCTAGAGCATCTAAATCATCTTCATCAGGATCTCCGGTAGTTGCTTCCCCCAAATCGTCTAGTCCGAGTTCGTCGAGGTCATCGTCATCAGATACAGAGAAATCGTCAAGACCATCTTCGTCCAAGTCGCCCAGATCCATATCTAGGTCATCTGAGGTCGTTGCCCCAAACGGATCGGGTATTGCTTCGGCGACAAACTCTGCATCTTCTTCCCCAAACGGATCGGATATCCCCGCTTCGAGATCCCCAGAGGTCAAAGTCCCAAATTCTGAGGCTTCATCTTCCTCATCGTCGAGGTCGAGACCACCCAAGCCTAAGGCTTCATCTTCCTCGTCATCAAGGTCGAGACCGCCCAAAGCTGAGCCATCATCTTCCTCATCATCAAGGTCGAGACCGCCCAAAGCTGAGGCTTCATCTTCCTCATCATCGAGGTCGAGACCGCCCAAAGCTGAGGCTTCATCTTCCTCATCATCAAGGTCGAGACCGCCCAAAGCTGAGGCTTCATCTTCCTCGTCGTCGCCCATATCGAAGTCTGATATGGCGTCTTCCTCATCCTCGCCCATATCGAAGCCAGATATGCCGTCTTCCTCATCATCGAGGTCGAGACCGTCCAAAGCCGAAGCTTCTTCTTCCTCATCCTCGTCCATGTCGAAGTCGGAGACAGATTCTTCCTCATCCTCGTCCATGTCGAAGTCGGAGACAGATTCTTCCTCATCCTCATCCATGTCGAAGTCAGAGACTGCTTCTGCCTCGTCCTCGTCCATGTCGAAGTCAGAGACTGCTTCTTCCTCATCCGGTCTCAGTGCGTTAGCAGCAGCAGCCAGACCAGCGACTCCGGCGACTCCGGCGACTACTCCGGCTGCTGTTAGGGCCGCACCGCCTAATTTATTAGATTTGGCATCAGCGGGTGCAGCAGTTGCAGTGGGAGCGGCAGTTGGAGCGGCTGCGGGTGCAGCAGTTGGAGCGGCTGCGGGTGCAGCAGTTGCAGTTGGAGCGGCTGCGGGTGCAGCAGTTGCAGTTGGAGCGGCTGCGGGTGCAGCAGTTGCAGTTGGAGGTTGACCGGCCATTTGTGGCACGGTACTTGAAGGCATACCTAGTGCTAGATCCGGGTCAAAATTTAGACCCAAGACTTCGATCAGGCTATCTGCATCCGGCTTGAGTTTTGAGAAGGGCAGCATTAATTGCTGGAGTTCCGGCTCCAGGGCAGCCGCAATTCCCAGGATGAGGTAAGAAACAGGCCTTTTCCCGCCGTCGGGTGTGGCGACCGTGTTGTCAGCCGTCATGTGCAGGAGCAGCCAAGTCCGATTTGCCTGGTAGTAGTCCAACCACTTCTGTTTGAGAGCAACTGAAAAAGTATCAAAAAAAGCCATAACCTCTTTATCCTCATCCTGATCGCTAGACCTATTAAACCATCATCAGGTCTAGCTCATCTTCCTCCTTCTTGACCACCGGTTGCACAGGATTTAGATAAAAATCTGACAACAAGGAGAATAATTCGCGATCGGGCGTGTCGTTGGGCACTACTCCTTCGGGCATTGCCAAAATTTGGTCGGCGATGTTGAGGTAGTAATCGCAGACGTAGTTGAGGGATGGGTCAGACTCGGCCATCTCAAACAAAGTTTTGCCTTTGACGCGAGAAACGCGGATGTCTTCAATTAGCGGCAGGACTTCCAGCACTGGCATGGGTACGGTGTCGATGTACTTGTCGATCAAATCGCGCTTGGAGGTGCGGTTGCCAATTAGACCGGCGAGGCGCAACGGGTGAGTGCGGGCTTTTTCGCGAACTGAGGCGGCGATGCGGTTGGCTGCAAATAATGCGTCGAATCCGTTGTCGGTAACAATCATGCAGTAGTCGGCGTAGTTCAATGGGGCGGCAAAACCGCCACACACTACGTCGCCGAGCACGTCGAACAGGATGATGTCGTATTCCTCGAAGGCATTGAGTTCTTTGAGCAGTTTAACGGTCTCTCCGACTACGTAGCCGCCGCAACCAGCTCCTGCGGGCGGGCCGCCTGCTTCTACGCAGTCAACGCCGCCGTAGCCTTTGTAGATGACATCTTCTGGCCAAACGTCTTCGTAGTGATAATCCTTTTCCTGAAGGGTGTCAATAATTGTGGGGATCAAGAAGCCCGTGAGGGTAAATGTGCTGTCGTGCTTTGGATCGCAACCGATTTGCAAAACTTTCTTGCCGCGTTTGGCTAGGGCAACGGAGATGTTGCAGCTTGTTGTCGATTTGCCAATTCCACCTTTTCCGTAAACTGCGAGTTTCACTCTTTTTTTCTCCTATAGGTTTCTATCAAAACGATCGGGCTGGGGTTTTACGCTTTGATGTTGCGATCGCCCCAATGCAATAACCTTTCCTCCAGTGCCCTTACCGCAATCCCATTCTTGTCAAGTTTGGAGTTGGCTGTGCTGAAAGCTCGTTGAAAGCATTATTAGCTAAGTTACGAGGAAAAGAAAGGGGCCCTCGAAATGAAAATGCTAGTAATTCTATTTATTTTGCATCTTTGGGCATCTTAGCTGGTTTTTTGATTTACAAATCTATTTTTATAAATATTTTAGATTTTATTTAAGTTTTAGAATACTTTCTTAATAAAAAGAGGTACAAAAACAAAACAAAAATTAACTTCTCAAATAATCTCGGTCTTTGGGTTTGGGGCTAGGATGGGTGCAGTTGATGGCTTGTGGGGTAAGTGGAGGGGGAACAAAGGCGCTAGTGGATGAGGCAAAGCGGAAAGTAAGTTGGGTTAATTGGGCCTGGGATGCCAAAATTAGACGATTTTGGATTTGAGATTTGAGATTTGAGATTAGGAAAGAGTGATTTTGCTTGGGTTTTGAGTGTTGTGTAAAAAATTGTGAATTTTTAGTAATTGAGCGACAGTTGTCAGTGGGCAGTGGGCAGTGGGCAGTGGGCAGTGGGCAGTGGGCAGTGGGCAGTGGGCAGTGGGCAGTGGGCAGTGGGCAGTTGACGCATCGGTGGCTAGAAATCCGGTTTCTGCGAGTTTTGCATTTTGTGACGAGAAATCTCCGAAGAAACCGGGTTTCACTCTTGGCGCAAGTGCGATCGCGCAATACAATTTTCAGTGGTTAGCGGTCAGTTTTTTGTAGTGCTGTGCTCGCTCCCATGCTGTGTAAAATCGTTTCCGGTTGTATCGGAATCATCTGTTTGGATGAAGTCAGTGCGATCGTCTCGCTCGCACGCTCATAATTCCGGTGCTGCCGGATTTGATATCAAGCACGCGATCGAGGACAGCACTGTTTTAAAAAAACATCTTTTTAAAGAGGGCCCGCCCGCACCATCCACCGCCCCTACAACTGTCAACTGTCAACTGTCAACTAAGAGGGCTCTCACGGGGGCACTGCCCCTACAACTGCCAACTGTCAACTGTCAACTGCCTTCTGTCAACTGTCAACTGTCAACTGTCAACTGTCAACTGTCACCTGCCTTCTGACGATCGGAATCTCGATCGCAAACTCAGTCCCCAGTCCAACTTCCGAAACGCACTCCAGCCGCCCCCCATGCTGTTCCACAACTAAATGATAGGAAATAGACAGTCCCAAGCCAGTACCCTTACCGACTGGTTTGGTAGTAAAAAACGGGTCAAATAGTTGCCGGCAAATCTCATCCGGTATGCCCCCGCCGTTGTCGGAAATGCGGATCGCTACAACATCGCCAACAACTTCAGTGCGAATTGTAATTGCGGGAATAGTCAATGGAGAACTAGGAATTAACGGCGGTGGATTTTTCGCCTTTCCCTTTCCCCATTGGCCCTTCTGGATTGCTTCATCCAAAGCATCAATAGCATTGGCGATAATATTCATAAACACTTGATTGATCTGACCTCCACAGCACTCGACGCTGGGCAAATTGCCGTATTCCTTAATAATTTGAATACCTGGATGTCCGCCTTGAGCTTTGAGCCTGTGCTGCAAAATCAATAAAGTGCTGTCGAGTCCCTCGTGAATGTCAACGAATTTGACGCTAGTTCGATCCGATCGCGAAAAATTTCGCATTGACAGGACTATTTGGCGGATGCGATCGGTGCCAACTTGCATCGAAGACACGATCTTAGATAAGTCTTCCACCAAAAAATCGATTTCCATATCTGCTGCTGCTTCCCTAATTTCCGAGACTGGTTCGGGATAGTGCTGCTGGTAAAGTTCTAATAGTTGAATTAATTCTTTGATGTAATGACTCGTGTGGGAAAGATTGCCGTAGATAAAATTAACCGGATTGTTAATTTCGTGGGCGATACCGGCAATCATTTGTCCCAAAGAAGACATTTTTTCGGTGTGGACTAATTGAGTTTGAGTTTGCTGCAATTTCCGCACTGTTTGCTCTAATTGCTCGGCTTGATTTTTCAAGCAGGTTTGCTTTTTCCGCAGCACTTCTTCTACTCGCTGGCGCTTAATAATATCCCGTCTTAATAATTTATTTGATTCTAAAAGTTGGGCGGTGCGCTCTTCAACTTGTTTTTTTAAGTCTTCGTGAGCTTGGTGCAGGGCTTCTTGGGCGCGCTGGCGCTCTAAAATTTCTTGCTGTAAAAGTTGGTTGGTTTTCTGCAATTGGGCGGCTCTATCGTCTACTGCTTGCTGCAAAAGCTCGATCGTCCCGTACATCTCAGATTGGTTGAAAACTTGCGGCAAACTTGTCAGAGAAACAACACCCAAAAGCTCTCCGTGACTGCCAACTACTACCAAACGGCAGACGCAATGGCGCTGCATTTCCTGGTGGGCGCGGAAGAGGGAATCGGTGGCAGATATGGAAAATAAAGGCGCACTCATGGCATCCGCCGCCAAGATTTCCGAGAGGTTTAATTCGAGGGCGTGAAACTGCACGATGTCGCGCTCGGTGACAATGCCGATCGGGATTTGATACTTTTCTATTGGTACGATCCGCTGTGGATGCTGAATTTGGTCTTCGATAATGACGACGCAGTGCGATCGATGTTTGACCATGAGCTGGGCTAATTCGAGGGCTGAGGCAGTCTTTGGCGCACAAATGACTTCTTTTGTCATGACATCTCCCGCACAGCGCAAATTTGCTAGCAAGTTCACTGGTTGTAGGGCTTCGTGAATGGCTTCGCGGGTGATGATGCCGACAAGTCGCGAGTCGTCATCGACTACGGGTAAGTGCCGGATCGAGTGCTGGCGCAAGGTGAATATAGCGGTGAAAATATCTTGAGACTCGGATTGTTTGAGGGTAATGGGCGAGTGAGTCATTACGTCAGCAATTGTCAGTCCGATCGCACAAGCTTCCATGGTACTTAGCTTGACGATATCCCGTTCTGTGAAAATGCCGATCGGGCGATCGTCCTCCACGACTATGACACAACTGCGCTTTGCCGGGATCTTAAGATTCTTTTGTTTTTCGCTACAAAGCTGACAGGAGACGCGCATCGGGTTCATGAGAGCCAATACTTCGGCGATCGGTGTTTCTGGAGCCACTGTCAGGGGATGGCGATCGATCGATCGATCTAAAGGTGATAGATCGATCGGTGCGCTGGTGGGTTCTACAGGGGCTGCTGGTGGTTTAATTGCGAGCTGGGGGACTGAATCTAAGAAATGTTGTAAATCTTGTTCTTGTAGCATAGTGATTATTAAATTTCCTTAATGAATTGTTACAATTTGGCGGACAGGAGTTGACAGACTTAGCATTAATTAAGTGGAACAAGGAACCGAGAAACGGATACCGTGCCACGTAGTCCTATAGTGGTGAACTCCAAATTTGAGATCCTAGTTCAAGCTTCCAGATTGATATATGGAGGAAATCTAAAATCTCAAATCGGCTGACAGATACTTTGCCAAAAACCCGTTATTTAATTTTTATTTGTTTAATTCCTATGTCGTGGACACCATTAAATCATCGAATTCATCATTTGCCACTGATTCTTGCAGGCCCGATTTTGCGCCGAGTTGAAACTGGGGGCGTAACAGTTTGGCTGGCTTTGAAAGCACCCCGTCAAGTCGAACTCAAGGTTTATGCGACTGAGGGGGGCACCGGTGAAATTGTCGGTACGCCGTTGCTGCAAGGTGCTAGTTCTACTGTGCGGCTTGGCAAATACCTGCACGTAGCGGCCGTGACTGCTAAACCAATCGACAGAGATATCTTGACATCCGGGCAAGTTTATGCTTATGACATTGAGTTTGCGGGGAGTCGCGAGTCGCCGTCGGTGGGAGTCCCAGAAAATGAGCAGGAAAATCTCCTTTCTTGTCTGTGGCCGACTGCTGCTGATTTGTCAGTTTTGGGGCCACAGACGATCGGTTATTTCGCTCACGGGTTGCCGACTTTTGCCCTGCCACCGAGGGATTTAAACTATTTGCGTATAGTGCACGGTTCTTGTCGCAAGCCCCACGGAGACGGCAGAGATGCGCTGCCAATCTTGGATAATTCGATCGAACAGTTTGCAGGTATGGCAAATTTCCGGCCCCACCAACTGTTTTTAACGGGTGACCAAATTTACGGCGATGACGTTGCCGATGCGATGCTGTGGGCCTTGACTGACGCTGGCGATACACTATTGGGCTGGGAAGAGAATCTGCCCCTGATGAATGATGCCCAAATAAAAAAGAATTTGTGTACCAGTATACCTAAGAAATCGGAAAAGAAAAATGTAATTCGTCAAGAGAGGGAAACTTTCAGAGAATCGCCAATTCAGCAAGCGTCTGATGCTGAGTCTGAATACAAAAAACCAATTGAGTTAAAGCCGGGGACTCGCAGCGATATTGCTAGAGATTTTGGCGGTTTTACGGCGATGTTGGTGAATAAACCGGATAAGGCTAAAAGTCACTTGTTTGGTTTGGGCGAATATTGCGCGATGTATTTGTTAGTTTGGTCTCCTGTGCTGTGGTGCGATAGTTTTCCCAAGGGTAAGGATATTTGTCAAGATTCTAAGCAGGCAAAAGTCTGGGATAGAGAAGTTGTAGAACTTGACGGTTTTTGTCGCAATTTGTGGCGAGTCAGGCGGGCGCTGGCTAATATTCCTACTTATATGATTTGCGACGATCATGATGTTAGCGATGATTGCTATTTGAATCGGGAGTGGTGTTATCGGGTATTGGGTAAGCCGCTGGGCCGCCTGGTGGTGCAGAATGCTTTGCTGGCTTATGCTGTGTTTCAGGCTTGGGGAAATACCCCCGCACAGTTTGAGGATGGAAGAGTAGGAGATAAGTTATTAAAAGCTACTAAAAAGTGGTCGGATTCGGCGGGGACTGATGTTAGTGTCTGGGATGAGGCTGCTAGGTATTTGGGGATTCCGGCGGTTGATAATGAAACTAATTTGCCGAAATTTAAGTTAGATGATGATGTTTTGATTTTGGATCGGGATGATGAGGTTTTAAGTTGGCATTTTACTGTGAGAAGTTTTAAGCACGAGGTGATTGTGCTCGATACGCGGACTTGGCGGGGCTATCCACTGGAAAATGCGATCGATCCGCCGATGCTTTTGACTCACAAAGGTTTTGAGGAGCAAATTCAGCAGCCTTTGCGGGAGACTGAGTTGCTGAATAAAACTGGGGAATTTGCGATCGAAGCGACGCTGGTTGTGGTGCCGACAAATTTGGTGGGTTTGTGGATTATCGATGCGGTGCAAAGGCGGGATGTGGAACAGGGCAAGGTTTTTAATACCGATGCGGGGGATGCTTGGAATTTTCATGAGTTGGCTTTTGTGAAGCTGTTGTCGGAGTTTTTTAAGCAGCGCGATCGGGTGATTGTTTTGACGGGGGATATTCACTATGCTGGTGCTGTGCGGTTGAGTTATTGGTCGGATTGTCATTTTGGCGATTCTCGCCCTGAGATTGAGCGTTTGTCGCCTGCATCTGGGGTGAATGGAGAGATGAAAATTGGGAGTCAAAGATTGTCTGTGTTGGCGCAGTTAACGGCTAGTGCTTTTATTAATGAGGAGTGGACAACTCATGTAATTCATACTAAGATTAAGTCGCTGTTTGCCGAGCGATCGCACGAACGTTTGGGATGGAATGAGCCGCTGGAGTTGGTGAAGATTCCGAGACGCGGCAGGAAGAAGGCTGTGGCTGCTGCTGTGAGGGATAGGCAATCTTTGCCTGATTGGGGTTATCGAGTTGACTGGATGAAGCGGCAAAGATCTCGGCTGTTTTTGCAGCATGAAGGCGGTAATATGTCAAGTATATTGCCTAAAAATAAACTGTTATTAGTGTTGCGTCGTTTGTGGGATTTGATAGCGTTGTTGTGGCGGAATCGGTGGCTGCAAGAGGGTGATGAGATTGTGGGTTATGGCAATATGGCGATCGTCAGTTTTGAGTGGCCGGCTGATGCTGATGGGGAGAAGGCGGTGATTCAAAGTGTTTATTGGCGGCCGCTTTGGGCACCGGATAGTGTGGTTTACAGTCAGTATTTTGTGTCGTTGGGTTTGGATGGGGATGATTAGATTTCCGGTTTATTGAACCGGGCGGTTGGAAACCGGGCGGTTGGAATCCCGGCGGTTGGAAACCGGGCGGTTGGAAACCGGGCGGTTGGAAACCGGGCGGTTGGAAACCCGGCGGTTGGAATCCCGGCGGTTGGAATCCCGGCGGTTGGAATCCCGGCGGTTGGAAACCGCGGCTACACAGACAAAACCCGCCTCCGCGGGTTGAAGAGTTCGTAGCGTAGCGGGGTGTAAGCCATCGCACATTTATCTCAAATTGGATGTTTCTTAGTCCGCGGAGGCGGACATGGTTTGTGTAGACGCGGTTTCCAACCGCCGGGTTTTTAACCGCCTCCGATTTCAAATTCGATCGCACATTTATCTCAAATTCGAGGCGATCGAACTCGGCGGTCAAATCTACAAACATTGCTAAACCTTCGTCATCTACTTGCAACCGAAAGTTTTCAAGGTAAGTAACCCAAGGTAAATAATACGATATTTTCTAATTGTACCAATATATCTGGATTAACTTCACCAATTTTATTTCGCAATCTTGTTCGATCTAAAACTCGCAGTTGATGGCATAATGCAACAGAATCTTGAGCTAATCCTCCTTCACCGCCGGGAATTAGAACGCAGGAAGGAAGAGAGGCACGGCGCAGATTTGTGGTGAGAGGAATACTGATGACAGTGGTGGTATATCTAGAAATAGTATCGTTTTGAAAAATAATTGTAGGACGCACGCCAGCCTGTTCGGAACCTTCTGTAGGATCGAGGTTGGCAATCCAGATTTCACCTCGTCTAATTGTCATACCAAATCCTCATGTTTGAGGAGGTCTGCATATTCGCTGATTCCGAGTTCTGCAAGTTGTCGGTCTTCTTCTGCAAATTCGCTGTATAGTGCAGCTAAGTTAGTTTCATCGATCGCAGGAATAGTAACTAATCTGGCACGGAATTTCAGAAAAGCAATAAATTCAAATACTTGTTTGAGTTGTTCTCGATCGAGCTTTTCTAACTCTTGTTGGATTAACTCTTTCATGACAGTTGTTTTTGGTGGGATTTTTTTATATTATAGCCGATCGCACATTTCCCTCAAATTCGATCGCCCATCCATCCAAAAATGCGATCGCCCATCCACTCAAAAATGCGATCGCCCATCCATCCAAAAATGCGATCGCCCATCCACCCAAAAATGCGATCGCCCAGACCCCAGAAACCGGGTTTTTTCCGAAATACTACGTTACAACGCATAGATTTGGGCAAAAACCCGGTTTCTTGGCTGAGTGGCGTGGCCCAGGCCCCAGAAACCGGGTTTTTTCCAAAGATAAATGATTCTAGTCCAGAAATTCGATAAAAACCCGGTTTCTTTGTCGGAGTCCCTAAGCCCTGAAAAACCCTTATCCCAACAACAACTCCTGAAACCGCACATCACCCCGAATCCCATCAAAATCCGCATCAGTTTTCGCTAACTCTCGAAATCTTTCCGGTTCCAATTCAATCGCGCGCCGCAAATTTTCCAGCGCTAACCCCACCTGATTCTGCAAGGCAAAATATCCAGCTTTATTATAATAAGCACTAGCATAATTTGGATCTAGTTCTAAAATTTTATCCCAATCAGTCATTGCTTCGTCAGAACGACCTAACTTTAGTAAAACGTAAGCTCGACAATCCAAGATATAAGGATCGTCAGGCTGCAATTCTAAAGTGCGATCGTAACTGGATATTGCCTCTTCAGCGCGTCCATTTTTTGGCAGAACTAGCCTGCTCCTCTTCCAGAAATAAGGGTTATTTGTCTGTATTTTAATGGCTAAATCGAGACAGTAAATAGCTTGCTCGTATCGTTCTAACTCGAATAGCGCCTCAGATGTTTCAAACCAAAACTCGCAGTCAGCAGGCTGAATATTAATGGCAAAGTCCCAATTTTCGCGCGCCGCTTCTTGACTGCCACACTTCATCAGTGCAAAGCCCCGACAAAACCAAAAATCTCGGTCTTTCCTTGCTATTTCTCTGGCTTTGTCGAGACTGGCAACAGCTTCTGCATAGCGATCCAACTCATACAAAACCTTGCCTTGTTCCCACCAAACAATCAGCGCATCTGGCCTTATTTCTGCAACTTCAGTGAGTTTTGCTAGGGCTGCTTCATATTGCCCTTGTTTCGCCAGCGCCAAACCACTGTAAAACAAAGAAACGGGATTATTTAGCCCAGCAGCATCGCCCAAATCGCCCCTTCCCTCCAAGCGCAGGAAATGCACCCGGCCAGACGCATCGCCCGCTACAACTGTTACTCCATCAGGCGAAATTGCACAGCAATGGAAGCTACCATCTCCGCTAAAACTAGCTATCTCCTTGCCAGTAAGCAGATCCCAGATTTTCAGGGTGTTATCATCTGATGCGGAAATCGCGGTTTTTCCGTCGGGTGCGATCGCCACTGCTGTTACCGAGTTAGTATGACCCGTGAGGGTTCTGACTTCGGTGCCACTCTTGATGTCCCAGATTTTCAGGGTTTTATCCCCTGATGCGGAAATCGCCGTTTTGCCGTCAGGTGCGATCGCCACTGCTGTTACCCAGTTAGTATGACCGGTGAGGGTTATAACTTCGGTGCCACTCTTGATGTCCCAGATTTTCAGGGTTTTATCCCCTGATGCGGAAATCGCGGTTTTGCCGTCGGGTGCGATCGCTACTGCTCTTACCGATTCAGTATGACCCGTGAGGATGCTAACTTCGGTGCCACTCTTGATGTCCCTGATTGTCAGGGTTTTATCAACTGATGGGGAAATCGCGGTTTTGCCGTCGGGTGCGATCGCCCCTCTTACCCAGTAACTATGACCCACGAGGGTTCTAACTTCGGTGCCACTCTTGATGTCCCAGATTTTCTGGGTGCGATCCCATGAAGCAGAAATCGCGGTTTTGCCGTGGGGTGCGATCGCCACTGCTGTGACCGAGTTAGTGTGACCCGTGAGGGTTCTAACTTCGGTGCCACTCTTGATGTCCCAGATTTTCAGCGTTTTATCCCCTGATGCGGAAATCGCGGTTTTGCCGTCAGGTGCGATCGCCACTGCTGTTACCGAGTTAGTATGACCCGTGAGGGTTCTAACTTCGGTGCCACTCTTGATGTCCCAGATTTTTAGGGTGTTATCATCGGAAGCGGAAATCGCTATTTTACCGTCAGGTGCGATCGCCACTGCTCTTACCGAGTCAGTATGACCCGTGAGGGTTCTAACTTCGGTGCCACTCTTGATGTCCCAGATTTTTAGGGTGTTATCATCGGAAGCGGAAATCGCCGTTTTGCCGTCGGGTACGATCGCCACTGCATATACCGAGTCAGTATGACCGGTGAGGGTTCTAACTTCGGTGCCACTCTTGATGTCCCAGATTTTCAGGGTTTTATCCCATGAAGCAGAAATCGCTATCTTGCCGTCGGATGCGATCGCCACTGCTTTTACCCAGTCAGTATGACCGGTGAGAGTTTTCAGTTGGATGCCGCTGTCTGTATCCCAAATTTTCAGGGTGTTATCGAAATATGAAGCGGAAATCGCCGTTTTGCTATCGGGTGCGATCGCCACTGCTGTTACCGAGTCAGTATGACCTGTGAGGGTTCTAACTTCGGTGCCACTGTCAATGTCCCAGATTTTCAGGGTGTTATCCCTTGAACCGGAAATCGCGGTTTTTCCGTCGGGTGCGATCGCCACTGCTCTTACCTCGTCAGTATGACCGACAAGAGTCCGCAATGCCCCTTCATTTGCCCGCTCTAAATTAGCCTTCAAAGGCCGCAACCAAACACTATCTTTCCACTGCTTTGCCTGTTCCAGCATCGCCTGAATCTGGGGCATTTCAAAATCCAGCAACCTCCCCAACAAATGCCCAGCCAATTGAGTTTTATCCTTCTCCAAAACGTGCGCCGACTTGCGAATCGCCCCTTGAATCAATTTCAGCGTTTGCCTTTGCTCCTGGCCCAACAACACATCAGTATTTCTCGCCAAATCGAAATCCTCAATTAACGCTTGCACCCCCAACAAATCCAACTTCGCCTCAATAAAACCAAAATCAGTCACCCAACGATAATAACGATCTAACTCTCCCGAAGTTTCCACAAAATCCCTGGGTTGATACTTCAAAAAATATTCTCTATCCGATCGACTTTGCTGCGACAACCACACACCCAAATCGCTCATAACGGCGCTCCTTTTAACCTGTTATCCATACCTTGGCGGTTGAGTTTTTCAACATCAATCCCCGCAGATTGCACCGTTTCATCTTGTGCCAAAAAGTCGCGAAAACTGTTGTGATAGATGCTGTAGCGAATTTCGCCGTCAACTTGCTGCTGCCGCAAAAACGACTCCCATTTCCTCAACACCTGCTGCACTTGAAAATCCGTTTCCCCTACCGATTTCGCAATCCAGCCGCGAGAAACAGCTTCCCGCGCTTTCGAGACGACATAGATAATCTTAACCTTCATCTCCAGCAGCGGATCGTCTTCCCGCCCCATCATTTGCATCCAATGCTTCCCATAATATCCTGTCAACTCCCGTGGCAAATCTTGCAAAGCAATATCCCCGTACTCGCCGCTTTCGATATCATTCAGCACGTAGCGGAGATACATAAAATTGTTCTGGCTTTGTTCTGCCACCGCCGCTACAAAATCTTGCTGAGTCAAATTATGATCGACAATCCAATTCTGAATTGATGCGCTGTTGGCGATGCGTTTGGCAATATAAGCCTGAGAATCTTCCAGACTTTCTGCATCGTACTCCATCAAATTAAACACCTGATGCTTGACCGGCATCGGCAAAGATTCCCGCCGCTTGGAAACAATAAAATAAACGTTCTCCGGCAAAACTTCCGGCAAATACAGAACGTTGCTATCTTTGGTTTGCGAAGTGCGATCGACTTCATCGAGAGCATCCACCACAAAAATCAACTTTTTGCCGCCCCATTTAGCGCTAGCTTCTCCCAATAACCGCCCTAAAAAATTGCCATTAGCCGTCGCATTTTCCGGCAGTTGCGGATACTTATTCTGAAGCTTGCAGCCTTGGATTAACTGAAGGCAAGCATTTTCTAAAAAAGTTTTAGCCTCAATAATTCCGTCCGATCGCGAGTTAAAATGAGTAATGCAGCGCCGTCGCAAACTCAGCACCAAAGCTGCCATAATCGAACTTTTCCCAACCCCCGGATCGGCTTCTAAAACAAAATAGCCTTTCTGATTATTCTGCAAAAAATCTCTAATAGCTTCAAATACAAATTTGCGCCCGGTAAAATCTTGAATTCTGTCTTTAATAATCGTCTCCGACTCCAAAGGAATCGGCAAACTCGGCGCCGCAGTATCGACAAATCTTGCCATCAACTCCCGATTTTGCGCCAACTGAGCCCGAATTACAATTTCGATCGCACTCAGCCGCGCCATGACTTCGCAAATTTGCTCCCGCGTTGCCAAAGCCTCCAACTTTTGAAAAACTTCCCCATTTTGCAGTCCCAAATTTTTAAGTTCCGCCACAGTTTCCCGATGCAAAGTCAACTGCATTCCCGCAAATTGTCTGCCGCCAGTTTCCGCATCTTGTTTCAGCACTTCGCGAAACGCTTTCGGAAAAGATTCGTGCAGTTTTTGGGCCGCCTCGGCGATAAGTTCGGGATGCAAATTTTTCTGTTCTGATGCTGCAAAATCCGTTAAAAAATCTTGCCAATCTCGCACAGTCAATCCCGTAACTTCTACAAATCGATCCGGCTCTGGCGAAAAAATCTTAGCAAGTTGGTCGTCAGTAAAATGTAAAGCAGCGGAACTGTCAGTTGCAGCATCAATTTTTACCCAGTAATCGACTGTTTTCTTAGCTAGGAATTTGAAATCGCTTTCGGGATAAGGTAGATTATTGCGTTCGGCAATCGCAATTATTTCATCAGATTCAGCAACTTTTTCTAAGAGACGGCTAATAGCTTCTCCAACAGCCGCAGTCAAATCGCCATTTTTAAGAATATCGTCATTTTTTCCGACTCGCTGCGCCAACTTGTTACCCAATTCACCCGCCGTAATATTGCCAACAATACTAGCCGCAATAGTTGCCAAAACGCCAACCCCGAACACTCCTACAGGGCCGCCAAGCATCGGTGCGGCCATCCCTGCTGCGGGGCCGCCCAAGAGGGCGCTGGAAAGGCACTGGCCTACAGCGTATACGGCACTACATCCGATCAGCCGAGCTTTGGTACTTGCAATATTAATTGCCATAGAAAATATTTATGAGTAATATCAAATTCCATTGATTTGTTATTATATAATGTAAATTATTGTAATTGCTGGTTTTAGGAATAAAAATTCTCTAAAATCGATAGTTCTGTCAACTCGCCCCAGCCAGGAATTAGGACTTATGCAATCTTTAGGCTTTTCTTAAGGCTTGAGATGCTTCGCCTCACTGGTGAATGACAGAATTAGGTTGTTGTGGCCCCTGGACTGAAATTAATGCTCTTGAACTGCTCTTTCTTGCAAAAGTTGGCTTGCCCAAACCTGCTCTTCTTCCGATAGAGGCGGTACGGGTTCTCGATCGTAGTCGATGCGATAGTCATAGCCGGCGCGATCGTAAATACCTGCAAATATTTCTGGTAAATTAAGAATTGGTTCTACATCTTCCTCGCGCAAGGGAAGCGGAAATATAGGCAAAGAATCGCGGAGATTGAAAGCATAAAGTTCGGCAAACGGACGGCGATTGCTGGGACTGACTAAAATCCGATAATCGCTTTGAATGGAATTGTTAAGGATGGGCATAGATTCCCATTTTCGCAGCAAGTCAATTTCCACTAAATTGGTTAAGCTACCTAAAATACTCTGGCGTTTTTTGAGATAAGTAATTCTGCCTTCTCCACTACGTTTGTTGACTGGAGAAAGGATTTCAATTGCGGTGACAACTTGTTTCGTTGTCATTTCTCGCACTTCTAGATAAGTTTGTGTAATTTTTTTAGTAGTTGGCACTTTGACAGTAGTCGGAAGTGTGACGGTTAAAGTGGCAACTGAACCAGTAGGAATATTGGGGTTATTAGATTGACGCTTAATCGCGACATCGGGGATACCGACTAAAAGGGAGTCGCCGTTACTATCATTTGGATCCGTAATTTCATAGATGCGTTTGTCAATTGCTACCTCATATTTAGGACGAATTTGAGGCATGATGGTATCAGCGATCGCGACAATCAATCGATTGTGAGTTTCCTGCCAGAAATCGGGGTGTTCTAAGTACGGATCCATTCCAGGAAATGGTGAAGGCATAGGACTTTTTTCCGATGTATTGATTTTGAATTCATTTTAGCATTTTTATTTTTTTGGGTGCGTTGCTTGAAAGCGAGGCAGAGCAAGAGAGATTTGGGCTCCCGGGCTGGAGCCTGGGAACCGGTTATTAACGCAGGGTTTCGACGCTTCGAGGTTCAGCCAGCGTAGTCGATGGGCAATCACCAGGGTTAAGAAGGACTAAAGTCCTCACTACGAACCGGTTAAGAAGGACTAAAGTCCTCACTACGAACCGGTTAAGAAGGACTAAAGTCCTCACTACGAACCGGTTAAGAAGGACTAAAGTCCTCACTACGAACCGGTTAAAAAGGACTAAAGTCCTCACTACGAACCGGTTAAGAAGGACTAAGGTCCTCACTACGAACCGGTTAAGAAGGACTAAAGTCCTCACTACGAACCGGTTAAGAAGGACTAAAGTCCTCACTACGAACCGGGAAATATCAACTACAAAACAGCAGCAACTGTTGCCATCAGCAACCCTTGAAACAATTTCATTCCATCAGTTTCGCCCAACATCGGATCGGAAGCCCTCTCAGGATGCGGCATCATTCCTAACACATTGCCCGCGCGATTGCAAATGCCGGCAATGTTATTTAACGAGCCGTTGGGATTTCCCGCAGTGTTAATTTCGCCGGCACTTGTACAGTAGCGAAATAACACTTGATCGTGTTCTTCTAGTTCTGCCAAAGTATCGGCATCCGCGTAATAGTTGCCTTCCCCGTGGGCGATCGGCAAATCGATGATTTCACCCGAAGTATAGGCGGAAGTCCACGGCGTATTACCGCGTTCAACTTTCAACGAAGTGCGATCGCAAATAAAATGCAATCCCGCATTCCGCACCAGAGCACCGGGGAGCAAACCGGCTTCAGTCAACACCTGAAAACCGTTGCAGATGCCGAGTACAAGCTTTCCTTGTTTCGCGTGTTCCGCCGTAGCCTGCATCGCTGGAGAAAAACGGGCGATCGCACCGCACCGCAAATAATCTCCGTAACTGAAACCGCCGGGAATTACAATGATGTCAATATCCGAAATATCGGTATCTTCGTGCCAAATCATTCGCGTCGGTTGGTGCAGCAACCCTTGAGTTACCCACACCACGTCGCGATCGCAATTTGAACCCGGAAAAACAATAACTCCAAATTTCATAAGCAGAAGGAAGTTCGGCAACGGATTTTGTAACGGATGTAACGGATGGAAATCAGAAGCCTGAAGCGTCAACTTCAGACTGAAATCGTCTGTGTTTCTTGCTTGTATCGAAGTCTAGATCCCCCTCGCATCCCCCTTCAGAATGGGGACTTTGAGTGTTCCGAGTTTTCGTGTTTTTAACAGAGACTTTGAATGCTCTTGTCTCCGCTTTTTAAGGCAGACTTTGAGAACTCTCTTGTCCCCCCCTTACCAAGGGGGGTTAGGGGGGTCTCCGGGTTGAAAAACACACCCTACGGTCGATCGCACTTAAGCCACAGTCTCGACAGCAACAGGAATTTCAGTCAACTCAACCCGATAGTTTTCAATCACTGGATTGGCCAAAAGTTGGTCGCAAATGCGATCGAGTTGTTCGCGCGCGGAGGACTCACCAGCAGCAGTTAGCGTCAATTCAACGTACTTCCCGATCCGCACGCGATCGACATTGTCGTATCCCATGTGTTGCAAACCAGACTGTACAGCAGTGCCGGCCGGGTCTAAAACCGAAGGGCGGAGGGTAACATAGATTTGGGCAAAATATTTTTGAGTCACAGCAATGTGTAGGTGATGCGAAATTTACGGCCACCTCATTCTACAACGCGGGCGGGAAGCCGATCGCCCTTTGCTGACCCTAATTAAGCTAGCCTAGAAACAGGGACAAATTTGATTCCAGCAGACTACACCACAAAATTATGAGAACTAACCGCACCCGCAGTCAGGAGCGTATTTTACACTTGCTCAAGCACTTGAATCGATCGCTCTCAGCGCAAGATATCTACTTAGAACTGCGTAACAGCGACCACAGCATGGGCTTAGCAACAGTTTACCGCTCCCTCGACGGTTTAAAGCGGGAGGGCTTCGTGCAAGTCAGAACGCTTGCTAGTGGCGAATCTCTCTACGGTGCCGCCCACCAAGACCAACATCACCTTACTTGTCTCGAATGCGGTGCGTCTATTACGATCGACGAATGCCCCGTCCATCACCTAGAAAGCCAATTACAACAATCTCATTCTTTCAAAATTTATTATCATACTTTGGAATTTTTTGGATTGTGCGATCGATGTACTCTCGCTCAAGAATCTTAAAGAAGGAAAAAGGAAGAAAGCCTGACTGTAATTGTCGTAAGGGCGGGTTTACCAACAATATCTAACAGCTAGCAACAATCTAAATAAACCCGCCCCCCACCACGGATAATATACATCAACCTTTATTTTTATTAAATGCCAAAAATTTACGCGAGGATTTACCGTGGGGCGGGGGCGGGTTTGAGAGATTGTTAATTATTGGCAGTTATTGTTGGTGGAACCCGCCCCTTGTATCTACGAACACCGTGTAAATAGATATCTATCGCTCGCAACAATATCTTTTAGACTAGCTTTTCACCTCATTATTACTGGCTTCCCCAACGATCGATCGCAATCCTTCCATCGTAGCCGGGATAGTACGCGGATCCATAAACATCACCTTGCTGCTATCGCTGCTGCCAATTTTTAAGCCCATATCTAAATAGTTCTGAGCTAACAAAAACTGCAAAGCTTCGCGGGACTTGGGGTCATTTTGTAGAGTTTTACCGATAATTTGTAAAGCCTCAGAAGTAGCTTGAGCTTTCAAAACCTGGCTTTGGCGTTCTGCTTGCGCTCTCAGCACGATCGCCTTTTGTTGAGCTTCTGCTTCCAAAATTGTCGCTTTTTGGCGCGCTTCCGCATCCAAAACCTGCGCTTCGGCTTTACCTTTGGCGCTGTTAACTGCCGACTCGCGTTCGCCCTCGGATGTCAGAATTGCGGCTCGTTTTCGGCGATCGGCTGCCATCTGCAATTCCATCGATTCCTGTACAGTTTTAGAAGGGATAATATCGCGCAATTCCACCCGCGTTACTTTCACTCCCCAAGGATCGGTAACAATATCTAAATCTCTGAGCAAGATTTCATTAATTTGAGAACGAGCCGTAAAGGTTTGTTCGAGGTCGAGTTGACCCATTTCGGCGCGAATTTGAGTCAGCACCATATTCACCATTGCTGACTGAAGATTTTCGACTTTGTAACAGGCTTTTTCCAAGTCCACAATCCGCCAGTAAACTACAGCATCAACGGTGAATGAAACGTTGTCGCGGGTGATACAAGCTTGGGGGGGAATGTCTAAGACTTTTTCGCGGATGGTTTGTTCGTAAACAACGCGATCGAGAAACGGTGTTACAAAATTCAAACCAGGTTCGAGTTTCTTGCCGCTATATTTACCTAAAGTTTCTACCAGGGCTTCATTTCCCTGATTGATAATCTTGACGGAACCTGCGATCGCCGATCCGCCCAGTGCTAAAAATACGAGTAAAAAAAATTGTTCCACGGTAGCCTCCTATAAATCTTGACTGTTAAATGTTATAGCCTTTCGAGCTCCCATATGAGGTACTCATGGGCGAAGCGAAGCGGAGGGATGGGGCATGGGGCATGGGGCATGGGGCATGGGGCATGGGGCATGGGGCATAGGGCATGGGGCATACCTCACTTTTTTGATAACCGCTATATCTAAAAACTACTGACAACTGACAACTAACTACTGACAACTGACAACTAACTACTGACAACTAAATACTGACAACTGATACCATTTTTCTGTGAAGCTGCATAGAATATATCCTTGACAGGAAAGGATTTCAGGCTGACCATTCTGTGCAGCGACCTACACAATTGGTATGACAACTAACTACTGACTACTAACTACTAACTACTAACTACTAACTACTAACTACTAACTACTAACTACTAACTACTAACTACTAACTACTAACTACTAACTACTAACTACTAATTTCGCATTTTTTTAGGAATGCAGCAAATGTTCTGGTAAAACGATCAGAGTAGTGCCTTTCCTGCCGACGACTATCACGTTTTGGTTGGGGGGGATGGCGGTAGAAGCGTCTTCGCAGCGAGCTTGCCAAGAATTCCCCTCATAAATCACTCGCCCCGATTCTCCTGGGGGAATTTCTGTTAAAGTTTTAGCTTCGTCAGAATCTGCGATCGCCCATGCCTTGCCTTTTGGTATCAATCGCCGGGACAGCAGCACAAAAACTGTCGAAAATACCATCCACAGGAATATTTGTAAATTAACGTAAGGTAAAACCAGAGAGCATCCAGCGACGGCGAAGGCACTCAGTCCCAGGATAAAAGCAACAAAAGCAGTGGGGAGAAATAGCTCTGCCAAACAGAGCAAAGCCCCAACTAGCAACCAAAGGAGCGTGGGAGTCCAGATCATAAAAAATTGGTGATACTATGAAATATCTTAGATTTGAAATTTGAGATGTAACAATTGCGAACAACTGAGTTTGCAAGGGTTTGCGACTTGCTAGCCCTTGGAGAGCGAAAAATCGCGTCGCAGTAACAGGTTGAGCCTGCAACCACCGGGCTGCAAGTTCGATCGCACTCAAACTCAGAGTTTGAGTAGCTTAAATTACAATTTTAGCCGGTGGACACCGGCAGCAACTACAATTTCTCGTGCCCCAAAGGCAGTTAAGAAATTGATAGGGGCTAAAATCAGTTTATTCTCAAGTTCCTGAATTTGAGCGTGGCAATCATATATCTTCAGAATGTTTTTACACAAACTATTTCGATATGATCAGTAGTTTCTCCGAACCGATTTATTGCCCGAATCTGAGCTGTTCCGATCCCGGCAATAGCTTTGGCAGCCAAAAGTGTGCAGCTTGCGAAACCGATTTAATTTATCGCTATTTGTGGGCGGTGGGCCCCACAGTCGAGGAAGTGCCCGCGGGTAAGGTAATCGCCGATCGATATTTTGTCATTGCACCCCAAATCTGGCTCGACAGCCGTCCGTCTATTCCTCCTAGCGTCCCCGAACAACTGCCGGTGCACATCATGCCTTACCTGCATTTGTATCCCCAGCGGCTGCATACGCCCGAAGTATACGGCTTTTGTTCGCTCGGGGAAGCAGCAGAAGCCACAGAGGTGCTGTTGTTGGAAAATGTGCCGGTCAATAATTTCGGTAGCCTGTATCCTTCTATTCTACAAGCTTGGGCTCAGACAAGTGCCACGCGCCAAGTTTACTGGTTGTGGCAAATGCTCCAACTGTGGGCGCCGCTTTCGGAACAAGGAGTCGCTGCGAGTTTGCTGGTACCGGAAAATTTGCGCGTGGAAGGTTGGCGGGTGCGTCTGGTGGAACTGCATCGAGGTAATTTTGTACCGACGCTGAAGGATTTGGGAGATGTGTGGTCTGGTTTGGTGGACTCGGCGCAGCCTGAGGTACAGTCGAAACTCGGAGAGATTTGTCTGTTTATGCGCCGCAGCAGCATGAATTTAGATGCGATCGCCCTGGAACTTAACGATTTACTATTAGAACAAGCTGCTAAATTGCCCCTGCATTTAGAAGTAGTCGGCATCACCGATACCGGGCCGCAGCGCTCCCAAAATGAAGATAGTTGCTATCCGACTGCTGCTGATTTTCAATCGATAAAAAGTGCCGGAAATGACAAACTAATTCCTTACTTGACAATGGTTTGCGACGGGGTTGGAGGCCACGAAGGAGGAGAAGTTGCCAGTCAGTTAGCCGTGCAATCGCTGAAAGCTTTAATCCAAAATTTGCTCGCCGAAATCGCCGAACAAGAAGAGTTGATGGCGCCAGCAATGGTCATCAAACAACTCGAAGAAATAGTGAAAGTTGTGAATAATGTGATTTCCGCTCAAAATAACGAGCAAGGAAAAGAGTTGCGGGAGCGCATGGGAACCACTTTGGTGATGGCCCTCCAGTTGCCTCAAAAAGTGAAAGTTTCCCAGGATGTACCCGCGAATAACAGTCACGAACTTTATTTGGTCAATGTTGGAGACAGCCGCGCCTATTGGATTGGCAACAATTACTGTCAGCGGCTAACTGTGGACGACGATGTAGCGTCTAGGGAAGTCCACCTAGGACACAGTTTATACTGGGAGACTCAATTGCGATCGGATGCCGGAGCCCTGACTCAAGCTTTGGGGACGCGGGACGGCGATTTTCTGCGCCCGACGATTCAACGATTTATTGTCGAAGAGGAAGGCTTGCTGCTGCTGTGCTCCGACGGTTTGAGCGATAACGACTGGGTAGAGCAATCTTGGCAGAATTACGGCCCAGAGGTACTTGAGGGCAAAATGTCCTTGGAAGCCGCTGCTCAGTCTTGGGTTCGCCTCGCCAACGAGAAAAATGGTTACGACAACACCTCTGTAGTGGTGACTTACTGTCGGATGTCACCGGAGAGAGTCGTACTGTTCGATACGGCTTCCGCACCGTCGGCGTCGCCGTCGATATCGCTACCCATGTCACCCTCCGTGTCGCTACCCATGTCACCCTCGGTGTCAGGCTCGGTATCCCTCCAAAAAACGGGGAGGATGCCAGAATCTCAACTTTCTGAATCGTCGAAACAGTTGCTGTACCCCGAAACTGCCTCCGCCTCGGAACCAGTTGAAAAACAGAAGCCGAAGCGTTTGGGGCCGCTGCTGGGACTGTTGGTGCTGATGCTAGTCTTCGCGGGTTTAGGTTTGTGGGTGCGGAGCCTCCAAAACCAGAACCCGGATCCCGAACAACTGCCGCCACCGCCGGAAACTACCGCCCCAACTCCTGCGGATATTCCCTCGCCCGGTGCCGAGAGTCCCTCGCCCGGTGCCGAGAGTCCCTCGCCCTCCCCAGAATCGAGTCCTGCGGAGATTCCCGCGCCGTCGCCAGAATCAACAACTCCTCCGGAAATTCCCACGCCTTCCCCCTCGCCGGAAATTCCCGCACCTTAAAAGTTGGCTAGTTTGGGAATTTGTTGTGCATAACTATAGCGGTTCTGAGAAAGATGAGGTACGTTGTTGGGCTTGGGCCCTCTTGATCGACATCTTCGATGGATGATTTTTTGACTTTTATTAATCGGAACTTCCCCGATATGGAGAAGTTCCATTAATAAGTAAGGTTCGTAGTGTGGACTTTAGTCCGCAGAAATTGATGCGGACTAAAGTCCACACTACGAACGGTTTTTGTTATGGTAATCGACTGTCGTGTCTTCCTTCTTCCTGTCACTATAAAATACAGATACTTTCCGGTGGCACGGAGACTCGAACGCTGTCGCCAATTTTGTGCCGCTGCAAGTCATCTCTGTGCAAGTTTTGTCGGCGAAGGGCGATCGAGCTTTTAGCAGTCAGGCGCACCGTATAGCGCGTGTCAGTGCCAATATAAATCGCCTCTTCAACTACTCCCGGCCAGCTATGCTCAGCATCATAATTAGCCGGATAAATAGTGGCTTTTTCCGGCCGCAACACCAGAGTAACAACTTTCCCAGCCGGCAAATCTTCTGCTGTCGCAACTAACACGGGCAACTGCTGGTCAACCAACACCGTTATTTTACCATGTTGCTTTTCCACTACTCGCCCGGTCAAAAAATTGCTGTCCCCAATAAAATCAGCCACAAACCGCGTTTTAGGATATTCATAAATCTCAACAGGCGTCCCGACTTGTTGCAGTTTTCCTCCCTCCATCACAGCAATTCTGTCCGACATCGCGAGCGCTTCTTCTTGGTCGTGAGTTACATAAATAAACGTAATTCCCAACAGTCTCTGCATCTTTTTTAATTCTAATTGCATCTCTTTTCGCAACTTCAAATCCAGGGCTCCTAAGGGTTCATCCAACAGCAAAACAGAAGGCTCTTTAACCAACGCCCTCGCCAACGCTACTCGCTGCTGCTGCCCTCCCGACAGTTGGCGGGGATAGCGTTTTTCTACATCCGTTAACTGTACTAATGCTAAAGCTGCCACGACGCGATCGCGAATTGTTTGGGGAGGCAAATTCTCCATTTCCAAGCCAAATGCAGCATTTTGTGCTACTGTCATGTGCGGAAATAAAGCATAATTTTGAAATACCGTATTCACTGGGCGGTGAAATGGCGGGCGATGTCGCATCGGTTGACCGTGAATGTAAATTTCGCCCGCTGTGGGCATTTCAAAACCCGCAATCATTCGCAAAGTTGTAGTTTTGCCGCAGCCGGAAGGGCCGAGCAAAGAAAAGAATTCGCGATCTTTAATTTGCAGGTTGATATTGTCTACAGCCAAGAAATCTTGACTGCGGGCACTTTTAAATACTTTGGAAATGTCTATAATTTCGACGGCGTGCATTCTGATCTATCCTAGTAGTTATTGTAGGGTGCGGAGCGGGCTGAATATTTTGACGAGATACTCAATAATTTTCCCCCGCTCCGCACCCTACAGTTAGTTACTCGCTATTGTGTATAATTTAATTTTTAGTTATTGTAGGGTGCGGAGCGGGCTGAATGTTTTGACGAGATACTCAATAATTTTCCCCCTGATACCAATGTTATATGAATTTGCATTTTGCATAGAATCCGATCGCCCTTAACAAGGCAGAGCGGTTTTATTGTCGTTACACAAATTAGGTATGTAGTTGCGCTTGAGCGCTATACGCTTATATCAGGAAAGAGCGCTTTCATCGCAACTACGTACCTTGGCCCAGTTATTATAGGGTGCGTCAGCGCTGAATATTTTGACGAGATACTCAATAATTTTCCCCCGCTCCGCACCCTACATTTCGTTAGTTACTCGCTTTCTACTCGTTACCATGCTCTTCCTTGGAACCAGTTAAGTTTGACCTGGTTGTTGGCACGACGAATGCTTACTTTCCTGCTCCTGCTTTAACTTCCGTCGAAGCTCGATCGTACAATGCGGTTGCTTTCCCGACATCCTGCAAGAATTTCATCTTACCAAAAATTTCAGCCGGTGGATAAATTTGGGGATTTTTCAAATCTTTCGGGTCAATTAAACCTTTGTCTATTGCTGCTTTATTCGGCGAGCCATAGTGGGTAAAATTAGAAATTGTCGCACCTACTTCTGGCTGCAAAATAAAGTTAATAAATTTCTCAGCTAACTCTTTGTGCGGTGCACCTTTGGGAATTGCCATGTTGTCAGAAAAGACAATTGTGCCTTCTTTGGGAATAGCGTAGCGGAGATTTGGATTCTCTTTCATCACCTGAAAAATATCGCCGCTCCATTCCATTGTCAGGTTGACTTCTCCTTGATCGAGCAGAGTTTGACCCGTGTCGGGGACAAAAGCGGCAATCATATTTTTATTTTTAATCAGCAAGTCGCGGGCTTTGTTAATTTCTTCGGGATTAGTTGTATTTGGGTCAAATCCTAAATACATTAAAACCACTGCAAAAGTGTATCGGGCATCATCTTGCCA
The DNA here is from genome assembly GCF_013299185.1 of Microcoleus sp. bin48.metabat.b7b8b9.023. Taxonomy (GTDB): domain Bacteria; phylum Cyanobacteriota; class Cyanobacteriia; order Cyanobacteriales; family Microcoleaceae; genus Microcoleus. Next base: position 234,853 of record NZ_JAAFKG010000002.1, on the reverse strand, counting down.
TGCTATTTTTCCAGTATATTTAGGATCGAACATCGCCCCCCAACTGTTAATCTCGTCCTTGGTTGCTTTGATGTTGTAGCCAATTCCCATTGTTCCCCACTGATAGGGCAATGAATATTTATTGCCAGGGTCAAATGTTTGGTTTAGCCATTTTGAATCGAGATTATTTTTGTTAACAATTTTTGCAGGATCTAGCGGTTCAAGTATATTCTCGGCTGCCATGATTCTGACCATGTAATCGGCGGGAAATATGACATCATAACCGGGATTTCCCTGTTTGAGTTTGGCGTAGAGTGCGTCGCTGTTCTCGAAAGTGTCGTATTGAATTTTAACATTGTTCTCTTTCTCGAATTGGGCGATCGCTTCGGGAGCGATATAAGTTGCATAATTGTAAATGCTGAGGACTTGCTGGTTGCTGCCTGTGCGGCTGCATCCGAAAACCATCGTTGCACTCATCACAAACAAAAGTAAGAAAGTCAGCAGGCGTTTCATGGGTTTTGTTGGTTGTAGGCAAAGTTAATTATGACACATAAAGCAAGTTTTTTAACTTCTTTTAACTCTTAGCGACGATACAACCAGCAATAAAGAAGCTAGCAACATCAAAGTTGAGATGGCATTAATTGCTGGCGTCACTGCAAATTTTATCATGCCGTAAACCAATAGCGGGAGCGTCATCGAACCGACACCGGTGGTAAAGAATGTCACGACAAAATCGTCCAGCGACAAAGTAAAAGCCAGCAGTGCTGCGCTGAAAATAGCGGGCAAAATTAGAGGGAGAGTAATCCGCCAAAAAGTCCGCCACTCGTTAGCACCCAAGTCAAAGGCTGCTTGTTCTAATTGAGGATCGAGTTCCGCCAAACGCGCCCTGACGGTAATCGTTACGAATGAAATATTAAAGACAACGTGACCGATAATTACTGTAGGTAAGCCGAGATTGAGGCGGATTCCCGTGAGATTTTCTACGATCCGAAATGCTAGGGTAAAGAAAACTAGCAGCGAAATGCCGATCGTAATTTCGGGCATAATAATCGGCAAAAACAGCAAAGCTTCTACTGCTTTGCGTCCCGGAAAATGAAAGCGTTCAAGCGCTAGCGCGAGCATGGTACCGAAAATAGTCGCTAAAGCTGTCGAAATAGCTGCAATTAGCAAGCTATTGCTAAGTGCTGGCAAAATTCCGGCACTGCTGCTGGTAGCAAGACTCACGCCTGCATTGCTAAACAAGCTGCCGTACCAATCGAGGGTAAAACCGCGCCAAACTGCGTTAAATTTGGAGCTGTTAAACGAGTAAATAATTAAGATGAGAATTGGCAAGTAGAGAAAGGCAAATGCTAGGGAAGCTTGTACCCAAAGCCACTTTTTGGCGATCGCCCGAACAAATAAATCTAGTTTTATTTTAGTCATCAGTCATTAGGTAGGGGCGGTGGATGGTGCGTGCCCGCCCTCTTAGTAGTCAATAGTCATTGGTCATTAGCTCATCTTAACCTAAATGTAAGGCGCGCAGTACACACCACTTATTCCGTTTCGTCGGAGACGCGGAAGTAAATTAAAACAGGAACTAATATTATTACCGTCAACAGCATAGAAAGCGCCGAACCAAAAGGCCAATCCCGAGATTTCATAAACTGATTTTGAATCAAATTTCCCACCATAATTGTTTTAGCTCCGCCCAATATATCGGGTGTAATGAAAGCGCCGACTGCGGGAACAAACACGAGGATAGAACCCGCCACAATGCCGCGAGTTGTCAATGGCAAAAATACGCGCCAAAAAGTGCGAATATCATTTGCTCCTAAATCTTGAGCTGCTTCAACCAATGAGAAATTAAAGCGTTCTATGCTAGAATATAAAGGCAGAACCATGAAAGGTAAATAGCCGTAAATCAGACCGATCGCCACAGCGAAAGGCGTAAACAGCAAGTTTAACGGTTCGGTAATTATTTGCAGGTTTTGCAGGGCTGTGTTCACTACTCCTTCGCTCCGCAGCAGAATGATCCAGGCGTAGGTTCTCACTAAAAAGTTAGTCCAAAATGGAATAATTATCAGCAAAAGCAAGGCATTTCGCCAGCGGGGAGGACGGGTGGCGATGAAAAATGCTAGGGGATAGCCGACTAACAAACAAGCCGCGGTTGTCAAAAAAGCCAAAAAGAGCGATCGACCAATTACCCCTAAAAAAACCCAGCTAAACAAACGCTGGTAGTTGCTGAGAGTAAATACCCAAGTAATCCCGCCGTAAGTACCGCGCTCTAAGAAACTGTACAACAGTACAATTAGCACCGGGAGAATGAAGAAAACGATTAGCCATGCACTTGCGGGAAATAATAGCAGCAACAGGTTATACAGTTTTCTATGTTCGATGTTCGATGTTCGATTGGGAAAGAGCGATTTCATAAGGGTGTCTGGCTACCCGTGCGTATAGGACTAATAATCCCACACATTTTATATCAAATCCGCAGGTCAAGCCGCAGCATTTATCTAGGGGTAGAATTCGGGCTTTTGCCTTCGGGCGAGGGTAATTAGCGGTTTAGGTCAACATTTAAGTTTTCGCGGCGGAATTGGAAGCGGAAAACGACTTTGCGATCGCCCGCGGCATTTTGAGTCTGATTCGCGTCTAATTCTCCCCGTCCCGAAACTAATACTTTTTGCTCCAGTTGAGCTTTTTTAGGAAAAGTAACCTCATTGGAAAACATATAATTAGAAACAGCTAAAGCCCTTCGCAAACTCAGTTCCAGATTTTTTGAATCGGAACCTGCGGAACTTGTATGTCCTTCGATGACAACGCGAGCAATTTGTTTTTCAAACTGTTTGTTAGCAAAAAGCACTTGGCTGTAAATGGGAATGAAGGCTTGCAAAAACTTTTTTCCTTCGGGTTTGAGGACGGAACTGTTATTATCAAACAAAATGCGATCGCGAATGCTGACATCTCCGGTTCCGGGGTCAACCGTAAAAATATCTTTGTCTCCAACTTTCCCCTCTAAAGCATTGACAATAATTTGCGGTAGTCCTTCAAAAGCCTTTTGATATTGCTGCAATTCCTGTCGCAGTTTTTCCACCTGAAGGATTTTCTCATCGAGCATTTTCGCCTTGGCGCTGAGTTGAATTTGGACGGTGATGAACAGGAGCGCGAATAACATCAACAAGCCGGACATTAAATCGCCGATCGACAGCAGTACGCTGGAATCTTCCTCTTCTTCTATTTCGGGTACATTGTCTAAATCTGATATATTTCTCATTTTTGCACTGTTAATTAGTTTGTAGTGAGGAATGCGAGTCCTCTCGCATTAAAGTTAATTAGTTTGTAGTGAGGAATGCGAGTCCTCTCGCATTAAAAGGACTCGCATTCCTTACTACGAACGTTTGTAGTGAGGAATGCGAGTCCTCAACCTATATATTTCTAAATATTATCCCAAGCGTGACCATAGTCTCTAACAGGATATTGAGTCCACAAATGACGCAGCCATTCCCGTCCATAATATTTTAAATACCAGTGAATACTACTTTGCTCGTAATCATAAGGAGACTTTACCCATAGGTGTTTGACAGGATTGTTGTGGATATAATTCAGCGTTGTATAGTAATGGCGTTCCGAACGAATAGCTCTATCACTGTAACTATACCAAACTGTTCGACCACCTGTAGCTCCATCTTCAAGATTCCATTGACGAGAGGTTGCGCCATGAACCGAATGAAATAATTTACTTAAGTCGTTAAAGTTCGTAACCTGCACCAAAAGATGATAGTGATTGGGTAATACAACCCATGCTAGTATTTCCATACCTTTAGTTACAAATGCCTCAAATAGCCGATCTAGGAGTTGCTGGCGGCGGGATGTATCTACCATGTAATACTTATGTTCGTAACAAGTGGCTGTCAGCAGGTAAAAAGTGCGATCGCGTATTAAATGTGGTGGTCTGTGGGGTGGATAGCCTTTGGCTAAGCGTTGTCGAACTAATTCAGCACGTTGTTCTGGTGTCAGCGTCCGGTACTCGTACATGATATTTTGATTTTAAATTTTGTAGTAAGGACTTGAGTCCTCATTATAAATATAACTTTCCCAGGTTCGTAGTGAGGACTTCAGTCCTTCTTCTTGCGGACTAAAGTCCTCACTACAAACCTTAATCTGAGGTTCGTAGTGAGGACTTCAGTCCTTCTTTTTGCGGACTAAAGTCCTCACTACAAACCTTAATCTGAGGTTCGTAGTCAGGACTTCAGTCCTTCTTTTTGCGGACTAAAGTCCTCACTACAAACCTCACTTCCTGGTTTGTAGTCAGGACTTCAGTCCTTCTT
>NZ_JAAFKG010000002.1:0-230560 GCF_013299185.1 Microcoleus sp. bin48.metabat.b7b8b9.023 | reverse complement strand
TTGCGGACTAAAGTCCTCACTACAAACCTTAATCTGAGGTTCGTAGTCAGGACTTCAGTCCTTCTTCTTGCGGACTAAAGTCCTCACTACAAACCTTAATCTGAGGTTCGTAGTCAGGACTTCAGTCCTTCTTTTTGCGGACTAAAGTCCTCACTACAAACCTCACTTCCTGGTTTGTAGTCAGGACTTCAGTCCTTCTTTTTGCGGACTAAAGTCCTCACTACAAACCTTAATCTGAGGTTCGTAGTCAGGACTTCAGTCCTTCTTTTTGTGGACTAAAGTCCTCACTACAAACCTTAATCTGAGGTTCGTAGTCAGGACTTCAGTCCTTCTTTTTGCGGACTAAAGTCCTCACTACAAACCTTAATCTGAGGTTCGTAGTCAGGACTTCAGTCCTTCTTTTTGCGGACTAAAGTCCTCACTACAAACCTCACTGTTGATAGCTTATTTCTTCGTCCCCAAATTGTCAGCCGCCGCCACTAAATAATGAGCAACCTGCATCAAACCGTCGGAACTTTCTTGCAATCCACTGCACACTTTCGCCATCGAAGTATCTGCTTCTTCAAAAAACTTGTGCTGCGATGAAGTAGTTATTTCCAAATATCCAACTAATTGATTGTTGCCCAACTCCAGCGCGCGATCGAACTGATTAGTCATGTTTTGATAGGCACTCTCAACCCGCCGCACTTGTTCTTGTTCCGCTTCCAAAGCTGCATTTAATTGATTCACCAAATTTGTATAGGTAGTTTGCAATCTTTCTCCTTCTGTATTGAACTGATTTGCCATTTTTTCATAAACGCTTTCTACCCGCAGCACTTCTTGTCCGGTTATCTTTGCTAATTCCTGCAACTGTGCCAAACGCTGGCTGGAATTCAAGCCTACAGAATTAGCAAACTGACTTACTTCTGCGGCTGTTGTCAAAATTTGGCTCATGCTTTGGTCAACTTGCTGCGACATCAATTTGCGTTTCTCTGATTCTTCTTGAAAAACTTTCTGCAAGCCGAGTACAACCTGTGCTAAACCTTTTTGCTGTTTGCCTAATGTTCCTTCTAATAAATTGTTTTGTTGGGTAAAAAATTGCTGGAGTGAGGCTTGATACGTTACCCGGAAGTTGTCTAATTCTTCCTGGACTGTGACGCGGGTGTTTTGCAGCATTGAGTCAACATTCTGCAAGCTACCTACCAGATTTTCTCGGGCTTTATCCATCAATCCAGAAGCTTCATCGCCTACTACTTTGAGAGTGTCAGACTGAGTTTGAAAGGCGGAGTGGGTGGCATTTAAAATATTTGTCATCCGGGTTTCGACACCTTGCAGCATTTCTCTTTCTTGTTCGGCTTGAGTGTGGAGAGATGCTTGCAAGTTATCTTGGATTCCTCTAAAGGTGTTGGCGGCTTCTTGGGCGCTTTCTTGAAAGGCTGTTCTTTGCGCTTTCATCCCTTCAATGCTTTCTCCAACTCCCGATCGTATTTCGGTGGCCATTTCTTGCAAAACGCTGTGGGTGTCGGTTTGAAACTGTCCTAAAATTTGCTGCAAGTTGTTGGCAAATTCTTGCAACTGTACTAATGTATCTTGCTGGAAAGTTTGAATTGTCAGGATTGATTGTGCTAAACTAGAAGATATTCCACCTAATTCGTTCTTCAGTTCTCTGACAGCTTCGGATGCTTCTTGAGTTGACTTGGCACTTTCATCCAACCGCCCGACTACGGGTTCAATTACTTCGGTGCGGAGGCCTGAAAGTAGGTTGTTTAATATCTGTTCGCCTTGGTCTGCTTTAATCTGTTGGAGTACGGATAATTCTTGACGAATATCTTGGAAAACTGGGGTCATTGCTAAACCGATTTGCTGTCCGATCGCCTGGGAGTTCACATTGCTTTGCGCCTCGACGATTTGAGCAAATCCGGTTTTCATTGTCTCGATCGCAAGGGCGATCGCACTTTCAGCATCGCCACCGCTGGAATTGGCACGGGAAAACAGTTGTTCGGGGGTTTGTAATTTCGCGATTTTATCTAATTTGGCGCGCAAATTGGATTGATTCGCAACGCGCGCGCGATCGCCCCAAGCTAACACGATCGTAAATACGCTAGATGAACCCAAACCCATCAGAGAAGTGGAAAACGCTGTTTTCATCCCCTCCAGCAAGGTGCTAATCGAGGGTAGCAATTGTTTGGTATCTTCCAGCGAACCCAAGTTAACATCTTGCAATCCGGTTTGAATGCCGTAAAATGTACCTAAAACCCCCAGGGCTACTAAGACGCTGGGCACAAACCGCCACTGACTCCGAGGTGCCGATCGCACTAAAATGGCCGGATACTGAAATAATAGAAAGCGGCCGGATTTTACCTGAGCCCTGTAAGCCTCACCATCGGCGGTTATTTCCCCCGTCAAGTGTTCGCTAAACCAGTCTAGGAGAAGTTTCCAAGAGTCTGTTGCTGTTTCCGGTTGCTGTAGATCGATCGCCCCTGAGGTACCCTTTTCTAACTTCGAGCTCAAATAATTGACAGCCTCAAAAGTCGATCGGCTTTTGGCGCCCACATAACGCTGGTACTGCTTCACAGAAGTGTACTCGCCCCAAACAGCCGCGCACAGCAAAATTAGCGCCGCCCAGTGAAAAATGCTATTCTGCCAAATCACCCCAAAAACAGCAGTCAAATAATTAATCAATTGCATATTGACAACCCGTTCTGTTTGTGTATTTTACTCTAATCTTAATTCGCCGAAAAAACCAACCTTAACGTTTTAATATAACAGCTATCGCCCTCAAAAGTTGACAGTTGACAGTTGACAGTTGACAGTTTGATAGCGACCTCTACCTAGAAGGAACAGAATTAGATTAATGAATAGTCTGCTTTTAATTTCTCCCTCAAAGCAAGAGGCTTTCAACCAATTATTTCTGGCAAAAAAAACCTCGTTTAACCTTCTGATAATCGAGTTCATATGGCGCTTATAAAATGAGCTTAGTCAAGCGCGACCAATTCCCGATTACCAGACAGACCTCATCTAAATTAGTGAAGCTATATAGCGGTTCTCAAAAAAGTGAGGTATCCCCAATGCCCAATGCCCAATGCCCAATGCCCAATGCCCAATTCCCAATGCCCAATGCCCAATTCCCAATTCCCATGAGTACCTCATCTTTCTGAGAAAGGTTATATCTCGCTTTATTTTATCAATTATGTCATCATAAATAAAGAATCAAGAGGTACGCAATGTCAGCAGAATCGCCAACCCGAAAAATAGTCGTAGTCGGCGCCGGATGGGCCGGTTTAGGCGCCACCTATCACCTAGCCCAACAAGGCTATGACGTAACTTTGTTAGAAGCAGGGCCTCAGCCAGGAGGCTTAGTTGCGGGGTGGAAAACCGCAGGCGGGCGTTCCGTAGAAGCAGGCATTCACGGCTTCTGGTATCCTTACAAAAATATCTTTTCATTAGTCAAGGAATTAGGACTCGATCCCTTCACGCCTTGGACTCGTTCTTGTCAGTATTCCCCCGCCGGATTGGAAGTTGAATCTCCCATTTTCCAGGACGAACCCAGACTTCCCACACCGTTAGGAACATTCCTGTACACGCGATTTAAAAGACTGCCATTAGTCGATCGGCTTTCAGCCTTACCATTACTCTACGCCGTCCTAGATTTCGACAACTCCGACGAAGCTTGGCAGCGGTACGATCGCGTTACAGCCCGCGAATTGTTCAAACAGTTTGGCGTATCTGCAAGGCTGTACCGCGATGCTTTTGAGCCGATGTTATTAGTAGGTTTATTTGCGCCCGGAGAACAATGTTCTGCTGCCGCAGCTTTGGGAATGTTGTATTATTTCATTTTAGCACACCAAGCAGATTTTGACGTAGTTTGGTGTCGCGGCACTGTCGGAGAAAAAATCTTTCGTCCGTGGGTAGAACGCCTAGAAAAAATCGGCGCCAAAGTATTGACAAAACGGCGAGTTACTGATGTCATAGTTGACAGCAACAATCAAGCCAAGGCAGTTGTATGCGGCGACGAAACCTTCGATGCAGATGCAGTTATTTTTGCAGTTGGCGTCACGGGAATGCAAAAAATTATCAGCAGTAGCCCCGCTTTGCAAAGCCGCCAAGAGTTTCGGGACGTGATGAATTTGGGCGCTGTTGACGTGTTAGCTGTCCGCCTGTGGTTTGACAGAAAAATTGATATTCCGCTGCCTTCAAATGCCTGTTTTGGATTTAGTTCGACTACGGGATGGACGTTTTTTGATTTGAATGCTTTGCACGACGAATTCCGCTCCGAACCGGGAACAGTTGTGGAAGCTGATTTTTATCATGCCAATCAATTAATTCCCCTGAAAGATGAGGAAATTGTTGCTCTTGTTCGGCGGGATTTGGCGACTTGTATTCCGGCTTTTCGGGAGGCTAAAGTAATCGACAGCAGCGCGATTCGTTTATCGCGGGCGGTGACGCATTTTGCACCGGGAAGTTATCAGTATTTGTTGCCTGCCGTCACAAGTTATGATAATGTATTTATGAGCGGCGATTGGGTTGTGACCCGTCACGGTTCTTGGTCGCAGGAAAAGGCTTATGTTACTGGTTTGGAGGCTGCAAATTTGGTAGTTTCGCGTTTCGGAATCGGCAAGAAAGCGACAATTATTCCGGTGGAGGCTGACGAACCACACATTCAAATCGGCAGACAGATTAATCAGTTTGCTCGCAGTTTGACTAAAGCTGTTATTCCCGATTTTTGGCTGCCATAATTAGAAGGAAGTTCGGCAACGGATGCAAGTAACGGATGTAACGGATGTAACGGATGTAACGGATGTAACGGATGGAAGTCACATCGAAGTCGGAAGAGGGAAGAAGGAAGAAGAAGGGAGAATCTCAGTTTTGCATTTACAGTAACTAATCGTCGGGTGCGTCAGGGCAAAAATTATTAATTTATACTCAAGACATTCAACCCTGACGCACCCTACAATCACAAATGTACAACTCAACCCAAAAAATACGCATCCTACAATAACCAATGCCCAATGCCCAATGCCCAATGACAACTGTCAACTGTCAACTGACTATCGCCAATAAGGCCGGCCCTTCCAAAAAACTCCCACGGTAATGCCTATTAGCGCAGCTTCCGATAAACTTGCTAAAAAAGCAGGTATGGGCAGGAATGACTTTAATACCAAACCCAAGATTACGCACAAAACTAAAACCCACAAATTAGTCCGGTTGAGCAAAAATTGCTGCTGCCAATACTCCAAAAAGTACACTGCTAAAGCTCCCATTCCCACGGCTGTAACAAAAGGTATCAATATTCCGAGGGAGGAGCCGTAGAGAAGTGTCAGGATGTTGCGGATTACCCGCGATTGCGTGAAACCCCAGGCTAAAAATAGTTCCAGTCCAATCACGATGGAGTTGACGAGGGCGGCAATTTGCAGCATTTCTCGCCAGGGGAAAAGTTTTAAGCGGCGCAGAAAATTGCTCATAATCGGCAAATTTGGTAGGTTGCTTTGATTTTATAACAGTTTTGCGCTGGCGATCGACATTTGAGGCGAGTTTGTCAAGTAAAATGAACATAGAAGGCAGTCTCTTGACAAATTCACCCAGAGCGTCTGCCTGCTAGTTGTTGGAACCCTGAAAGGAAAAGAGTTATGGTGGAGAACACTGTCGATTGTGCTGTAGCTTGCGTCAACGGCTGCGTTTTGGGCGACAAGTGTCCGAAGCGGGAATACGCAGAAGCAACTTCAAGCTTTATTGAAAATACTTCTCTCGACAAAATGCTAGAAATGGCAGAGGAAGCGGTGAGAAGGAAACGGACGGAACCTCCCAAATGGGTAATCCCTGATTTTCCTGAATAGAATTACTGCTCCTTACAAAAAACATCGCCCTTTAAAAAGGGCGATGTTTTTCGTATTCCTAATGAAAGAGCAGATCGAAATTAATATATTTCCTGGGATAGAAGCTCAAAGCTTAAATAGGAGTTATTATGCCACTTAATTACAGCCATTGGCAATCGATAACCAGAATCGAAGTAAAGCCAATAGTTAAATTACGAAGTATTTAATTGAATTGAGTGAAAAAGACTCAGGAGCAAGTATCGTGGCACAACCAAAGCAACCATCTAAGAAAACAAGAGAAGAACGCAATAATTCGGGCGATTTGCCTCAAGAAATTACCGAATCTTACGGCACCGGCGTTATCACTGAGCCGGGATTGAGCGAAGACGGAATCACAACTCTGGACGATAGCAGTTCTGAATATACTTCAACCAATTCTCAGATTCGTGGTGGGGATGGTGATATTGCTGCTGCGGAACAAGAAAGCGCCACTGGTGAGAAATTGGTAGGCGGAAGCGCTCCAACTCCCGACCAAGATATGGTTGATGAACTCGGCGCCGCTGCGGGAATAGAAATGCCCGATGGAGCTATTTTGCACACCGCAGATATGCTCGACAACCGAGATGAAAGTCGCTGGGAATTAGACCCGAATTCTGCGGAAGATTATGAGGAACGACCGGATTTATAGGTTTATTTCTTAGTCTCTTAGAGAGGGACTTTGCTTGTGTAGTAGCGGTTTCAACCGCCGCCTCCTGTTTTGGAACCTGAGAGCGCCATTTCTCGCACTTTTTGTCTGATTGGAAGCTCGATCGCAAATTCGGTTCCTTGGCCTGGTGTCGAACAACACCGCAAACTGCCACCGTGCTTTTCTGTGACAATGTGCCAGCTAATTGACAGGCCAATTCCCGTACCTTTTCCCACAGGCTTTGTTGTAAAAAACGGGTCAAAAATACGATCGCACAAATCCTCGCTGATTCCCGGCCCGCTGTCAGCAATTTTAATAATTGCCGTGTTCGGGTTGTGGACTTTCGTACAAATCCGAATCTGGTAGGGATTTATTTTAATTTCTTCCATTGTTTTTTCAGCGCATGATTCTTCTATCGCATCGATGGCATTAGCTAAAATATTCATAAATACCTGATTGATCTCCCCGCCGCAGCACTCTACATTTTTTAAATTGGGATCGTACTCCTTAATCACCTGAATCGCGGGACGGTTCGCCTTAAATTTCAGCCGATTTTGCAAAATCATCAGCGTGCTGTCAATACCTTGATGAATATCAATCAGCTCCATTTCTCGCCCTTCTTGCCGCGAAAAATACCGCAGAGATAGAATTATATCCCGAATGCGATCGCCACCTAGCCGCATCGAGTCTAGCATTTTCAGCAAATCATCCTTGATGAATTCAATCTCTACCGCTTCTGCTGTTGATGTTATTTCCGCTGCGGGCTCGGGATAGTGCTGCTGGTAAAGATTGAGTACCTTGAGCAAATCTTCAGTATAATCGCGAACGTAATTGAGATTGCCGCAGATAAAATTTACCGGATTGTTAATTTCGTGAGCAATTCCCGCCACCATTTGCCCCAAAGCCGACATTTTTTCGCTCTGAATTAACAACGACTGGGCGTGCTGGAGCTTGTGCAGGGACTGCTGTAAATTCTCCTGTGTTTGCTGTCTCTGGTTCACCTCTTCCTGTAGCCGCTCGTTGGCTACAGAAAGTTCCACAGTGCGCGACTCTACCCGTTTTTCCAACTCGGCAGCCAGTTGTTCCAGGTTAATTTGAGCTTGTTTGCGATCGACAATTTCACGCTGCATCTGGGCATTTTGCTCCTGAAGTTTTTGAGTCAGCTTGCGGATGCTCAAATGCGCTTTAGCCCGAGCTAAAACTTCTTGATTTTGAATCGGCTTAGTAACGTAATCAACAGCCCCCAAACTAAATCCTTTTACCTTATCTTCCGTCTCATCCAGCGCTGTCATGAAAATCACCGGAATCTCCTTTGTCAAATCGCCAGCCTTCAAAAGCCGGCAAGTTTCAAACCCATCAATTCCCGGCATTAATACGTCCAGCAATATCAAATCTGGCAGCGAGTATTCAGCTTTTTTGATGGCGCTCTCTCCCGTCCTTGCCACCAACACTTTAAACCCCGATTCCGTCAAAAAATCAAACAGCACTGCCAAATTATTTTGGTTATCATCGACGATCAAGATAACGCTCTCTTCCCAAGGTAAGATGCTCATGCTTTCAATGCTTCCTATATTGTTCTACGAATTCTAAAATCTTTGCTTCTTCAAAATTTTTAGCTAATTGATTCAGATGGCTGGCAAAAGAGACATATCTTGCATCCGTTTTGGCCAATTTTTCTGCTTGTTTTTGAATTCCTCCTAAGTCACCCATCATTGCTAATTCAAAAAGTACAGCTATTTCCTCTGCCGGAGGAGGGATAATTTTTTCATCTGGAATTTTAGATTGGTTGTCGGAATCTTCAGATTCATAATTTTCGTCTTCCAAATTCTCATAAATCCATTCTAACCCTAAATGAACTTGCAAACAATTTAAAAGTTCGTCAGCCCGGATCGGCTTGGGGAGAAAAGCATTGCATCCTGCTGCTAAACTTCCCTGCTTTTCCACTTCCATAATGCTAGCAGAAGTGCCGATCGCAACCACATTTTTAAAGAGCGGCAACTTGCGAATTTGCCGCATCGCTTCAAATCCGTCCATCACCGGCATTACCAAATCAATCAAGATACAATCCGGTTGAAATTCCAGGGCTTTATTCAAACAATCTTGACCGTCTGTAGCCTCAATTATTTCAAAACCCAACGGTTCTAGCAGGTGAATTAAAACCGAGCGATTTTCCCACTGATCGTCAACCACCAGAAGTTTTTTGTTAGTACCATTGAAACCTTTGATAAGTTTTTGGGAATACTTTTTATTGATTTCTGGGCTATCAACTGCTAGCAAATCTAACTCAAACCAGAAAATGCTACCTCTGCCTAAAGTGCTTTCTACTTGTAATTCGCTGCCCATAATCTCGACTAATTCCCGGCTGATTGCTAATCCCAATCCGGTTCCTTCGGTATGGCGGCGGGTATTGCCTACCTGTTCAAAAGGTGTAAATATCTTTGGCAATTCATCAGCAGCAATCCCAATTCCCGTATCTTCAACCTGAAACCGAATCCTCACCTTCGTAGTGAGGACTTCAGTCCTATTTTCATCGGTTGCACAATTCACTACTGAAACCTTAAATGTTACCCCACCCCTTTCAGTAAACTTAACAGCATTACCAATTAAATTAATCAATATTTGGCGCAACTTCTTTTCATCTGCCGAGATTGCACTGGGGAGATACGAAAGATATTCGCAATTAAAAGCTATGTTTTTTTGACTTGCCCGAATGCTACAAATAGCGTTAATGCCTTGAATGAAATCGGGAAAATCAAACTCTGTTGGCACGAGTTCCATTCTCCTTGCCTCGATTTTAGAAAGGTCTAAAATATCCTCTATCAAAGCGAGCAAGTGTTCGCCACAGCGGTGAATAACGCCAATTCCATTCTGTTGTTGCGAGGTCAAATGTTTGTCGCGCTTAAAGATTTGGGTGTAACCTAAAATGCCGTTGAGGGGTGTTCGCAATTCGTGGCTCATGTTAGCTAAAAATTCGCTTTTGGCGTGGCTGGCATCTCGGGCGACGGCTTCGGCTTTTTGGCGTTCTTTAATTTCTTGGGAAAGTAGCGAGTTTTTTTGGTGTAATTCTTGGGTGCGTTCTTTTACTTTTGCTTCTAGGGTAAAGTTGTATTCTGCGAGTTGTTTGTTGGCAGTTTCTAAGTTTGTGTAAAGGCGGGCATTTTCGAGGGCGATCGCAGCTTGGGAAGAAAGCAGCTTCAATACTTCCAAGCGATCGCCTGTAAAAGCCCCGGTTGTCAAGTTATTTTCCAAATACAGGATAGCGGTTAATTTGCCTTGATAGACGATCGCCGCGCATAACACCGATTTTGGCTGGCGATCGACGATGTAGGGGTCATTGTGGAAAATAGCGTCGCTGGTGGCGTCATTTAAGACGATATCTTGCTGGGTGCGATCGACAAAATTGATTAGCGATCGAGGATACGCACAATCCAAGCCGGCGCCTGAGAGTACCTGCACATCGCCGCCAACCTCTCCCGCAGCTTCAACGACAAATTCACCATTTTTGGGTGCAATCAGACACCCAGTTTGGGCCCCCGCATTTTCCAACAAAATCCGCATCAATTTGTCCAGCAAAGCATCGAGGACAATTTCGCCGGAGATAGCCAGAGATGCTTTCATCACAGTAGCGAAATCCAAAGCTTTGTGAGTCTCAGTAACCGTTGCAGAAGTTGCAGTCACAGTCGGGCGATCGCTAATTGTGAGACTATCACTTTCCGGCATCCGTACAATCAACTGCGGATAGCGTTCCTCCAAATCTGCAACTTTCGCATTCGCGCCCCAACGGATGTAACCGTAGTAAGCATCCGTCATGTAAACCTTAGCCACCTTCTGGCGCCCCGCAAACAGGTAAAACTCAGCAGCTAATTCATTCGCCAAAGCCTCTTCCTGAATGTATCCCTGTTCGCGGGAATGTTGGATTGCGCGATCGTAAAATGCGATCGCCCGGTCTTTTTCTCCCAACACCCGCGCTTTCTCAGCCTCAACCAACTCATATTTGTGCAGGTAATTCATCGGTGCGTGGAAAGCCCAATGCTGCATTTTTTTCTGATTTGCTTCCACCTGTTCCAAATATTCTGCTTGTTGTTCAGTATCCGCAGTTGGATATACAGCTAATAAAGCCAGCGAATAGTAAAAATTGTGAGCAGCAATAGGCATCCACCCGCCCACCGATTGCAGGTATTTTGCACCCAAAGCAGCGCTATTAATAGCACTATTAAAGTCTTTAAATAAATATAAAATCATCGATTTAGCCAAATAGACATTAAACACCAACCAACCATTTTTAACCACCAGCCACTGCGGGAGCATCATCTCTTCATCAAAGCTTGCCCCAACCAAGCGATACTTATCTGCCGATAAACCCCGTAAATTTAAATTCATCTGTCTCCATATACTGAAATTGGAGGTAATATATTCGCTTTTAAATTGAGTGAATAAATTAATATAGTGCCCTTGTTTCTGTTCTAAACCATCGAGTTCTTCTCCTATAAAAATCAAAGAAGTGCAATAATTCAAAGCGCAATATCCAGCATAAATCAAATCTCCAACTTCCAGGCCACTTTGAAACCCTTCCTGCAAACTAGCCAGAGTTTCTCTCAGATGCTTTTTCCAAGGCTTAACAAAAGCATTAAACATATTAAAAACTTGGCATTTAATTGAATTGACACCATACTTTTTGAAGAGTTCTACAGACAGTTCCCCAGCATGATATCCTTTTTTGATCTCTGCCATGCCCCCACACAAAACCATACCGTACCAAGTATATGAAGAAGCAGAAAGTGGTGAATAACCTTGTGTCATGCAGAGATTGATTTGAGTCAAGATAATCGGCAATAAAATTTCTGGCTTATTAATCAATGCCGCAGAAGTAATAGACACTAGAAATCGCATAGCAGCCAGTTGTTCCGGGTCTGTCATTTGTGGCAAAGTATCTACTTCTTCCAGTTGTGGCAGTTGTACTTCCAGACGCCCACATTCCAAAATATGCGAGCGAGAAATTCCCATCATTTCCAAAGCTTGCAACCCAGCGTCTATAGCTTTTAGTCCTTGGGTTTTAGCTATATACATCTGGATTTTTAAATCGTATGCTTTTACTCTATCTAGTATATTTATAGCTTGTTCCAAGATGGCATCAATCAGGGTTTCTGCACCCTCAAAATTAGTATTGAGATACTCTGCTTCTGCCGCCTCTGTATGCAGATTGAGTGTCAGTTGGTACTGGCTCTGCCAGCTATTTTCTCCCAGCAGCCCCAAACCGATATTCAAATACTTTACTGCCGACTCATAAGCCATTGCAGCTTTAGCTTTTTGACCGGCAATCAGATTGAGTTCCGCTAACTCGCATCTTTCCGGTTCCGAAGTCAGTAAATCGATTCCGAAATTCAGTTGATTTACCAGTGCAAAAATATTGTCTTTCCGTGCTTCTGGAACGGTATTTTGTAGCAGCAATTGACCTATTTTTAAGTGAGTCTCTTGTTTCTCGTTATCGGGAATCAAAGAATAAGCTGCTTGCTGCACTCTGTCGTGCAAAAACTTATAATCAACCTTCACATCTTGCAGCCCAGCCAGCCCTGTTTCTAATCCTTCAAAAACCAGCGGAATTTTGTAATCGTTGCTCAGCGGCAAAATCAAACCTGCCTGAAGCGCATCCCAGATGTTTAATGCTGTTTCCTTCTGAGATTTTTCGCTGACAATTGCCAGCACTTCTAAATTAAACTGGTTGCCAATACAAGCAGCTAATTTTAATGCTGACTGCGCCGAGACAGGCAACTTCCGAATATTGCGAGCGATTAACTCTACGACATTGCAGTCAGTAATCCCAATGGCTTGGATGTGTCCGAGATCCCACTGCCACGTACTGGATGGAAAATCGTAAGCTAACAGATTTTCTTGATAAAGAGTTCTGAGTAACTGAGTTAGAAAGAAGGGATTGCCTTGGGTTTTGTTGAAAAGTAGCTCGGCGAAAAGTTGAATGTTTTCCGAAATTCCGCTTTTCAAAGTTTCGGATATTAAGAGTTGAACATGACTAAACTCTAAACGAGCGAGAACAATATTGCTAACTCTTTCGGGTATTCCTGCCCCTGCTTTTTGGATATTTTCGATGGTTTGAATCAACGGATGAGTAGGGCTGACTTCGTTATCTCTATAGGCTCCAATTAGCAACAAATATTTGCTGTCTGAATCTGTCACCAGCAGTTCAATTAATTTCAGCGATGCCGAATCAGCCCACTGCAAATCGTCGAGAAAAACTACTAGCGGGTGTTCTTTTGCAGTAAACACGCTAATGAATTGTTTAAACACTCGATTAAATCGGTTTTGTGATTCTGTCGGCCCCAATTCCGGGACTTCCGGCTGTTTCCCGATAATTAGTTCGACTTCGGGAATCACGTCTGCAACAACTTGCCCGTTAACTCCCATAGCGGCTAGCAGTTTTTGTTTCCAAGTCTGGATAGATGCGTCACTTTCTGTTAGCAACTGCCGAATCAATGATTGGAATGCTTGAATCACGGAAGCGTAGGGAATGTTGCGCTTAAACTGGTCAAATTTGCCGCCAATAAAATAGCCGCGCTGCCGAACTATGGGTTTTTGAACTTCGTTTACTAAGCAGGATTTGCCGATACCTGAGTAACCAGAAACCAGGATTAATTCGACCCCCCCGGCCCCCCTTGCTAAGGGGGGTGAAGAAAGCCCAGAAAGCTCCGAAAGCCCCCCCTTACCAAGGGGGGGTTGGGGGGGTTCTCCGGTGCTTTGGGAAAGTTCCAAAAGCCCTCCATTACCAAGGGGAATTCTCTCCGAAAGCCCCCCCTTACCAAGGGGAATTCGCTCCGAAAGCCCCCCCTTGGTAAGGGGGGGTTGGGGGGGTTCTACACCGCTAACTCGCTCAAAAGCGGCTAGCAAAGCGGCGACTTCGGCTTCTCTACCGTATAGTTTTTGGGGGATGAGGAGTTGACCTGCCCGATCGGCATTTCCGGCAGTAAAATCAGATATATTGCCGCTAGCTTGGAGTTGTGCGAGACAAGTTTCGAGGTCAAACCTCAGCCCGTCGGCACTTTGATACCTGTCTTCCGCCGTCTTCTCCAACAACTTCATCACAATTCCAGAAATTGCCTCGGGAATTTCCGGCTTCAAACTGCGGGGCGTGGGGGCGATTCTAGCGATGTGACAGTGAACTAATTCCAAAGGGTCGATCGCACTAAACGGCAATTCACCAGTCAGCATCTCGTAAAAAGTGACACCTAACGAGTAAAAATCGCTGCGATAGTCGATCGCCCGATTCATTCTACCAGTTTGTTCCGGCGAAATATAAGCTAACGTACCTTCGAGCAAATTGGGATAGCTGGGACTTGCGTTTTCTCTAACCAAGCGCGAGGAGATGCTGAAGTCAGTAATTTTGACCTGATAGGTTTCGGGATGGATAATGATATTGTGCGGTTTAATATCTTTGTGAATTATTTGATTTTGATGAATTTCACCCAAACTTTGAGCTAGCTGCACGGCTATTTCGAGAAAATGTTTTAATTTAATTTTTTGAGTAGTTAGAAGTTTTGACAAAGCCAAGCCACCAAAGTCTTCTAATGTGAGTGCTACACTATTTTGATTCGTTTCTAGGCGGTATGAATTAACAATAGTTTCTATATTTCTTAGATTTTTTCGGATTTTATATTCGTGTCTCAAGCGAGTAATCTCTTCGAGAGTTGGATACTCGCTTTTCAGGGTTTTGACTATGACTGGTAGGTTTTCTTGTTCCCAGATTCCCCGATAGATCGCAGTATTGATACCAGAATAAATTTGTTCCGTGATTTGATAGCCTGTTAGTAAAATCATAGTTTAATCAATTTGAATTTAAAGGGTTGACTGCAAATTTGCACGAGTTGTGCTGTGGGCGGAAGTCGATCGCCCGTGTTAGAGGGGTGATGGCACAGGTTGCGTGAAACAGTTGACAGTTGACAGTTGACAGTTGACAGCGAAGTGATAAGAACCGAGATTTAAACTCCGTTCTTATCACAATCTGCCTGAAGGCAGGGGCTTCAAACCGCTGCTATTCGGTGAAACAAATTCCGAGGCATAATCAACGTTAGTGCAGAGGTCACAGCTTTGGCATTGGCTATTTGGCTTAATCTTTAAGGCGATCGCACTTACGTATTCTTACTGATTAATACGTATTGTTACTGATTAAATTGTGTTTTATATAACATTTTCCGCGCCAAGGGTTTTAACAGCCTTCTTAACGCTCTTTCGTCACTCTCGTCATATAAAAACCTGGAACTTTTACACCGAGAGACTTTCCCCTTTTGAGCTTGAGGTATGGGTTCCTATCAGTTTGCGATCGCCAGATTGCCCATTGAGTATAAGTTTCATCAGTTGGCTGCAATTTTTATTTTTCTGGAGTGACAAAAGAGCGTTAATCTCCTTCTCTCTTTTTTCTGTCAAATGTCAAAGAAGAGGGCGGGCACGCACCATCCACCGCCCCTACAAATGTCAACTGTCAAATGTCAACTGTCAACTGTCAACTGTCAACGTCAACTAATCATTGCGAGTCAAACCCTGAAGGCTAACTTGCAAAACCGACAAACCCAAAATCAGCAAAAACAAAACTAGGGCGATGGTACAAGCATAACCAATTTCCAAATCCTTAAAAGCCCGTTCGTAAAGATAATAAACAACAGTCTTAGAACTATTGCGAGGGCCGCCCTGAGTCATAATATAAACTTCTTCAAAAACCTTAGTAGCAGAAATCGCCGAAATCACCGCCACCAAAACCAAATAAGGCTTCATCAGCGGCACAGTAATATCCCAGTGTTTCCGCAAACCTTCCGAACCATCAATTGCCGCCGCTTCATAAAGTTCTCCCGGGATTGATTGCAGTCCAGCCAAATAAATTACCATGTAATAACCTAAGCCTTTCCAGACAGTAACTGCCATCACGCTAAAAATTGCCACCTTCGGATTTGCCAGCCAAGAAACCGGAGGCAAACCCAATACTTCCCCCAACTGATTTAGCAATCCCGTCTCAGCAAACAGCCACTTCCAAGCAATCCCCGCCACAACCATCGAAATCACCGCCGGCGTGTAATATGCGGCGCGGAACCAGTTCATCCCCCGCAGCTTTTGATTGCACAAAATCGCCATTCCCAACGGTAGAACAACCAATACAGGCACAACACAGATGAGATACAGCAGCGTATTGGTCAAAGTTTGCCAAAAAGTGCGATCGCCCCACAACCGCTCAAAATTCTTCAAACCCACCCACTGCGGCATTTGAGTTAAATCGTATTCGTAACTCGTAAAACTCAAATAAAAAGCTTGTAAAGCAGGCCACAAAACAGTCAAAGTCAAAACAAACAAAGCCGGAAACAAAAACAAATAAGGCGTTGAATAGCGGCGGAAAAAATTCAAAGGCATAAATTAGTTATTGGTTATTAGTTATTAGTTATTATTTTACTCATCATCCCAAATCCAGTGGCAGCGGAACGATTAAACCGCGAAGACGCGAAGAGCGCGAAGCAAGAACTGCATCTTCTTCCTCTTCCTTCGTGTACTTTGCGTCTTCGCGGTTCGTTTAATCTTATTCCATAAGAGTTATTTAACCCCAGAAAACAAAGCCTGCCACTCTCCGGGAGAACTGCCATTTTCCCCCTCTTTCACCTCAAAAGTAACCTTACAAGCCTGCGGTTGTTCCAAAGCTTGCACGCACAATTCCGCAATATCTTCCCGGCTAACTTTGCCCCGAATATTATCTCCTTGCTCGAAGATCAAAGCTTTGCCCCCAGGTTCTTCAGTCAAAGCGCAAGGTCTAACAACAGTATAAGGTATGCCGCTCGATCGCACGCAATCCTCCCCTTTCAACTTCCAAGTCAAAATTCCCCCCAGCATATCATTCATTCTGACAGCCGGCGGTTCATCTTCCAAAATAAGTCCCGGGCGGCCCGGGCGAGTAACTCCCGCCGAACTCACCATCACAAATCGCGGCAAAGTCTGGCCGCCATCAGCTTTAATAGATTCTAATTCCAGTTGAAAAACACCCGGTGTAAATTTCGGATTCAGCGCACCGTCGTATTCAAACTTGCTCAGCATTAACTGAAAAGAATAAATACTGGTTGGGTCGAATTTCGCGCCCTCCTTAACCGTCTTGGCGCGGAATACTGGAATCAACTTATCGAAGGGAACTACGATCGTAATCCAGGTATTGTACACAGTATCGAACGAATAGCAATAGCCGATACCATCCCATTTAGCCTCGCTACGCACGATCAACTTGTAGCGCTTACCATCCCCTTTGACCCGGAGCAGGAGACCGCTAAACCCTGCGAGATTGACCGGAGGATCGAAGTTGCGGGTGCGGACAGAAGCAAAGCCGCCCGAGTTGGCAGTGGAAACATTGCCCGTGAATATAGCTGTACTGTCTGTAAGTACGATCGAACTTTCGCTAGTCCCGCCCATCACAACATCGTCGAGGGCGCCCCAAGTTTCCTTTAAATCTTGGGTAGGTTTTGTGAAATCAAAAATGACTTTTTCGCCTGATTTAATTAGCTGGCTGCGAACAGCTTGCACTAAATTATTCAGGCCTTTGTATTCGACTATTTCGGGAACATCCACAACTTCCGGCATATAAAACTTGATGCCTTGATAGTATTTTTCCCTAGTTGGCGTGTCTCCTTCTACAGGTTGAACTTTGGTGCCCGTGCAGCAGATGACTGCTTCTACGCCCTCAGTGACGCGCGGTGTCAGCGTCTCGGCGATAGTGATATCTCCCTCGACTAATTCGACATTTTTGCCAAGAATTTCGGTTGCTCTTTTGGTATCTCTCACGAGACAGCGGACTTGATATCCTCGCTGTTGCAGCCGCTTGACAACTCGCTTCCCGACGCCGCCTGTGGCACCGGCTACCAGTACGAGTTTGGGCTTGTCTTTTTTACTGTTGCTGCTGCTTCCGAACAATTGTTGCAGCCAGCTAATGCTGCCAATGAAGGGAATCACCCCGAAATAAGCCAAGGTTTTGACAAATCTCCCAGCATCCCATTGGGCGGTATTTTTTTCAGTCACAGTCGCTTCCTCAGAGTTGGCTCAAATCTACTTATAGCAGTTGACAGTTGACAGTTGACAGTTGACAGTTATGGTATCCGAATCTAACCGTTTATAAAGCAAGGATTTTAGACTCTATTGATGAGTTCTTGAATATCCTAACCGATGTGGCGGTTGCTATAGCTGCTTTTGTATTTTAATCGAATTTTAGATTTGTGCATTTTGTCGATAAGCGCACTTTTTTTCACTTCACCGAATAGCAGGGGTTTGAAGTCCCAGCAGGTCGGCAGATTATGATAAGAACGGAGTTTAAATCTCCGTTCTTATCACTTCGCTGTCAACTGTCAACTGTCAACTGTCAACTGTTTAAAATCGGTTTGGGATGAGTTTGGCTCAAGGGAATCTCAATAATCAACTCGGTTCCCTCTCCGGGGGCTGAAATACAGCTCAATTTGCCGCCGTGTTGTTCCACCACAATTTCGCGGCCAATCGCCAAACCTATCCCCGCACCTTTCCCTACCGGTTTTGTGGTAAAAAACGGCTCAAATATTTTCTGTCTAACTGTTTCTTCCATACCCCAAGCATTGTCCTTAATCCGAACTGCTACGGCTGTTTCTCCCGGACAAACTTCAGTCACGATCCGAATTTGTCCGCTCTTGGCTGTCTCTGCTTCGTGCCAAGAGTGCGGCGATAAATTTTTGTTAACAAAGGCATCTTCTAAAGCATCAAGCGCATTTGTCAGCACATTCATAAATACTTGGTTGATTTGAACTGGGTAACACTCAACCAACGGTAGAGAGCCATATTCTTTGTTGAGATGAATTGCAGGGCGATGGTACTGCGTACCTGCTACGCTAACGGGCTTCGGTTTGAATCGGTTGCTCAAAATCAGCAAAGCACTGTCCAATCCGTCGTGAATGTCAACTTCTTTAATCTCTGCTTCGTCAATTCTAGAGAAATTTCGCAGCGACTGAACAATCTCGCGGATGCGGTTAGCTCCTACTTTCATTGAACCCAGCAACCTCGGCAAGTCTTCAACTATAAACTCTAATTCTGCTCCTTCTATTTCTGCTTGAATTTCTGGCGAAGGCGACGGATAGTGCTGCTCGTAAAGCTGCAATAAATCGATCATTTTTTGACTGTATTCGTCGGCATAGTTAAGATTTCCGTATATGAAGTTAATCGGGTTAGTCACTTCATAGGCTACCGCCGCCACCAACTGTCCCAAACTTGACATTTTTTCGCTTTGCACCAATTGAGTTTGCGTCCGCTGAAGCTCGTACATCGCTGCTTTTAAATGCTCGCTTTTTTCGCGTTCTCTGGCGATTGAGGCTTCTAGTGCTCTATTTAATTTTTCGAGTTTTTTGGTTTGGCGCAGCACTATATTGATTATTGCTTTTTTTAGTTCCAATGCAGCGTCTATTTCGCATTGCTTCCACGGCAAAGATTTGCACCTCACATTTTCTTTCCACAGCTCGAAGGATTTCCTAGGAGACAGTCTGTGGCTGCCATCTTCATCTATTAGAACTGCTTTGTTGGGGTTTCCGGCCCAATTTACGGTCTTAATTACTTCCGGGCGAAACCACAAGACGTATATTTTCTGACTCGGCGATATTGCTATTGCCAAACACCCGCTAGCCGTGTTTTTAAATTCCTCAGCTTCTGGATAGCATTTAGTCAGCGAGTCTGTATAAAAAATTTCTTTTCTTAGGCTGTTTTGCACCCACTGAGTTAAGGATTTAAGCGCTTCTCCGTGAGGTGTTTCCCCGACTCGATAGCAATTTTCTCCAAATACTATTGATGCTCCCTGGGCGTTGACTGCTTCCAGCAAATTATGCTGGCATTTAACTAACACTTCTGACAAGTTTTCGGAGGTAGATATGTCTTCAAAAATCTGGGTTTGAATAGATTTTAAGTGTAGTTTGTAGTCGTAGTCTTCGTTGGCTTCTTTTGACTGCAATTCTAAGGACATTACTTGCCCGATAAACTCGCAAGCGGCTCGCACTTCATGGTTGAGGTATTTTGGTGTATAGTTATGGCCAACAATCAATCCCCACAGTTGTCTATCTTTGATTAAAGAGATTGATAAAGTAGCGGCAACGCCCATATTTTGCAGGTATTCTATGTGAATGGGAGACACGCTTCTCAACACGCTGAGACTGAGGTCTAGGGACTGCTTCGTAACAGAATTTTTTTCGGGAATGATGCGAACTGGTTGATAATTAATATCTGGTATTAACCTCAACCAATTTAACAAATACAGTTTTTTGGCTTGTTTGGGAATATCTGACTTGGGGTAGTTTAAGCCCAGGAATGAACTCAGGTTTTCTAGTTTGTCTTCAGCCACTATAGCACCGTTACCTTCTGCGTCAAATTGATAGGTCATAACTCTATCAAATCCCGAAATTTTCCGGATTTCTCCCACAGTCTGCTGACATAATTCTTTGAGATTTTTGGCGCTTTGAATTTGGCTGACAATGGATCTGACTGAATGATAAAAGCTAAAAACGGAAAGATTTTCTGTGGTGATTGCTAATTCTAGCTCAATTATCAAAATTCCTTGTTGTCGGTGGAGGATGCAGTCAAATTCTAAAAACTTGTCTGCTTTGTTGACAGAGATTTTAATGGGATTGACGGTTTTTAAGTTTTCGTTCTGCAAACAGGCATTGAGTTTTTCTAACTGAACTTTATCGAAGAATAAGCTCAAATCTTGACCGATCGCACTTTTGGCATCGACTCCCAATAAATATTGCGTATTTTCACTGACTTGCAGTATTTCTAGTTGAGGTTCTCGTACAACCACGAGAATCCCGTGAGGCTGAATGTGCCCCGATATGTGAATGGGTTCTGTGTCGCAGTTTGTCAAGTCAACTTCTGCGAGTGCTGGGATTGTGCTTTGTCGATCCATTGTCTCTATTTTCCGCTGTAAAATTTCGAGAGGGTTCTATCGATTTTAGATTTGATCTCAAATTTGCTTTTCAATAATCTCATATTGTTCGATCGCATAATGGCCCGATCCCTTGACCGACACTAACAAGGCATTATCCGAAAATCAGCGAATCGAAAATGATGGAGTCGAAAATTAGCCTACCGTTGTGTTGCTGCTAGACTGGCGCGAGCATTCTGGTTTTTTTTTACGAACTGAGCTATTCTATTCGAGCGATCCCCGATATTAATTATCGCAGCAATTGTTCCCTTTCTTCAAGTCGTTTTAATGTTTTTCCACAATTTTAATATTTGTGGTAATATTTTACCATCATAAAAAAGGGGAGATAAATGTGTCTTCAGACCGGCCGACTGACGAAAAGATTAAGTTAAGGTAAGGGTGACAAGATTTGAAAGTCAAGTCGCGTTAAGCTCTTTAAGTATATCCAACAGGCCCGACAATTATACTGATGCTCGACTTCAATACAGTTACTGAGTTTTCTCATACCCACTGCATAGCTATCTGTGCCTTTTTAGTTCCGGCAAACTTGCTGACTACTTTGCAGACAGGGATTTTGACAGGACTAAACCGACCTCGAATGCAAGTTTGGGCGTCTGCGGCTGTGGCCAGCCTTTGGGCTACAGCAATGATATTTCACGTTTTTACCTGGTTCGCGATCGGGGTAGTAATGCCTCCGACATATATCTTGTTAGCTATGGCGATCGCTTGTCTGGCTATCAATATCTGGGCCGTGGGACATCCGGCGAGCATGATGCAATTAATTAGAGTTGCGGTATCAGCTTTTAGGGAAGTTTTAGAAGCAGGAAAAAGGAAGAATTCAAGCGTGAAGTCGGAAGTTCGGCAACGGATTTTGTAACGGGTGTAACGAATAAAATTTTAGCGATCTAGGAAATAAGGAAGCAGAAAGAAATTGGCATCTGGCAGTCTGAAAGATGTCTGGGAGAATATTAGTTTTTACTAATCTGTTCCCTCGTTCCACCTATTAGTTCTGAGTCGTGATTTTATAACCCTTATTCCGGTTCGCGATCGCGACAATCTTCATCTTCCGGGCCGCTGGGATGGATCGTGCAGTTGAGCAGGTGGCCGCCGTCACTTCTGCCGTAATAGTAGCGACATCCCGTGCAAATTGCCGGAGGTTCGATCGCGCTTTGGTAAACCGGATAATCCATAGCCAGCAGTGAGAAGTCGCGCTGCGTCTGAACAGTCCCGATAATAGCGCCTGAAAGTTCGACAGCTTGGCGGATGTTTTCGAGCCTGGTGTAAGGTGGCAGGTAAATGTCAATATAAAGGCGTATGCCGTCGTCTTCGTACTCGTGGCGGGTAATATTGCCTCCGAGCAAACCGACGCGCGACGTAATGGCGGAGGAAAATTCCCCAGCCAAGGTGCAGTAACCGCAGAAAAGGTGAATGTGTTCGTCGGTTACTGCTCTCACAGTCAGGCGAGTAGGAATCAGCACTCTCAGGCAAGCGTCGAGTTCGTCAAAAATCGGTTCGGCGAGGGACAGCATCTGGTTTGCGTCTTCGTTGTTGAGCCCAAAACCCTTAGAAACCTTGCAGACGAGGGCTACTAAAATATCAAAAACTTTAGCTAGCAGCGATTGCAGCCTGCTATCAATGGCGATCGGACATTCTCTGAGCAGTTTTAAATAATCTTCCAAACGATGGGCTACGCGCTGAATGCTGCTAAATCCCAGCATAGCTGCTCCCCCTTTAATCGAGTGCGAGGCTCGGATAAGCTGGTGGATCCTTTGGGGAGCTTGCACGGTGTTTTGCAGGCCCTGCAAGCCTTGTTCCATGATTTGAAGGTGTTCTGCGGCTTCTTCTAGAAAGTAGCCGATAATCCGCTGTAGTTGTTCTGGTAGCATAGTTTTATTCTCCGAAAAGCACCCTAATTGCAGAAAGCAGAAAGCAGAAAGTAAAAATGCTGATATTTTTTAATCTTGAGTCAATATTTAACTGACGGGTGATATAAAACCGGCGTTGCACAGGACACAACACCGCAGTGCGAGCGAAAAGCGCTAGACTCGGAAAGTTAGGATGCCGATGCAAGTGGAAACCAGATTATTTGTCCTTGATATCTATCCTGCCTCACGATCGCGGCGGTGGCAAATATCTAACCAAAGAGGCTTCTGATTGCCCACATTTTTTAACGTGCTAATTTTCTCAACAAGCAAATTCCGCAACCCCTATTCTATCGTTGTTGATGGTTGCTGTCAATAATCTTTACTAATGACAATAGGTTGACGATTTAATACGAATGGCACTGAAATGGTAATGGCAAGCCACAGAGGAATGGGAAGGAAGGCTTGAAGCTGATGCTTGGAGTCTTTAAAATCAGTAGAATCAACAGGAGTCACACAGGAACGCTATATAGCAATCCTTGCAGGAGTCGTAAAATTTTAACCTCACCCCAGCCCTCCCCAAGACATCGAGAAGGGAGTAAGAAATTCACAAATGATTTAGGATTGCTATATATCATTTAACTGGGTAAAGGTGATTCTTTGAGAAGTTTAACTTTTAATTTAATAGACATCTTCAATAACTATTATTGTAGGGTAGGGATGGAGTCTGCCCGAGAGTTTCTTTTTTGGATAAGTCTATGACAATCGCTTGCGAGTTTGAACAAGCGATCGCCCTTTTTGGTACGATATATATATATATATAGTTTGACTGCGTAAGTCCCGATCGCATTAGGAGCGCGAATTAAATAATTTACACAAGGAAAGTGGGATGGGTTCTGGGCCCATCCCACAAGAAGGATAAAAATTGTAAGTTATTTAATTCTCATTCCTTAGTATGCTGAGAGCGCAAGCGATATGGCAACAACGGCTATATCGCTCGTCGGATTTTCCTATTTAGCGACTGTTGCACCGACTTTGGCTGCGATCGCGCCTAAAGCGTTGCGGTTGGCTTGTAGGAGCGTGTTATTTTTCTGCACCATGCTGCCACTCAATTCTGGGGGAGCGGGCAGTTTCACACCTAATTTTTCAGCGATCGCGCGGACAATTTGTCTGTTACCCAACAATAATTTGTGGTTTTCTGCCGCTAAGTCACCGCTCCCTGGGCCTGCAACGCTGGGTACAGTTGCGCCTACTTTGGTAGCGATACTGGTAAAAATAGCTCTGTTTTGCAAGATTAGCTGTTGGTTAACTTGCAAAGGATTGCTACCCGACGGTGCTGCCTCGTTGCTAGCTGCTGCGCCTACTTTAGCAGCAATATTCTTAGCTGTTTGACCATTTTTTAATAGCAAATCGCGATTTTGCTGTATGAGTGTTTGTTCGTTGGCTTGGGCAATAATTGCATTATTAGTAGTAGGTGGTTGAACTAATTGACCAGAGCTTCCCAATAATCCAGATGCCAATAAACTAGCAGTGAAACCAACAATTAATTTAGACATTTTTTCTTTCCTCGATATGTTTTTTTGACAAGCAGTTTTTTTACTGCGTCATCTACCAAAAGAAACATATCAAGACTTTTTTGAGCAGTTTGTCACGAATGTTACATTTCGTAACAAACTTATGCAAAAAGTGCAACTTCTAATTGCAATTTTTACAATTACAGACAGAAAGTAGGTTTTTATAGCAGTTGACAGTTGACAGTTGACGGTTGACGGTTGACAGTTGATAAGCGAAGATATTTGCTATCTTTTTTGCTTTTAACTTATTTACTAAGATTTTTGGGTTCCGAAAGTGGCGGCGGCTACACCGAAGAGGAGTACCGCAGCACCTGCGAGTACGGCCGGTGCGGGCATTTCCCCAAACAGCAAATAACCCAAACTACTCGCCCCAACGGGTTCAAACAAGATGGCAAGAGTTACCAGAGTTGGGGAAATTTGCGCTACAGCCCAGTTTAAAATGGTGTGACCTACTAATTGAGGGAAGGCGGCGGTTAACAAAATGTACAGATATACAATGTTTGGATAACCGGTATAACTGGTACCGAAGGCGAGGGGTAGAGGTAGCAGGACGATCGCAGCAACAGTATAGGCGATCGCGATATAACCGCCAATTTCCAATCCCCGCCGTTGAGCTTCCCGGCCGAGCAACAGATACAAGCTGACAGCCCAGGAACCAGTCAGAGCAAGGAAATCGCCGAATAATTGAGTGTTGCCGGTATTGGCTGCGCCGCCGCTTCCGAGGGCGATCGCCATGGAGCCAGCAAGCGCTATACTAATGCCTGCGATCGACATTTTGCTGAGTTTTTCACCAAACCAGAAGCGGGATAACAGCGCTACCCAGACGGGATTTGTGGTGACAAGGGCTGTGGAAGCTGCGATCGAAGTATAAGACAGTGAGGTGATCCAGAGAGCAAAGTGCAGGGCGAGACACAAACCCGCCGCCGCAGCATATCGCCGAGCTCCGGGCTGTAGGGCTTTCCACTGAATTTTCGGCCAAGCCGGAAGCAGAATTAAGGCGGATAAAGTCAAGCGAGAAGCGGCGAGCACCAGACTGAAACCGAGGCCGCCCGCGCCTGCTTTCTGGTTGGCTAGCCGGATCAAGATTGAGGCGGTTGAGACTGCTAACACGCCAATAGTTAAGACGAGGGCGATCGACCAATTCGACGGTTTTTGCGGAATATTCATTTTTTAGGCATTAGCCAAGCAAGTCATTGATAATTGGCCAAACAAATCATTGATAATTGGTCAAATTTTCGCACAAATTCTCAACACTTTTTATTTTCGTCCTTTCTCATCTCTTCCTTCGCGTCTTCGCGGTTCGTTAAAAAAGTCCGATCGCCATGCTTAAAAAATTGGCCTACTCCAAAAATATTAATCTAGAGCGCGCCTAAAATTAGATTACCTCTGTTATAGTTTCAATTACCGCAGCAAACCATTTTCCTACTGACAATTTATAACAATCTATGGCTCCTACAGTTTTGATTACAGGCGCTTCTCAGGGAAGTGGCAAGGCAACGGCACTGTTATTTGCCCGTCAAGGTTACGATGTGGTGATGGTGGCTCGGGAGCCGGAGAGATTGGCAGCAGCAGCGGCTCAGGTGCAGCGTGAAGGCACTTCGGCTGTGGCGATTGCGGGGGATGTTGGTGACATTCAACAAGTGCGGGCGATCGTCCAAAAAGCCCTGGATACCTGCGGAAACATTGATGTTTTGGTGAATAATGCTGGAATTTGTCTCGCAGGGGCGATCGAGCAAACCACCTCCGAAGATTGGCAGCAATTAATGAATACCAATTTTTGGGGCTGCGTTAACACAATTCAAGAACTTTTGCCACATTTTCTCGATCGCAAAACGGGTACAATCGTCAATGTTGGTTCCATTGGTGGCAAAATGCCCTTACCTCAAATGACTGCCTATTGCGCCAGTAAGTATGCAGTAACGGGTTTGACAGAAACTTTGCGATTGGAATTGGCGCCCCAAGGAATTCATGTTTGCGCGGTACACCCGGGTTTGATTAACAGCGATTTCTTGGAAAGAGCTCAATTTCGCGATCGAGACGAGCCCGCAGTCGAATTGCGCCGCCAACAAATGAGTGAAATGCTAAAATCTGACTGGGCAAATCAGCCGGAAGATATTGCTAAAGCTATCTGGGATGCTGTGAAAAATCAGCGTGCAGAAGTCACAGTCGGCCCTGCCTTCTTGGCATCGGAAGCCTATCGCTTATTCCCCGGTTTGATGCAGTGGGCAATGGAAAAGGGCAAGTTATAATTAGTCAGCAGTCATTATTAGTATGGCAGGGTAAATTTATTGTCGTCAGACAAATTAGGTACGTTGTTGCGCTTCAGCGCTCTTTGCTTATCTTATAAAGAGCGAAAAATTAGGTATGTAGTTGCGCTTCAGCGCTCTTTGCTTATCTTATAAAGAGCGAAAAATTAGGTATGTAGTTGCGCTTCAGCGCTCTTTGCTTATATATATAAAGAGCGCTGAAGCGCAACTACGTACCTTGGCCCAATCTTTGTCGAGCAAACAAACTCAACCTCAAATATTGTACCAAGAATTTTTCTGAAATTGGGATTATTAGTAGACGAGCAATTGCATTCATTCCCAGCAATCTGAAAATCATCTGCGTTAATCTGTGTTTATCTGCCTTACATCTGCGGTTTCTGTATCAAAGTCAGATTTATTTAAGTCTAGTCTAATAAGGTGCGTAGTTCGCACCCTACACCTACAAATTAAAGCAGAGAACTAGCATTAATCAAACGACCGGTTAAATCTGCCGGAGTCACATTCAACACAGTCCCTAACAAAGCATTAGTAAAACCGAATCTAATATTAGTAGCTTCCACACGCCCATTACGATCTGGATCGAGACTTTGCTGCGAGATGCCGCCCTTGGCTAACAAACTCGTTCCCCCCGATAAAGTTCCTGGATCGAGTAACAGTAGTCTCGGATCGTTTAAACTATAACTCACTTGTTCAAAAGTGATATTGCTGCTGGTGAATGCCGTACTAATTCCGATGGAATCGCTAGACTTATCAAAATCGACAATTACGGCGTCAGGAACTTCATTCCCAACTAATCTAAGTCCAGCTTGATCGACTCTCAAAACAAAGACATCGTTGCCCGCACCTCCTTTGTAAACATCCACATCTCTGTCGCCAATTAAAGTATCGTTGCCGTCACCACCGACTAACAAATCAACACCTTGCCCCCCGCGCAGCAAATCATTTCCCGCACCGCCATCAACGAAATCACTATTTTTATCTCCCGTCAAGAAATCGTTTCCAGCTTCTCCCAAAACATCGTCATCAGCTTTGCCGCCGTAAATAGAATCATCGCCGGCACCGCCAAACAGACTGTCTTTACCATCGTTGCCGAAAATCCTTTCTGCATCTGACGCGCCCCTCACAGTATCATTGCCGCCCAGCATCCAAAGTCCCCCAGGAAAACTGGCAAGTTGTCCCGGTGCAAGTGTAATATTTTCAGCAGTATTGTCTCCTACCAAGCGAGGGATGCCTGAATTATCTGGCGTGAGTACCATAGTTGTAAATTTTGTGCTATGTGATAATGGATATCTTGTAATATTCTACAGCTTGGCACAACCCGATCGCGCGATCGCACATTAAAATAAAAGTTAAAACTACAGCCAATGCCAATTATCTTAGTTAAAGACTTAAGCAAAGTTTATCCCGTAGCCATTAAGGAACCGGGACTGAAAGGAACCATGCAGCACTTTTTCAAGCGCACTTACCGCAATATCAAAGCAGTTGAGGGTGTTTCTTTCAGTATTGAACCTGGTGAAGTGGTGGGGTTTCTGGGGGCTAACGGTGCGGGCAAAACTACGACGCTGAAAATGCTGACTGGCTTGATTTACCCGTCTGGTGGTACTGTCACTGTGTGCGATCGTACTCCTTTCCGCCGCGAAGCAGCTTTTCTGCAAAGAATCACCTTAGTCATGGGGCAGAAACAGCAGTTAATTTGGGATTTACCCGTACTCGACTCTCTGCGAATCAATGCCGCAGTCTACGGCATTCCCGATAAAGAATACCGGCAGCGAATTGGAGAATTGACAGAAATGCTGTCACTAGAAGGCAAATTAAATCAGGCGGTACGCAAGCTGTCTTTAGGCGAACGAATGAAAGCGGAATTGATGGCCGCACTGCTGCACCAACCGGAGGTATTATTTTTAGATGAACCGACTTTAGGTTTGGATATCAACGCACAGTTTAGTGTCAGGCAATTTCTGCGAGAATATAACGAGCGCTATCAAGCAACAGTGCTGTTGACAAGTCACTATATGGCTGACATTACGGCTTTATGCAAGCGTGTTTTGTTAATCCATGAAGGGCAATTAGTTTATGATGGCAGTTTGGACGGATTGCTCGACAGGTTTGCACCTTACCGAGAAGTCCAGGTAAAATTAGCCGAACCGCTAGCAAAAGATAGTGCTTTTGCTTACGGCGAGGTAGAATCTATTGAAGGTAATTCAGTCCGGTTTTTGGTCAAAAGGGAGGAGCTGACGGCGAGCGTGTCGAAGATTTTGGCCCAGTTGGAAGTGATAGATTTGACTGTCACAGATCCGCCAATTGAAGAGGTAATCGGTCGAGTTTTTCGCACCGGAAAAGTGTAGAGTTCCCCCCAGATTCCCTAAAAAACAAGGTGTTTTACTCTCAAGAAAAAGATAGGTACGTTGTTGGGCTTCAGCCCTCTTTCGGCGTATATAGAAAGAGGGCTGAAGCCCAACAACGTACCTTTACCTATAATTTTTTTAGTGAGATTGATATGAAAAAAATAATCAGAATTGCTAAAACCTTGCTCCTGACTTACTACGCTTATATGCTCGAATACCGGGCAGAATTATTTTTGTGGGCCCTGTCGGGAGCTTTGCCGTTTATCTTGATGGGCGTGTGGATGCAAGCATCAGAAAGCGGTCAGTTTGGACTAAAGGCGATCGACTTTGCCCGTTACTTTTTGGCAGCTTTCATTGTCCGACAAACTAATGTAGTTTGGGTGATTTGGGAGTTTGAAAAAGAAGTAGTGCAAGGCAAGTTATCTAATAGATTGTTGCAGCCTCTAGATCCAGTATGGCATCACTTCGCATCCCATGTTTCCGAAAGGTTTGCGAGGCTACCGTTTGTATTCGGATTAGTGCTGCTATTTTTTGCACTTTACCCACAGTCTTTTTGGCTACCGAGTTTGGGCAGGTTTTTGCTGTTTTCCTTGGTTGTCGTCTTGGCTTTTTGCTTGCGGTTCCTGATCCAGTATACCTTTGCGCTGTTTGCTTTTTGGATAGAGCGCGCAAGTGCGATCGAGCAATTCTGGTTTTTGATTTACCTATTTTTATCGGGACTTGTCGCACCGCTAGAAGTATTTCCTCCAGCAGTGCGCGAAGTGGTTTTGTGGACTCCGTTTCCTTATTTAATTCATTTTCCTGCTTCAATTTTGATCGGATTACCTGTTGATGTTGGCCGCGGTTTGTTGGTGATGCTGGGTTGGGGTGTGGTGTTTTTTGTGTGGAATCGCTGGCTGTGGCGGCAGGGTTTAAAACAATATTCCAGCATGGGAGCGTAACAGTTGACAGTTGACAGTTGACAGTTGATAGTTGGGAATTCTCTCAATCTTGCAATCTCCCAATCTCCCGATCGTACAATCTAAAATCTAAAATCTCCTGACTGATGACTACTGTCTGCTGTTAAATTCTAAGGCCACCATCGCGCGACATCTTGAATGGCGGTAACAATTTCCATAATTGCATCTTTGCCACCTAATTTATAAATTACTGATGTTAGAACAGCTATAGTATTCTGAAAATCTTTGCGCTTGAGTTTAGATAAAGTGGTTGTCCTTATTTCTAACCACATTTTGTATACCTCATTTTTGGGTTTGGATGATGATTGTTTTTTAAATAAAAGACTTAGAGGATCAGCGCGATACTTTTCATCCTGAATTTGAAGTGCTGTTTCTAATGCCTCGGAGTACAAATTTTTGGGTAGCTTTTCTGCTAAAGATGAGATGATTTGAGCGCGATACTTTTCATCTTGAATTTGACGTGATATTTCTAATGCTTCGGAGTACAAATTTTCGGATAACTTTTCCACTAAAAAAGATGATAGAACTTGAGCGCGATACTCTTCAGACTGAATTTGACGTGCTGTTTCTAATGCTTCGGAGTACAAATTTTGCGACTTTAATTTTTCTGCTAAAGATGATATAACTTGAGCGCGATACTTTTTATCCTGAATTTGACGTGCTATTTCTAATGCTTCGGAATACAAATTTTCTGGCAACTTTTTTATCAAAGATAATAAAAGGTTAGCGCGACTAGATTCGTCCTGAATTTGACGTGCTATTTCTAATGCTTCGGAGTACAAATTTTCTGGTAACTTTTCTATCAAAGATAATAGAAGGTTAGCGCGAGTAGATTTGTCCTGAATTTGACGTGCTATTTCTAATGCTTCGGAGTACAAAGTTTCCGACTGTAACTTTTCCGCTAAAGATGATAGAACTTGAGCGCGAGAATACTCGTTCTGAATTTGATGTGCTATTTCTAATGCTTCGGAATACAAAGTTTCCGACTGTAACTTTTCCGCTAAAGATGATAGAACTTGAGCGCGATACTTTTTATCCTGAATTTGACGTGCTATTTCTAATGCTTCAGAATACAAAGTTTCCGACTGTAACTTTTCCGCTAAAGATGAGAGAACTTGAGTGCGAGCAGATTCGTCCTGAATTTGACGTGCTATTTCTAATGTTTCGGAATACAAAGTTTCCGACTGTAACTTTTCCGCTAAAGATGATAGAACTTGAGCGCGAGAATACTCGTTCTGAATTTGACGTGCTATTTCTAATGCTTCGGAGTACAAATTTTCCGACTGTAATTTTTCCGCTAAAGATGATAGAACTTGAGCGCGATACTTTTTATCCTGAATTTGACGTGCTATTTCTAATGCTTCGGAATACAAATTTTCCGACTGTAACTTTTCCACTAAAGATGATAGAACTTGAGCGCGAGAATACTCGTTCTGAATTTGACGTGCTATTTCTAATGCTTCGGAGTACAAAGTTTCCGACTGTAACTGTTTTGATAAAGATGAGAGAACGTTAGTGCGAGAATACTCGTCCTGAATTAGACGTGCTGTTTCCAATGCTTCGGAGTACAAATTTTCGGGTAACTTTTTTGCTAAAGATGAGAGACTTTGAGCGCGATACTCTTCCTGCTGAATTTGACGTACTATTTCTAATGCTTTGGAGTACAAATTTTCCGGTAACTTTTTCGGTAAAGAGGAGATAATTGCAGCGCACTCATAGCCCAACTTAATTTGACGTGCTGTTTCTAATGCTTCGGAGTACAAATTTTCCGACTGTAGCTTTCCTGCTAAAGATGATAGAACTTGAGCGCGGTTAGGGGCATTCTGAATTTGACGTGCTGTTTCTAATGCTTCGGAATACAAAGTTTCCGACTGTAACTTTTCGGCTAAAGATGATAGAACTTGAGTGCGAGCAAATTCGTCCTGAATTTGACGTGCTATTTCTAATGTTTCGGAATACAAATTTTCCGACTGTAACTTTTCCGCTAAAGATGATAGAACTTGAGCGCGAGAATACTCGTTCTGAATTTGACGTGCTGTTTCTAATGCTTCGGAATACAAATTTTCCGACTGTAACTTTTCCGCTAAAGATAATAGAACTTGAGCACGATACTTTTTATCCTGAATTTGACGTGCTATTTCTAATGCTTCGGAATACAAATTTTCCGACTGTAACTTTTCCGCTAAAGATAATAGAACTTGAGTGCGAGCAGATTCGTCCTGAACTTGACGTGCTATTTCTAATGTTTCGGAATACAAATTTTCCGATTGTAACTTTTCCGCTAAAGATGAGATAACTTGAGCGCGGTTAGGGGCATTCTGAATTTGACGTGCTGTTTTTAATGCTTCGGAGTACAAATTTTCCGACTGTAATTTTTCCGCTAAAGATGAGAGAACTTGAGCGCGAGAATACTCGTTCTGAATTTGACGTGCTGTTTCTAATGCTTCGGAGTACAAATTTTCCGACTGTAATTTTTCCGCTAAAGATGAGAGAACTTGAGCGCGAGAATATTCATTCTGAATTTGACGTGCTGTTTCTAATGCTTCGGAGTACAAATTTTGTGACTGTAATTTTTCCGCTAAAGATGAGAGAACTTGAGCGCGAGCAGATGCGTCATAAATTTGACGTGCTGTTTCTAATGCTGTTGATAATGCTTGCTTTTTTAATTTTTTTTGTAAATAATGTGATATTACAATTAATGAATTTACTCGATCTTGAAAATCTTGTTTTTGCAAAGCATAAGCCAACCCTTTTTCGGGTTTCCAAAATTTATTTTTTATCATCACTAGCAACAACTCTTTTGGTATATTTGCTGACAAGCTATTCAAAGAAGACACGATTAAGCCATAGCGGCACTGTAAACCGATCGACTGCGGTGGATTTTTGTCAAAATCAGTTTCTGTTAATTCCCCAGCACGCGAAACATCCTTTAAAAAACCTGCTACTTGACCTAATTTTTCGCGCACTTCATACCAGCCATTATGACCACTCGCTGACTCTTCCCGCAATAACTGGTGAATTTCTGCTATTTTACCCGCTTTTTCTAAATGCCAAACTAAATATTGATGAATATAACCGTCATCTGGTAAAGTATGCCAATAATTATCTGCGGTTTGCTGTTGATATTTATCTAGTAGTTGAACGTGAGCATCTTTCCAGTTTATCCCCAACCCTAGCAAATCACCTTGACGTTTCGGTTTTGGGGATGCAGTTAACAAATTCCGCGCTAAATCGTGGAATAAATCGTGCAATCTATAAGTTATTGTCCCATCAGCCAGAGTCACGCCAGGTAGTAACAACGCTTGACTGCGGAAATACTGCAAAATATCGCTTGCATCTCGTTCGTCTATATCCCAAAGTGTCGCTGTCATTTGGCGAGTAATGTTTGCATCTTCCGGCAACACCCCGAACCAAGCAAAACACTCTCTATCATATTCTTCTAATCGCTTAATGCTCAGATTTAATGATGCTTGCAAACTGAGTTTTTTAAACTTCTCATCATCACCAATATTCCTAATTCCGGGGTCTTGCAACGATTTTAACCGAGCAATTTCTTGCTGGATATCTGCAATCAAAACTTGCCAAATTGTACCATTAGCAACTTGTACGGCAGCTAATTCTAATGCTAATGGTAAATAACCAACAGCTTTAGCTAAAGCTTTTGCTGACTTAATTTCACCTGTTTCTAGTTGCTTCCCTAATGTTTTGAGTTTCAGCGTCAATAACTCTAATGCTTGCGTTTTCGTCATCACATCTAGGGAATAAGTGATAGCACCAAGCTCATTCCCGATCGAAGTATCGCGAGTTGTGACTAGCATACAACAGCGAGAACCGCCAACATTAAATGCTTTTACATATTCCCACCCGTTATTTTTATCTATCCAAGCATCATCAACTACCAACAGCATTGCTTTATCCATCAGTAGAGTACGCAAATGCAGTGACGTACTCTGCATATCCGTAACGGGATAATTATAATCCCCCAAACCATGCACCCAATCAGTTAATCTTTGGAGAATGTTAGGTTCTTGACCTAAAGTTGCCCAAAGTATACCGTCGCTAAAATGATTTTGGATATCTCCGTCATGGGCTAAAGCTGCGGCTGAAGTTGATTTACCAACCGAACCCAAACCGTGAATCGCGCTGACAACTAAAGTTTGATTATTAGCTAGCAAGCGCTGTTTTAAATCCTTGCTAATTTCTGGGCGGTCTACATAGTAATCTGGTAAAGGTGGTGCTTGAAATATTTTTAGCCTCTCTAACTTAACACCATCAGTTAAAGAGGCTGATAAGGGTCTTTGCTTTTCTCCGCAATAATTTGCGGTTGTACAACTGAAGTATCGCCAGGAGGAAGAGATTTCTGGCGCGGTAAACTATCCTCAATAAAATTCTTTACACCCAAATAGACTTTTTTATCTCCCGGTTGCGGTTTAGCAATGGTATCGTGATTTGCTTCTACCGCTATAGGCTTTACATCTTTAATACCGGGATTGGCGCTGCTCGCATTAACAATCAAGATACCGCTAGTCGGTCGGGTTTCATAATAAACTTTTGTGGTAATCTCAAACTCATCAACGTGTTGGCGATACCATTCATCAAGTTCGCGTAACTGCGGTGCGTGAGCTTTTAGTTCTTCAACATTAACCGTAGTTAAAAAGCCTGTTAAAGATTTTACCCATTGAGC
Organism: Microcoleus sp. bin48.metabat.b7b8b9.023; assembly: GCF_013299185.1. Taxonomy (GTDB): domain Bacteria; phylum Cyanobacteriota; class Cyanobacteriia; order Cyanobacteriales; family Microcoleaceae; genus Microcoleus. The sequence goes on along the minus strand of NZ_JAAFKG010000002.1, from coordinate 196,444 downwards.
AACGTCGGAACCAAGATGGGGAGTAGATAAAAATACAATGCCCTTGCTAGATTCAATTACCGCTTTTTTGCGTTTGTCTCGCGAAAAATTTTCTGCGGTACTCAACATTTTTTTTACCAGCAACCCGCCCATACTGTGAGTCACAAAAATTATCGGGCGATCGCCAATGTTAAAATTTTCTAAATCGTCTAAAAAGTTACTAGCCTGGTCGAACAGTGGCATAGCAGAACCGCTAGCCCTTAATCGTGCTGCATCATAACCAAAACTCCAAATCCCGACATCTTTTAAATCATTTCCCAGCCACTTCAACCAAAAATTATCTTTTTCGTAATCTCGATTGCTAGGATTTTGCCAGTGCCAAGTATTCCAAGCATGACCGGCCAAACCGTGGACAAAAACTACATCCCCTCGCCGGTTGGTGTTGTCGCAACCCGATATTTTAATCAAACCCGTCATGTTGCTGTCTTCATTTGGCTGCGAATCTGTAGTTCTTTTACCAAACATTCTAGATTTCCTTTCCCGCAACAACCTCTGACAAAATTATAACTGATGAAGGTATTATTGACAAGCATATATAGCGGTTATCAAAAAGATGAGGTATCACTGACAGCTTATATAACCACTTAAACGTATAGGGCTGAAGCCCAACAACGTACCTGATCTTTCTGAGAAAGGCTATATCTATAGTCTTGGCTTTTTGCTTGCGGTTCCTGATTCAGTATACCTTTGCGCTGTTTGCTTTTTGGATAGAGCGCGCAAGTGCGATCGAGCAATTTTGGTTTTTGATTTATCTGTTTTTATCGGGACTTGTCGCGCCGCTAGAAGTGTTTCCTCCAGCAGTGCGCGCAGTGGTTTTGTGGACTCGGTTTCCTTATTTGATTCATTTTCCAGCTTCAATTTTGATCGGATTGCCCGTTGATGTTGGCCGCGGTTTGTTGGTGATGCTTGGTTGGGGTGTGGTGTTTTTTGTGTGGAATCGCTGGCTGTGGCGGCAGGGTTTGAAACAGTATTCAGGGATGGGAGCTTAAAGAATTATTAAAATCCCGAAAACTGTGGGCTATATCACAGTATGATGTGGCTTGTTTTGTTAAACAAAGTTGCGTAACGCACTCTACTTAAATCGATCGCGCGCAGGAGACAAAATTGCCTGCATTCACTTTCATATCTGGCAATTATCTGCGTTAATTTGTGTCTGCCTGCCTTGGATCTGCGATCGTTCTGTCAATCAAAGATTTATGCAACAAGTCTATGATGCAAAAATGCAATCGCCACCATCCGACAATTGCATAAAAAATATTTTTTTGTATCCCAAAATACAAAAATTTACAAAAAAGTCTTATATTAATAAAGCCAACGACGGATAAACGAGATAAAAGAGATTCTAATGACAGCCAAAAAAAACCTGATTGTAATCGGCAATGGCATGGTAGGTCACAAGTTCCTAGAGTTAATGGTGAGTTCAGATGCTGCCAAACGCTGGAATTTAATTACTTTCTGTGAAGAGCAGCGGGTTGCTTACGATCGCGTAAACCTCAGCGGATTTTTCTCTGGGAAAACGGCGGGAGATTTATCTCTAGTTGCACCGGGATTTTATCAAGAAAATGGTATTCAAATTCACATCGGCGACAAAGTATTCGCCATCAATCGCGAACAAAAAACGGTCTCTTCAGCCAACGGTTTAGAAGTTCACTACGACAAAATTGTTCTCGCCACCGGTTCCTATCCATTCGTACCGCCAATCAAAGGCAAAGACGCGGCAGGCACTTTTGTTTACCGGACAATTGACGACTTGGAGGCGATGTCAGATTATGCTAAAAATTGCAAAATAGGTGTAGTAATTGGCGGCGGTTTGTTGGGCTTGGAATGCGCCAATGCTCTCCAAAATATGGGTTTGAAAACTCATGTGGTTGAGTTTGCATCGCGGCTGATGCCCGTGCAAGTTGACGAGGTTGGTGGTGCGATTCTCCGCAACAAAATTGAGGAGTTGGGGGTTTCGGTTCACACTAGCAAATCTACTACCGAAATTGTCAGCGAAGATGGCAAAGTTACTAAAATGCTGTTTGCTGATGGTTCGGAATTGGCAACGGATATGATTGTGTTTTCTGCTGGTATTCGCCCCCGGGATGAAATTGCCCGAGGTTGCGGGATTGAAGTGGGAGAAAGGGGCGGTATTACGATTAACGATCGCTGCCAAACTTCGGATTCTGATATTTATGCGATCGGCGAATGCGCGCTTTATCAAAATCGCATCTACGGCTTAGTTGCTCCTGGGTATACAATGGCGGGGGTAGCAGCGGATATTTTGAGCAGCGCTGCGGATGACAGCACTAGCACTTTCACCGGTGCGGATATGTCCACAAAACTCAAACTTTTGGGAGTGGATGTGGCGAGTTTTGGTGATGCTTTTGCACATTCTGCCGGTGCTAAAGAGATTGTTGTTGCTGACAATTTCCAAGGCACTTACAAGAAATTAGTTTTAAATCAAGATGGTAGCCGAATTTTAGGCGGGATTCTCGTCGGAGATGCTTCTGCTTACGGCACTTTGCTGCAATTCATGCAAAATGATATTGCTTTGCCGCCGCATCCTGAAGATTTGTTGATGCCACCGCGCGAAGGCGGAGCACCTGCTGGTTTTGGTGTGGAGAGTCTGCCGGATTCTGCTCAAATTTGTTCTTGCAATAATGTTAGTAAAGGGCAGATTTGTGAGGCGATTCGCGATCGCAATTTAACTGATGTCGGCAGTGTCAAGAAATGCACTCAAGCTGGTACTGGCTGCGGCGGCTGTGTGCCTTTGGTGACGGACATCTTTAAGTCGGAGATGAAGAAAGCCGGGTTTGCAGTCAAAAATAACCTCTGCGAACATTTTGAGTATTCCCGTCAAGAATTGTACCATTTGGTGCGTTCTCAAGAGCTGAAAAGCTTTGACGAGACGATCGCCAAACACGGCAAAGGGCGCGGCTGCGAAATTTGCAAGCCTGCTGTGGCTTCGATGCTAGCTTCTACTTGGAACGACCACATTCTAGAGAAGTCTCACGTTGGTTTGCAAGATACCAACGATTACTATTTGGCAAACATTCAGCGCGACGGAACTTATTCGGTGATACCGCGCATCCCGGGTGGAGAAATTACGCCGGAGAAGTTGATTGCTTTGGGAGAAGTTGCCAGGGATTTTGGACTTTATACTAAGATTACTGGGGGACAGCGGATCGATTTGCTCGGTGCTCGGGTGGATCAGTTGCCGCATATTTGGCACCGCTTGATTGATGCGGGATTTGAGTCTGGCCACGCTTACGGTAAGGCTTTGCGGACTGTCAAATCTTGTGTTGGTAGCACTTGGTGCCGCTTTGGGGTGCAGGATTCGACGAGTTTGGCGATCGAGGTTGAGTTGCGCTATCGCGGTTTGCGAGCTCCTCACAAATTTAAGTCTGCTGTGTCGGGCTGCACTCGCGAATGCGCGGAAGCTCAAAGCAAGGATTTTGGGATAATTGCTACTGAGAATGGTTGGAATTTGTACGTGTGCGGTAACGGCGGGATGAAGCCGCAGCACGCGGTTTTGCTGGCGGCGGATATCGATAAGGAAACTTTGATTAAGTATATCGATCGCTTTTTGGTCTTGTACATTCGCACGGCGGATCGTTTGGAACGTACTGCTACTTGGTTGAACAAACTTGAGGGCGGAATTGAATACTTGAAGCAGGTGATTATTGAGGATTCTCTGGGCATTTGTGCTGAGTTGGAGGCGCAGATGGAGCATTTGGTGAATACTTATCAATGCGAGTGGAAAACGACGATTGAAGACCCGCAAAAGGTGCAGCGATTCCAGCATTTTGTGAATTCCGATTTGCCAGATCCGAGTATTGTTCGTGTCGAGGAACGGGGACAAACTCGCCCTGCTTACGAGCATGAAAAGGCCATAGCTGGAGTTTCGGATAAATAACAGCGATCGGGTTTGTAGTGAGGACTTTAGTCCGCAGGAGTTTTAAGAGGACTGAAGTCCTCACTACAAACCAATTTAGCGTGATAACGTTTGTAGTGTGGACTTTAGTCCGCAGGAGTTTTAAGAGGACTGAAGTCCTCACTACAAACCAATTTAGCGCGATCGGGTTTGAGGACTTTAGTCCGCAGGAGTTTTAAGAGGACTGAAGTCCTCACTACAAACCAATTTAGCGCGATCGGGTTTGAGGACTTTAGTCCGCAGGAGTGTTAGGAGGACTGAAGTCCTCACTACAAACCAATTTAGCGCGATCGGGTTTGTAGTGAGGACTTTAGTCCGCAGAAGTGTTAGGAGGACTGAAGTCATCACTACAAACCAATTCACCGTGATAACGTTTGTAATGAGGACTTTAGTCCGCAGGAGCTTTAAGAGGACTGAAGTCCTCACTACAAACCAATTTAGCGGTTTTTAACCGGAAATTGGGAAGGAAATTGTATTAAATTAACAGGAAAAAAATGGTTCAATCATTACAGGTTTCCGATACAGTAACAACTTGGGTAGATGTGTGCTCCCTGGATGCGATCGCCCCAAATACAGGAGTTTGTGCTTTGGTGGCTGGGGAACAAGTGGCTGTTTTCCGAGTGGGAAACGGGGATGAACTGTATGCTTTGAGCAATTACGACCCGTTTAGCAAGGCTTTTGTGTTGTCCCGAGGACTTGTGGGCGATCGCAGCGGCACTCTCAAAGTTGCTTCTCCGATTTACAAGCAGAATTTTAGCTTGGCTACTGGCCAGTGTTTGGACGATGAAACGGTAACAATTCCGACTTTTCGGGTTCGGGTTGCAGGCGATCGCGTCCAAGTAGCAGCTAGCTAGATTCAACCCCCCAATTGTTCGAGATTTATCCGCCAACACCCAACATTCCGATTGGGTGATGGCGGATTTTGCATTGGGGCGCGATCGACCCAGTAGTTTTGATATAAAATAGAGTCGATCCGCTGCATACTACAATCTGGATCGGACAGCGGTAGAAATCGCATCTACAGTCAAACTTTCGTCCGCCTGCACGGTGTAAAGAAGATAGAGTAATTTCAACCACTCGGTTTTCTATCCGCTATACAAGCGGGTTTTGTATCTCTAGAAGCCTTTTCAACCGCGAGCGTCTTATTTCAGATTTTCAATGCAAACAAACTTTAGGGGGTAGGATATCAGTATGTTGTTAAAAAAACTTGTTGCCGAAAATCATCCCCAGACAGTGGCAGAGTTAATTGACGTACAACTCAAAACAGGTCAACTGACTGGGGCCCAAGTCCAAACACAGGTTTTCGGTCAGCACTGGCGAGACGAATCTTTGCACGAATTTCTCCAAGAAATTGCAGCCAAGCTCGACAAAGAAACAGCGAGCGAAGTTATAGAATATTTGATAACTCAAAATGGTCAACAAGAAAAATTTATTAATTTATTGTTAGCAGCAGAATGCCTATCAAGAGTTAAAAATGGCATCAATGAAACAACCGAAAAAAAACTGTTAAACGCTTTAAAAAAGTTATCGCAATACGGTACGGTTTTTCTGATTCTTTATCAAAGCGCTGAAGAATTGCAGGAAACTTATCAAATTCGCTATCGATCGATCGCCGCGATCGCCCAAACTTGGAAAAACGACCCGCAAACCCTGCCTTGGCTCAAAATACTAGCACACTCCAGCGACAGCGGCGAAGTCCGCGCCACAGCAGTCAAAGCCATAGCCTGCGGTTGGCCTGACGATCCAGAAATTTATCTGATGCTCAAAAACCTCGCTAAATCCGATCGAAGCTGGGCAGTGCGATCGGCTGCAATCAAAGAAATGGCTTCTGGTTGGCCCTCTAACAGCGATACCTTGCCGCTGCTAGCGGTTCTGGCTCAGTCCGATCGCAGTCCCGCCGTCCGCACCTGCGCCCTGGAACAGTTGGCCTCTCATTGGCCCGATCGCACAGATACCTTGCTGCTGCTGAGAACTGCCGCCGAATCCGACGAAAATTTGGGAGTGCGAGTCGTAGCGTGGCAAGAAATAGCCAGAGGTTGGCACAGCGTTTTAGGCACGGTATCCCAGCTCAAAAACCTTGCCCAGACAGGAAGTTCTACCCTGCGAACAGTAGCGGTGCGGGAATTGGCAGCGGGTTGGCCCGCCGATGACGAGGTTTGCTTGCTGCTGAAAACCCTAGCCACCTCCGACAGCAACGAAGAAGTGCGAACAGCGGCGATCGAAGAATTGGCCTCGCGCTGGCCGGGCGAACCAGATATTTACCCGTTGCTCAAAAGTCTCGCCCAGTCCGACGCGAGTTCCACCGTCCGGCAGGCAGCAGTCCAAGGAATTGCCTCTGGCTGGGCATCTAAGCCCGAAACTCTGGCTTTTTTGCAAAATATAGCTACGAGCGATCTCGACGCCGAACTGCGCGAAATAGCCTTGCAACAAATTGCTTCCAGTTGGCCCGACAGCCCAGAGACACTGCCCCTGCTGCAAAAAATTGCGAACTCAGATGATTATTGGACTGTGCGGCAAGTGGTAGTTGCAGCCGCAGCCACCTTGCCGTCAGCCAGTCTCGAAGTCTTTGAATGGTTGAAAATTCTGGCCCAATCAGACAGACACATCAACGTCCGAGAAACTGCGGTGGAACAGATAGCAAGAGGCTGGGGACACCGGGGCGAGACGCTGCCTTTTCTCAAACAACTAGCGGAGTCGGAGCCCAATTCTCACTTGCTGAGCGTGCTGGTGCGAGAAATAGCGCGGGGATGGCCACAAGATCCGGAAACCTTGTCTTGGTTGAAAATACAGCTTGAGGCTGGGGATGAGGAGGTGCGTGAGGTGGCGGTGCAGGAACTCGCTCGCAATTGGCCCGATGGTGCTGAGACTTTGCGGATGTTGGAGGCTAAAGCAGAGGGCGATGAGAGTTCGGCTGTCAGGAAAATTGCTTTGCAAAAGTTAGCCCGGGGGCGGACAAATGAGTCTCAAACTTTTGAGTGGCTGAAAATTAGGGCCGAGCAGGATGATGATTCGCAAGTGCGGGCGATCGCTCTGGTAGAGTTAATTCGGGGATGGAAGGACGAATCGGGAATGTTTGAGTTTTTGCGCCACAGAGCTCTTACCGATGCCTACGATAGAACAGGTTCTTTTGCTTACAATCCCCGGTTTACAGCACTCGAAGCAATTATCGAACATTATCCCGAAAATGAGGAAACTTTGCGATTGGTGCGATCGCTCGCAGTTTCCGATGCAGACGAGCAAGTGCGGGCTTTAGCGGGCCGCCGGTTGGCGAGTCAAGATTGGTAATTAGTCATGGGGCATCGGGCATCGGGCATCGGGCATCGGGCATCGGGCTATTTATAACGGTGCTCAGAAAGATGAGGTATGTTGTTGGGAAGAGAGCCCTTCTTAGTTTAGTGGTTATATAAGCTGTCAGTCATACCTCATCTTTTTAAGAAAGGCTATATATATTGATTTTGCCGCACGATTGATGTTGATTCTTGCACCGAATTGATGTTGATTTTTCCACGCGAGCGATGGGTATTTTTCCACGCGAGCGATGGGTATTTTTCCACGCGAGCGTCCCCGCTCGCACTGTGGGATTTCCGACAATCTTTGTTGATTTTTGCCCGCGAGTGGGCTATTCTTTCCCGCGAGCGGGGACGCTCGCACTGTGGGATTTCCGGCAACTTTTGCCAATTTTGACCCGCGAGCGATGGGTATTTTTCCACGCGAGCGGGGACGCTCGCACTGTGGAATTTCCGGCGATTTTTGCCAATTTTGATCCGCGAGCGATGGGTATTTTTCCACGCGAGCGATGGGTATTTTTCCACGCGAGCGATGGGTATTTTTCCACGCGAGCGGGGACGCTCGCACTGTAGGATTTCCGGCGATTTTTGCCAATTTTGATCCGCGAGCGGGGGCTATTCTTTCCCGCGAGCGGGGACGCTCGCACTGTGGGATTTCCGGCAATTTTTGCCAATTTTGACCTGCGAGCGGGGGTTATTTTCCACGCGAGCGGGGACGCTCGCACTGTGGGATTTCCGGCGATTTTTGCCAATTTTTCCACGCCGTCCCTCGCACTCAATCCAATTTGCAATTAAATGAGGTAAATCAATGTCATTCAAACAAGATTTTATTCAATTACCACTTCCCAAAAACATCCATTTCATAACCTTCGTTACCTGGGAAAGACTAGAACTAACTCCACCAGCTCGACAAGTTGTTCTAGATTCTACCTTGCACTTTCACAACCAAAGATATCAACTATTCGCTGCCGTTATTATGCCAGACCACGTACATCTTTTGCTTCAGCCTTTACCGAAGTCTGATTCTCAATACTGGTCAATTGGAAGCCTGCTGCACAGTCTTAAAGGCTTTAGTTCTACAGAAATCCCTAAAGTAATGAAGCATATCGGTAAACTTTGGCAAGATGGGCGACACGCCGAAATTATTAACAGCCACCAACAGTTTATCAATACCTGGGAATATATCAAACAAAATCCTGTCAAAGCTAACTTGTCAGATACACCTGAAAAATATCCTTTTTTCTGGGAAAACAGCTAATCTGACGACAAAAAGTGGGAGCATCTCACTTTTGTAAAAAAGCAATTTCTTTACAGTGCGAGCGTCCCCGCTCGCGATCAATTCATTCCCACAACACCTATATTCATTCCCACAAAAGGGCGATCGCAAATCGCACCGCTTCCCCCATCATCGAACAGCGAATACTCGCCGACGCCGTTTTCTCCCACCTCAACAACTGTTCCCGAAAACCCGCGTCTTGCTTGGCCCGCTCCACGATCGCCTGACTGATGACTTTCTTCTGAATCTGCTCTGTCGGAACACCTTCCTGCTTCAAATAATCCAACAACCGCTGTACGCTTTCAGAGAATTTATCCGGCGTCTGAGACATCAAAATAAACGAAATTTGGCGCACCATTCGCTCGTAGATTTCCTGTCTTCTGAGCAACACCTCTTTTGGGAGCGGCCTCGGTGGCTGCGGTGTTGCTGACTCCTGCTGCGAACCGTTATCCGCAACAGCCAATCCCAGCAAAATCAAAATTTCAGCGCCCTTAGCTAAAACCTTTTCCAACATATCTGGATAAAGCGCCAATATGCGATCGCCCAAAATCTTACCATTCACCAAACGGTTCGCGCTCAGCCGCAGTAAATTTTGCTCTCGGGCAGACTCAAAAAATTGAATGTTCAACTGAAGTTCGCAACTCTCTAACTCCACCCGACGCACCGTAAACACCAAAGCCTCCCAATTAGGAAACTCACCAAAACACACCTCCACAATCGAACTTTCTTCGTGATACTGCTGTCCCAATTCCCCAGACTCAAAATCGCGATCGACCGGAAAGCGATTTGCCACAACTTTTGCAGTATAATCAAAGTCAGTAAAAACATAACGACAGTTAACTTTCGACAGATCGACCTCTTGAACCTGCCAATTTTGAATGCAGCACCCCGTAAGCTGCGCCCCCTCCAAATCCGTCCGAATTAAATGGCACTCAATCAAACAAGCTTCTCTTAAATCCGCTTCAGCCAACATCGAATCCACCAAATAAGCGCCGCTTAAATCAGCTTTCCGCAAATCAGCACTGCGTAAATTAGCCTCGCTCAAATCCGCCCGCAGCAAATACACTTCTTGCAAGTTAGCTCGCAGCAAAAGCGCCTGCTTAAAACTCGCTTTCAATAAATAAGCACCCGCCAGATTCGCTCGACTCAAATCAGCCCGATCCAGCACCGCCTCAGTCAAATCCGCCCCCGCCAGCACAGCTCGGTGCAAGTCAGCGCCCGTCAGATTTGCCGATCGCAAAATCGCACCATTCAAATCAGCTTCAATCAAATTTGCACCGCTCAAAATTGCCGATCGCAAATTCGCTTCCACCAAATGTGCTTCCCGCAAATTAGCACCCGTCAAATTAGCACCAACCAGACTCGCACGGTTGAGATTCGCCTCCATCAATTCCGCCGCCATCAACTGCGCGCCGTCGAGTTTAGCTTTTTCCAAATTAATTTGGTCAGATTTAACATTTTGAAGATTAGCACCACCCAAATCCGCCTCAGGAAGGGCTGCCCAATTCAGATCTGCACCTTCCAAACAACCGAGCCGCAAGTCTGCTTTCGCCAGATTAGCCCCAGTCAAATTTGCCCCACTCAAATTTACCCCAGCCATCCCCGCACTGCGGAGATCCGCGCGGCGCAAACAAGCCCCAATTAACTTAGCATTGCTCAAAAAAGACCAGCTCAAATTAGCACCCGTCAAGTTAGCACCAGTTAAGTCTATTTCTCGAAGGTTGACACCGCTTAAACTAGCACCGCTGAGGTCAATATGAGCAAAGTTGCGCTCTCCCTCTTGGTAGCGCTGTAAAAATTCCTGTATTTGCATTCGCAGGGGAAGGGGAAGGGGAAGGAAAAAAACTATTTCTAGTCTGGTAAAATAACCATTCTCTCGTTTGTAGTGAGGACTTTAGTCCTCGGATTTTATGCGGACTGAAGTCCTCACTACAAACCAATTTAATACGTTTGTAGTGAGGACTTTAGTCCTCGGATTTTATGCGGACTGAAGTCCTCACTACAAACCAATTTAATACGTTTGTAGTGAGGACTTTAGTCCTCGGATTTTATGCGGACTAAAGTCCTCACTACAAACCAATTTAATACGAAAAATCATCTGATTCAGCAATTGCCCTGATTGAATAATCTTAGAGAAAGCGCTGCAATTCCTGCTGCAAATACTTTGCCCATTTAGTCGCTAGAGGAATTTCTGTAAAAGGAACCTGCACCGCAGCAGCATCTTTCAACAAAAATTCTAGGGCAATCGCCTTTCCAGAATTCGGCGGCGATTCTAAATCTACCACGGCACCGTTAACTAAGAGCCGCAGCGACTGCACATTTTTCAAAGAAAAACTTTGCAAATTCACAGGGCCGCTGCGAGTAGGTTTCCCCCAAGTCAAACAGTCTTCTTGCTGACCGAGTACAGCATAAATATCGTACTTTGCCTTGGCGAATTGTTCCGCCCAGACCCGATACGCTTCTAACTTTTGATACTCGTTCCATCCAGCCCAAGCCAGAGCAATAAAAAGTGCCAGCAGCGGCAGCCACATTAAACCTCTTTCCATGCAATATCCTTGTTGAAAATACTCCCGGTTTTGTTTGCCATCTACTTTAATGATACAATTGATTGAACCCCTAAAACTTGCTCGGAAATTTAAACTAGAAACTCCAGCAATTTTCCCTCGATCGACAGCCACGGCCGACAAATACCAAACGCCTGTGCGCGAGTCATCCAGCAGCCGCCACCCGTAAAACTGGCGATCGCGCTGAAAATTGGGTTATTGTTGTGAACAAGCCTTCCCTAAACGGACGATCGGCCATGAAAAAGTTTTTCCTTTTGTGCTTATTTTTAATCGGGCTCGGCTGGGCGATTTCAAATTTCCCAGGACTGGCTACTCAAGGCACTTACGACTCGATTGTGCTGGATTTCCGCGAAGATATCGGTAATCCTAATGTTGCAAAACGAGTAGAAGAACTCGCCCAACAGTACCAAATCGCACCGCAACTCAACAGCGAATTCTCAGCATCAGATAATGTGTATGTTGTCAAGGGCGATCGCACTTTGCTAAACGCCCTGAGAAAATCAAATTTGGCTAAAGATACCGAATACATTGAACCGAACTACGTATACAGCGCTTTCGAGATTCCCAACGACCCCATGTATACCAAGCAGTGGAATCTTCGCAGCATCAACGTAGAATCTGCCTGGAACGAAACCAAAGGCAGCGGTACGACAGTAGCGATAATTGACACGGGCATTACCCCCGTTGCCGACTTAAAAGAAACCAAGTTTGTACCGGGCTACGACTTTGTAAACGATCGCCCCGAAGCCTACGATGACAACGGCCACGGCACTCACGTCGCAGGTACCGTCGCCCAATCAACTAACAACAACTACGGCGTCGCAGGCATCGCCTACGAAGCATCTTTAATGCCTCTGAAAGTATTAAGCGGCAGCGGTGGCGGTACAGTTTCCGACATTGCCGAAGCAATTAAATTTGCAGCAGACAATGGCGCAGATGTCATCAACATGAGTTTAGGCGGCGGCGGCGAAAGTCAGTTAATGGCAGAGGCGATCGACTACGCCCACTCTAAAGGCGTTGTCATCATCGCAGCCGCAGGCAACTCCGGCGAAAGTTCCGCCTCCTATCCCGCCCGCTATCCCCACGTCATCGGCGTTTCCGCCCTCGGCCCCAACGAAGAAAAAGCCGATTATTCCAATTTCGGCGCCGGGGTTGACATTTCTGCCCCCGGTGGTTCTGAACTGGGCAAAATTCTGCAAAGTACGATCGACCCAGAAACAGGAAACGAAGTCTTTGAAGCCTACCAAGGCACCAGCATGGCTTCTCCCCACGTCGCCGGCGTAGCAGCCCTAATCAAAGCCTCGGGCATCACAGAACCAGACCAAATTCGCAGCATACTCTTGCAATCCTCGCGAAATGTCACAGAAGACCCCTTAAACCATTTTGGTTCGGGACATCTAGACGCAGGCGCAGCAGTTCAGCTAGCCCAGCGCGGACAAATCAACTTCCGCGACTTCTTCCGCTGGCTGCGCGACAACGGCTATCTCAGCCCCCGCTTCTGGATTGACGGCGGTGCAGTCGCCCTGTTGCCAAAAATTGCCATGGTGCTCGGTTCTTACCTGCTGGCTTTCATTTTGCGGAATTATTTCCCCTTCGCCTGGACTTGGGGCTTTTCCGGCGGCTTGATTGCTGGAAGTTCTGGCTTCTGTTTCCTCCGCAACTTGTTTGTATTTGACTTGCCGCAGTGGCCGATGAGAATCATGGGTAGTTCTATCCCCGAACTCGGCGGTGCAATTAACGGCAGCAGTATGCTCAATCCCTTATTTGCTAGCGTTTTAATTCCCGGGATTTTGATTGTTTTGCTGTTGGGACACAGAGAGTGGAAGTGGATCGCGATCGCAACTTCGATCGGCTTTGCTAGCTGTTTAGCAGTGAATGCTGTTCTCTCTCCCGCAGTTTGGGGATTGGGAACTGGTTTAGTAGCACAAACATTCTTGATTGTCAATGCTTTGTTGTGTTTTGGATTGGCACGTTTGGCGATTAAAACAGAGGCGCAGTCAGCATGAGTATTACAGTCAAAGGCGAAATTGAACGCAAAGGATTAGGCCCGGGCACTTGGGCTTTAGTCGGCGAAGATGGGGAAACTTACGAACTTAAGGATGCTCCTTCTGAGTTGAAAAAAGCTGGTCTTAAAGTCAGTGTCACAGGTGAAATCCGCAAGGATGTAATGACTTTTGCGATGATCGGCCCGGTGCTTGAGGTGCAGTCTTTCGATCTGTTGTAGGTCGATCGACTCCCTCCAACTTTCGCTCAAAAAAAACCCCGGCCAAAATTGGCTGGGGTTTATTAATCAGGGTGCATCTACATAATTTAAACTCCGCTCCGACAGCACCACATTCAGGAAAATTTAGAAAATTTATTTGAACAACTTAGTTTCTTTCAACATTTCTGCTAACCCAAGAGCAAAACTCCTAGAAACCGGGTTGCTGAGCTTATACTTCAGCCCTCAAACTATCGCTACCTCTCGTTATATCTAATTTTTGCCAAAAAAAACCCGGCCAAAATTGGTCGGGAGTTAATTAATCAGGGTGCATCTACCAATTAAGCTTCCTCAGAATTCCAGCGCAATCCGGAAAATCACCTCAATTTTTTTTCAGCATCAGCCTTAACACAAAAAAAACCCGGCCAAAATTGGTCGGGAGTTAATTAATCAGGGTGCATCTACTAATTTAGTCTCCGGCGCAACAGTACCTCGTTCCGGACAGTTTGGGAAATTTGCGACAATTGATGGCTTGAGGTGCGATCGCTCAAAAAAAACCCAGGGTGGTTTTATTGTCAGGATAGGAAATCTCAAACTACCAAAATTATCGCTCAAAGGTCGGCTCGCGTCTGGGACACAACTGTCATAATTAATAAAGGTACGTAGTTGGGCTTCAGCCCTCTTTATCTATATGTCTAAAGAGGGCTGAAGCCCAACTACGTACCTATTTCTATGATGACTATAAAACCACTGCGATCGCTCAAAAAAAAACTCCCGGGCCAAAATTGGTTGGGAGTTAATTAATCAGGGTGCATCTACTAATCTAATCTCCGGTAGCACCGCACCTCTTTCGGGATAGTTTCGGAAATTGTCAAAATTGATGGCTTGATATCGTTTCTGGTTGGATCGGAATTATTTAACCGCAGAGAGCGCAGAGGGCACAGAGAGAGAAGATGGACATGAATACAGGGCTATGCAATCGGATTTGCTCTGAGGTGCGATCGCTCAAAAAAAAACTCCCAGGCCAAAATTGGTTGGGAGTTAATTAATCAGGGTGCATCTACTAATCTAATCTCCGGTAGCACCGCACCTCTTTCGGGATAGTTTCGGAAATTGTCAAAATTGATGGCTTGATATCGTTTCTGGTTGGATCGGAATTATTTAACCGCAGAGAGCGCAGAGGGCACAGAGAGAGAAGATGGACATGAATACAGGGCTATGCAATCGGATTTGCTCTGAGGTGCGATCGCTCAAAAAAAAACTCCCAGGCCAAAATTGGTTGGGAGTTAATTAATCAGGGTGCATCTACTAATTTAGTCTCCGGTAGCACCGTACCTCTTTCGGGATAGTTTCGGAAATTAGTCAAAATTGATGGCTTGATATCGTTTCCGGTTGGATCGGAATTATTTAACCGCAGAGAGCGCAGAGGGCACAGAGAGAGAAGATGGACATGAATACAGGGCTATGCAATCGGATTTGCTCTGAGGTGCGATCGCTCAAAAAAAACTCCCAGGCCAAAATTGGTTGGGAGTTAATTATCAGGGTGCATCTACTAATCTAGTCTCCGGTAACACTACACCTTTTTCCGGAGAATTTGGAAAATTAGCGAGAATTTATGGCTGTACGTGCGATCGACAAAAAAACCCGGCCAAAATTGGTCGGGAGTTAATTAATCAGGGTGCATCTACTAATCCTGTTTCCTGGGAATTCATTAGCAATCCGGAGAGTTGCATCAAATTTTTCAACAGGGCGATCGCTTCAGGATACGCAAAATCTGAATTTCGCCGTCGGGAGGGGCAATCGTATTTCGGATGGAGCGATCGAGGCAACGTCAGCGCCACAATAGAGTTTGGGGCTGGGTATTACCAAGAAGAATAGGTTTAAAGCCTCCTCCTTCGAGGGGGAAATAAAACAAAATTATTCACTGTTTCAATCCTCGGACTTAAAAGTAGAGGTCGCTCTCAAACTGTCAACTGTCAACTGTCAACTGTCAACTGTTTAACGCCGTTTGTTTTGATTTGTCGGCGGTTTGACAGGCTCTTGTCTGTTTAAGTAGTATAAAAGTGCGATCGATCCCCCTATCAAAATACCTACTACTACCAAACCAACAGCTATAACTTTGGCTCCTCCAGAAAAAAACACGTAAATAAACCCCAGATAAGGAACCCCTAACAAAATAGCAGTAGCTATCGTTTTTAAAGAAGTTAATTTAATCTCTATGTCCAGATGCTTGTAAGGTTTTCCTTGAAATTTGTAGTGGGTTCTAGATGAACCTAAACGCTGTGGACGAGTTATCAATGGTTTTGGACTGGGCATATTATACTATTGGGGATATGTTCGTTGATAGATATTTGTTCAGAAGTTTCCTATTTAATCCGGATTGAATCAGGGAAGGATGTAGATTAGAAGTTTGTGGTATATAATACAAGACTAATTGCACTGCCACATCTCGCATAACGCATCTATTCTCTTCCCAGAACCACATCTATTTTCCTGAAATCCTTACCAAAATTATGTATTAATTAATTATCTGTAGTTGCAATACATTTGATTTTGATTGGAAGAGAATTATGAGTGAGTTCGATATTACAAGTTTCGATTTTGCAGACTTTGGCTGTTCTAACGGTAGCTCAATTCAATTTGGAATCAACATACTCAAAGGGCGTAAGGGATTTGGCATCGATCTCGATCCCAAGAAGGTAGCATCAGCCAAAGCTGCTGGATATGATGCCATCAAAGGAGATTTTTGCAATCTCGATCTCCCTGATGGTTGCGTAGATTTTACAATTCTCAACCATACTTTGGAGCATTTACCTAAATTAGATTATGCCAAAGAAGCCATAAAAAATGCTATCCGAATTTCGAGAAAATTCGTTTTTATTAAAGGGCCTTTTTTTGATGCAGATGACTACTTAAAATCTTTAGGACTAAAATTTTATTGGTCTGACTGGACAGGTCATACTTTACATCTGAAAGCCCAACAGGTAAAGAATATTCTTGAAGAACTCAATGTTCCCAACTATGAAATTTATGGGAGAGTCTTGGTTAACTCTTCTCAAGATACAACTATTCACCCGTTATCGTCACTCAAAAACCAACAGCATTGGGAACAAGAGAAACATGAACCAAAACCAATAGTGGAATTCAATCAACCAGTTTATCGAGAAGTTGTTGGCATTATTTGGTTGTCTAATAATGTCAGTGTGTCCGATGTTCGCAATCTTCCATACAAACATTTGATTTATCAAAAAGGTCTCACTTTTTCTTGAGCGACTGAGTAAAGGTACGTTGTTGCGCTTCAGCGCTCTTAGCTAATATCAGGAAAGAGCGCTGAAGCGCAACTACGTACCTAATTTGTCAAATGCTGTAAACTATCAACAGTCAACAGTCAACAGTCAACTGTCAACTGTCAACTGTCAACAGATATAATTCAGACTTTTGACAAGATCCACATTCCATGACAATTTCCATCAGCGCCAGGGATACTGTTACGAATATCTGTTTTAGCTAGCTGAGTTAAATGTGGCAATAAAGCCCGGATTTCTTCATCAGACAAAAGTTCAAGTTTTTGGCGCAGTTTAATACCAGCATCGTTCCAGTAACACCCACGTAAAATTGTAATATCTGGGAAAATTTCCTTGATACTATCAGCATTGTAGCCGACGCGATAATGCTGGTGATTTTTCCAGACACTTTCTCTCATTTTTTGATTGAGGTTAGTTTCATGACTGGCAAATGGAACAAGTGCAAATACATACTTCCGTGATGCTGCACGCATATTAATCGCTGCTGTTTTGTCAGCCTCGATATGTTCTAGGACTTCAATCGAGGCTACTAGATCGTAGGATTCTGATGAGGGAGTCAAAGTATCATAAGTGTCAAATTTGACATTTTCAATAACCCATTCGGTGGCCATCCGAACCCCTAATCGCTTTTGAATATTGGCTTTAGTATCAATATCCGTGAGGTAAAACTCAATTGCAGGAAATTCTAGAGCGAGAGCTACCTCCGTTAATCCAGCCCCACAGCCAACGCTGAGAAAGGATTTAATTTCTCCTGCCGTTTTTAAGGCTTCGATTAATCCTTCGCGCATCTGAAGATAGCGTAGGTAAGCCCATCGTTTTCGGGTCATTAGTTGGAGCTGAACTTTATTGAGATATCGCCTTTGAAGAACAGGGTCTAACATAATACTTACTTAAAACTCCTAAAAACATCTATGAAGCAATTTGAAGTAGTTCATTGCAGAAAAGATTGTAAATGCTAAAAGCAGCACGTTTTGGTGAATATCTTGCCGCTGTTTCAATAGCATTTAACTTGAGTTGCAATAAGACATTGCGATCGGCTTGAATGAGCTTACCAATACCCTTGACACAATCCTCAATCGATGTGGTGTCAACGACTACGGAGTTAAAATCAGGGATTGCAAATTCATCTGTTCCTCCTTTATCGGGGACAACTGGAATGCAGCCAGAAGCCATTGCTTCTATAGCTGTACGGCCAAAAGCCTGGAAATCAGAAAGATCTAGAAATATATCTGAGTTTCGCAGCAGGGCCGCTACTTCGGAGCGACTCAGATGAGGGAAAATCGTAGTGTTTTCTGGAATCGGTATTCCAGCAGATTCAATCAGACTCCGGTCAGAGCCAAAGATAGTAAAATGTACTTGATTTGGAAACAACTCTGATAAAATTTTAGCCACAGCTAATGTACGACGGGGAGCTCGTCTGGCCGTGGTGAATCTTACCATCATAGAAATCTCTATACGAGAGTTTTCACTTTTGAGATCGGGGGAGTAAACTTGATGGTCGATGCTGGCTTCTACTTTGTGGACTTTAACAGCATGATTGCGATTGACAATCTCGCACAACCATTGAGTTTTAGCAAATTGGACGGCATGGGGAATCAGTCCATAGGATTGTCGCGCTTCTTCCCACTCGGGAGTATCTATGTAAGAAAATAATGGTTCGTAATCTTGTATGTAGTAAGCTGGCAATATCTGGGGATTTTCTTTAACTAAGGCTTCCAGGATTTTTACTGAACTGTAGGTAGTAGCACAGACTACTGAGAAATTTTGAGCTAATTTTTTGAACTCAGTTAAAGTTTGATAAGAAGCTGCAATTTCACCAATTTCAGGAATTTCTTTGTAACCTTTTAAAAAGTCAGTAAAGTTAGACTGATTGACGGCTATTTTGATAGGGATACCAGAGCGATAAAGTGCTAAGGATTCTTGCACTACTGAATGAGCGCCTCCTCCACCGCCTTTGACGGGGAGAATAAACAAAATTTTGGGAAATTCACGATCGAAATTTAACTTGATAGCACCTCGCTGGTAGGAAACTGTTTTGGCTTGTGGATCGGGCTGACCGTTTTGGGCTAAGGCTTGCTTTAATTTGTAATAGGCTGGCGAAAAGTTTGGGTCAAGCTCGAATGCTTGACTGTAACAGCTAATTGCCTCTTCCCACTGCTGTTTTTGGCCCAGAAGTTCTCCTAAATTGTAGTAAAATTTAGCAGAAGAATCGGGTTTTAGTTCAATAGCTTTACGGTAGCTGGCGATCGCCTCATCGATCTGTCCCAGTTGTTGCAAAGCTTCGCCCAAACGATAGCAAGCAGTGGGGAGGTTGGGTTTGAGTTCGATCGCCTGACGGTAAGAGGCGATCGCTTCTGACCATTGCTTCATTTGACCCAGAGCATTTCCTAGGTTGTGGTAAGCTTTAGAAAACTTCGGTTGCAGCTTTATAGCTTGACGGTAACAAGGGATAGCCTCGGAATGTCTCCCTTGTTGCTGCAAAAGCTCTCCTAGGCTGAATTGCAACTCAGGAATATTTGGGTTAAGTTCGATCGCCTGACGGTAAGAGGCGATCGCTTCAGTCCACTGCTTGAGTTGACCCAGAGCATTTCCTAAGTTGTGATAAGCTTTAAAAAACTTTGGTTGCAGCTCTATAGCTTGACGGTAACAGGCGATCGCTTCCTGATATTTCCCTTGTTGCCGCCAAAATTCCCCTAAACTGTGGTGAAAGTCAGGGTTATTTGGGTTGAGTTCAATCGCTTGACGGTAAGCGACAATCGCTTCTTCCATTTCTCCAAGTTGTTGCAAAGCTTCCCCTAAACGGTAGTAAGCTGTGGGGAGGTTGGGTTTGAGTTCGATCGCCTGACGGTAAGAGGCGATCGCCGACTCCCATTGCTTCTGTTGGCTTAGGGCATTTCCTAGGTTGTGGTAAGCTTTAGAAAACTTCGGTTGCAACTCAATTGCTTGACGGTAACTGGCGATCGCTTCTGAATGTCGCCCCAATCGTTGCAAAACCTCTCCTAAACTGCGGTGAAACTCAGAGTTATTTGGGTTGGCTTGAATCGCTTGAGCGTAAATAGCGATCGCTGCTTCTAATTTCCCTTCCCGTTCAAGTTTTTGACCAGTTTGGAAATGATTTTCTGCATTTTCTAGCTCGACTTTTTCTGACATATAAAACCCTGTTGACAGTTGACAGTTGACAGTTGACAGTTGACAATTTTCTAGTAACCTGTAGCGAAAATCATTTGCTTTGAGTCGGATTTGATATGATACTAAATCCTGGTTAGCTACCTCCTTTGCGATCTCATATCAAATTCTCTCTTCATCTCAATCATTCATCTCTCTATTCTCTTCCTCTGTGCTCTCTGTGTTCTCTGCGGTTAAATAATTCCGATACAGCCGGAAACAATATCAAAGACCTAGGATGCGTCGCTACCAATAATTCTCGCCATCAACCAGGCTGTCGGTGAGCGACGCACCCTACAATTTATAACGGGGATGAACCCGGATTTAATATGATATGTTCGCGGAGCTTGAGGCGCAAACGATCGAGAGTTTGATTGTTTTTGATTTCCTCAGTCAAAGCTTTGACATTAATATCGGGATGCTTCTGTTTAAACGCTGTAGAACCTTGTTTAGAAAGCTCTTGACGGCGTTCGTGTCCAAAACTCTTAGACTTAGAGTGATAGACATAGGCATGGTCAGCGATCGCTAGTTTAAACCCAGCTTTCCTAGCTCGAATTGAAAAATCATTTTCTTCCCCATAACCGTAGGGAAAACTCTCTTCATCCAGCCACCCAATTGCCTCAAGCACTGCTCTCTTAATCATGTAGCAAAAGCCATTAACAAAATTCACACTTGGAAATGCCTTTTCCGAAACATTCTCTACCAATTGACTAAAAGTTTCCAGTGAAAATCCATCAGGAACGCTGTTAATCATCCAGCCCCCCTTATTGTCAAATATTTCGGGAATCGATTGCCAAGATGCACAATTTGACAGAGGCCCGACTATGCCAATATCTTTTCGTGAATTAGCACAGTCAACTAATTTTTCTATCCAGCCAGGTGTGACAATTGTGTCGCTATTCAACAAAATTATATAGTCACCCGTACTGGCTCGCATACCGATATTAGCTGCTTTGGTATAACCGCGGGCTGTCTCATTTCTCAAAACAATTGCTGGCGAAACATCTTTAACCCACGCCTGAATAAAATCTCTAGTTTCTGGTTGAGAACCATCATCTACGATGAGCAAGCGATAGTCAACCTTGGTGTGTCGGACAATAGAGGTTAAACACTCTTTCACATCCTCTAAAGCATTATGAACGCAGACAACAATATCAACTTGATATCGTGTAGATTTTGCGATCGGCGAGAATTGAACTGGTAACAGCATTTTTGAGGAGTTGACATAATTTGCCCTCTGCTTGCTATAAAAATCGATCGTCTCGGCTTGCGACTCTATTGCCAGATCCTCAAATCCATCCTTGATATTTATCAAGGCTTTCGATAACTGCAAAGAAAGTTCAAAGTCACCAGGCTTGAACTGTAACCCCATCTGATAAAATACGATCGCTCCATCTCTATTGTTCTGTTTTGCGAGAGCATTACCCAAACCTAAATAGAGTTGCGGATCTTTTGGATTAACTTCCAAAGCCTTGTGATAGACTTTGATATTATCTGGATTTTCCTCAATAGCTTGACTGTAACAACTAATAGCTTCTTTGACTGACAGCGGACTGTGATTTTTCAGCGCATCGGCTAACTTTTCTTGCACGCAAGGCAAATCCGATTTTAACTCAATGGCACTACGATAAGTCGCGATCGCCTCCTCCCACCTCTCCAACTGCACTAAAGCATCCGCTAAGTTATAGTGAGACCAATGGAAGCCTGGATTTAGGGCGATCGCACTTTTATACCCCTCAACCGCCTCCTCCCATTTCTCCTGCTTAATCAGCACATCCCCTAAATTATTGTGCGACCAAGAAAAATCGGGGTTAAAGGCGATCGCCCGACGATACGCAGCAACAGCCTCATTCAATCTTCCTTGTCCTTGCAAAACATCCCCCAAATTGTGGTGGACTTCCCACAGAGAAGGCTGAATTTCGATCGCTTTTTGATAAATTATGACAGCTTCATCTAACTCGCTCTTTTTAACAAGAGCGTCTCCCAAACTCTGGTAAATTTCCGCTGAATCAGATGTCAAATCTAAGGCTTGACGGTAGGACGAAATAGCCTTATCCCACTCTCCTTTTTTGGCAAAAACTTTTCCTAAACTGTAGTGAGGTTTAGCATGGCTAAAGCTAGCATTGACTATGCTATAGGAATCGCGCACTTTCTTCCTATCTTGTTCGTCACCTTCTAAGTAGATTCTTTTTAAAGCCAAAGATTGCGGATTCAACAAATTGTCAATTGGTTGGCGCGCGAGGAATGACTCGGAATTGTTATTAAGAGGGAATTCTATGATATTATTGGTTTCGCTGTTCATATCCTATACCTGCTAAAAATTGATACAGTCAAATCCTTGTGATTTATTATTCTATTTCCTGAATCAGTATCCGGAAAATATAGAACTAATTATTTGCCAGTTCTATGGCGCGGTTGTAAGCGTGGATCGCTCCATCAATTTCGCCTTTTTCTTGCAAAGCATCACCTAACTTTTGGTGAAGTTCCCAGATATCAGGTTTCAATTCAATGGTTTTTTCATAACACCCGATCGCCTCATCCAACTGACCGCGACTATCTAAAACTTCCCCCAAACTTTGATATGCTTGAGCAAAGTGGGGATTTAATTGGATCGCCGTCCGATAACAGGCGATCGCGTCTTCCCGCCGATCGAGACTAGCCCAAACTTTCCCCAAACTGTAATGAGACCCCTCATAATATGGGTTCAGTTCGATCGCTTGCTGGTAAACTGCGATCGCATCTTCCCACTCACCCCGAACGCTCAAGATTTCTCCTAAATTGTGATAAGCATCCGCATAACTCGGCTGCAACTGAATTGCCCGTCGGTAACAGGAAATTGCCTTCTCCAACTGACCGAACTGTAGCAAAGTATTGCCCAGAGTAAAGTGTTCCTCAGCAGTTGCCCAATTGATATCTAAAGTGAGAGCTTCATACCAGTATTCTGCCCCTACTTGTGGAAATCCAGACTGCACAAAAACTTGAGCTAAATTCCGGTAAGCCACTACGAGATCTGGTTTAATTTCAATTGCTTTTTTATAACAAACAATTGACTTTTGCCACAGTTTTTGACGAGCGTAGATGCTGCCTAAATTTGCATGAATTTCAGCAAAGTTGGGTTCAATCTCCAAGGCTTCAGTGTACCAATACCTAGCAGCATCAACTTTTCCCATTGCTTGAGTAGCATTCCCCGCAATCTTGTAAGCAATTGCCGCCTCGGGTGTGATTTCAATGGCTCGCTTGCACTCATTTATCGCCTCATCAAATTTACCCTGGGCGTAATAAGATTCTGCCTGTTTGATGTATGCTTCTGTACTGAGAGAATTGGCAACTGTCACAGGTTTGCCAGAGTCGATCGCCTTTGCAGACAATTTGAGAGTTTCCCCAGACTTTGCAGGATTATTTATTTCTACCGAAGAAACAATTGTATCCCCAGTTTCCGCCGCAGTTTGGCGACTGTTTTGATGGGCGCTTACCCCTGTCGTGGCGGGAACAGAATCTACTGCTTTACTAGATACTGAATAGTTGCCGTTAAGTGCCACCGCTTTTTGCAAGCAGACAGCAGCTTCATCCAACTTGCCTTCTTTTGTCAGCGCTTTCGCCAGATTTTGGTAAACACCATCCAAGTTCGGGTTTAACTCGATCGCGCGCTGGTAACAGGCGATCGCCTGAGTAATTTTACCTTGCCGAAACAAAATATTTCCCAGTTTAAAGTGGTGATTGGGCGATACCTTTTCCGGTTCCAACGAAAACGCTTCGTACCAGCACTCATTCGCCTCTTCTAGCTTGCCATCCTGCGTCCACACCCGAGCCAAATTCCGGTAAGCTGCTGCTAAATTCGGCTGGAGGGCGATCGCCTTTTGGTAGCAAGCGATCGCCTGCTGTCGCTGTTGTTTCATGGCATACAAACTGCCGAGATTTACGTGCGCTTGCACGTCATTAGAGTTAATTTTGATAGTTGTTTGATAGCACTCGATCGCCTCTTCTAAATTCCCCAGCCCTTGCAAAAGACTGCCCCACAGTTTGTAAGCAGCCACCGCATCGGGTTGAATCTCAATGGCTCGCTTGCACTCAGCAATAGCCAGATCGAATTGTTTTTGAGCGCAATAGGATTCTGCCCGCTGAATGCAGTTATCAGCGGTATCCTGCCTCCGAAAATCTGTCGCAAAACCGCTGTCAACAACAGTCACCTGGGGCGAAACATCAGCCGAGTGGGGAACAGCGGGTGCAGAATTTGCCGGATTGGCGATCGTATTTAACAGTTGCGGTACAGCAGGAATTGTTTGCTGTTGCTGCAACTGTACGCGAGGTTGTTCAGCAGAAGTTGTCGAATCTAGTTGCAAAAAATTAGCTGGAATATTTGCCTGCAAAGTAGATGTTTGGGGATTCTGAGGTAACTCAGCTTTTGGATTGGCACCCACCACTACTGTATTCAACAAATCCCCAGAAAGATTAGCCTCATTGTCACTATTTTTTCGATAGTTGGCAACTTCTTCCTGCAACTTTCTTTGAGCTTTGAGAGCATTGCCTAACTGTTGGTAAGCCTGGTTAAAATTCGGGTTTAGCTCGATCGCGTGGCAGTAACAGCGTATCGCCTGCGTTACCTGATTCTGCCTCAAAAAGTTATCGCCCAATTGGATGTGTTCTTCAGGCGTGGCTTTGGCAGGTTCCAGAGAATACGCTTTAAACCAGCACCCGTCAGCCTCCGATAGCTGCCCCATTTGCGCCCACACCCGAGCTAAATTTCGGTAAGTTGATGCTAAATTCGGCTGAAGGGCGATCGCCTTTTGGTAAAATGCGATCGCCGATTGCCACTGCTGTTCCTGAGCATAAATCGTCCCCAAATTAGTATAAGCTTCAGCAAAATCAGGATCGAGTTCAATAGCCTTAGCGTAGCAGTTTTTCGCTTCCTCTACCTTACCTTGAGCTTGCCTAGCATTACCCCAAATTTTATAAACCCTCGCATCAGGTTTAACTTGGATAACTCGCTGGCAAGCTGTCGCAGCCTGCTCAAATTTCCTGAGAGCATAAAACGATTCTGCACCTTGAATGTAGACTTCAATATCGTCAGGATTGAAACCTAAAATGCCTGGGATATCATTCTGATTTACTGGCGTATTTTTCATCGGTATCGAGGTTGACTTTTGGTGACAATTTAAAGCCATTTCCCAATTTTTTTCTGCGGCATACAGAGCGGCAAGGTCAGAATAAACTTCCGCAAAATCGGGCTGAAATTCCAGAGCTTTTGTGTACCAATGCTTTGCCTTAGCTGAATTTCCTTGTGCTTCACTAATTTTGCCCAAAGTCTTGTAAGCTGGCGCAAAATTAGGTTGGTGTTTCAGGGCTTGCTCGCAAGCAGCTAGAGCATCAGCTAACTTGCCTTGTGTTAAATAAAACTCTGCCCGCTTTTGGAAATAATCGCCTGATTCTTGGTTCATGATTTTGATGGTTCTTTTAGGGTTTTCTCGCGATATTAAATTTAGTGGTTTTTTTGAGGGAATGACATTAACATTGCCCAGCATTATTTTGAGATCCTTCAAATTCACCAAAATATCTTCAGTTAATGGATTTTGATACATTAACTGTCGGATTGGATAGCACTCAAAGTTCTCTCCTGTTACGTAATAATGTTCGAGATTTAGCTGCTGACCGATCGCCCAATAGTAATGCCTGATATAATTCGGAGAGGTCAGCTCAATTACTTTTGTTCCGGGAGAACAGAAGATAATATTTGTTAAACCGCTGCCGTGCGGCGCGATAATTACTTTGGCACCAGCAAATAAAGCTATCTGCTCGTTCAAAGTCATAGATTCTAGTAGCACTGGAACAAAGCCAAATCCGCTTAAAAAATCGATGACTTGTTCTTCATTGATAACTCGTCGGTAGCTACATTTGTTGCGGCTGATATAAATGCGTTCTGGGTGAGTATTTTTGCTCTCCCAAGCAGAACTTTCTGGGAGTTTAGAAGATTGTTCTCTTGAAAAAACTCGCCTCAAAAACTCCAGCCCCTGGGTTGACAGCCAGCCCAAATATCCTGAAAAAGAGGGAACAATTAAATGTTGGGCTTGAATGTAAGGATGGCGATCGCTCTCAATAATCTTATATTCAGGAATTCCCAATGCTTTCAGGGTTTCTCGCTGAAAAGGCTGCTGGCAGCTATTCACCAAAAACCAATCTATCTCCTCCAGATTTACACCCCAACGATGCAGAATTTCGATGCGGGGCAAGATATCTACCATCCAGTGAAAATAGACATTTCCCGAAAGTCCGGCCAATACCACCACCGTACCGTCTATCTTTTCTAAAGGCGGCAATTCTTCGGGTTTTAACTTCAAAAACCTGTGCTGAGTAGAATGTTGATTTTCGCATCCGGGTAACTCGCCCGGATATTCGCGGGAAAGTTCGGGTAACAGCCGATCGCCTGAATCGACAATTGCAATAGCATTGCAAATCATCCAAGAATTTTTCTGCGGTACAATCCAAGCCCGCCCGTTGGGGAGCGAAGTTACAAAGGTTTCCGGAGACTCAAAAGCTGTTTTTGTCTGGCCGTCGCAAGAATATACGCCATCACCTAAATGCACGGGTTCAAACTGTTTGAAAATCCGCCTGAGACACCGCTGACAATCTAAACCATGACATTCGGATTTCTGTTCATTCTCATTGACGGTGGAGGGATATTTTATGATTTCAAAGTTAGAGTTATACCTATTATCTAAAATTGTGCAACACTCTTTGACCCCCCCTAGCCCCCCCTTGCTAAGGGGGGGGACAAGAATACTGTTATTTCGTGAAACATTGGTATTAGAGTTAAGCTCAGATTCAGGTTCAGATTCAGATTCCGACAGGGGTTGAAACCCCTGTCTCATAGCTGAAGTCCTCGGTCGAGGACTAAAACATGACTCTTTAGTCCACTTTAGTGGACTTTCGCTATTAGCCTGGGGTTTGAACCCCAGGCGGGCTGAGGGAGAATGAATTAAGTTTTGCTGTTGTTTCAATACAGCCTGCAACGCCTCGCAAATATCCGATCGATCGCCCGCAATTGCCAGCACTAGACGGTAAATTACAATCGCAGCCGAAAATCGTTGCTGACGGCTCAAGCAATCAGCCAGCCGCAAGTAAATATCAGCATTTTTAGGTTGAATTTGTAAAGCTTTTTGGTAATATTGTTCTGCTTGTTCGTGCCCGCCGTACTCAGCCAAGGCATTTCCCAGATGAAAGTAAGTATCTGCTAAATTGAGGAGCAATGATGAAAAATTCAGCGGATTTTGAGCAAGACTAGAAATTGCAGAGTTAGAGCCGTTTTTTTCTTGAAGTTGCCTGAGAAATCGGACACAGGCTATTTGAGATCGATCGAGTTCATTGAGCTCTGCGACAGAAGTCAACCGCATTTCTACGTGGTGACAAAAACCCTCAACAAACTCGCTTTGGAGGGCGATCGCATTTTGAAAACATACCATTGCCTCAGCTAATTTGCCTTGTGCGATCAGGGAAATCGCCCGATCGCCCCAAGCCGCCACTCGATCGGGATTTTGGCTGATTACTCGATCGAAACATTCTCCGGCAAAAGTATGCAACCCCAACTGTTGGAAAGCTTTCCCCAAATTGTAACGGGCGATAGCTAACTCTGGCTGCAACTCGATCGCGCGGCGGTAACGGGCGATCGCTTCCTGAGGCTTCCGCATTTCCAACAGCACAATACCTAAATTATGGTACAGAGCAGCATCATCGGGCGCAACAGCTATTCCCGCTTGAAAAACTGCCATTGCTTCATCAAATTTGCCTTCCTGCGCCAGAATGCAGCCCCAATTGCTGTAGGCTTTGACGGCCCATGGCAAAACTGCTCGATCGCAGTTTTGTTTCCAGCAGGATATCGCTTGCCGGTAACTATCAATCGCTGCTTCTATTTTTCCTTGCTGTTGGAAAGCAGTGCCAGTCTTGTAGAGAGTTTTGACATCTAAATTGGCATTTTCTGCGATCGCTTCGGTGGCGATCGCAGTTAAATTACTTATTTTATCTAAATTTTGGTCGCTAGTCATAACTGACATCACACTGATTAGGACTTACGCACGGCTCGTCTTACTATTTTCGATTTTGAATTTTCGATTGGGGAGCGTTAATTGATATGGGTTTGGATACTCCCTAACCTAGGGTTGGATGATTTTGAGACAATGGTATTTGAAACCAGGTATTTTCACTCAACTACTTCGTTGCCTACCTCGAATCAGTAAAGTATTCAGTTTTTTGGGCAGCAGTACGTAAGTTCTGACGGATCTGAGTAACAGTAGCAAGGCTTGTTGTTAATCAGAATTTACGCTCTGTTTTTCAGGCAATACACCGCACCTTCTCTATATATAATCCACATAAAAAGGATTGGCAAGAGTTAGTGCTATATATAATGAATTTTCTTATTTGTTATCAACTCAAAAACATTTCATAGCAAAAAATAAATACTTGCTTTCCCACAGGAGCGTCAGAGTTGAATCAAAAAAATAGACTCTTGTTCTCCCACTAGATTTATATCTTCAAGTATTTTAAAATTCAATAAAATTCAAAGTTATTGTAGGGTGCGTCAGGGCGATTATTTTTGAGAACAGACGAAGAATATTCTACCTGACGCACCCTACGGCTACGGCTCAAGTCTAATAAAATCTAAACTCTCAAATCTATAGTTATTGTAGGGTGCGTCAGGGCGATTATTTTTGAGAACAGACGAAGAATATTCTACCTGACGCACCCTACGGCTACGGCTCAAGTCTAATAAAATCTAAACTCTCAAATCTAATTAATTATCAGAAAGAAGTATTGACCAATCAATCCCTCAATCTCAAATCTCAAATCTATAGTCGTTCTCAAAAAAGTGAGGTATGCCCAATGCCCAATTCCCAATGCCCAATTCCCTATGCCCTATCCGCATGAGTATCTAATCTTTGTGATAAAAGCTATATGTGAATGGTAGATATACCCTACATGGGGTTGAAACTTAGATAATTTCAAAGTTGTTTGACCCAAGATTCAGGTTAGAACCGACTTGGGCAACAATCGAAACTTGTCCGTTTTGATTGCGGTAGTACAGCAAACCGTCAGCCGGGTTGTAGATGACATTAGCCGCGCCCGGTGTCCCAGGAGTGTTGGGATTGAAATTGGGGTCTGTAATAAATTGGTTGCCAACTAGATTGCCCGGTATCAAAGCATTAAATACAGATCGATCGAGTTGAATTTTATCTTCTGTAGGATTAAAATCTGTCAGCGTATCCATATTATCGGCACCGACAAACTCGAAGCGGAATGTATCTGCTCCTGCACCACCTGTGAGGGTGTCATTTCCTGCGTTCCCAGAAATAATATCGTTTCCTTGGCCGCCTTCTACAATATCATTGCCTTTACCACCGAACACAATATCGTTTCCTTTGCCACCTGTTACGGTGTCATTTCCTAAGTTGCCGTTGATCCAGTCATCTCCACGGCCGCCCTGGACTATATCGTCGCCTTTACCGCCGAACAAAATATCGTTTCCTTCGCCGCCAAAGACAATATCGTTGCCCTCACCGCCGTTCACTGTGTCGTTGCCCTCACCGC
Source organism: Microcoleus sp. bin48.metabat.b7b8b9.023 (assembly GCF_013299185.1). Lineage (GTDB taxonomy): Bacteria > Cyanobacteriota > Cyanobacteriia > Cyanobacteriales > Microcoleaceae > Microcoleus. The sequence goes on along the minus strand of NZ_JAAFKG010000002.1, from coordinate 167,119 downwards.
CGACAAGGTAGTCATTGCCGTCACCGCCGAAAAGGTTGTCGTTGCCGAGGTCACCAAACAGGAAGTCATCGCCACCGCCACCGTCTATGAAATCATCACCTTTACCTCCAAAAACAGTATCATTGCCTTCTCCGCTGCGGATGGTATCGGCTCCTTGATTGCCAAAAAGAACGTCTTCGCCAGCACCGCCCTCGATTAAATCATCGCCTTTGCCGGCGAAGACAGTATCATTGCCGTCGCCACCTCTCAAAGTGTCATTGCCATCAAGAGCAAATATGATGTCATTGCCACCTAGACCTGCTACTTCATCGTTACCAGAACCTACAATGATTTGATCCGAACCGCTACTGCCGTTAATCCTGTTTGGTATATCGGGCGAGCCTTGAATAATTAAACCGCCAATAGCGTTCGGTTGAACGCTTAGGGGTTGAGTTGGATTTGTTATTTGGGACATAGCCAGTGATCTCGCATAGGGGGGGATATCTATCGGGAGTCTTCATATCTCTTGTGAATTTTACTGGCTAAAATCCTAATTTCCGGAATAGTTTTATCTGCAATTAATCAAAAAAAAATCATTGATTTTTTTGATTTTTTTGTAGGTAGAACTACTGATAAATAACCTGGAACCATTTAACTCTTCATACGTCTTATAGCGGTTCTCAGAAAGATTCGCGGACGTTGTTGGGCTTGGGCCCTCTTAGTTTAACGGTTATACAAGCTGTCAGTCATACCTCATCTTTTTGAGAAAGGCTATATTATATATTTAATTATATTAAAAAGTCTCAATATTTTGGGGATTTCTATCTATGTGAAAATACTGATGGATGCGGAAAATATTTAACTATTCATACGTCTTTTATTCAGACATCAAAACTATTTTCTGTGAACGAGAGTTGCACTAGCTTGGTCTGTCGGAACTAGCAAGACTTCGCTAATATTGACGTGGGGCGATCGCGTCGCGCAGAAATATACGACATCCGCTACATCCTCAGCAGTCAAGGGTGTCAGTCCTTGATAGACATTTTTTGCCTTGTCTGAATCGCCGTGAAAGCGGACATTGCTAAATTCTGTTTCCACCAAACCAGGCTCTACTTCCGTCACCCGCACTGGTGTTCCCAAAAGGTCTTGTTTCAATCCTTCAGAAATCGCTCTCACCGCTGCTTTGGAAGCGCAATAAACATTACCTTTGGGGTAAGCTTGACGGCCTGCTATTGAGCCGATGTTGACTACGTGGCCGCGGCCTCGGCTAACCATTCCCGGCACGATGTAGCGAGTCACGTACAGCAAGCCTTTCACATTGGTATCAATCATTTCTTCCCAATCTTGAAAGTTGCCTTCGTGCAGTTTGTCTAAACCGCGGCTCAATCCCGCATTGTTAATCAGAATATCGATGTTTTTCCAGCCGTCGGGGAGTGCTGCGATCGCCGATTCGACTTGCGGGCGATCGCGCACGTCCAATTCTAGCAAGTGAATCTCGTTCGCTGAGGCGACTAATTTTGTGTCTGCAAGTTCGTTGGCAAGGCGATCGAGCTTTTCCCGGCGGCGGGCTGCTAAAATTAGTTTGGCTCCACCTGTAGCGAATATCTTGGCACAGGCTGCTCCGATACCGCTACTGGCACCGGTAATGAAAACAATTTGATTTTGGATAGAAATCATTTTTTTATCAGTTGACAGTTGACTGTTAGCAGTTGACAGTTGTCAGTTGTCAGTTGACAACTATCAGTTGACAGTTGTTATATCATGTCCGCTCAATTACCATAACAATGAAGGTTCGTAGTGCGGACTTTAGTCCGCATTATGCGGACTGAAGTCCGCACTACGAACCCATTTTATTGCGGTCAATCGGCCGGACATAATATTATTGGTTATTTGCGATCGATAAGCTTCGAGGTTCTGATTCCAATGCCCGATGCCCGATGCCCGATGCCCGATGCCCGATGCCCGATGCCCGATGCCCAATTCCCAATTCCCCATAACACCTAATTTTATTATTTAACAACCCGCAATCGCACGCTAACCATGGCAATTCCGCCTTGTCGCATCAAAACTGCTGAAATCCAGCGATTTTCAGGAGTAGCCGGAGCTTTACCTACTTTAAAAATCCCGCCAGAATTCAGCAAATCCAGATCGACTTCTGCGGATTTGAAAAAAGTTTTTTCGTTAACGGGTTCCTCCAAAATAGTTCCGATTAAAATGTCATTGCCGATCGGCTCTAGAACAATGGCATCAAAATTGTACTCTTCGCCCACCTTGACTTGCTCCGGCACATTCACTTGAATTTTGGGAGGATTTTTACCAGAACTTATCTGATTTTGTTCTGCTAAAATTTCTTGCTTAACTATTTTTTCACCCTCAAAGCGCTGCTGAGAACGGATGGTAGCTTTGAGGTTTAATTCTCTGCCATCCTGTTTCTGGGTGCCGGCAATTGTAGTTACGGTATCAGCGATAATTGCGTTACCTTCGGTTTTCCAAGACTTGAGTTCGGTGCGATAATTTAAATTCGGATATCGCTGCCAGAGTTGGGTGAGGGCTTTTTCCATGCTTTGGCTGTTTAAGCCGTCAGAATGAGTGAAATTCTGGCTGTAAAATGCCATGACTGCTTTGATATCGCGCCGGTTGGCGGCTGCGTCTATTTCTGTTAGCAGTTTGGTGAGTGGGGCTGGGGCATTGGCAGGGGTTTGGGCGATCGCCCCGGGAGTCGCCGCCATCGTCGTCGCTCTTGCGACAATCGGATGCAGCACGCCACCACTGACAACTGCTAAACATAATAAAAGCCGAGCGATCGACTGGCCGCCGTTAAAGCCAAACACGATCGCGCGTTGGCGCAGCCCTCGAAGAGGATCGGCTGTTTCGTCCCGACGGCTGGCAAAATACTGAGATACACTTGGCACTAAATTCAAAAAATTACGCATTAGATGATACTTTGGTTATTTGTCAGGGGTCGCGGCGCGGGCAACTGTTCGCCTGCAACGAAAAACTGACAACGGAAGGAGGGATACGGCACAATCTCATTTTAGATTGCTGATTGAAAATTAGCTGAAACTGCCGGAATAATAAGCATAATAATCTAAAACCTCTAATCTAAAATCGATCGACCTGTGGAACTTGTAAAAGAAACAAATACCTTAACAAAACCCCCCCTGCGGTTGTTGGTTGCAGCTAGCGGCACGGGAGGACATCTATTTCCGGCGATCGCCACCGCCGCGGAATTGCACGACTGTCAGATCGAATGGCTGGGAGTGCCAGACCGCATGGAGACGCAATTAGTTCCCTCCCTTTACCCCCTCCATACGATCGCAGTTGAAGGCTTTCAGCAGCGATTTGGACTCGGTACAATGCGAATTTTGGGCGGACTCCTCGGCTCGATCCTTCAGGTACGGAAGTTGCTCAAAGCGGGAAATTTTCAGGGAGTATTTACTACTGGCGGTTACATCGCAGCACCGGCTATTTTGGCGGCTCGCTCTTTGGGTTTGCCGGTGATTCTCCACGAATCCAATGCAATTCCTGGGAAGGTGACGCGGTGGTTTAGTCCTTTTTGCACTGCTGTGGCGATCGGATTTGAAGCAGCGGCAAAGCATTTACCCCGTGCGAAAACGGTGGTTGCGGGTACGCCAGTGCGATCGCAATTCTTGACTCGCGAACCTCTAAAGTTACCAATTCCTGACAGCGTACCTGTAATTTTAGTAATGGGTGGCTCCCAAGGTGCTGTCGCCGTCAATAAATTAGTGCGCGAATGTGCTCCGGCTTGGTTTGAGGCGGGTGCGTGGGTAGTGCACCTTACCGGAAATAATGACCCGGATGCTGAAAGCTTGAAGCACGAACAGTATCTGTCAATGCCATTTTCTGATAATGTAGCGGGTTTGTTGCAGCGAGCAAATATAGCAATTAGTCGATCGGGCGCCAGCGCTCTAACAGAATTAGCAGTAACAGGAATACCTTCTATTTTAATTCCTTTCCCCCACGCCGCCGACGACCACCAAAGATTTAATGCCGAAGTATTTGCCGCAGCCGGCGCCGCCTTCGTATTCCGTCAAAGCGAACTGACAGCAGAGGTATTGCAAAGCAAAGTCTTATATTTGTTAAAAGATTCCGAATATTTGGCAAAAATGTCTCAAGCTGCTCTTCAATTAGCGGTGAGTGACAGTACAGAACGTTTGGCAAATTTGGTACGGGAATTGTTGGTGCGGTAGGGAGTGTTAGCGATCGGTTATTATATATATAATAATGCAAAATTTTGTAGGGGCGGGTTCACCAGTATTCTCGACCTCAAAGCCAACAAATTCATAAACCCGCCCCCGCCCATACCAGCACGAATTGACCGGACACGATATAAATAGCCGATCGAGAATTTGTAACCAGGAGAAAGTCAAATGTCATACAGTGACTTTAATTTAGACAAAGTATTGAAAACCTTTGACTTAGCTTATACTGAAATAGTTGAAATCTTCACTCCTGCACCGGAATTAGAGTACAGCAGATTACTCACAGAAACTTTGCAAGAAAATCTGCCAGTAGCTCTCGGTAGCAATACAGAAAAATCGCGTTCGGAATTGATTATTGCGCCGATTTTAATGGAAGTGAGAAAACTTTTGCACCATCGCGTGAGCTTATTTTCTGGCATTGATTTTACTGTAGATGCTGAAAGAGGGCTGAATGGGAATTGTGATTTTCTGATAAGTCGATCGCCAGAATTGTTAATTGTCAAAGCTCCAGTCATTGCTATTGTAGAGGCTAAAAAGGAAAACATTAATTCTGGATTGGGACAGTGCATAGCTGAAATGCTAGCAGCTAAAATCTTCAACGAGCGCGAAGGTAATGAGATTACAACAATTTATGGGGCTGTCACTACAGGAGATAGGTGGAAATTCTTAAAACTCGAAGGACAAGCGGTTTTTGTTGAGACAACCGAAACTTGGCTTACCAATTTGGGTAAAATTTTGGGGATTTTAGCATTGGGAATGGACGGCACTTAATCCCTAATTCTCACCAATATTCAGCTTCACAAAATCAACCACCGACGCTAAGCCATCCTGAGTTTTCAAATTAGTAAACACAAAAGGTTTGTCCCCGCGCATCTTTTTAGCATCCCGTTCCATCACGCCCAAATCTGCTCCCACAAAAGGCGCGAGATCTGTTTTATTAATTACCAATAAATCCGACTTAGTAATTCCCGGGCCGCCCTTGCGCGGAATTTTGTCCCCCGCAGCCACATCAATCACGTAAATTGTCAAATCCACCAACTCCGGGCTAAAAGTTGCCGCCAAATTGTCGCCACCGCTTTCGACAAACACTAAATCTAAATTAGTAAATTTGTATTCTAACTCTTCTATAGCTACCAAATTGATCGAAGCATCTTCGCGGATAGCAGTGTGGGGACAGCCTCCAGTTTCTACTCCCAAAATGCGATCGCTCTCCAAAGCTTGACTCCGAACCAAAAACTGTGCATCCTCCTGCGTATAGATATCATTAGTCACCACAGCAATCTGGTACTGTTGGCGCAGCGCTTTGCACAAAGCATCAAGCAAAGCAGTTTTTCCCGAACCAACCGGGCCAGCAATTCCTACACGAAAAGCACTCATAGCAATTTTAGATTTTAGATTTTAGCAATTTTGAACGGCTTTTTAGGTACGTTGTTGCGCTTGAGCGCTCTTTCATCGTATATAAGAGAAGAGCGCTCAAGCGCAACTACATACCTTGTTGCGATGAAAGCACTCTTTCATATATAAAAGAGAAGAGCGCTGAAGCGCAACTACGTACCTTGTTGGCATGAAATTGCTCTTTCATCATATATAAGAGAAGAGCGCTCAAGCGCAACTACGTACCTTGTTGCCATGAAATTGCTCTTTCATCGTATATAAGAGAAGAGCGCTCAAGCGCAACTACGTACCTTGTTGCCATGAAATTGCTCTTTCATCGTATATAAGAGAAGAGCGCTCAAGCGCAACTACGTACCTTGTTGCCATGAAATTGCTCTTTCATCGTATATAAGAGAAGAGCGCTCAAGCGCAACTACGTACCTTGTTGCCATGAAATTGCTCTTTCATCGTATATAAGAGAAGAGCGCTCAAGCGCAACTACGTACCTTTCAAAGAAATTTCAACTGCGAAACAAGCGAGTGTATTGAGTTTCGTGCGCCATACTAGCCAGTCCCAATCCCCAACTGCAACTACCAAGGTCATCATCTTCTAATTGTAAAACTTCTCGTGCCGTCAAACTAATTTGAGACTGTAAATCTAACAGTAACTGTTGGCCGGCTGTTTGACCGAGAGGAATCAGTTTCACGCCCGCACTCGCCAAATTTGCAGCCCAACTGTACAAATATCCTACCACGGCTGCTTCCTCTTCAATCTGCCAGCAAGCCGCCGCTATCCCAAAGCCGATCGCAAAATTGCACTGATTGCCGCCAACTTCCACCAAATCTTTTACAATTGTTGTCAATCCAGAAGGTACGGGCGATCGCAAATCCAGCAACAACCGCGTCAAAGTCCGCCCCATCTGCCAACTTTGCAAGCGCAACTCTTCAGTTTCCTTAGCAGCAGTCGCCCAAGCATTCCAATAACTCAAAGCTCTCGAATCCCCAATCTTCGCCGCCCTCAAAGCCCGTACCGCCACAGCAGCTTCTACTCGCACCGCCCCAAATTGCAGCGAATTTTCCAACCAATTCCTCAAACTCATCTCGCTGTCGATCGCACCAGCTTCTACCAAACTCTCGATTCCCTCAGAATAACTATAAGCTCCCACAGGTGCAAAAGCTAACTGCAATAAACATAATAGAGAATTACTGCGATCGTCCATCCGTTAAATCCCGTACACTGCTAATTGCCGAACTTCCGACTTCCCTCTTCCTTCTTCCTTCTTCCCTCTTCCTTCTTCCTTCTTCGTCAGTGACTGTGCGCGTAAGCGCCGATTTCCGGCTGAAACGGCACAATTTCCTCTATTACTTCCAAACCCATTTTTTCCAGCATTCCCTGCAAAACAGAATCAGGAGAAAGCCTTAAATAATTATCAGCAACTTCTAAAGCTACGTGGCGGTTTCCCAAATGATAAGCCGCCCGCATCAGCAGCAGCCCAGTCGAGGCCCGCACTGTCAGTACCGGTTCGGGTTTTGCACTTACCAGTACCAAACAGCTACCGTCTTCCGACTGCAATAAATCTCGATCGCGCAACACCGTACCTCTAGGCAAAGCCAAGTGTAGCACTTCTCCAGCCTCCGTCTCGAATCGGTGGCGGCTGCGAGTGCGATCGTCCGCTGTCATCGGCAAACTAAAGCTGACAACAGCATCGGGATTTGCAGGCAAATGTTTTGTGAAAGTTAGCATTTCTCTATTCTATTCCTCAAAGGAATTGACTTCACATCTAGTTTTTGAGGAATATTGTTTTTCTTTTTAATTGCGATCGCAAGTAGTCGCACGAAATCTCTCTTTCTAAACCGCTCCCGTTCTTGCATACCAAATATTGGTTATTTTGTCAAGCACTTCTTTACAGGCGATCGCCATTTTCTCAAAAATGATTGCATACCGTGCAGTAACTCCAACTATAGAACGGGAGAGGAAGAAAGACTAAAACCATCTATTTTATTGATTTCCCGCTTGTTGCAACCGCAGCAATTCAGCTTGAATTCGTTGTTTGACTGCCGGATCGCGTTGCTGGAGCAAAGTGAGCTGATTGAAGCGACTAACTGTCAAACCATTGCTTTCGACAACTTTTTTAGCTTGTTGGCAGTAATTTACCGCAATGCCACGAACATTTCCCGACAGCCTGTTCACTTCTTGAGTTTCGTTGCAGACTATTCTGGGAACCGAGCCACCAGCCATTCCTTTAATTTCCTTCATAGCTTCCTCCCGTCTGGGTTCGATTCCCAAGACAGAGCGAGCGTAGCTAGTAATTTCGGCGTTGCTAATTTCTTGAGCTTGGGCGGCCGCTCCGAAAACAAGGCTTGGAGATTGTGCGTACAAGTCAGGGGCCCATCCGCTAGCCAAAGCTGCTGCGGAAATGATGCCTGCGAACAGCGATTGCCGCAGCATCCGGTTTAGGCGAAATTTAGAGGTGTTGAGTGAGGTGTTCATGGTCGTCGGTGATTGCTTGCGTGTAGATAAAAATGACACAGCGCACATAGGCTCATTCTTTGAGAATAATGTAGTGGCTAAAAAGTTCCTGCCCTTGAGTGACAATTTTTAATTCCAGCACTCTTGATTTGCTAGTTGCTAGGGCGATTGATGCTCGGGATAGCTACGCTTCACGACTTTTTAGCAATTTCCATCCTTTGACCCATTGTAACATCTTTAATAAGTTAACCGAACACAAAATTTAGACGGTAATTTTAATTACAGAGCGTTCTTAATTGCCTGTACCAAATAATGCTCGCCACTCAAATCTTAAATAATTCTAAAAGTCCTTGACAAACTCCTCACATTAATTACTCAAATTCAGGTGCGATCGCCTGCAAGTCATACAATTTTAGATTTTCCATTTTTCGATTTGAGATTGGGGAATTGGGAATGACATGTCAAATAAGGGTTTTGGTTGAAACTGGTATCAAATTTAGGAGCAATCGCACTCATCAATTTCCTCAAACATGGGACTAACGCCAAGAAACTAAAGAAACCGGGTTTTTTCGCTATCTTAAGGATTTGAACCAAATATTTGGGTTGAAAACGCGGTTTCTGGCCAAGCGAGTGCGATCGCCAACTCAATCAATTATGTAATGTTAGGCAGAGGCGAATTTGTCGATCGAGAAAATCCCCTCCTGGTTTGACGCAGTCAGTGAACCCGAACCCGAACCAACGTCGATTTTACTACCCCAAGACAGAGGCAGCATTCGGGAACTAGACATTAAAATCGTTCTATCAAAACACCCGCTATCTGTTTTCGGCAATCACCCGGAGACCTTCGATTAGATCCCCGCTTCCTCCAGTTTCGGCCGGGGAAAACTTGTCTCGGACTTACCAGAAAGAATTGGTTGAAAGCCTCTGGGTTTGGCGTAGAAATTAAAATCAGACGATTCATTACTCCCATCCTCCGACTTCATGGTAGAGGTCGCCCTCTTCCGGTCAACTGTCAACTGAACGAGAAACCTGGTTGTTATCCAAAATCTCCTTACAGCCGCCGGCCAGACTAGAAAAACCCCGAAGTCCTAAACTTTTATCCATCTGTTTTCTTGTAATCTCGATCGCCTATCGCGGATTTTTGCAAGGGTTTTCGCAGCAAGTTAACAATTATTAATTACCAATTGCCCATGAAAGCTCAAAAAGAACTTTGGCGAGTCATCCTCGCAGTAGCTATCAGTATTGTAGGCGTTCTGCACTTTGCAGTACCCGCACCCTTTATCAGAATCGTGCCGCCCCAGCTTCCTTACCCGGAAGCATTGGTTTATATGAGCGGTTTTTTCGAGATTTTGGGCGGGATTGGGCTGTTAGTTCCCACCGTCAGCAGAGCGGCGGCGTGGGGATTAATTGCCTTATTTATTGCCGTGTTTCCGGCTAATATCAATCAAGCCGTCAACAATATTCCGATAGAAGGTATTCCACACAACCAATTAATCTATTGGTTCAGGTTGCCTTTTCAAGCTGTCCTGATTGCTTGGGCCTGGGTTTATACCCAACCAGACGAAGGTAAACCGCAGGCTTCTATCGTTCCAGATAGAACAGAAAACGCTCAATGAAGCAGTTCGACTACTCTTTGGATTTTAAGAACCTTGACTTTCGACAGCACCCGGAACTTTATCGGGTGGGGAAAGGAGAACAGGGAGTGCTGTTGGTGGAACCCTACAAATCAGAAATTCTGCCTTTCTGGAGATTTAAGACTCCTGAAATTGCCCGGGAGTCTAGCAGCAAAATTTACTCGTTGTTTTTAGAGTATCTCGATGCCGGTGATTTTGTGGGAGCGGACATGGCGCGCAAGTTCTTGCAGATGGGGTATACTCGATCGCGCCGCTACGCCAATCATAAAAGCGGCCGCAAATACAAGCAGAACCCTCAGAAGCTGGAGTCTGTTGCAGAGCAAACCGCAGCTCGAAAAGATATTTTACCACTAGCAGCCGATCCGGTGAAAGCAGAATCGGCAGCCATTTTTCAAGAGAAATGGATGCTGGCCAAAACCAACGAGAAATATCTCCAGCTTTTGGCGAGACACCGGCAGATGTACGAATCTTCTGGAAGCAAGTCCGAGGATTGACATAGGCTTACAAAAACTCTGAACTCGCAATTTAGAGCGTGTCCGGTGATTACCATCACAAAAACCGATTGCGCGTGCAGTTAATCAATCGGACACGGTTCTCACCCAAGCATATTGACCATATCCAGTCAATCATCCCCAATCTAAAATCTCAAATTTAAAATTTAAAATGGTATTAGCCCCCAGAGCAGCAGTGGAGTTGTGCTTGCCTATCTGGGGGCCATACCGATGTGCGCGGTGCTACTATTTACTCTTCATCTTCTTCTGTTTGCCACTGCCGCAAAAGTTCAAAAGCATTAAAGCCCCTGTATTGCAGGTAGTTCAAGACTTTGCCCTTGGTTTTCGGATCTACTTTACTCCAAGCATCGATCTTGTATTTCCGCATGACTTTGGCTTTTAATTCGGCGAGTTTTGCGGCTTCCGAGTCCAGATTTTCGGCAATTTCTTCTTCCCAGACTTGCTCGAACAAATCGCTAGTAATTCCTTTTTGCAGGCACTTGCGCTTGACGGCTGATTTTCCGTATTTGCCCGCAGCAGAGGCGATCGAGTTTGCCACCAAGCGAGTGTCAGACTGATAGCCCCGGTCTTGAATTTGCGCGATCGCCTCCAATATTTCCTCATTGCCAAAACCTTTCTCTTGCCCCTTTTTGCGAAGTTCAGAGGCACTGTAGTCTTTGCGGGACAAGAGAAAATAGAAATAGTCAAGACAGCTCATCAGTTAAATCGAAGGTTGGCGCGCAAATACTTCTGTAGCGAATATCAAATCCAGTCGCCTTGCTATCGGCAGACTGCATCGCGATCGCCTCTATTCTTCTGTATCCTCCTCTTCTTCCACTTCCACATCCGCTCTGTCCACATCGATCTGAATCAAGCGAATGTGCTTGTATCCGAGTTTAATTTCAAACTCGTCACCTGGCTTTAATCCCATTTCTTGGGTATAATTTGCCCCGATCACGATCGAGCCATTCTTGTGAACGCTAGCGCGATAACTCGCTTCTCGTCCGCGTCCGTCTGCTTTCGACTTCTCTAGCTCAATTCCCTTAGCAGCTAATACTGCATCGTAAAACTCAGCCAAGTTAATCCGGGTTTCTCCACTTTTGCTGACGGTGAAGTAGCCGCAAAGCTTTGCAAGTTCTCTGCGCGGCAAATCGCTGCCTTTGATTTTTTGAAGCAGACCTTTTCCTGTTAAGGGTGCTGTAGCTGTTTCTGCCATTGACCGTACCTCGCTTATTGGACTTTACTTATATCAATTACAACACATTAGATTAACTTTGTTTCACTGTCAATACTAAGAATTCGGAATATAAGATTCTGGATAAATTTTTGCGGCCTCAAAACCGGGGGTGCAAGTAAGGATGCTCGAAGGCCGATCTATTTGCCTTCGAGCAGGTGATGCTTGCCTAAACCTCAAGGGCGCGATCGCGGGAGGAATTATTGTCGCAAATTAAATGCTTTACTTTTTTACAGTAAAGTCTGTTCCCAACATTCACCAATCCCCGATCCAGTCTGCGGTTAAGGTAAAAAGCAAAGCAGCGATGAATGAAAATACCTAGGCGCGACACAGGCAAATCTGCCGCCAGCAATTACCGGCGCAGGGTTAAATTTTACCTCAACAAGGCGAGGCAGCACTTGTTCTCGATGCCACTGCCACCTACTTGTAAACCCTGTTTTTCGGGCGGTCAATCGCCTCAAAACCCCAAATACCGAAGAGCAATCTTCTATTAAGGTGTTCGGCATATATAGCGCCTCCACCCTGACGGTTAGGACGCTCTTAATGGCCCTTTACCCATGGAGTCGATTGCTTCTGACTTCTGAGTTCTGACTTCTTTTTACCCGAAGAGCGCAGCCTTTATAGCCTTCTTCCTTCTTCCTTCTTCCTTCTTCCTTCTTTCTTCTTCCTTCTTCCTTCTTCCTTCTTCCTTCCTTCAACATCTGCTATAACTTGCACAGAACGCAGTCCGGGGAAGGCAATCCGGTAAAAAAATCAAGGAAATTTCACCTGTTCGTTGAAAGGGTTTTCGCTAAAACCCGACTTAATGGGCGTGGTGGCATAAACATCGTGGAGCCAGCACCAGAGGAATTAGCTGCTGCACCAAAAACATTAGATCTCTTGCAAAAATACAAAGCACCACACCCCAGCCCTCCCCGCGAGTTCGGGGAGGGGGTAAGATTATTCTTGTTTCCCCCCGAAGTTCGAGGGGACTTGCGGGGGGTAAATTTGACTTTTGCAAGAGTTCTATTGTCTGTGATGTTTGAGGGGGAGAAGCGGATGGGGGGGACAAGAACAAGGAATAGGGAATTAAAATATACAATTTATAATGTTGTAGAGGGATTTGTTTCATCGCGCGATCGGGCTGCGCCACTCTTCAACCTTCGCTACTTTCTCAGTAGACTCCGAGGGGGCGATCGGGAAAATCGCCCTCAAAGGGCCCCAAGCCAGAGAATTTGACGTTATTTCCACAGGGGAATTGAAAAAGACCGACTTAAATGCAGTACAGCTCAAATATTTGCTCCAACACAAATTAGCAGGCGTTGTCGGCTTTGAGTTTCGGTGGAAATGTGCTGATTTCCATTTGTTGCCGGACAACTGCCCGACTGGGAAAATTTATGCGCCATCTTGACTGGGTACGCCAACTGACAGCCAGTTCCACAATTACTTATTTTGAAATATAGCAAGCGCCCATTAGGGTAAGTCCCAGATGCGATCGAGCAGCAGCCGATCGCGAATTGCCAAGGACAACCGCAGTTAATTTCGCTCCCGAGCAAGCTAGCCCAAACTCAGGATCGCGATCGGTTGTTGCTTCTGAGTAAATTCACTTAAATGAAACGTAAAATACAGCTTGCACTCAAGCTGGCTGTGTTGCTCTTCATCCTTCCTTTTAGACTAAGCGAACTCTTTGATGCCTTCTTCCTTCTTCATTTTGCTTGGTGGCCTTCTTGCAAGTAATTTTGCGACAGGGGAGTCCGTACCGCCGGCAGTAACTCTTCTGGTTTCGTGCCTCGTTGCTGTGAGTGCCGCCACCCAAACAAGCTAGCACTCACAGCAACGGGCAACAAGCAAAGCATCACTACCAGACATTTTTGCAATCCCGATTGTTTTAACGATTTCGGAGTCGGTGTAGTTACCCGAGTTGCTTGGATCGCCGCCGGCTCAGAATTAGGAATAGAGTTCGGTGAATTAGCAGCAGAAGATCGATCGCTCTGGTGAACCCAATCCCTGCGATCTTTTAATTGGTCGGGAAAATATTCCCAGACTTCGCCGTCATCTGTGTCTGACTCCTGCGGTTGATTGGCTGCGATTGGCGGGTATGGGGCGATCGTCGAGAGTGCAGGTGGCGCCTTCCATTCTGTACCCCCTGCCACCGGCGGCGTCGGGGGTAGGATTAAATTTGGCACCGGAGAACCGGATGGCCCGCCTTGGCCTGGGGCGCCCGTCAGATAGCCGTCAAAGTCCGGGTGCTGGTAGAGAATCGGCAAAGCCCAGTATAACTGGTGAGAACCGTAGGTAGAAATTAGTCCCGCCCTGGCCCGACTCAGGCTGAGATCGACTGGATGGCCTTGATTTAGGTTGCGGTAAAACAGGCGCGTCAGAGTTAGAGCTACATCGTCGGGAATGCTTTCTGCCATTGCTAGCACTGCCGGAATGCCCCGCTTGATTAAGGCTGCGGTTAAATTGCGTTCCGAACTGTCCTCGCCGATGTCTGAGGGGTCGCCGTAGGCCCCGCGGCAGGAATTGAACACGGCCATCTGAATGCCGTTGTTAACCAGCAATCCGGCTAAGTCGTCGCCGCTCAAGGTTTCGGTTAACCCGGTGCGGCTGCTGACTAGGTAGAGTTCGCCACCTCTGGAACCTAAGTTGCTGTGGCCTGCGTAGTGCAAGACTTGGTAGTGTCCTTGTTCTAGGGCTTGAGTAAGCTGTTCTCGATCGGGCTGTTCGAGCACAGTCAGTTGAATTTCCGAGTGTGGGCCGTTTTTGAGGGGATTAGCGCTCCGGTTTTGCAGTTCTTGTTGCAAGTGGAGCACTTCTCGCTTGAGCTGCAAGCTGTCTCGATCGCTCGGAGAAGCGATCGCCACTAAAATTTTTAGCGGGCCGCTGCTGGGTACCATCCGGGTTTGTTTGAACAAACTTGTACCTGGTTGATAGCGGGAAAACACGACATCGGTGCCGGTTGCGATCGGGCGATCGCCCGCGTGCAGAACTTCCCACGGGAGCCGCGGCAAGTGCCTGCCTTTGAGTCCCAGGCGCAGTTGCAGCACTTCTCGGCGGTGCTGGGCGATGCCTTGAGCGCAAGTCCAGCTATCGCGCAAGTTTCCTTGAAACAGTCCGCTGTATAATTGTTGCCCCAGGGCTACTAAATTCGGCGCTGAGTTTTTTGTCGATCGCCCTGTGCGACCGGCAGCACCGGTTCCTTGGAACACGCCCACCATCGGGTCATTCATCAGTTGAGCAGACAGTGCCAGCCATTGGTCGATCGGCCAGCGGACTTGTTGCTCTGCTAAGGGTACACCGGGTGCAACCTTTTCTGTCCGCACTAGATATTCGTCGTCCCCAACTGGGGTGACTGAGAGTTTAAATTCTTGGCTCACCGATTTAGCGCCCCCCCGCCTCAAGTCTGAATATGCCTGCGTTTTTGCAGCTAGCAATCGCGATCGGCAAACTAATTTTTACTCTTTCAATCAAAGTTTTTGATTGCGCTTCCCCCGATCGGGCGATCGCTGGGATCAAATATATTTGTTCAAACACTTTGAAGCTATAAAACTTGTACTTTAATAACAGTTTATTAGTTTTGATTGCCCTATGCCTGGATGAAAGCCCTATTTTCTCCAATCTTGCTATTTTGAACATTTTGCACCTCTACCGCAGACCCCTTTACATTCGTCGGAAACTTGAGTTTGTCATTGCTCAGTAAAGTTAAATAGGAGGCACTTTACCAGGCGGATCTCTAGTTCTTATTAAGATTACTTCAGCTATCGCCCACCTGTTTCAGGGCAATATCGGAAGCAATTTTGAGTAAATTTTTTGCGGTAGCGATCGATCGCTGTGTCCTCAGGCCTGAAAATTGGATCTGAAGCCTCCCCCTAAACGGGGGAAATCAAACAAAATGATTCATTGCTTCAACCCTCTTCGATCGACGGAAGAGATAGCTGTCAACTGTCAACTGTCAACTGTCAACTGTCAACTGTCAACTGATGAACGCTTATCCTTTACCATCAACCCCCCATCTCAAATCTTGATTTTGTGTCAATTAATGAATTGGTCAGCCGGCGAGTCCTCATCCGTAAGCCCTGAACCCTCATCCATAAGCCATGAGCGGCGATCGCTAATCGATAGAGCGACCCTCGAAAATTCCTCATCGATTATTGCTAATTTACCGCTTCTATGTTAATGTTATTTTTTTGTTTAACTGTCTTAATCTAGCTAAAGTGAAGCAGGAAAAATAAAGTCAAGTGTCCGAGAAGTTTTCAGAATACAACTGCTATCCAATATTCCAGCCCTTTCCAGCAACCAGGATTTTTCTCATCTAGAGGACTGAGCCTCATCCAGCCTCTTTTTCGGTGAAATATGGGGGAAAGGCAACCATAAACTTACAAATAAACCGGGTTTATCGTGTCCGCCACGGGTCATTTGCGCTCAAAATGCCGATCGAGCTTGCAATTTTAACCAAAAACAATGCCACTTTTCAGTTAACAGTTGACAGTTGACCGCTTGAGGGCTACCTCTCCATAAAAGGAAGAGGATTTAAACAGTGAATAATTTTGTTTTATTTTCCCCCTATAACGAGGAGGTTTTAAACCCATTATTCTTGGCAAAAATTAATGCAATTGTAGGCAAGCTTCAAGACAATACAAAATCTGTCATTACTAATCTCAAATTTAAAATATCAAACCTAAAATCGTATAAATTATGTGTTTATTGCTATGTGTTGGAGGATTTTACAAGAAAGAATTGGTCGAAAGCCCGCCCGCCGGAGCGGGAGAAATTAAAATCAGGCTATTCATTACTCGAATACTCGGACTTTTCGGTAGGTGTCGCTCTCAAACTGTCAACTGTCAAGCGGTCAACTGTCAACTGTTGAAAATCTGTCTTGAGAGAGATATTATTGGCAGAGTAGCTAGGATTTTTTCTAAAATACAATATTTTGTCAGTTCGCGAGGCTCGCTCGAATCGAGATAAACTTATACGACAGAAAATTAAAACAAATATTTGCCGGGGCGATCCATCTATTTTTTTTATTAATCATCGGGAACCAAAATTAGGAGCGTACAGTCACTGGCAAAAGAGATGCAAATCCTAAGTCAGGGAAGGATTTGTCAGAGCTGGGAGTGTTACAAAAAGTTAAAGCAACCAGGCTCGATCGCAGGAAAAGCAAGGTAAATTTGGGGAATAAAGGTTTTGGGTAGTTATGTGGGAGTTGTGAGTTGCGAGTTTACATTCTGCTAATTCACTGTAGAAATTACGTAGAAAATCTACAATTCGGCGCATTTAGGTGCAGCTTACTGTAGAAATTACGGATAACATCAAAAGCGAGTTGCGCTGCGGCGCAGCACTGGCGGTGTATGCGGCGTCTCAATTATTTGGGGCGCGCAATTGCAGAAGATACAACTCGCAACCGATGGAAATAACCCCTTGCAGTTTAAATAGCATCTATAAACAGAAAGGTAGGATATCAGCCGCTCTAGCAGGCGAAAGTATGAATTTGTAAAATTATGCTTTCGCTAGATCCTCCTTGCTGATAAACTGACTCGAAGAAACTCAGCCCTTTTTTGGAAATATCAAAGATGGAAGAAGAAATGTTGTTAGAAAATGTATCGGGAACACTTTTTCCCGATCGAGATGAAACAGAAATTTCTGACCTGAAAAAAACCAGTTTGTTTTCACCGATCGCCCTGGACGAGCAGCAGCCAAAACTCGTGTTTTCCGCCAGCGAACTCGATCGACTCGCCGATTTTCGGGATGCTAGTGCTATCAATTCCGATAGCGGGTTAGGCAAGTTAGTTGACAATGCGATCGCACAAAACAGCGGCATCACTAACGGCAAAGTTCCGAATCCTCCTAAAGACGCATCCCCCAAAGTTGCTGATGATAGCAGCAAAATGGCTGAATTGAGCGGCGTACCCGAAGAAGGTACAGGCAACAAAAATGACAAAAAAGATAACAGCGGCAGCGATCCCCAGACGATCGAAGGTACTGATGGCGATGACATAATTGTTGCCACGGGCGCTAACCAGTCGCTCTACGGCAAAAGAGGCAAAGACAAACTCAAAGGAAAGAGTGGCAAAAATAAACTCTATGGAGGCAAAGACGGCGACGATTGCGAGGGCGGCGATGGCGATGACGAAATAAGAGGCGATCGCGGCGACGACAAGTGCGACGGCGGCGAAGGCAACGATACCGTCTACGGTGGCAAAGACAACGACACTCTTTCTGGTGGCACCGGCAACGATACCTGCAAAGGCGATGACGGCGATGACTGGGTGCACGGCAACGACGGCAAGGATGACGTTGACGGCGGCAGCGGCAATGATACCGTCTACGGCGGCAAAGGCGACGACACCTGCAATGGTGGCGAAGGCAACGATACTGTCAGGGGCGATCGGGGTAACGACAACGTTAACGGCGGCGAAGGCAATGACACCGTTAACGGTGGCAAAGATAACGATACCGTCACCGGCGGTGCTGGCAATGACGGTTGCAGCGGCGACGACGGCGACGACACCGTAATGGGCGGCAGCGGCGACGACACCACAACAGGCGGTGCCGGCAACGACAACGTTAGCGGCGACGAAGGCGACGACAGCGTTGTCGGCGGCGACGGCAAAGATACCTTGATCGGTGGCGAAGGCAACGACGCTTGCAGTGGCGACGAAGGCGACGACAGCGTTGTCGGTGGCGCTGGTGACGACACCGTGATGGGCGGTACTGGCAACGATACCCTCGTTACTGGCGACGGCAATGACATGGCAGAGGGCGGTGATGGCGACGACAGCGTTGCCGGCGGCGGATCTGGCAACGATACGCTGATGGGTAATGCTGGCAACGATACGATCGTTGGCGGTACTGGCAACCATACCTGTAGCGGCGGTGCTGGAAATGACGTTTTTGTCATGGATATGGGTAACAATACCACTCCCGGAAGTTCCGTCATCACTGACTACGAAGATGGCTTAGACAAGTTTCTGCTGTCTGGCAGCTTGAACTTTAGCAGCTTGTTGTTTGTACAAGTCGGCCTCAATACCGAAATTCGACTCAGCAGCAATCAGTTGGTGCTGGCACTATTGTTGAATGTTAGCGCTACTATTCTCAATGCTGGCGACTTTTTGGGAGTTAATGGTAGCTCTCCAAGCCCAAGCCCAACTCCAACTCCAACTCCAACCCCAAGTCGAATAGTTAGTACCCCTCCGCGATCGCAAGCCAACAAAACACTCACTGTCGGTTCCGACGGCTTGCCACAAACTATTACTGGTGACTTGTTGAAGTTTGTCGATAACGAGCAAAGTGCTAGCGAAACAGTCTTTAAGTTAACGGAGCTCCCTGATGCTAAAACCGGGAAACTATTCTTTAAGGGAGTAGAGGTAACACAAGTCGGTTTGAGCTTCACTCAAGTAGACATTAGCCTCAATTTATTAACTTTCCAAGCTGTAAAAGGTTTTGTCGGTGCGGCTAGTTTTGGTTTTGAAGTAAGCGACGGCAGAAATATTGTCACCAGCCAACGTTTTAGCTTCAATGTCGAGCAAAATATCTTTAATTTTGCTGGCAATACCAATCCTCAAGTGATTGTCGGTTCGCTCACGCTAGATAATGACATCGAAGGCGGCGAGGGCGACGATGACATTAAAGGCGGTAACAAGACTAACAAAATTAAAGGCAACAAAGGCAAGGACAAAATTAAAGGCGGCGATGGCGGCGATAACGATATCGACGGCGGCGATGGCGATGACGAGATCGAAGGTGGTAAAGGCAAAAACAAAATTAAAGGAGGTAAAGGCAAAAACAAAATTAAAGGCGGTGATGGTGAGAATGATATCGAAGGTGGCGATGACGATGACGAGATCGAAGGTGGTAAAGGCAAAAACAAAATCAAAGGAGGTAAAGGCAAAAACAAAATCAAAGGCGGTGATGGTGAGAATGATATCGAAGGTGGCGATGACGATGACGATATCATCGGTGGTAAAGGCAAAAACAAAATCAAAGGAGGTAAAGGCAAAAACAAAATCAAAGGCGGTGATGGCGATAATGATATCGAAGGTGGCGATGACGATGACGATATCGAAGGTGGTAAAGGCAAAAACAAACTCATCGGCGGTATTGGCAATGACAAAATTAAAGGCGGCGATGGCGAGAATGAGATCGACGGTGGCGAAGGAACCAATACTCTAATTGGAGGCGCTGGTAAGAATCGCTTTATTTACAAAGTTTCTCGCGAAAAGATTAAAACAGTTCTAGATGCTGACTTAATTACTGACTTTAAGGCTGATGAAGATCTCTTAGAGTTGTCGGCCGCAGCTTTTGGCAATCTCAGCCTTACCAGCTTGACTCGACTGGCGATTACGGCTACTTCTACTGTTGGATCGATCGGCAGTTCTAACTTACTCGACTTCAGCGCCGATATCAGCGTTACCAGCATCGCCACTTTGCAAGCGCGGTTTGCAGCTTTGGGAGGCAACAGTGACGCACCTACTTTCTGTCAGTTTACAGATGCCGAGACTAACCGTTCCGTGCTGGTATTTGCTGTTGGGGCGCGCTTTGAAATTGTCACCAGTTTCTCGCTGAAATTTAGCCTGCAAATCAGGAACTTTGTCTTCAGCGGCCCGCCACTAAATGTTCCTGTCGGTACTTCCGGCCCTGACAATTTAAACTTCGGCACTAATCCGGCCGCAGTTAATTTCAAGGCTTTGGCTGGCGATGACAACATTGTCGGCAGCAACTTTAACGATACCATCGACGGCGGTGACGGCAACGATACCATCACCGGCGGCCTCGGTGCCGATGTCCTCAGCGGTGGTAGTGGTGCAGATCTCTTTGTTTACAGGACAACTAAAGAAGGTGGCGATCGAATTTCTGACTTCAAATCTGGAACAGATAAATTCCAGTTTGTATCGAGCGAATTCGGCAATGTGACTACTACTAACTTTGACGGTGTTAGCGGTTCAACTCCTGACATTACCGGCAAAGAGTTAGTCATTTTCACTGGCGGAACCTATGCCAGTCTCGAAGCGGCTCAAGCTAAGGCTTTGGGCAGTTCAACAACTCCTGGTTTCTTCGCATATAACAATGCTGCGAACGAAACGGTGTTGGTGTTTGACTCTAACGGTACAGCACCAGGCGGTTCGACAATTGTTGCGAATCTGGGTACTGCGGCGGGAACTTTGGGCACAGCAGACTTTGTGTTTACTGGTGCAAGTGCAACTTCTCCGACTGGTACTTCTACAAATTCCGGCAGCATTGTTGATTTAAATGCTGCTGGGAATACCTATCCGAGTGCGAGCAATAATTTCGGTTCAGGTGCTGGCGGTTACAACTTCAGCACTCCCGTCTTATTTACCGGAGATGCGAAGGCTAACAATGTCACTGGTACTCAATTTGCTGACATCTTCAGCGGTGGTAGCGGTGCAGATATTCTGACTGGTGGCAGTGGTGCAGATATCTTTGTTTACAATTCTCCCGGTGAAGGCGGTGATACGATTACTGACTTTGCCTTTGGGGTTGACAAATTCAAGTTTGCCAGTGGTGCTTTCGGGAATTTGACTACTACTAACTTTGACGGTGTGACGGGTTCAACTCCTGACATTACTGGCAAAGAGTTAGTGATTTTTACCGGCGGGAATTATTCGACTGTGGAAGCGGCGCAAGCTAAGGCTTTGGGCAGTTCTACAACTCCTGGTTTCTTCGTATATACGAATACGAATAGCGAGACGGTGTTGGTGTTTGACTCGAACGGTACAGCGGCAGGCGGTTTCACAACTGTTGCTAATTTGGGTACGGCTGCGGGCACTTTGGGCACAGCAGACTTCTTGTTTACTGGTGCGACTGGTTCTGCTCCGACTGGTACTTCTACAAATTCCAGCAGCATTGTTGATTTAGTTGCTAATCCGGGTACTTTCCCGACAACTGGAGTTTACAATTTCGGTTCTGGTGCGGGCGGTTACAACTTTACCACTCCTGTCTTGTTTACCGGCAATTCAACTGTGGCGAATAACGTCACTGGTACTGAGTTTGCTGACATCTTCAACGGTGGTGGCGGTGCAGATATCCTCAACGGTGGCGGCGGTGCAGATACTATCACCGGTGGTGCCGGTGTAGATATTCTGACTGGCGGTTCTGGTGCAGATATCTTTGCTTACAAGGCTCCTGGCGACGGCCCGGATACGATTACTGACTTTACTTTCGGAACTGACAAATTGCAGTTTGTTGCGAACGCTTTCGGCAATTTGACTTCTACGAATTTTGTCAGTGTGAGCGGTTCAAATCCTGACATTACTGGCAAACAATTGGTGATTTTCACCGGTGCCAATTATTCGACTGTGGAGGCGGCTCAAGCTAAGGCTGTGGGTGGTTCTACAACTCCTGGTTTCTTCGTATATACGAATACGAACAGCGAGACGGTGTTGGTGTTTGACTCGAATGGTACAGCGGCAGGTGGTTTCACAACTGTTGCTAATTTGGGTACGGCTGCGGGGACTTTGGGCACAGCAGACTTCTTGTTTACAGGGACAATCGTTGCTTCTCCAACTACCCCTGCTCCGACTTCTGGTAGCATTGTCAATTTAGTGACTAATCCGGGTACTTTCCCGACAACTGGAGTTTACAACTTTGGTTCTGGTGCGGGCGGTTACAACTTTACCACTCCTGTCTTGTTTACTGGCAATTCAACTGTGGCGAATAATGTCACTGGTACTGAGTTCTCCGATATTTTGAACGGCGGTTCCGGTGCTGATATTTTCAACGGTGGGGCTGGTAATGACAGCATCTCCGGTGGCGCTGGTAATGACAGCATCTCCGGTGGTGCTGGTAATGACACTTTAATCGGCGGTTTGGGAACAAATGCTCTCAGCGGTGGATTGGGTTCTGATGTGTTTGTGTTCACGGGAACTACTGCTGGTGGCGGGGATATCATTACGGATTACAGCATTGTTGATGATGTAATGAACATTGACAAGATTGCTTTTGCCGGGTTGGGATCGGGGCCTTTGGGTTCGAGTTTCTACCGGTACAGCAGCACTGTTGCTACTGTAAGCGCGATCGAGTCATCCTTGACTTCGCCGTCGATTATTGCTCTCTTCGATGGTGCAGCTACTAAGTTGTATTACGATAGCAACGGTTCGACGGTTGGTGGCAACAGTTTGTTTGCTACTGTCAATGTCAATTTGGGAGTTTCGGGTAATTCTGAATTGTTCTTGTTCTAAACGGCAAGAATTCTAATCTGAATATCAAGGGTATGCACGGGGATACAGCATTGCTGTATCCCAACAAGATAAGGACACGGCAATGCTGTGTCCTTATTTTGTTGTTGATTTTCAAACAATTTAGCGGCTTTGTTTTGGCTAGGGAAATGGCACTACCCTGTCTTTTTTTGCGGTGTTGTTGATGGTGGATACGATCGCGCGATCGCCTTTTTGGGGATTTGTGCGATCGACTATTAGAAAATTAACTCTTCAACCCACGGAGGTGGGTTTCGTCTGTGTAGACGCGGTTTCAACCGCCGTTTCCGTTACAATATATTTTTGGGGTTTCTTGACAAGAATTCTGGAACGGTGTCGGTGCGTCGCTATGAGATTGTCTGTGTGGATTCAGAGTTTTTTGAGGGCGACACACCCTACGGAAGACTTCAACTGCCGTCTCCATTACCTCGTTTCCAACCGCTGCCGCCATTTGCTGCTAATTACATCGATCGCAGTCACGACAACTAACAGCACTAACATCATGGTAGTGGCTTTGTTGTATTCAAAAGCTCGAATATAATTGACTAATTCAAAACCAATTCCGCCGGCGCCCACAACACCCAACACCGAAGCCGCCCGGATGTTGTATTCAAACATCCACAGCGTGTAGCCCAGGGCTAGCGGCAACACTTGCGGGAAAATGCCGTATTGGGCAACTTGCAGCCAAGATGCGCCTCCTACTTGCAACGATTCGATCGATCGCGCTTCCACAGACTCGATCGCCTCCTGATAAAATTTAGCAAGATAACCTATTGTATAAATTCCCAAAGCCAAAGTACCAGCCGGCGCGCCCAAACCAGTCGCGGATACAAACAGCAATCCCAGGACAATTGAAGGAACGGATCGCACCGCATTTTGCAATAAATTAGCTAGCCACTGCAACCACTTTGGTGCTATATTGTGGGCGCTACAAATCGCAATCGGTACGGAAAGAATCGCGCCGATTGTGGTTCCCCACAGCGACATTTGAACTGTTTCGATTAAGGCGTTAATTGCTACGTCGATAATTTCGAGATTTGGCGGCCACAAGCGGGACATAAAATCTGTCATGTATGGCCAACTGCTAGCCAATGTTGTGGCATCTATTTCTAATCCCTGCAAGGCCCAACCGTAAATTACAATTAAGATTGTTGTAATACCTGGGGTTTTAATCAAGCTATAATTTTTTGAGAAGTTAGTTGATTTTTTTTCGATCATTTCAGTTGGTTTTGAGATTTATGTACGGCTATTTTTTTGTTTGATGAAGGGGCTTTTTTGTGAACCGCAGAGGGCGCAGAGAACACAGAGGAAGAGGGGAGAAGAGGGGAGTTCACACTGCTAGTTTGGGATGTGTTGATTTGCTAAATTTTTCTGACAGGTTTTGACATTTGCCATCATAGACTATCTGACCGGCATCTAGGACGATCGCTCTTTCTGGATATCTGCTTGCCATTCCTAAGTCGTGCAATACTACAACTACGGTCATGCCTTGTTCTCGGTGCAGCTTCGCCAGAATTTCCATTACTTGTTGGGCTGCGATTACGTCTAATCCGGTGGTGGGCTCGTCTGCGAGTAAAATCTGCGGTGATTGGATTAAGGCGCGGGCGATGGCGACTTTTTGCTGTTGTCCGCCGCTTAGCAGTCCGGTTTTTTGGTATGCTAGGTCTATGAGTCCGAAGTCTGCGAGTAGGTCAAAAGCTCGATCGCGCTTTTGCTTTGGAAAACCCCACAGAGTCTCCCAAGTATTCAATCCTCCCAAGCAACCACACAGCACATTGTCGATCGCAGGTAGCTGTTTAATCAATCCGCCACCTTGAAAAATCAAGCCAATATCGCGCCGAATTCGCCTCAAGGTGTGCGAAGTGATCGCATTATCGTTAATCCGAATTTCTCCGCTTTTGACGGGAACTAATCCGACAAAAGAACGTAAAAGAGTAGATTTTCCGGCACCGTTTAAACCAAGAAGTGCTACAAATTCGCCCTGCTTAATTTTGCAATCAATTCCGTTCAAAATCGGGCGTTTGAGCGAGGTTGAATAAGCTGTTTCTAACTTGCTACATTCGATAGTCATAGGAATTATTTGTTAACAAATTTGGCTCAAACAATGTCATAGCGACCACCTACAATAAAATAGGTTCGTAGTGAGGACTTTAGTCCTGCTTTTTTCTGCGGACGAACTTCCTGACTACCAACAATAAAATAGGTTTGTAGTGAGGACTTTAGTCCTTCTTTTTTCTGCGGACTAAAGTCCTCACTACGAACCTTTGTTTTACGATGTGAGGATTTTTGTCCTTCTTTTTTCTGCGGACTAAAGTCCTCACTACGAACCTTTGTTTTACGATGTGAGGATTTTTGTCCTTCTTTTTTCTGCGGACTGAAGTCCTCACTACGAACCTTTGTTTTACGGTGTGAGGATTTTTGTCCGGCTTTTCTGCGGACTAAAGTCCTCACTACGAACCTTTGTTTTACGATGTGAGGATTTTTGTCCTTCTTTTTTCTGCGGACTAAAGTCCTCACTACGAACCTTTGTTTTACGGTGTGAGGATTTTTGTCCGGCTTTTCTGCGGACTAAAGTCCTCACTACGAACCTTTGTTTTACGATGTGAGGATTTTTGTCCTTCTTTTTTCTGCGGACTAAAGTCCTCACTACGAACCTTTGTTTTACGATGTGAGGATTTTTGTCCGGCTTTTCTGCGGACTAAAGTCCTCACTACGAACCTTGATTTTACGTGATAAATTTAGTCGTCTGATATTTATGCGGACTGAAGTCCTCACTACGAACCTTGATTTTACGGTTCGAGTTTAGCACGCACCAAAGCTTGGCGCAAGCTTGCTAAATGGCTAGCATGATCGACTTTTACCAATTTTTGGGAATTGTACAAGCTGCGGAACAATTGATTGTTTGCAGGTTCGTTCATTTTCATGAAAGCATTGATGAGTTTTTCTCGCATTGGTGCCGGAATGCTATCGTCAATTACAATTCCGTGGGCTGGAACTCCTGGTATCTGCTGCAAAACTCGCAATTTCTTGCCTTCTTCTGCTGTAATCCAAGGCGGTAGTAAAGCGTATTCCGAGACGGCTGCGACTTCTGCTTGACCTCTTAAAACTGATTGCAAAGCGCTCCCGTAACCGTCGCCGTAGGTAACATTTCCAAAGAAATTTTCCAGTCTATCCGGGCCTGAGACTAATCCTTGACCTACTAATTCTGAGACTGGGAAAATAAATCCTGAACCGGAAGTTCGAGATGTGAAAGCCATTTTTTTACCCTTCAATTGTTCGAGGGTTTGCTTTGCTGAACCTTTCGGGCGCAGCGGACTATCTTGCCGCACTACAAACACAGAATCGTAGGTATTTCCGCCGGAATAATCACTGCGAACTTCTGCTAAATACATCCGCGCTTTGGCTAATTGTTCTGCTTTTAATGCCGCGCGCCCTGCTACAAATGCGACATCTGCCCTATTCGCCCTCAATGCTTCTACAGCGGCGGTTTCGTCGCCGATGACTGCTTCCACGGGCATTCCGATTTCTTTTGAGAGTATTGCAGCTACTTGATTGGCTTTGTTTTGCAAGTCTGTAGCATCTCTGCGGTTGGCAAATACGATCCTAATGCGACTTATAGCTGCTTGTGCTGTTAAATCTAGATCGCCCTTTGGGGTTGTTTGCGCGATCGCCTTCTGCCCAATTCCCATTGCATTCGCTGTCAAACCCGCTAGCAGCAACAATCCTGCGCTAGCGCTTGCTAGCACTTTAAACTTTGCATTCATTAATTCCTCTCCTGCACAACCGCAACTTTTTGATAATCTATTGCAATAACCTTGATGTTATCCTACAACGCTTTTGGTAATTAGTTGCAATAGTCAATAGATAATAATTTCCGATATGTCATATCATCAAAATTGATTAAGCTTTGACGCTATATATGATATAATCCCGCCCAAGCACCCCAGGCAGAAACAATATGACAGCCAACTTTACCGATAAAAATGCTTTGCAAGTCTGTTTTGCTGATGTGGAGGCGGCGGCAAAGCGCTTGCAGGGCAAAGCTTTCAAGACACCGGTGCTGACTTCGACAACTTTCAACAAACGGACAAATTCTCAGGTATTTTTCAAGTGCGAGAACTTTCAGCGGACGGGCTCGTTTAAATTTCGGGGTGCTTGCAATGCTTTGATGCAGCTATCGGAAGCCCAAAAACACAACGGAGTAGTGACTTTTTCTTCGGGAAATCACGCGCAGGCGATCGCCCTTGCCGCACAGTTGCTGTCAATTCGCGCTACTGTGGTAATGCCGGCAGATGCGCCCAAAGTCAAGCAGGAAGCGACTCGCGGCTATGGTGCCGAAATTGTTTTGTACGATCGCACTCAAGTTTCCCGCGAAGAGCTCACCGCCCAAATTGCCAGGGAACGACACTTGACAATTATTCCTCCTTATGATGACGCGCGAGTGATCGCGGGACAAGGTACGGCGGCGCTGGAATTGATCGCAGAAGTTGGGGAGTTGGATTTGCTGCTGGTTTGCTGCGGCGGTGGAGGTTTATTGTCGGGATGTGCGATCGCAGCTAAAACTTTGTCTCCGAAGTGTACAGTCATAGGGGTGGAACCCGAGCAAGCAGATGATGCCGTGCGATCGTTCCGCACCAAAACGCTGCAAACTGTTAGCAACCCGGATACTATTGCTGACGGTGCGCGCACCCCGTCTTTGGGGAAATTGACTTTTCCTTTGGTACTGCATTATGTGGACGATATGGCAACAGTTTCGGAAGCGCAAATTCGCAATACAATGTTTTTTATGTGGGAGCGGATGAAGATTGTTGTTGAACCGACGGGAGTGTTAGCTGCGGCGGCTTTGCTGTCAGGAGTTGTGAAAGCTGAAAATAAGAGAGTTGGCGTGATTGTCAGCGGTGGAAATGTGGATATTAGAGAGGTCGATCGCTTTTTTGCTTAGATGGGGATAGTTCTCTGGTAAGATGCTCCCACAACAAACTTTGATATCACAGCACAATGTCTTCAGAAACAAACTCAGCCGCTCAATCTACAACTGGTGCAGATGCGATCGATGTGGCGATCGCCTCAGGAATCGATTTTGACGGCACTGCGATTCCGAAAGCAAAATTAGACCTGTACGAGAAAGTAATGGGATTAGAAGCCGGGAGACAGCGCAGCGGCGTGTCGAACACCATGCGATCGCGCATTGTCCGCATTGGAGTCAAACACTTGTCTCAAGCAGAACTCGATCCAATGTTAATTGCTGCTGACTTCGCACCGCTAAAAGACAAAGAAGTTGCCTTTTATTACGGCGGTAAGTAACAATTAGGTAACGCAGAAACGCGAAATATAAGATACCAAAGAAACCGGGTTGTTCCATGATATTGTGTCCGATAGATTAACCGCAATAAGATTAGTTCGTATTAGTTCGTAGTGCGGACTTCAGTCCGCAAAAAGCTGCGGACTGAAGTCCGCACTACAAACCATTTTTGTTATGGTAATCGACCGGATATGATATGATTAAGTGTTTTGATGCAATATTTATCGCAAAAACCCGGTTTCCCCCTCAATGAAAAATTGACAAAGGGGATGTATTTCAACTAAGACGCAAGTATAACTGAAACTATGGCTAGCACAAGAGCAATAATTTGCGGGATTGTAATTGGTTCTTTCAGAAAGAAATATGATAGAAATACAGTAATTAGTGGGTAAAGGGATGTAATGCTGATGACGCTGATAACTGGCCCGCTTTCAATGGATCTCAGAAAAATCACAGATGCCACAGTTCCGCAAACACCGATTAATAAAGCAGATAGGATTCCTGCAATATTTCCCTCAAGGCTCAAGTTTTTACTGTTGGCAAGAATGAATACTGTAGTTAAAATAGCGCCGATTGTTTCATAAACAAAAACTGTTTTGTAGTCAATATATTTAGTCGCTAACTTCCCAAAAAATCCCCAAATACCGTATAATAGCGAACAAATGAGTGCATAGATTAACCAATTGGGTATTTTAACCATTGTTTCAAGAAGGCAAGTGCATTATTTGGTGCTAGTTGTACTAGACTCTAGATTGCGATCGCATTTGATAAATTTTCGCTAATCGCCACCTGTACGGTTCTTAATTCTCCGGTTTCAAAGCACGTTCCATCAGTGATAAAACAGCTTGTTCGGGAGTAATTTCACCATTTAGCAAACGGTAAACTTGACTGGATACAGGGACTTCAATCTCGCGCCTATCCGCCAAATCAATCAATACATTAGTAGTATTAACTCCCTCAGCAGTGCTCTGCAATTCCTGCACAACTTCCTCCAAAGACTTGCCTTTCGCCAATCCGAAACCAACCCGATAATTGCGCGACAAAGAACTATTGCAAGTAGCGAGTAAATCTCCCAAACCAGACAAACCGTAAAACGTTTCGGCGCGAGCTCCCAACCGAACTCCCACCCGAATCATTTCCGGCAAAGCGCGAGTTAACAAAGCAGATTTAGCATTAGTTCCTAATTGTAAACCATCGCAAACACCAGCGGCGATCGCAAAAACATTCTTCAAAGTGCCGCCCAACTCAGTCCCCAGGGGATCTTGATTGACATAAACCCGAAAAATATCCGAACTATAAATAGTCTGCACTTGTTTGGCCGCCGCTAAATCTAAACTCGCCGCTACCGTCGCAGCGGGTAATCCTTGCTGAATTTCTTCGGAAAGATTGGGGCCCGAAAGTACGACAATTGGATTGTCAGGAAAGGCATTTTGCCAAATTTGAGACGGAGTGCGCGTCGTGGCGGGGTCTAAACCTTTGGTGACAGTAACTATAATTGTACTGGGATTTGGATTTAAGGCAAGCAGGCGATCGACTGTTTCGCCAACTCCTTTCATCGCAACCGCCGAAACCACAACATCGGCGCCAGTTATAACTGATTCTAGACTAAAAGAACTGCGGCGCGACCACAAATTTACCCGATCGCCCTTTTTACCTCCCAGATTTGCCAGGGCACAACCCCATGCACCTCCGCCTAATATTGTCAGAATTTTCATTGGTAATGGGTAATTGGTAATTGCTTGAACCGAAAACCATTTGGCATTCTTTATGTCATCTCCGGCCGATTAACCGGGAAATAAGTAAGGTTCGTAGTGCGGACTTCAGTCCGCTTTCTGCTGCGGACTGAAGTCCGCACTACAAACCTTTTTTGTAACAAGTAACAACTGTCAACTGTCAACTGTCAAACGCGGCCGCAATCCATAATGACGGTAACGCCAATAATCGCGTAAAATACTCCTGTGATCGAAACACAACTCACTAGGAATCTGCCAAGATTCAAAAATTTGTAAATTTTTAGCATCATCCGCAGCTTGAGGTTCGCCCGTTGCCGCAGCCAAGAATACAATACTGATTGTATGTTGCCGCGCGTCGCGATTGGGATCGGAATAAACGTAAAATTGCTCGATTAATTCTACATTCAAACTTGTTTCTTCTAAAGCTTCGCGCTTAGCCGCCGTTTCTACCGATTCCCCGTAATCGACAAAGCCCCCAGGAATCGCCCAGCCGTAGGGAATATGCAGGCGTTCTATGAGGACGATCGGTCGCTGCGGGCGATCGACCAATTCAATGATAATATCAACTGTAGGTGCAGGATTCCTATAATTCACGGATTTGATAATTGGTAATTGGGCATCGGGCATTGGGCATTGGGCAAACAGGGCATCGGGCATCGGGCATCGGGCATTGGGCATCGGGCATTGGGCATTGGGCATTGGGCATTGGGCATCGGGCAAACAGGGCATCGGGCATCGGGCATTAATGATTTTATATGTAACAAGTAACAAGTAACAAGTAACAAGTAACAAGTAACAAATAACAAATAACAAATAACAAGTAACAAATAACAAATAACAAATAACAAATAACAAATAACAAGTAACATTATGCCTAAGTGGCTGGGAAAAGTTTTAGGTATTGGTGCGGGTACAATCCTCCTGCTAGGTGCGACGGGATACTGGTACGTGTTTATTGCCGGAGCACCTCAATTAGACCCTCCGAAAATCATAGCCGATGCCGACTTAAAATTTGAACTCAAAACATATAAAAGTGCAGCTATGAATTCAGAGCGCACCTACGGCTTAATTCTACCTCCCGGGTATGCAAAAAATCCTAAACAGCGCTATCCAGTGATTTTTTTGCTACACGGCGGGCACGGAGATGCGCGCGCCTATCAAGACAAAGCTGCTGTTACTTCCGTGCTCCACGATTTATATAAAAGCAAAAGATTGCCACCGTCAATTATCATTACCCCTGACGGAAATGACAAGCGCGGGACGAGTCCTTTGTGGGACCCGCAGTATTTTGACGGGCCTAACGGTAAGGTAGGAACTGCGATCGGCTCCGAGTTGGTTCAAATTGTAAAATCGCGCTACAGAACGCTGGAAGACCCCAAATTCTGGGCAATGGGAGGACAATCTTCGGGGGGGTGGGGAGCTTTTAATATCGGTTTGCGATATTTAAATAATTTTAATATTCTGTTCAGCCACAGCGGTTATTTTACCGATCAAAGTGGCAAAGCTAACAGTCCTAAATATTTAGTGCCGAAACTTTCTACCAAAGACAGACAGAGACTGCGGGCTTATTTAGATGCGGGGGAAGGAGACGAAAAATTTCTGACTTCTACGCAACAATTTCACGAACAATTAAATAGTTTGGGCATCTCTAACGAGTTTAACAAATTTCCTGGCGGGCACGGAATTGTCGGCCCGGATGTGGGTTGGAATTATTGGCACAAGCATTTAGCGGATTCTTTGAGTTATGTTGGAGGTCAGTTTAAGATAGCGGGTGATGTCCGATAGCCTGATTCTTTTATCTGGGTTCGTATAATTCTTAGATGTTATTGTTTGGTGTGCGTCGAAATCGAAATAACCCTCTGCGATTACTTTCATAAAAGATTCCTATCACAAATTGCTAAAATTTACAAAGGTGAACTGTGTTATCCCAAAAAACTAGGATTGGACTCTGGACTGCATCATTTTTAACTGGATTGGTTGGAGTTATTAACCTGCTGTCTGCTGTAACTCCCAGTTTACCCGATCGCCGAAATTGGCTGGAACCATTTTTTCCTTTTCCCGTGCGGGCGGGCGGGCATTTTTTTGCAGCCGTTATCGGATTTATGCTGCTAACTCTGGCAACTAATTTGTTGCGTCGCAAGCGGGTTGCTTGGTTGCTGACGGTGGGATTGTTAATTGCTTCTATTTTAACTCATCTAGTCAAGGGATTGGATGTTGAAGAAAGTTTGCTTTCTGGGGTGCTGCTGTTTCAGTTGTTGGTGATGCGGAAGACGTTTACTGCTAAATCCGATCGCCCTTCAATTGCTCAAGGAATCCGAGTTTTGCTGGGCGCTTTGCTGTTTACGCTAGCTTACGGTACGGCTGGTTTTTACATTTTAGACGGGCGTTTTGAAGTTAACGAAAAAGCAATTAATTTCGATTGGGACGATGCTATATTCCAAACTTTCGCCATGTTTTTTACGGCGGATAATGCGGGTTTGGTTCCGAAAACTAGGTTTGCTAGCTTTTTTGCGGATTCGATTTATGCTGTAGGTGCGGTAACGATTGGTTATGCACTTTTGATGCTGCTGCGCCCGGTGCTGCTGCGAAATTCGGCGAGTTTTTCGGAACGGAATGAAGCTAGAGAAATTGTAGAAAAATACGGGCGGACAACACTGGCAAAATTGGCGTTGCTTGAGGATAAATCTTATTATTTTAGTCCTTCGGGTAAAAGTACGATCGCCTATGTGCCCAAAGGTAGAGGTGCGATCGCCCTTGGAGACCCCATCGGCCTCCCAGAAGACCGCAAAGAGGCTATTCTGGGGTTTCAAGAGTTTTGCGATCGCAATGACTGGTATCCTGCATTCTATCAAACTTTGCCCGACGATCTAGAAATGTATTCTAATCTCGGTTTTCGAGTGGTGCAAATTGGTGAAGAAGCAATTGTTGATCTCAAAACTTTTACTCTCAAAGGCAAGGCAAATCAAAACTTGAGAACTGCAATCAACCGACTCACAAAAGCCGGCCATCAAGTCAAATTTCACGAGCCTCCTTTAAGTTTGGAGTTGATGCGAAAGATGAAATTCGTCAGTGACGAGTGGCTGCAAATGGTTCAGGGTGCCGAAAAACAGTTTTCTGTCGGTTGGTTTGATGAGGCATATTTGCAGAAAACTCGGGTCGCAGCCATCCACACTCCCGACGGTAAAATTAGTGCTTTTGCTAATATGATATCGGTGGGCGATAGAGTGGTTGGAGTTGATTTAATGCGGCGCCGTACTGAGGTAGAAAACGGCACGATGGAGTGTTTGTTTGCTTCGATGTTGCAGCACTGTCAAGAGTTGGGCTATGTAGAATTCGATTTGGGTTTGTCGGCGTTGGCGGGAGTCGGAGAACCTGGGAAATCCGGGCGTTTGGAAAAGGTTTTAATTTATCTTTCGGATCACTTGAGCAAGTTTTATAATTTTAAGGGACTGCACAGTTTTAAAGATAAGTTTGGGCCGCGCTGGGAACCGCGTTATTTTGTTTATCCGAGTTGGGGAAGTTTGCCGGATGTTGTGGTTGCTTTGATTCGGGCCGATTCGGGCGATAGACTTTTTGACTATTTGCGCCCGGGAAGTTAGAGAAAATTGGTTTGTAGTGCGGACTTTAGTCCGCAGCCAAAGAGCGGACTAAAGTCCGCACTACGAACCATACGACACTCATTCCTTCTTCCTTCTTCCAAAGAGCGGACTAAAGTCCGCACTACGAACCATACGGCAATCTTTCCTTCTTCCTTCTTCCTTCTTCCTTCTCTATGCCAAGCCCCGCAGCGGCACCCGCTGCTTCTGCAAAACCTCTGAATACAGCTTTTCCAACTCAGTAATATTCTGACTGAGAGTGTAACGCTCGATCGCCCGTTGGCGTGCTTTTTGACCCAGCAGCATTCCGAACTCAGGATGATCGCAAAACAGCGGCAGCAAAGTTAGTAACTGACTCCGCACCCGCTGAGTGTTCAAAACTATCCCCGCGCCTTCCTCCAAGGCTTCTCCGTCAGCACCGGCATCCGTTGCCAAACAAGCTAAACCGCAGGCCATCGCTTCCAGCAGCGACAGCGACAGTCCCTCCACCAAAGAAGGCAAAATAAATACATCTGCACCGCGCAGAATTTCGATCCGGCGTTCCTCCTCGGCGACAAATCCGAGCCATACAATGCCGTCCTCTTCGCCGTAGGACAGTTGCAGGGAGGCGGCGAGGGGCCCGTCGCCTACGATCGCCAATACGTTACCAGGCCCAAAATTACATTGTTTCCAGGCCTTCAGC
This sequence comes from Microcoleus sp. bin48.metabat.b7b8b9.023, assembly GCF_013299185.1. Classification (GTDB taxonomy): domain Bacteria; phylum Cyanobacteriota; class Cyanobacteriia; order Cyanobacteriales; family Microcoleaceae; genus Microcoleus. The sequence goes on along the minus strand of NZ_JAAFKG010000002.1, from coordinate 133,213 downwards.
AAAGCCTCAACATTTTTCTCGGGGGCAATGCGGCCTTGATATACAAAAAGTCGATCGGCTTTTAATTCCGACTTCAAGTTTGAAGGCCCGGGCGAATACTTCGCCGCGTCTACGCCGTTGGGAATCACAGCTACCCGTTCTTCCGGCACTCCCAACTTCACCAAAATATCCCGCTGAATGTAAGAAAAGACGATCGTCGAGTCGTAGTTAGCCAAAAACGGAGCGTACAGTTGATACATCAGGTGTTGGGTTCCCGATGTCAAATTCCGCAATTTGCGATCGAACGGCGGGTGAAAAGTCGCCACCAAAGGCAAATTCAATTCTTGACAAATTTCCGGTAGCAGAAAGTCTAGGGGCGAAAGCGTCAGGGAAGCGTGAACAACATCCGGTTTCAGCCGCCGCAAAGACTTCATCAACACTGTGCGGGATTTGAGAGTTGGAATCGTATAAATTTGCGATTTGTAGTGACAGGGTAAAGAAACTTCGTTGCAACTCGCGGGCGAAAGCGAATTGGTATATGAAGTTGGAGTAATTCCACTTCCCCATTTTCCATTTGCTACGCTCCACGCGGCATTATTCCTGTCAATTTGGCCCGCTTCTTGGGCAAAGTGCAGGAAACTGACCTGGTATTCGCGGTCTAATAGTGCGTTAGTGACTTCCCTGGAGTAAGTTACATTACCGCAAAAAGGTGATTTTTTTCCTAGCCAAGCGATGTGCATTCGAGTAAATCAGAGTTTGTTATTTTTTAAATTCGATCGACTTTGCTATTAGTGCTACGGGAAATATACCAGGTTAAGACGCCACCTGCGATCGCCAATCCTGCTAAAGCCAAAAATACCGTCGGCAAACCCAGAAATGTTTCGGCTACTCCCGCTAAAGCTAATGGTAAACTCAAAGCGATATTAGTCGCATTGTTTTGCAGCCCAAAGACTTTTCCCCGCATTTCTTCTGGGGTTTCTGCTTGAATTGTCGTCTGCATCGGCACTCCCACCAACGAGGCAAACAAACCCAACAGGGTAATGAACAGCACCGAGATCCACAAATGGTGCGTAAATGCAGAAATACCGATCAGAGCAACTGCCATACCCACAGATCCGATTAAACTCAGTTGGGAGTGAGAAAATTTGTGGCCGAGATAGCCGACTGTCGTCGCCCCAGCAGCCATCCCGACGCCCACCGCAGCCAGCAAAAAGCCAAATTGCGACGCTTTCATACCGGGCAGGATTTCTGCCAGCCGCACCGCTAGAACTGCTAAGGCTGCAAAAATGGAAAATAGAATAATTAGTTGAATTAAAGCATTGCGGACTTTCGGTTGATCGTTGATGTAACGCAGCCCGTCTTTTAAATCTGCTAGGGGATGCGGCGGTTCGTGTTCGACTTCGTTTTTTTCGCCTGTTTTCATCGACAGCAACAGCACTCCGGCGAAGGCGTAACTTCCCCCGACTACTAATTCTTTGCCGATTCCGAGTCCGCCACCGAGATTGGTAAATAGGGTGTCGGCTAAGGCTAGTAAGGGTTCTCCGACTGCAAAGCCGATAATCACCGAACCCATCATGGTTGTGGTGTAGAGCGAGTTTGCCGATAGCAGGTGGCGGCGTTCCACAATTAAGGGAATTACTGACTGTTCTGCTGGGGCGAAAAATTGAGTTAGGGTCGAAACTAGGAATGTTACTAGCAGCAGCAGGCAGAATCCGAGCGGTAGTTGACCGAGTTCCCACCCGTCAGACAGCCACAGCAGCAGGGGTAATGTTAAGACGAAGCCTCCCCGCAGCAGGTTTGTGGCTACGAGCACAGCTTTTTTCGACCAACGATCGACATATACGCCCGCAGCAGCCCCAAATAATACCGCCGGTATGGTAAAGGCGATCATGATTGCCGATACCCACCTGCTGATGGTTTGATCTGGCGCTTGAAATCTGCTGGCTACCAGGGCGATCGTCAGTACGAGATAAACTTTATCTGCTAGTTGCGAGAAAACTTGACCGCTCCACAAGGCTAGAAAATTTCGGTTTTTCAACACCGGCAGAAATCCGGTTTGTTGCTCGGGAGTTTCGCCTGCTGCTTCCGCGAGCTCTGCTGCGGTTGCTGCGGTTGACAGCGGGGGGATGGCTTCTGGTTCCTGGCTGTTGTTCCAGTCTATTTCTGGATTTGTGGGATATTTGTCCATTTCTGGGTCTTGGGCGTTACTCCATTGTCGATCGGCAAAGACGGGCGATGAGTCAAAATCTGGAAAATTTTCTCGTTCTTCCATCTTGTGGTGGGTCACAGCTAAAATAGATCTTCTCAAATCAGTATCGGACAGTCGCATCATAGGATTTGGGGTGGATCGCCTGGGATGGTTGAGCTTGGGGGGATGGGAATTCAAATTGAGGCGTTAACCTCTAAATTTAATAACTCGTAACTTTTCTTATTATCTAGTTTTGCAAGAATTTTGAGCATTTACCTGAAATTGCTTACAGGTTCGGATATCCCGCAAGCTGAGTTAAACAGTTGACAGTTGACAGTTGACAGTTGACAGCGAAGTGATGAGAATGGAGATTTAAACTTCGTTCTTATCACAATCTGCCTTCATGCTGGGGCTTCAAACCCCTGCTATTCCGTGAGATTTTTACTCCACGAGATTCAAAATTTAAAACTCAAAACTCTCCAAGTAGGTGTCGATCGAGCTTCCCGATCGAATCGTGCAACCTAAATGATACTGGGCATATTGCCGCAAAATATTTTCTACTGATATCCAAGTCGCGCGATCGGCAATCCCCTCTCCTAGTTCTGCACTACCCAACTGTTGCAGTGCAGCTAATTCTTTAGCATTAATATGGAAATTTATCAAGTGTTTGCTGTCGCTCGTTTGCCGGGAACGGGAGCTGGATCTGTACAGGCTGCCGGTTTGTGAGGAAAGTTCTGCCTCTAGGTTAGCTAGCTCCAGCAAGCTGAAGGTTCCCCCAGAGGGTATACTAAACCCGGTTTCCCAGTTCGGATCTGTGAAATTTGGGATGAGTGGCTCTCTGGTAGCACAGCAGACTTGGACTTGGGGCGCGAGGCCTGCTAGGGCTAGCAAGTGAAAAATACCCTGGGCTAGATGGGCGACTAGCAGGGCGGCGGATTCAATTTCTGTGCGATCGGACAAACGCTCCAAACGGCTCAAGTGTTCCCCCAGCAAAAAGAACAGTGATTCTTGCGGCTCGTCGGATAGGGCGCTGGCGATCGCCAATTCGGCCAGATATTGTGCGGCTGATAGTTTTCCGAGGTTGCGGCTCAAACCCGGATAGGATTCGACGGTGGAGGCTTGGGTAATCTTGTCGAGCGATCGGCCTTTGGCGATCAGCAATTCGTTGACAACAAATAACTCGCTTCTCCCGCCAATGCTCGATCGCTGTTTGCGAACACCGGGCGCTACAGCTTTAATTAAGCCGAATTCCCGTGTCAAAACTGTCAGCAGGCGATCGGATTCGCCGATCGGCGCACTCTTAAGATTGATTCCAATTGCTTTGTAAGTTCGAGTCACTAGATTTTAGATTTTAGATTTACAACGGCATTCTTATAGGAATTAATTTTGAGGTACGTAGTTGCGCTTGAGCGCTCTTTCATAGATTAAAGAGCGCCCAAGCGCAACAACGTACCTTCCAATGACTAATGAGTCTGATTTAAATTATCTCGCTGGCGGATTAATTCCGGGCCGCGAGAAGTCCCCAAACGAGTCGCACCAGCCACGATCAAATCGATAGCTTGTTCGTGAGTGCGAATTCCTCCGGCCGCTTTAATACCAACCCTTCCCTTAGTAAATTCCTTCAACAACCGTACATCTTCAACTGTCGCCCCACCAAAAAAGCCCGTGTTAGTTTTGATATAAACGGCGCCCGCCTCCATGCAAAGCTCAGCCGCTAATTGTTTTTCCTCATCAGAAAGCATCGAGCATTCGATAATTGCCTTGATAGTTAGTCCGGTTTCTTCGCAAATTTCGGCCAATTCCCGGTGAAATTCGTCGCTTTTTCCGGCTTTCAACAATCCTAAATTGACCGAGACATCTAACTCAACGGCTCCGCTGTCTGCCGCTTCTAGAGCTTCGTAGAGTTTGACTGCTGATGTGGTTGCTCCCGTGGGAAAACCTATGACTGTCGAAACTTTTGGCTTTGTGCCGTGCAGAAGACTTACCGCTTGTCGCACGTAGGCGGGATACACGCAAACTGTGGCAAACCCAAATCTTTCTGCTTGTTGGCAGCAGTGTTCTACTTGCTCGGGAGTGGCGCCCGGATCGATGAGGGCGTGGTCGATATAGGGGGCAATATCGATATCTGGCCCTTGTGCAGCCATTGCTGTTTTTTCTCCGAAGCAACTACATCTTTATTATGTATCGAATTTACCAATTCTTAACTTGCCTCAGGCTCTGAGTTGCTGCTCAGACCAACTATTGTGGGAATTGGTTCATCCATTTATGACAAAAAAAATAAATTTTAGTATCTGCCTTTAGATACATTTTTAATCTTTCTTTAGGTATACTTTGTTAAAAGGAGTTGTGGTAGAGCCTGCGTCAGCTAGTCTAGAGCAGAGCCTGGTAGCAGTCACTGTTTTTACTCCGATTAGTGCTTTAAAAACATAACAGCCCGTGCCAAGCATGAATCATTTAGAACTCGAACAAGAAATTGGAAAGATGGCTAGAGCGATGATGACTCGCAATAGCTTAATTGGTAAAGATTTGATTGCAGATCTCAGAGGGCGGCTGTCAACAGACAGCGTAGCTGCTTTGATGATTGTCAGTATTGAGCGCTTGATTTGGTCTGACTGTGAGTCGGTGATCTGGAGTTTGAGTTATTTGATTCCTGCTGACGTGATGGAAGAAATTCGTCGCATTACGGCGCTGGTTGTTTGCAAGCGCTTGATGGGCAAGGGTTTTGTGCTGGGGAAGGATTTTAGTATTGATGCTTCAGGCAGGTTGTTGCTGAGCGAGACTGCTCAAACAGTGGTTGTGGTTGCTTGAATTTGCTAAGCAGAAGTTGGAGCTATTGGAACTACGAGATTTGCACTCTTAGTGTAATTGCAAACCTAATTTTGGATGCGTTTAACAGTTGACAGTTGACAGTTGACAGTTGACAGTTTGATAGCGACCTCTACTTAGAAGTGCGAGGATTGGGGTAATAAATAGTCCGATCGTAATTTCTCCCTCAAAGGGTTACGACTTTCAACCAATTCTTTCTGGTAATAGTTGCGTGACTCGCGCCAGCCTGAGATTTGCAGCACCTCCAACCAGCGATGAGTGTGGTTAGCTGAAAAAGCATTTAATCGGAGGAAATTACTCTGTTTCAGCCGCCAATTGTTGAGGTTGTCGCTAGCAGTTTGTACGGGCGATCGCCCTGTATCAAAATTTTCTAATTTTTAGTGAAATTACAGATGAAGCTCGGGCATTTTTTGTGTAGAATCATCCCTAAGATAGATGCAAAAATATTATGAACTTAATTCAAAACTTGGAAGCAGCTTGGTATTATCATCTGGGTTCGCGCCACCTCGAAGCTAACGATCATGATAGTGCTCTGGCGAATTTTGACAGAGCTGTGAACTTGCAATCGGATCATTATAAGGCTTGGTTCGGGCGAGGTATGGCTTTGGGCAACTTAGAACGACATTTAGAGGCGCTTTCGAGTTTTGATGAAGCCTTGGCGGTGCAGCCGGATGCGAGCTTTGGCTGGCACAACCGGGCTATTGCTTTAGGAAAGTTGGGCCGCCCTTTGGAGGCTCTTAACAGTTTTGACAGGGCTCTGGAGTTCAACCCATATGCGGCGAGTATTTGGCACAACCGGGGACTGACGCTGATCGATATGCGGCTTTACCATAAGGCGGTTCTGAGTTTCGATCGCTCTTTGAGTTTGCACCCAGAGGCGCCTTGGGCGTGGTACAACCGAGGAAATGCTCTGTTGGAACTAAAGCTTTACTATCAGGCGCTCAACAGTTTCGATCGCGCGATCGAGTTTAACCCAGATGATGCGAAGGCTTGGTACAATCGCGGTCTAGCTGCCAACTCCATGGGACTTTACAAGCAAGCAGTGGCTAGTTTTAGTCGATCGATCGCTCTGAAACCGGGCAGAGCCGAAGCTGTAGGCGAGCGACGAATTGCTTTGCAAAAATTAGTCGGTTTAAATCAAAAAAATGCCAAGTTCACTCCCACATCAGAATGTATCTTTGAAGATTATTTGATTTGGTACAATCGAGGTGTGGAATTGGCGCAGCAAGGTAGCTATTCGGAGGCGATCGCTTGCTATGAAACTACCTTAGAAATCAATCCTGATTTTGCTAACGCTTTTTACAATCAAGCTTGCTGTTATGCACTGCTGGGCTTTGCTGATTTGGCCCTTGACAATTTGCAGCGGGCTGTGGAGTTTATGCCTAATTTATACCGAGAATTAGCTGTAGCTGACTCCGATTTAAGCTGCATTTGGAAACAAGAACGTTTTGCAGCGCTGATTCAAGGTTGAGAATTCAGTTGACAGTTGTCATAGGTACGTTGTTGCGCTTAAGCGCTCTTTATAATATTAGGAAAGAGTGCAAAGATCGCAACTACGTACATAGGTCAAACTGCCAGCCCACCTTTGAGCGATACTTTTGGTAGTTTGATATTTCCTATAGTGACAATAAAACCGCCCTAGGTTGCCCCGATAGATAGGCAGGGTGGTGTTATAGTCATCAGACAAATTAGGTACGTAGTTGCGCTTAAGCGCTCTTTATAATATTAGGAAAGAGCGCTTAAGCGCAACAACGTACCTTGGCCCAACTGCCAGGGTAAGCGCATCTAATTTGGTAGTTTAATATTTCCTATCCTGACAATAAAACCACCATAGGTTGCCTCGATAGATAGGGGGGTAGGCACGCACCATCCACTACCCGTACAAATCTTGATGAATCATATGATGTCCGGTTGATTACCATCACAAAAACTGTTTGTAGTGCGTCGGGAGTGTCCGCAGCATAAAGCGGACTGAAGTCCGCACTACAAACGGACATGATATCATTCTTTAGCGGTTGATTTTAGGCAAAAAAAAGATCGCGTTTCGGGCGAGCTTTTGTGGTTGGGCGAGGGAAATTTCGATCGCCCTCAAGAATGTTTTTTCTATCTATCTCGATCTATCGCACCGCAACTCTGATCGAGGATTTAACTGGCCTGTTGGCAACTATCAGCACCTTGTAGGTGCCAGACTCGGGGAGTTGAGCAAAAGTTTGACCTTCGCCTTGATCTAGGAGTTGTCCCGATGGAGATTCGATCGCCACATCGAGATTTTTGTTGCTAGCATTCACCGTGATTGTCTGTCCCTGTTTTCCGGGAACTGTCAGGGGCTGGATTTGGTAGCCGGACATTTTGAGCCTAACTGTGGCTTCTGTTTCCCCGTATGCTATGGGAAGTGCGCGATCGGGCCTATAAGTCCACTTGGCGTTAAAGTCGCGTTCGAGTACGAAGGCGCTAGTCTCACCTTTGGGAGTAACTCGCACGCGGTAAATGCCGGACTCTGGCAACTGACCTATCCACTGATTGTCACTTTTGTCAACAACTCCCAGATTTTGACCGTTGGGGCTGTACAGTTGGGCTGTCAGTTTTCCCGCCCACAGCGAGAGTGTGAGTTCTCGCCCTTTGACGCCTTCAAAAATATAGGTGGTTGGTTGGCTGATGGTGGCTCGAATTTCCGAGGTTGACATTCGCTCGATCGGCTCTAGCTTAGCAACCGGGGCTGGGGTAACTGACGTTGGCTCGATCGGTTCTTGCTTAGCAACTAGGGTCGAAGTAACGGGTGTATTAACAGTTTGTGTAATTTCCGCAGCGGCCATCCGCTCGCTCGGTTCAAATTTGGGGGCTACAGGGCTGGCAAATACGGATTTTGCCGTCATCATGAGTAGCATTCCAGTCAGTAAAATTAGTTTTTTCATGTCGCACTTGGCAGGGGTAAGGAGTTGTATATGGTTACTTGTGTTTGCCTGTTTGCACCGGATTAAGTAAGCGCGATCGCACACTTGGCTACAGCAGCATCTAGGATACAGGTAAATATCCCGTACTTGCACAAAACTGTTGGTAGCAGATTGGTAGTGCGGGAGCTAAGTAGTAGCCTCAATTTGTCGGGACATTTCTCGGGACATTTTAATGATACTGCCTACGCATAGTATCGTTGAGAATTTCAGCAATTGGGTTAAGGAAAATTAAAGTTTTTTCCAAGGATATGGGTAAAAAAATGCCTGCACCCAAAAAACTCGGTGTCTGGGCTTCCGGATTGGTATTGCTACCACCAAAATGCCCTTGACACCCCTGACTGCGGTCTCTACTGTTACCTTGTGCGAGGGCGATCGGCTTTTAGGGTGCAGGGCGATCGCACATTCCCGCTATTAATTTGCCCAGAATCGCGCAGTCCACAACGACAAGCTCGTATGCTTTGTACATACCAGGGGCAGGTTTAGTCATGATTTTTGTGCAAAACTAGCCCTGCCACGCCAGGTTTATTTGTACTACGAACCTGAGAGAATTTTTAGGTAAGCTTTTACCGTATTGGACAAGCCCATTTCTAGCGCTTCCGCAATTAAAGCGTGACCGATCGAGACTTCTAGTATATTAGGAATAGAGCAAAACTTAGCTAAATTTTCCAAATTTAGATCGTGTCCGGCATTCACTCCCAAACCTACAGATTGAGCCGCTTTAGCTGCTAAAACATACTCTTGAAAAACAGATTCTACATTCCCTTCACGAAAAGCAGTTGCATAGGGTTCCGTGTACAGCTCTACTCGGTCTGCTCCAACTTCTTTGGCTAGGGGCATGAGAGCAGCATCTGCGTCCATAAACAAGCTGACTCTGATGCCGTTGTCTTTTAATTTTTCAATAATTGGTAACAGGCGATCGCGATTTTCCGGAATATTCCAACCGCTATCCGAGGTGAGCACATCGGGAGCATCCGGCACTAAGGTACACTGAGCAGGTTTGACATCGCAAACTATATCCATAAAAGGAGGTTGAAACGGATTTCCTTCGATGTTGAACTCGACGGTTAGCATTTTAGCTAAGTCGTAAACATCGGCAGCTTTGATGTGTCTTTCGTCGGGGCGGGGATGGACTGTGACGCCGTGAGCTCCGGCGGCGATTACTGTTTTTGCAGCTTCGGTAACGCTGGGAATGCCGATATTTCTAGAGTTTCTGAGCAGGGCGATTCTGTTGATGTTGACGCTGAGTTTTGTCATGGGATGTTAATATTTAAGGTTGCTACTGCTATATTAATCGCTTTAGGGACGAAATCTTTAGCACTTTAGGTTATAGCGGTTCTCAAAAAGATGAGGTACGTTGTTGGGCTTCAGCCCTCTAGGTTTAATAGGATATTCTTGCACAAGATTGACAGTATATTGCTACAATCCTAAATTTGATGCCAATTGTTAAAACTTCCATATTACCTAGATAAACTGGTCTTGCCCTGTTCGCGATCTGCGTGGCAAATTGCAGAGCTTTATTGGCTATCACTGGGCAGGACACGGTAGTGCTGTTTACCTACTTTTTAGAATTGGCATTAGAATATAATAAACTTATTATTGCAAAAATCGGAAAACACCCTAAAATTATCTGCGTTTATCTGTGTTTATCTGTCTGACATCTGCGGTTGAAGGATCGAAGATATTGTAGGGTGCGTCAGCGATTAGCCTAATTTTCAGATGGGAGCCAGAAGTGGCTGACGCACCCTACTACTAATTTTGAGAATTGGTATTAGAGTATAATTTAGCTTCTACCTGCGGTAATGTATCTGCAAATAAAGCCTCGGCTGTTTGCTGTTTTGCTCTCAAATCTTCCAGATTGGCAATGCAGAAAAGCGGTGCAACGCGATCGACTATGGCGGGGGGAAAATCTCGGGTGAAATATTTGAGTTTAAAGTCGTATCTGTGGGGACGGTAGATCGTGCCCAAGAGTTCGACCAAGGGTAAAAGCGTCTAGTTGTGATAATTGCCGATCGCATCTACTAAATGACCGCGATATATCTCTTTTTTGACCAGAGGTTGCAGCAAATCAAAAAGAATTGTGATTTCGTTGAATCTGGCTTGCATTTGGGCAAGATGCTTGTTTGTATCCAAATGAGGCGGTACAATTAGATTGGCTTTGTCAAAGGCGATGGGGACTTGTCCGTGTCTCTCGATTTCTAGAAAATCGTTGCGGCTGCTGCGCCGGAAAACGGCAAAATCAATTAGCAAGAACGGCGGAGTTTCTTTGAGCCGCCAAAAGCACTGGGATTGACCGTGCCAAGCAGGTTCTTGAACTCGATATTTGAGTTCGATTTCACCAATTTCGGCGATAGTTTTTTCCACAATCTCAAACGTTTGTTCGACGCAGTTATCTGCAACCAGCACTGCAATATCGAGGTATGATCATTCGTCTGTGTAGCCGTGGGCTGCTGAACCTCCTTGCCACAAAGCGAGAACAAAATCTAAAGGTTGTAGGGTAGAAACAATCTTTTCGAGAATGATTTGTCTCATCGCATCAAGCTATAGTTTGAGTTTTCCTTGGCTTAGACAAGTTTAACAAACATCGCGGGTTGAGATTGCTGGGGAACTGTTATGCTCAGAATTGCTAATGTGTCCGGTTGGGTGCTGCTGCGGAAATTTGGATGGGAAGCGGCGAGGGATAGCGGTATTTTTGGGGAAAGTGCGATCGCCCGCCAAGTAGGCAGAGGCATAATTTAGTTAGGTAAGCGCGATCGCCCGCAATTGAAAATCAGTCTTAAATTCTTACTCATCAGAAACTTGCCCGATGTCAGGTAACATGAGAAAGGATTAATTTTTAACAGCGCGGCATGGCTACTATTTGGGAACTCGACTTTTACAGCCGTCCAATCCTAGACGAGCGAGACAAAAAAAAATGGGAAGTGTTGATTTGCGAAAGCCCGCTGAATGTAGGCGACAAGGCAGAATCTCTGTTTCGCTATTCGCAATTCTGCCCCAGTACAACCGTGAATTCCCTGTGGCTGGCTGGTGCAATTAAAGATGCGATCGCCTCTGCACCGAAACCACCCGAAAAAATCCGCTTTTTTCGCCGCCAAATGGCGAACATGATTACCAAAGCCTGCGAGGAATTGGATATTCCCTCAGCCTCCAGCCGCCGCACCCTCGCCCTCAGCCTGTGGCTGGAAGAACGGATGCAAGACGTTTATCCCGCCGAACCGGGTTATCAGCCGGTTGTGAACCCCACCGTTCAATTTGTACCCGAAACGCCCATAGCGCTGCCGGATGCCTTAATCGGCGAAAAATGGACGTTTGTGAGTTTGCCGATCGCAGCTTTTGACGAGATGTCCGAGTGGGATATTGGATTTGGCGAAGCTTTCGGACTCCCGATGACACGCCTCGCCCCGGAAACACAAATTCCAGGATTAATTATCTACTCATCGAGAGCAACGGCTTTAGCAGGTTGGATGTCGGGTTTGGAATTAGCTTTTCTCAGATATGATAGCGCCCCTATCCCTAGGCTGGTATTAGATACGGGAGCTAACGATCGCTGGATTATAGCTAATCTCAGAGACTCAGCAACTGAGAAAGAAGCGGCATCATTTGAAGCGGCGAAAAAGCAAGCAAAACAAGTACATTTTTTAGCAATTCAGTCGAATTCACAATCGGAATCTTTTGCAGGATTTTGGCTGCTGCACGAACTAACTAACTAACTAACTAACTAACTAACTAACTAACTAACTAATTAGTCGATTGCTTGGCAATAACCGATCTGGCATCGGTGGCAAAAATTTGGTAATCGCTAATTGGTAATTGGTAATTGGTAATCGGTAATCGCTAATTGGTAATTGGTAATTGGCAATCGGTAATTGCTTCCAATGACAAATGACAACAGTCAACTGCCAACTGCCAACTGCCAACTGTCAACTGTCAACTGTCAACTGTCAACTGTCAACTACAACAATGACCAATCACCAATCAGCAGAACAACTGCTAGAATTAGCCACCAAAGCAGGTGCCGAAGCTGCTGAGGTATTGGAATCGCAATCGCTCTCGCGGCCGGTATTTTTTGAAGCAAACCGCCTCAAACAGCTAGAAACTGCCCAAGCAGAAGGCATTGCGCTGCGGCTGTGGCGGGACGGGCGGCCGGGTTTGGCGGTAGCCTACGGGCCCGTGGAAGCCCAGATTTTGGTCGATCGCGCGATCGCACTTTCGCAACTCAACGAACCGGAAACCATCGAACTCGGCACCGGTGACAAAGTTGTGTATCCCGATCGCGGAGTGTCAGTCCCAGCCGAACAGTTGGTAAACTGGGGAAAAGAGGCGATCGCGATCGTCCGCGAAGCCTATCCAGAAAGCCTCTGCACCGCCGAGCTCGACTGCGAAATTGAAAGTACCCGCTTGCTGAACACCAGAGGCTTGGATTCTAGCCACACCGACACCACCCTCAGCGGTTATTTGTCAGCAGAATTAGTCCGCGGCGAAGATTTCCTCAACATTTGGGATGGCGAAACCGAACGCGGCAAGCTCGACTTAACCACCAGCGCCAAGCGGGTTTTGCAGCGTTTGGAATGGGCGAAAGAAAATGTAGCCCCCGCCACGGGCCGCGTGCCGGTACTGTTTACAGCCAAAGCTGCCGATTTGCTGTGGGGGACTGTCTGTGCGGCGTTGAATGGCAAACAGGTACTCGAAGGCGCTTCTCCTTGGAACGATCGATTGGGCCAACAAGTAACATCGCCCCTTGTCACTCTCTCGCAGCAGCCGGATATCGGGCCCTATAGCTGTCCTTTTGATGACGAAGGTACTCCCACTCGGGCGATCGTCTTTATCAACAGCGGAGTATTGCAGCTATTTTATACCGATCGCACCACCGGTCGAGCCTTGGGAAGCGGCACCACCGGCAACGGATTTCGCCCGGGTTTGGGCAGCTATCCAACGCCGAGTTTGTTTAATGTTTTAATTAAGCCAGGAGAGCGATCGTTAATTGACTTAATCGCTCAATTAGACGACGGCATTGTCATCGATCAAATGCTTGGCGGCAGTGCCGGAATTTCCGGCGATTTTTCAATAAACGTCGATCTCGGCTACAGAGTCAAAAAAGGTCAAATAATCGGCAGAATCAAAGACACCATGGTAGCCGGCAACGTCTACAGTGTCCTCAAACAATTGGTAGAATTAGGAGGAGACTCCGAGTGGAACGGTTCTTGCCACACACCATCTGTAATTGTAGAGGGATTGTCCGTTACGGGCAAAAACTAAATTCATGGGGATTGGGCATAGGGCATAGGGCATAGGGCATAGGGCATAGGGGATTGGGCATAGGGCATAGGGCATAGGGCATTGGTAATCGATAATTGGTAATCGGTCATAGTTAATAGTTAGTGGTTAGTGGTTAAGCTGAAGTGCATTTAAATTGTGCAGTCAAGTTTGATAAAATGCTTGTGGGGTGGCTCCCAGAGCCAGCCCCAAAAATACAATTAAGATGCCCAACAGCTTAGTAGTTAGTGGTTAGTGGTTAGTGATTAGTCGTTAGTTGTGAGGAGTTTTTCTAATAAAAAATAAAAAATAACTAATTCCCAATTCCCAATTCCCAATTCCCAATTCCCAATTCCCAATTCCCAATTCCCAATTCCCAATTCCCATTCCCCATTCCCCATTCCCCATTCCCCATTCCCGGACATAATATGCGTATTTGTTTTATCGGCGACTCTTTTGTCAATGGTACGGGCGACCCCAAATATCTTGGTTGGACAGGACGTGTTTGCGCGGCAGCCAGCGGGCAAAGACAGGATATTACCTACTACAATTTAGGAGTGCGGGGAGAAACCAGTACGGATATAGAAACTCGGTGGTTCAGCGAAGTTTCTTGTCGCTTGCCTCACTACTGCGACGGCAGAATAGTATTTTCCTTTGGCGTCAACGACACTTATTTTGAAAACGGAAAAACTCGCGTCGAACTTGAAAAGTCAATTGAAAATCTCCGCTATATTCTCAACTCTGCGAAAGAAAGAGTGCCAGTCTTAATGATAGGGCCGCCGCCAGTTATTGATGTCGAGCGCACAATCAGAATAGCCAGTTTATCCGAGCAGTTTTCCCAAGTTTGTAGCGAGTTAAATGTGCCTTATTTAGATATTTGTACCCCGCTGGAAAAATCAGAGATTTGGATCGAAGAACTTACCAACAATGACGGTTCCCATCCTAGGGCTGCTGGTTACAAGGAAGTGGCTAAAATAATTCACAATTGGGAGGCTTGGAAAGATTGGTTTAAAAATATAAACATATCAGATAAAGAGACGGTAACTCTGTTTAGAGCAGTCGGAAAAAAAGAAATGGAATTAATTAAAGAAAGCGATTTTCTGGAATTTCCGCCGCGACTGTCTTTCCAGCCTATTTTTTATCCCGTACTTCACAAAGCATATGCCATACAAATTGCACGAGATTGGAATACCAAAGATGCAGCATCGGGATATTTTGGTTATGCAACCAGGTTTCGAGTTGTGGCTGAATTCTTGAAAAAGTATCCCGTCCAAACTGTCGGGAGTTCGATTCATCAAGAGTATTGGATTCCAGCGGAAGAGTTGGCAGACTTTAATCGCAATATTGTCGGCAAAATTGAAATTTTTGCTGAATACCAACCGTAAAATAGAATCAACAGGACTTACGGATTGCTGCTCAGAAACCGGGTTTTTTCCTAAAAAACTGGTCGATCGCCTTTAATCCTTGTAATAAATCGGTTTCTATAGGTTGGACTGGCTCAGTCTCGATAAAATAGGAGGAATGACAGATGTTAGATTTTAATCAATTTGAAGTTGTGAGTTTTGACTGCTACGGCACTCTCATAGATTGGGAAAGTGGGATATTACCAGTCTTGAAACAGTTGCTGTCCAACCGCGAAATCGATTTTAGCGATGACGGAACTTTAGAAATGTTTGCTGAGTTTGAATCGGAACTGGAAAAAGACAGGGGTGAGTATATCAAATATCGGGAAATTCTGCAAGAAATAGTCAGAAAGATTGGTAAAAGATTTAGTTTTGAACCGACAGAAACAGAGTCGGCAACAGAAATTAATTGTTTGGTTGAATCGATCAAAAATTGGCAGCCCTTCCCGGATACAGTTGCAGCTTTGAGAGCGCTCAAGCAAAAATATAAATTGGCGGTAATTTCCAACATTGATGACGATTTGTTTGCTGGTACTGCCAAACATTTAAAAGTTGAATTCGATTGGGTGATTACTGCCGAACAAGTACGATCGTACAAACCGTCAACTCGCAACTTTGAAATGGCGATCGAGAAAATGGGCATACCAACGTCAAAACTCCTGCACGTCGCTCAAAGCCTGTATCACGACATTGTACCAGCCTCATATATGGGAATATCGACAGTTTGGGTAAATAGGAGATACGATCGAACAGGATTTGGGGCGACACTGCCTGCCAGCGCCCAGCCGGATTTAGAAGTGCCGGATTTGAAAACGCTGGTGGAGGCGATCGCCTAAATAACCGCAGATGTCAAAATAGTTGCTTGAAATTACCAAAAGGTGGAGATTAGGATGAATTTTAAAATCTTGACTGGAGTGTTGACAGGATTAGTTGTTTCAACAACCACAGGTTTAGTAAATTGTCAACCGAGTTATGCCGAAAATAAAAGCTTTTCATTGAGAATTCCGATCGACCAAAGTTTCAGATTGTTGGCTTCAACGAAGGTGGATGTGGGCGCACAGGTAGCCAGTGAGGCTTTGACACAAAACCAAACAGCGGAAGAATTTTACAATCAGGCTGTAGAAAAGTACAAAGCAGGAGATTATCCGGGTGCTATAGAGTCTTACACTCAAGCGATTAAACTCAACCCCAATTATGCCGAGGCCTATAACGATCGCGGTGTAGTCCGATCGAACTTAGGAGACAAGAAGGGTGCGATCGCAGATTTTGACCAAGCCATAAAAATTAAGCCCAATGATGCTAATGCCTACATCAATCGAGGCAATCTCCGCGATGAGTCAGGAGACAGACAGGGTGCGATCGCAGATTATGACCAAGCCATCAAAAATAACCCCAACAATGCCACCGCCTATGTCAATCGGGGCAATGTCCGGGATGACTCAGGAGACAGTCAAGGTGCGATCGCCGATTACGAACAAGCCCTGAAACTCAACCCCAACTATGCTTTAGCCTACTACAATCGGGGGATTACTCGATCGAGGTTAAAAGACAAGCAGGGTGCGATCGCAGATCTTCAGAAATCCACAGAATTATTTCAGAAACAAGGCAATAAAGTTCTTTACGAAAAGGCAATAAATATAATTAATAGACTTCAAGAATCACCATAAACCAATACGGTGGACTTAACGCTTTTTGACGAATGTCATCTCAAGATTTTCTAGGCAATACAGGCATCTCTTGAAAGTCAGATTGTTCTTAAGTCAACCGTATTGTACTATAACCGAGGTGTCACCCGATCGAGCTTAGCAGACAACCAGGGTGCGATCGCCGATTTCGACCAGGATATAAAAATCAACCCAGACTATGCTGAAGCCTACGCCAATCTTGGTATTGCGCGATCGATATTAGGAGATAAGCAGGGTGCGATACAAGATTTACAAAAAGCCGCCGACTTATTTCAGAAACAAGCAAGAAAAGATGATTATGAAAAGGCACTAAACCTAATTAAAAGAATTCAAGAAAAATCATAAATTTTTCAACACCTTGTAATCTCAATTAATGTTGCAGCTAATTCATCTTCTTTAATGTGTTGCCACTCTAATTAAATTGGGTTCATTTTGGAACAATATAAAGATATATAAACCCTGCTCTTCCCACTTTGACCATAACTGTTTAACCTCCTGACATCGGTGTATTAGACCGTTGTCTTGTACAATGATTATTTACCAGAACTGCTATAGTATAGGAATCAAAATTATGGCATCGAAAAAATAGTAAATTAGCAATTAAAATTCGCTGTATTTTCCCAGATATAACGCAATACGGTTGACTTAAGACAGATCCCCCCTAACCCCCCGAACCAAGGGGGGGACAAGAAGCTCTTAAAGTCCCCGCAACGATGCGGGGGATGCGAGGGGGATCTCCGGGCATAAATAGTGTTAAGTAAACCGTATTGAGATATAACGAATATTTGCTAAAGTCTAATCGAGCATACAATTCGCAGGTTATCTACCTATTTATGCCGTACATTCATATCCCTAAGCAACTTAGGGAACCTTCCAGGGTGATCGAATCTCAGCTTTTTTTACGCCCCAAACGCCTCGCTATTTTTGAAGCTTGCCTGATCGGTTTAATTTCAGGATTGGCTGGCGTCTTGCTCAAATTAGGAGTCGGATGGCTCGGCAGTTGGCGAGTTGCTACCTCAACGCTAATTCCAGCTTTAATTTTGCTTCCGGCTGTCGGTTTATTAGGCGGGTTTCTAACAGGTTTTTTAGTTGAACGTTTCGCTCCAGAAACTGCTGGTAGTGGCATTCCTCACGTCAAAGCTGCCCTCGCTGGTGTCAATCTTTCTTTGAATTTACGAGTAGCTGTCGTTAAACTTCTGACCACTATTTTAGCAGTTGGTTCCGGTTTAACCCTGGGAAGACAAGGCCCAACCGTCCAAATTGGAGCGTCTTTGGCAGGCTGGATAGGTAACTTGATGCCGACTTCCCCAGACTACCGCCGCCAATTGATTGCTTGCGGTGCAGCGGCGGGACTGGCTGCTGGTTTTAATGCTCCGATTGCAGGGGTTTTGTTTGTAGTTGAAGAACTGCTGCACGATGTTTCTGGCTTGACTTTAGGTACGGCAATTATTGCTTCTTTCATCGGTGCGGTTGTTTCGCAGCTTTTGGGCGGAGATAGTTTAAATCTCAATTTGCGAGAGTATAAAATTAGTTTTTTTCCTCAGGAAATTCCGTTCTATATACTGTTAGGAGTTTTAGCGGGATTGCTGGGAGCTTTGTTCAGCAAAGGGATTATTGCTGGTTTGCACTTCAATCGAAAAACGCTGAAATTAGCCTTGCCTTGGCGAATTGCTTGTGCGGGGTTTATCTGTGGTATAGTCATCGCTGCTTTGCCAGAAAATTTTCGCAATAATACTGGTTTGCGCGAGTTTTTGCTAACCGGAGAAGCTAGCGGAACCACCAGTTTAATTGCTTTTATCGCTCACTTTTGTTTGACAATTCTTTCCGCAGCTTCGGGAGCTCCGGGAGGATTGTTTGCACCTTCTTTAGTTCTCGGTTCGGCACTCGGCCATATTGTCGGTATTGTACAGGCACATTGGCTGGGTGTTGGTTTGCCGGTAACTTACGCTTTGGCGGGAATGGGAGCGTTTTTTTGTGCGGTTTCTAGGGCGCCGATTACGGCGGTAGTTATTGTGTTTGAAATTACGGCAGATTTCAAATTAGTGCTACCTTTGATGATCTGTTCTGTAGTTGCTTATTTAGTCGCCGAAAAGGTGGACAGCGGCTCTTTGTACGATCGCCTTTTGGAGTTTAGCGGCATTCATCTCACCAAAGATAAACCTGCGGTTGATGGTTTGAGCGACTTGTACGCAGCCAACGTGATGCAGCGCCGAGTTGAAACTCTTTCGAGTCAACTGACTTTCGATGAAGTGATGCAGGCTTTTTCGCGATCGCACCACCGCGGCTTTCCGGTAGTTGAAAATGGTAAACTGGTCGGCATTATCAGTCAAACCGACTTAGCAAAAGCCAGCGAGCAGAATTTGTCCGGCAAGACACTGCTCAAAGAATTTATGACTGCACAGCCGATCGCAGTCAAAGCCAAGGATACCCTAAGCGAGGTACTGTACCGACTCAATCACTACAATATCAGCCGCTTGCCCGTCATAGAAGGACGGCATCTAGTTGGAATTATTACCCGCAGCGACATAATCCGAGTAGAATCCGATCGCCTCAGCGGAGAAACAACCCAAGGCCCGCATCCAGAACCATCCTATGTAGTGTATCAAACCAGAGCGCCACAAGTCGGAAACGGCCGCTTATTAGTGCCGCTGTCCAACCCACAAACAGCACCCGCCTTGCTGCGACTGGCGGCCGCCATTGCGCGCGATCGCAATTACGAATTAGAATGCCTGCAAATCATCACAGTACCGCGCAACAGTTCCCCCTCAGAAAGCGCAGTGCGAACCACAAAAAGCCGCCGCCTGCTGCAACAAGCCGAGCGCATTATCCGCAATTGGAACTTGCCAGTACACACTCAAATCCGGGTAGCTCACGACGTGCCTCACGCGATTTTAGAGACAATTAGGGAGCGTCACATTGACTTAATTTTGATGGGATGGCAAGGCGAATTATCCACAACAGGACGCATTTTTGGCGATGTCGTCGATACCGTAATTCGGCAAGCAGGCTGCGAAGTAGTTTTAGTTAAATGGAGCGAAAAACTATTAGCAACACGCCAGAAAAATGAGTTTTTAACAGCTAGTAGCGCGCGGGAATATGCGTCTACAGAATGGCAGTTAAATGCCGCAGGAATTGATGACGCAGAAAATTCTCAATTTGTGACATCAAGTTCATCAGCGACACCAGAGACTGAATTTTCCTCGCCCAATTCCGACATTCGGGCGCCAGAATTGGGATTGCACACACTGATGGGTTTGCACCGCTGGTTAGTACCAATTCGCGGCAGTTACAAGCAAGCTGCGGCATTGCGGCTGCTACCTGCTTTCGTGGCTGCGAGTGCCTTATCGGAGATTAAATTGTGTCAGGTGCACCAGCCTTCTGTTGCGGAGCCCTCGCGCGCCGAATTAAAGCAAGCTGCGAAGTTTATTCAGGGGCGGGTTAGTTGTGAAGTAATAGTGACTGCGGTTTGCGCTAAGTCGGTGTCGGATGCTTTAATTGATTTGGCTCAAAACGATCAATGTGATGCGATCGTCCTGGGAGCGAGTCGCGAAGGGCTGCTGAAACAGGTAATTCAGGGGAACATCCCGGAAGCTGTGGCGCGCGGATGCGACTGTACAGTCATATTAGTGCGATCGGCATCCTAGCAAAATCATACCATGGGCGATTTGAGATTTGAGTCGTAGGGTGCGGATCCATCAACAATCCCTAAATCATAACGGTGTTCAAAAAGATGAGGTACGTTGTTGGGCTTCAGCCCCTCTTAGTGTTTATTATATAAGCCGTCAGCCATACCTCATCTTTTTGAGAAAGGCTATATATGCAAAATCATCAAGCGACGCACCTTACACTTTAGCAAAATCCTAAGCTGTACCGCATTTAAATCGTATATTTTGAGATGTGAGTCGTAGGGTGCGTCGCACTCGAACATCCCTAAATTATATCAACAATCTCATGAATCCGCATCTTTCACGTGGAGGCTTGTACAAATGTTTTTATGAATAATTTATACCAATTTTCAACGAAATAACAGTATTCTTGTTCCCCCCCTTAGCAAGGGGGGGCTAGGGGGGGTCGAAGAGTGTTGCACAATTTTAGAGAAATGGTATTAATTAATCAACCCTCAATAAACCCCAAGGTGCGCCAGGGCAAAAATCCTGAATTTGTATTGAAAACCTTCTCACCTCAATAAACCCAAGGTGCGTCAGGGCAAAAATCCTGAGTTTGTATTGAAAACCTACTCGCCTGACGCACCCTACAATCAATAACAAATAACCAATAACCAATAACCAATAACTAATTATGGTTCACTTTAACGTCGGCTTTCAAAATTTTAATTCCTTCGCCGACATTACCCTATCGCTGGCGAAAACCTTAGACAAAATGGGGATTCCTATTTCAGTCGAACCCTCAGAAATCGCATCTCACCTCACACGCTATTCCACAGCCGAAGAAAACCACCTCCTAGCCAAGTGGATGAACACCGCACCATCAGATTTATTTCAGCTAAAATGGTCTCATTACTGGAAACCTTTCTTTTTAAAAGAACTCAGCGGACACCTCAAATTAGAATTTTTTGCCATCAATTACGAATTCGCCAGAAATGATGATGAATATGATTACTGGATTTACGATGCTGTCAACAATTCATCCCACATCATAGCCGTCAGCGAATATTCTAAAAACGTTTTAATCCAAGCTGGATGTCCGGCAAAAAAAGTCTCCGTCATACCTCTAGGTTTCAATCCTTTAATTTCGCAACTCTATTCTGACAGACCTAAAAAAAACCAGAAAGATGTAAAATCTATTCTGCACATGACCAATTCTTTTGACTTGTATAGATTTGGCACGGATCTCGCCATCCAAGCATTTTATCAAGAGTTTCAAGATGATGCCAACGTAGAGTTGATCGTCAAAGATGGTGGCAAAAATCCTGATGCCATAACCGAACATATCATAAATATGGAAAGACAATTCGGCAAATTAAAGCCGAAAATAGAGATAAAGCCTAAATTTTTTACTAAAACAGAACTAGCGGATTTATACTTATCAGCAGATGCTTTTTTGGCTCCGTTTCGTGGCGAGGGTTTTGCGATTAAAATTTTGGATGCCTTTGCTGCGGGTTTACCAGTCGCTATGACTGTGTACGGTGGCCCGACAGAGTACGCAAATAGTGCTAACTGTTATCCCATTGCTCACGATCTAATTCCCGTCGGAGAATGTTACGATACTCAGTATCTTAAAATTAGAAATTCTCCTCATTGGGCCGAACCAAATGTTCAGTCTGTTCGCGAACAGTTGCGAAAAATTGTGGAGGATCCCATGCGTTTTCAGGTAGCCCAAAAAGCTCGGGAGACGGCGGATTTATTTAATTGGGAAGCGACAGGCAAAAAATTGTTAAGATTAATGCGAGAGTTGTTTTAGGAGCAGAAATTATGGGACTCGAACGCAAAATGTTTAGGGGAATGTTTTCGCCTAGCGAAGTGGTAAGATTGAAGCAGCCTTGTTTTACTCCTGGGCGATTGTTTGAAGCAGGAAATTATAACGCTGCCGATTTGCCGGATGTGGCTTTTGATATGGGTTTAGTAGATTATTTGCCGCCAGTCAAAGGCAAGAGTGCAGAAAATTTCAACGCCCCGAACCCCCAACCTCAAAACCTTGAGGACTAAACTCCCGCTAGCAGCAAGGACTTGAGTCCTAAACATTCCCTTTTGTAGTAAGGACTTCAGTCCTGAAAATTTAAATCATCAAAGACTCAAGTCCTGACTGCAAAAAATATCAAGTTAATTTAATTCAACCCTTTTGCTCAATCTGGGCAATTAACTCTTTCAAAACTTTACTAGCTTTATCATTTTCAATCTGACAAGTTCCCGCATTCCGGTGGCCGCCCCCACCATATTTTAACATTAACTCCCCAATATTAGTTTGAGAAGTTTTGTTGAAGATTGATTTGCCAACGGCGAAAACAGTGTTTTGTTGCTTCAGTCCCCACAGTGCGTGAATCGAAATATTGCACTCGGGGTACAAAGCGTAAATTGCAAAACGATTTCCGGCATAAATCACATCTTCGTTACGCAAATCCAAAACGACTAAATGATCGTAAACTTTGGCGCAACGCTGTATTTGGTCTTCAAATTTTTCAGATTGATCGAAGTAAAGGTCTACTCTTTCTTTCACATCAGGAAGCTGCAAGATTTCATCGATGGTATGATTTTTGCAGTAATCGATTAACTCCATCATTAACTGATAATTGGAAACCGTAAATTCTTTAAACCTGCCCAAGCCGGTGCGGGCGTCCATCAAGAAGTTTAACAGCACCCATTCTTCCGGTTGCAAAACCTCTTCTTTGGCAAATTGAGCGGAGTCTGCTTTGTCAACTGCTAGCATCATCGCTTCGGAAATATCAGGAAACTTTGCTTTGCCTCCATAATATTTGTACAGCACTCTGGCTGCGGAAGCTGCATAGGGGTCAATGATGTGGTTGATTTTGATTTTTTCATGTCTGAGAGTTTCGCTAAAATGGTGGTCGAAAGCTAGATGAACTCCCTCAACATATGGTAAATTGGTGGTAATATCGTTATTTGTTATTTCGATTTTTCCATCCTGCATATCTTTAGGATGCACGAATTTAATCTCGTCTATCATATCGAGTTCTTTGAGTAAAACGGCACAGACAAGACCGTCAAAATCACTGCGGGTGACTAATCTGTATTTTTTAGTGAGTGGCATATGCTTCTCTGATAGGCAGGGACTGATTATAAGACAATATAACTTATTACTCGATCGCTGGACAATATGAATGCAGACCCTTATGCTTGGCTAGAGAAGTCCCTGGACACTGTTCGCCGGGCCGATTGGTATCGATCGCCACAATTGATCGAAAGCTGTCCGGGGCCTGTGGTAAAATTAGCAAGCCGTTGGCTGATTAACTTTGCCAGCAACGATTATCTGGGACTTGCCGGCGATGACAGGTTGATTCAAGCGGCGATGGCTGCAACTAAGGAATTTGGTACGGGTGCAACGGGTTCGAGGTTAGTGGGCGGACACCGCGATTTGCACCGACAGCTAGAACTGGCTATTGCTAATTTAAAACAAACTGAAGACGCTTTAGTATTCAGTTCTGGGTATTTAGCGAATTTAGGGGCGATCGCATCAGTTGTCGGCCAGCGCGATTTGATATTATCTGACAAGTACAATCATTCGAGTCTCAAAAATGGAGCCATACTCAGCCGTGCAACAGCGCTAGAGTACAATCACTGCAATCTTGAAGATTTAAAAGCCAAGCTAGAGGAAAATCGCGTTAAATTCCGCAAGTGTTTAATTATTACCGATAGCGTCTTTAGCATGGATGGGGACTTGTGTCCGCTGCCGGAGTTGTTAGCTTTGGGCGAGCAATTTAACTGTATGGTATTAGTAGATGAAGCTCACGCTACAGGAGTTTTCGGTGCTAGCGGTGCCGGTTGTGCAGAACATTTCGGCTGTAAGGGATTGCCACTAATTCAAGTTGGCACGCTTAGCAAAGCTTTGGGAAGTTTGGGCGGCTACGTTGCGGGCTCTGCTGCTTTAATTGATTTTCTCCGCAATCGAGCCGCGAGTTGGATTTATACTACAGCATTGACGCCGGCTGACACGGCGGCTGCTTTGGAAGCTGTGAGAATTGTACAGCAAGAACCAGAGCGCCGAGT
The DNA here is from genome assembly GCF_013299185.1 of Microcoleus sp. bin48.metabat.b7b8b9.023. Lineage (GTDB taxonomy): Bacteria > Cyanobacteriota > Cyanobacteriia > Cyanobacteriales > Microcoleaceae > Microcoleus. The sequence continues at coordinate 109,249 of NZ_JAAFKG010000002.1, read as the reverse complement.
TCGGTTGCAACAAAATATTGAAACTTTCAAATATGGGGCGATTACCAATCGCCAATTACCAATTAGCAATTCCCTCTCCCCAATTTTCAGTCTGCTGTTAAAAGATGCAGCCACAGCTTTAGCAGTTAGCAGCCAACTCAAGGAAATGGGTATTTTGGCTGTGGCGATTCGCCCTCCGACTGTCAGTGTCAGCCGCATTCGGATTTCGCTGATGGCAACTCACGAGCTCGCACACCTTCACCATTTGCTAGAGGCGCTGGGGCAAGTTTTCAGTTTTGACTGAGGTATGTTGTTGCGCTTAAGCGCTTTTATCTATGTCAAAGAGCGCTTTCATCGCGGCTGCGTACCTAAGAGCAAAGAGCGCTTTCATCGCGGCTGCGTACCTAAGAGCAAAGAGCGCTTTCATCGCGGCTGCGTACCTCGGAGCGCTGAAGCGCAACAACGTACCTAAGAGCGCTGAAGCGCAACTACGTACCTAAGAGCGCTGAAGCGCAACTACGTACCTAAGAGCGCTGAAGCGCAACTACGTACCTAAGAGCGCTGAAGCGCAACTACGTACCTCGGAGCGCTGAAGCGCAACTACGTACCTAAGAGCGCTGAAGCGCAACTACGTACCTAAGAGCGCTGAAGCGCAACTACGTACCTAAGAGCGCTGAAGCGCGGCTGCGTACCCTGGATTTGGAAAGCGAGAAGCTTACCTAACTCTACTATTTAAATTATCGGAAATGTCAAGATATCGCTATTGACTTATGCCAAGGAGTATACACTATTGTGGTCGATCGGTCAATAACTGTAAACTTTTTGTAAATTTAGATACTTTTTGAAATTTTGCGCTATATTAAAGAAGTAGGAGTTACACCAAATTTAATATAAGGAACGTTCACCATGAACACAAATCGCCAAAACGTAAAAAAAATTGCTGAAACCCACCGCGCTAACATTCAAAAGCAACTGATGCACCGCATTGAAGTCGCTAGAGCCAGTGGCAATCAAGATTTGGTTCGGGTGCTGGAAGATGAGATGAGACAGCTTTAAGTCGCTGCGACTAAAATTAGCCCGTAGTTTGGTTGAGAGGGTTGCGTGAGAAATGCAGAATTCCCGCAACCTCTACCCGATAATTTTTCACTCCTCTCTTAGTTGGTAGAAAAAAACCCGGTTTCTTCAAGAAACCGGGTTTTTTATTGAACTGTTGGGTGCGCCGACGGGGATAAAAACTGTTGAGTAAAAAACTCAAAATTCAAAACTCAACAGTTTTTATATAGCGGTTCTAAAAAAAGTGAGGTATGCCCTATGCCCTATGCCCTATGCCCAATGCCCTATGCCCTATGCCCTATGCCCTATCCCCATGAGTACCTCATATCAAAGCTCGAAAAGCTATATTATCTGCCTCCGACTACAACATTTTTGATCCGTAAATGGGGGCCGCCGACGCTGACAGCTAAACCGCTTTGGCCACCTTTTCCACAGCCGCCGTAGGCATAAACTGAGTCGTTGCCGATCGACTCAATATCCTTTAATGTCTGAAATACGTTGCCGCTTAACGTGACATCACTCACCGGTTCGGCCAATTTGCCGTTGCGAATCATGAAGCCTTCGGCTGCTGCAAAGGTAAACATTTCGCCGTTGGTTTGTCCTCCCAACATCCGTACTGCATAGACTCCTTCTTCAATGTCGCCCACCATTTCGTCAAAAGAATGTTCGCCAGATTCGATCGCAGTATTAGTCATCCGCACCAATGGCATAAAAGTAGCGCTCAAGGCCCGGGCATTTCCCGTCGGAGCTTCGCCCATTTTGCCCGCAGTCTCGCGATTGTGCATCCGAGCTGCTAAAACTCCATTTTTAATTAAATGCTTGCACTGAGCAGGCACTCCTTCGTCGTCGTATTTGAGAGTTCCCGGCAATCCCGGCAATGTTGCATCGTCAATTACGTTCAATTGTTCGATCGCCACAGGCTTGCCCAAAGTCAACAATTCCTGCATTTTCGGGTTTTCGTAAATGCCGTCAGCTTCCGACAAATGGCCGAAAGCTTCGTGAATAAATACCCCCGACAAATAAGGGTCTAAAATCACTGGATACTGGCCGCCTTTTACCGGTTTTGCTTCTAATTGGCTCACCGCTCGAACGGCCGCACTCTTAACACGATCTTCAATATTTGTCAAGACATCGTAATCCGATCGCGAATGAATCGATTCAAACCCTTGGCGAACGACACCACCTTCTCCACGGGCGATCGCCCCAAACCGCCCCGTCACGTCCAAACGCTCTTGAGCGATGCAAGTTCCTTGAGAATTTACAAAATAAGTAATCCCGAATCGATCGCTGTAACCGGCCATTGTGGTTTGAATTCGCGGGTCGATATCTAACAGCAATTGGTTGTAAGATTCGAGCAACTTGCGCTTTTCGGCTAAAGTAATCGATCGCGGATCGCGACCAAATTCCACCGCGACATAATCTTGAATCGGAGTTACATCTGCTAGTACAGTTTTTTCGCTACCTACCAAACGAGACTGCACGACAGCTTCTTCAATCCGGGCTTTTAATTCAGCTAAACCGTTAAATGTTACAAAACTCCAGCCGCCTTTGTGGCAGGCGCGGATGCCGCCGGCTAGACTGAAACTGCGGTTGACTGCATCTAACTGAGGGCCGCGAAAACTAATGGCTGTTGACTCGCTTTGTTCGAGGCGAACTTCTAGATAATCTACTCGATCGCGGTAAGGTGCGATCGCTTCCATCAACTGTTCCTGCATCAAATTGCCCCTATGTAATGATTAGCGCCCAGCACTGACAAAAATTATTGCTAACCTTATTTTAGCCAACAAATCCCGTGTTTCGGGTGCGCGAGTCTGGAGTTGGGGAGATGGGGAGAGTGGGAGAGTGGGAGAGTGGGAGAGGGGGAGAAGGAATTGGTGTCAACAAACACGTCAAACGTAATTCCAGTCTTCTGTCTGGTGATTAATGCCAGATCCCCCCTAACCCTTAGGTCGGGGGGGACAAGAAGCACTCAAAGTCCCCCTTCTTAAGGGGGATTTAGGGGGATCTGGCTTCGGCTGCGAACGAAAAATACAAAAGTTTTTGACCTTAAGTTGACACCAATGGGGAGAATGTGCGAGGGAATTGAAATAAACAATTTTAGAGGTACAACAGCTTAGAACACACAAAACTCGTGCAGGCTTGTGAAAAGCCCCGTCTGCCGGAAATCTTGCATCTGCCTAGAAAAATGAAACTAAAATAAATATATCTAAAGACTTAAAAATATAGTTGAACTGCCGACAGATGGAATACTTTAAGCTGAAAAAATTCCAAATTTCACCGTATTTAGCAGCATTTTCGGCATTAGTAGCAATTTTGGTCGGAGTTGGCATTTTAGACCGATCGGAACAAGAGCGATTTTTGCAACACAACCGCGCTAGTACGATCGATCGGCTCAGCACAGTCCGCTCAAAGTTGGAAGGTTCTTTGAATTCCCGGCTATTTTTGATCCGGGGATTGGTAGCTGACATTTCCCACAACCCAGACATCACCGCAGCCGAGTTTGCAGCTACTGCGAGAATTTTGCTGGCACAACAAACCGGCATTCGCAACATCACTTTAGTTAAAGGGACGACGATCGCAGATATTTATCCGAAGGATGGAAATGAAAAGGCGATCGGGGTTGACTTGATGGCGCTACCCAAACAGCGGCAAATGGTCGAAGATGCGATCCGCACCAGAAAAACTTTGCTTGCTGGGCCCGTGCAATTATTGGAGGGAGGCGTGGGCTTCGTCAGCCGATCGCCAATTTTTCTGACCCCCCCCGACGCCGAGCCCGAAACAGGAGTTTACTGGGGGTTGATCGGTGTGATCCTCGAAAAAAATGTCCTGCTTGAGGAGGCGGGACTCAACGATCCCTCAGCCAAGGTGCAATACGCTGTGCGGGGGAAAGACGCGAAGGGAGTGTCAGGCGAGGTGTTTTTCGGCGACGAGTCGATTTTTCAGAACAATCCGGTGGTGTTGGAAGTGATTTTGCCCAACGGTTCCTGGCAGTTGGCAGCAATTCCCGCGGGAGGATGGCCCGAGAATTCGCCGCTGCGGGGGTGGTTGCTCTCAGGAGGCGGCTTGCTGGCAGTTTTGAGCGGGGTGGCGGTTTTTACGGGGATGTACGGCCTATCGATGCTGCGATCGAGCGAAGCTAAGTACCGGCAACTGGTTGAGAACGCTAACAGCATGATTGTGCAGTTAGACAATGAAGGCAAGATTACTTTTTTTAATGAGTTTGCGGAAAATTTTTTCGGCTATTCACAAGCAGAAATTCTTGGCAAAAGTGCGATCGGCACAATTGTAGATCCGGCCACATTGTCGGAAAATCAGTTAGCCATAATGATTCGAGACTGTTTGGCACAGCCGGACAAATACTTCAAACACGAAAATGAAAACATCCGCCGCAATGGGGAAAAAGTCTGGATAGCCTGGAGAAACAAACCTGTGGTCGATTCCAAAGGGCGATCGATCGGGCTGCTGTTCGTCGGTACAGACATTAGCGATCGCATCCTAGCAGAAGCCGCGCTGCAAGCGAGCGAATCTCGCTATCGGGCAATTATTGAAGACCAAACCGAACTTATTTGCCGTTTCTTGCCCAGCGGAGTTGTGACTTTTGTCAACGATGCCTACTGCCGCTATTTCAATAAATCGCGATCGGAGCTGATCGGCAATTGTTTTATGCCTTTGATTTGGGAAGAAGATAGAAACTTGTGCAGCGATATTTTCAATTCTTTAAGCCTACAAAATCCCGCTATTACCTGGGAACACCGCGTAATTCTCGACACGGGCGAAATTCGCTGGATACAGTGGACTGACAGGGCAACTTTTGACGATCGAGGTGCGGCGATCGAATACCAAGGAGTGGGGCGCGACATTAGCGATCGCAAACAAGCTGAACTCGCCCTGCAAGCTTCAGAAGCAGAATTGCGGGCATTGTTGGCTGCCATGAACGACGTAATTTTTGTGTTCGATATTGAGGGACGCTACCTGAAAATTGCCCCCACCAATCCCGAACCTTTGTACAAGCCGCCGGCGGAAGTTATAGGTAAAAAAATTCACGATCTATTCGATCCAGAAACAGCAGAATTATTTTTGGACAAAATTACGACCGCTGTCTCTACTAATCAAACTTTGAGTTGTGAATATCACCTGGAAATTGGCAGCGAAAAAAAGTGGTTTGCTGCTACCATTTCGCCAATGAAAGACAACACGGCTTTGTGGATTGCCCGGGACATTACCCAGCGCAAGCAAGCTGAAAATTGGTTGAACGGTCAAAAACAAATTTTAGAAATGATTGCTCAGGACGCAAGTCTTTGCGATACTTTAATTACTTTAATTAAAATTATCGAACAGCCATCTAAAAATGTCATGGGTTCGATTTTGATTCTAGCTCCAGACGGCAAACATTTGCTGCACGGAGCCGCGCCCAGTTTGCCAGAAAGTTATAATGCTGCTATTAATGGAGTAGCCATCGGCCCGAATGTCGGTTCTTGCGGCACTGCTGCCTATCGCTGCGAACAGGTGATCGTTACAGATATTGCCAGCGATCCTTTGTGGCAAGACTTTCGAGATTTAGCCTTGAGTTTTGGACTGAGAGCTTGCTGGTCTACTCCTATTGTCTCATCTGGGGGTCAAGTTTTGGGAACTTTTGCCATGTATTACGCCCAACCGCGCACTCCCCAAAAATTTGAGCTGCAATTGATAGAATCTGTCAGGCATTTAGCAGGAATTGCGATCGAGCGGAAACAGGCAGAAGAAAGTCTCAAACAGCTCAATGAAGAACTAGAAAATAGAGTCGAACAAAGAACTGCTCAATTGATGCAAACTGAAGAACGCTGGCAGTTAGCGCTCAAAGGTAACAATGACGGCATTTGGGATTGGAACTTGCAAACAAGAGAAATATTTCTGTCCGATCGATTTAAGGAAATCACCGGATACGAACAAATCGGAATGCTCGATTACTTTGACGAATGGAACAGAAACACGCATCCCGATGATTTAGCTTTAGTAATGCAAGCTTTCCAAGACCATTTAGACAAAAAAACGCCGCATTACATCACCGAATACCGCTTGTGGTGCTACAAAAGCACCTACAAATGGATACTCAGTCGCGGACAAGCTTTGTGGGACGCATCTGGAAAAGCAGTCCGCATCGTTGGTTCAATTACTGACATCACGGAGCGCAAACAAGCAGAGGAAGCACTGCGGAAAAGTGAAGCAAGATTCCAAAAGCTGTCGGCTAATTTGCCGGGAATGATTTATCAATGTTTGTTGCGTGCAGATGGCTTTGTCAGTTTCCCTTACATCAGTCCTGCTTCCCGAGAAATGTTTGAGTTAGAACCAGAAGCTGTGCAGAAAAATTCCGCTTTGCTAATAGATTTGGTTCATCCAGACGACCGCCAACACTATCACGAATCTGTGGCTGTTTCCGCCCAACAATTGCAACCTTGGCAGTGGGAAGGACGGCTGGTGCTTCCTTCCGGCAAGATGCGCTGGTTTCAGGTAATTTCGCGTCCTGAAGCTCAAGCAAACGGTGATATTCTTTGGGACGGCATCACTACTGATATTACCGATCGCAAACAAGCTGAATTAGCTTTACAAGAGAGCCAGCAGTTTATTCAAAAAATTGCCGATGCTACTCCCGGTATTTTGTATCTCTACGACTTGGAAGAACAGCGAAATGTCTATGCTAATTCTTCTGTTGGCACGCTTCTTGGCTATACATTTGATGAAATTAAAGCGATGGGTTCATCACTGATGGCTCAGTTGATCCACCCCGAAGATTTGCCAAAAGTTTTGGAATATCACGCGAGCTTTGCAGAAATTAAAGATGGCGAAATTAGGGAAATTGAGTACCGGATGCTGGCCGCAAACGGTGAATGGTTTTGGCTGCAAAGTCGGGATACTATTTTTACCAGAAATTCTCAGGGTAAGTCAAAGGTAATAATTGGATTTGCCCAGGATATTACGACTCGCAAACAAGCTGAGGAAGCTCTGCGACAAAGCGAGGCGCGAGAAAGAGAAAGAGCTACAGAGCTAGAGTCAGCGCTGCGGTCATTGCGCTCTGCTCAATCTCAACTCATTCAAACTGAAAAAATGTCTTCTTTGGGGCAATTAGTTGCAGGCATAGCCCACGAAGTTAATAATCCGGTTAACTTTATTCACGCTAACATTGCTTATCTACACCAGTATACTACACAGTTGCTGGATCTGCTGAATCTTTACGAACATGAGTATCCCGAACCTAATGCAAAAATTGTCGATCGCATTGCAGAGATTGATTTGGATTTCATGACTGAGGATCTAAGAAAACTTGTAGGTTCGATGCAGGTGGGAACCGATCGCATCCGGCAAATTGTGCTGTCGCTGAGAAATTTCTCGCGGCTGGACGAATCGGCAATGAAGCCTGTCGATATTCACGCGGGAATTAATAGCACTTTGTTGATTTTGCAGCATCGCTTAAAGAGTCACGACAGGCGCCCGGAAATTGAGGTAATTAAGGAGTTCGGGAATCTGCCGCCGGTGGAGTGCTATGCGAGCCAACTCAATCAAGTGTTTATGAATATTATTGCTAATGGAATTGATGCTATTGAAGAACAATATCACAAGTTGTCAGTTCAAGAAGCAGTGACTAAGAGCGGCCGGATTGTGATTTGCACTGGTGTCACGGCCCAGAGCACTGTGAGGGTGGAAATTTCGGACAATGGTACGGGGATTCCGCAGGCGGTGATCGATCGCATTTTTAACCCGTTTTTTACGACAAAAGCTGTGGGGAAAGGTACTGGCTTGGGAATGTCGATCGCGCACTCGATTGTGGTAGAAAAGCACAAGGGCAAGATTGACTGTTTCTCGGAAGTCGGAGGGGGAACGACTTTTGCGATCGAAATTCCGATCGGCAAAAGTTATCAATAGTTAAGTTGCTTAGGTACGTTGTTGCGCTTGGGCGCTCTTCGAGGATCTATGAAAGAGCGCTTAAGCGCAACAACGTACCTTGATGAGAGTTGTAGATATTGTAGGGTGCGTCAGCGATTAGCCTAATTTTGAGGTGGGGAGCCAGAAGTGCCGAGCTGACGCACCCTACCAATCAGACTAAAGAGGGCGGGCACGGGGGCACCGCCCCTACAACTGTCAACTCTTCCTTCTGTTATACCGACTAAGATAGATTCAAGCTGCTGAGAAAGCGGTGCTGCTTGAAACCTTTAATTGTATAAAAACTGACATGATGGGATTAATCCTGGAAGCGATCGCAGCAATGGGACAGAATGTCCGCTGGATGTCTTGGAATTTGTTTTTAGGTTTAGTACCGCTGGCGTTGAGTTTTTGGCTCTTCCGCAAACCTCGATCGCGCTGGCTGCTGTGGGGTACGTGGGTTCTCCTAGGCGCTACTTTTTTGCCTAGCACGCGCCATGTTGTGTCCTATCTCAAGCACATTGTACAAGATGTGGGCACAACTTACGTTTTGGGGGCGATCGCGATTACGCTAGCACTAATGGCTTTAGACATCTGGGTGCTGAGAGAGCGCGGAGTTCGCTCTCTCCGCTGGTGGGGCGGTTTTTTCTGGTTTATCGCGTTTTTGCCCAATGCACCCTACGTTTTAACTGATATCATTCACCTGATCGACCAGATTAAAGAAGGGACTTCGGTGTGGACTGTGACTCTGGCTTTGATTCCGCAGTATCTGGTGTTTATGCTGGCGGGATTTGAGGCATATGTACTGTCGGTGATGGGTTTGGGTTACTATCTGAAACAACAGGGTTGGGGTAGATTTATTCTGGCAACGGAGATAACTATACACGCACTTTCGGCGATCGGCATTTATTTAGGGCGATTTATCCGGTTCAACACTTGGGACATTCTGGCGAATCCCGATGCCTTAGTTAACACCGTCATGAATGATTTGATTGGTAAGCGTCCGGTTGTAGTAATGGTTGCAACATTTGTCGTCATTGCTGTTTTGTATTGGGTGTTCAAGCAAGTTAGTTTGGGGATTAGCCACCGATTTTATTACAATCTATCCTCCTCGGAGTCGATCGGCGAAACCGCGGCTTCTGCCGATCCCATAGATTTGAGATTTTAGATTCACCCCACAACTAACCTACAAACTGTTTGCGTCTCCACAACTTAAATCGGAAAACCAGTCTTCCTCTTTAAGTAAGTTCAACAGTTGACAGTTGACAGTTGACAGTTGACAGTTTAATAGCGATCTCTACCCTTAAGTACGAGGATTGGAATAATCAATAGTCTGATTTTAATTTCTCCCGATCGGGCGGGCTTTCAACCAATTCTTTCTGGTAAGATCGTGTCCCCTAAAATAACCGTTATCAGGTAGGTTCGAGCGTTTGGACTTCAGTCTTCATGAAAATTTGAGGACTGAAGTCCGAGCGCTCGAACCAATTTAATTGTAGTCGTGACAGCGCACCTCATATAGCAGTCCTAAATCATTTGTGAGTTTCTTACTCCCTCCCCGCGACTTCGGGGAGGGTTGGGGTGGGGTAAAAAGATTTACGACTCCTGCAAGGATTGCTATAGGAGACCAATCTCTTCCCTAAACTCCCAAATAAATTACTGCGACAATGGGGAATCAAACTTGATATGTTAGAACAGTTGAAGTAGTTTTGCAAACAGTAAAGATGAATCGATTTGACCGTCAGTTGTGGGAAAAATTTATTGCAATCGCTCAGCCTTACTTTTATCCTTTAGAGCCTGGAGGAGGCAGGGTTTTTCTGGGATTAGTAGCGCTGTTGTTGATATTTCTCTTCGCTGCTATGTTTGTACTCGTTAGTGTTGTATGTTTGGGTGCTGCCGCTCTTTTTCCGGATTTTGTCAATAATATTGCTGCTGGGTTAGTTAGTTTGTTGCAACAGATTATTTATTCTCCGGAAATTATCATTGTTGCCTTGATGCTAATTATTCCTTTCAGCGCATTTTTATTTTTTAAAGGCAGGTTGATAGCGCATTGGCAGTCGTGGTTTTTTTTGGCTTTATTGCTGTTATTGTCCCTGTCTGTCAGCGGCTTGAATGTAATCATTAGTTACGTCAGTAACTTTTTTAATACAGCACTGGCAAAAAAAGACCAGCTCAATTATTGGAAGTATCTTTTTGTATATGCAGGGGTTTTTGCAGCCGGCACTCCCATTGTGGTAATTTACGGCTACATCCAAGATAAATTGAGTCTCTACTGGCGACAGTGGATGACAAATAAGTTCCTAGACAAGTATTTTAATAATCGGGCTTATTACGAAATAAATTCACACAAGGAAATCGACAATCCCGACCAAAGAATTTCTGAAGATGTCAAATCGTTTACTCGTACAAGTTTGACATTTATGCTGGCGCTCCTGAGTTCAATAGTTAATATTATATCTTTCACGGGTATCCTGTGGTCAATCTCGAAACAACTTTCAATTTTCCTGGTTGTCTATGCTATGTTGGGGACGACCGCCAGTCTGATTTTTGGTCAAAAATTAGTGCCTCTAAATTTCGAGCAACTTAAAGAAGAAGCTAATTTCCGCTACGGACTGGTTCACATTCGCGACAATGCTGAATCCATTGCCTTTTATGGGGGGGAAGAGCGAGAATCGATGCAAATAAAGCAGCGGTTCGTGGAAGTGTTCCGCAATTTTAATTTGCTAATTGGCTGGCAGCGAAATTTGGATTATTTTACAACTGGATATGGGTATGCTGTGGTGATTATTCCGGCTTTGTTTCTCGCTCCTGCTTATTTTGCCGACAAAACCGATACGATCCAGTTTGGAGACATCACTCAGGCGGGTTTTGCTTTCCGTCAGGTTTTAGCCGCTTTTTCACTGATTGTCAGTCGCATTGAACCCCTTAGTGCTTTTGCAGCTAGCATCAATCGTTTAACTGTATTTACAGATACTTTGGAAGCAAAAAAGGCGGTATCTCGTGCCGGAGGAACTACTATAGATGTCGTAGTAGATTCTCAGTTGACGCTGAAACAGGTTACTTTAGATACTCCGAAGCATCAAAAGACTTTGATTAAGGATTTGTCGGTGGCGGTGTCGCCGGGAGAAGGACTGTTAATTGTCGGTGAAAGCGGTTCTGGGAAGAGTTCTTTGCTGCGGGCTATTGCGGGTTTGTGGGACTCGGGAACGGGTCGTCTGGCGCGGCCGGAATTAGGAGAAATGCTGTTTTTGCCGCAGCGTCCTTATCTGATTTTGGGCAATTTGCGATCGCAACTTCTCTATCCCAACACCAGCAGCGAGGTTGATGAGGAACAATTGCGCCGCGTTTTGGCATTAGTCAACTTAGCAGATTTGCCGGACAGATTGGGCGGTTTTGATGAGGCTTTAGATTGGGTAGAGATTTTGTCCCTGGGAGAACAGCAGCGTTTAGCTTTTGCCAGATTGTTATTGACAAAACCGCGATATGCTATTTTGGATGAGGCGACAAGTGCTTTGGATTTGAAGAACGAGCAACTTTTATATGAACAGTTGCAAGCAACTCAAACTACATTTGTGAGTGTGGGCCACCGATTGAGTTTGTTGAAATATCACCAGCAGGTTTTGGAACTTTTGGGTGATGGGAGTTGGCGACTGCTTTCGACCGAAAAATACCGCGATAGTACGAAGGTTTTTGGCTGATACAGCGCTGGTTTCAAAAATTGTGAATTTACTCTGTTTTTAGTTTTTGGTTCGCGGTGGGTGGCGGTACGGTTGGAGATTTATCGCGCAGGTGCTACAGATTAATCGCTCATCGCCTTGCCTCCACCCTACAAGAGTTCTACTAGGGTTGCATTCTTTTTTTGAAGTGGTATCAAAATGGATAATTTGGGTATTGTAAAACTTCATTCAGTTTGTAAGCATAAGTAATCAAGCATGGTATTATGTGGTCAGGAGGTTGAGAATGCAGCTAACAGAACGTCACATCATTAAATCGAAAGAACGCCGTTTCGTCCAAATTGACGAACTAGCTTTTAAATCGAAGAATCTCTACAATGCTGCCAATTATGTCCTTCGTCAAAGTTTCATTTATGGATGGGGCTATGTCAATTACAACGAAATGAATCGCTTGATGAAATCTCACGCAGCTTACAAGGCAATGCCTGCCAAGGTTAGCCAGCAAATCTTGATGTTGTTAGACAAAAACTGGAAATCGTTTTTTGAAGCTCTCAAAGCTTACAAAAAAGATGCCTCTAAATTTACGGGTCGTCCAAAAATACCTAAGTACAAAGATAAAGTCAAAGGTCGAAATATCCTGGTTTATACGATTCAAGCAATAAGCAGCAGGCAGTTGAAAAATGGAATTATTAAACTGTCAGGTACTGAGATTTTAATCAAAACCAAAGTAAATCCCGAACGAATTTGTCAAGTTAGATTGGTTCCCAAATGCGATGCTTATGTAATTGAGGTAATTTACGATGAACCGGAGTCCACCGCTATCCGTAACAACTTCGTAGCTAGTATTGATTTGGGACTGGACAATTTAGCGGCGCTAACTTCAAATCAACCGGGATTTATCCCTCTTTTGATTAACGGGCGACCACTCAAATCGATTAACCAGTTCTACAACAAACGTTCTTCGCAGTTGCAATCCCAACTAAAAGGGGAGCGCAAAACCTCACCCCGGCTTCAACGCTTAACCCGCTGTCGCAACCAAAAAGTCGATAATTACTTGCATCACACAAGTCGATTAATAGTCGAACTTCTGACGGCAAATCAAATTGGGACGCTAGTAATTGGCAAAAATGCACAGTGGAAAACTGAAATTAACCTGGGAAAACGAACTAATCAAAACTTTGTCAGCATTCCTCACGCTCGATTAATTGAGATGTTGGAATACAAGGCTCGATTGGTGGGAATTAAGGTGATAGTTCAAGAAGAATCTTACACGTCTAAGTCGAGCTTCTTGAATCTAGATCCAATTCCTGTGTACGGGCATACTAGCGCTTTGGATGTCGTATTTAGTGGCAGGCGAATCAAAAGAGGATTATACAGAACATCAGTCGGTCAATTAATTAACTCCGATGTTAACGGTTCTTACAACATCCTCAGAAAAGCAATCCCAAATGCCTTTGGCAATGGGATAGAGAGCTGCGTAGTTCAGCTTTAGAAGGGTCAATCCGCTCGAAGTGAAAGCGAAAGGGGAGGGACTGGAAGCCTCCCATGTCATGTAATAGATGACTATACTTTTACCAGCTATAAATATCTCAAACGGCCCTCCAAGACCGACAAGCAAGCTGAAGATTGACTTATTCAATTGTTTGCCCGCGAGAACTCAGAGAATATAATAGAAGATAGATTTTTAGTACAGGCGAGATTCCTACCTTGACTACTCCGATTCCTCAAAACTTTGTGCAAACGATCGCTAAAGAGCGCGGTGTCACAGATGCCGAGTTAGAGACTGTGTTTATGGCTCTCGACGGTCAATCTACGGCTACCATCGCAACCAAGCTTGGCATTAGCGATATCGCCGTTCGCAAAAGACTAGGCGAAGTTTACAAAAAGTTTCAGATCGCGGGGAATGGCCCTGGAAAGCTCTCGGAATTGAGGCATCAGTTGCTGTTTTCCTACCACACCGAGCAGGGTTCGATCGATTTTAGTCAAGGTAAAGGCTCTCTATTCAATATGCCAATCCTCTCCGTTGGCGCAGCCCCCGTAGGGGCGGGCTTCGCTAACGGGCGCCGACAGGAAGATTGGGGCCAAGCACCGGATGTTGCGGTTTTTTACGGGCGGACTGAAGAATTAACTACTTTAAAGCAGTGGATTGTATCGGATAATTGTCGCGTAGTAGCGCTGCTGGGTTTGGCCGGTAGTGGGAAAACAACTCTGTCGGTGCAGTTGGCAAAACAGGTACAGCATGAGTTTGATTTTGTGATTTGGCGATCGCTGCGATCGACACCAACAGCATCCGACTTCCTCACTAGCTTAATTCAACTTTTTGCTAACCCACAAAAGTCCGATCTGCCTATCGACTTTAACAGCAAAATTTCGCGCCTAGTCGAGTATCTGCGCCAGCAGCGATGTCTGATAATTTTAGACGATTTTGAAGCAGTGCTCAAACCAGAAGAACTAGCGGGACATTACCGCGAAGGCTGTGAAGGATATCGAGATTTAATTGTGCGGCTCTGTGAAGTCAATCACCAGAGCTGTGTTGTCCTAGTTAGTGCCGAAGAGCCTACGGAAATGGCTTTGCTAGCTGGAGAAAAAGTGCGCTTTTTAAAGCCTGCTATTTCCGAGGAAATAGCCCGAGATATTTTCAAAGAAAAAGGTTTGTCCGCCCAAGATAGAGAATGGGAAATCTTGTTAGCCCGGTACGGAGGCAATCTGTTAGCAATCAAGATTGTGGCGACAACGATTCATGAGTTTTTCGAGGGAAATGTTGTCAAGTTTTTGGAAGCGACGGCATTATTTATTGAAGAACACATCAGCAATTTGCTCGCGCAGCAGTTCGATCGAATGTCAAATTCAGAACAAGAGATTGCTTACTGGTTGGCTATTGCTCAAAGTCCGATTTCCCTAGCGAGTTTGCGAGAGCAGATGTTAGTCAATTCTTCCCTTTCCGATTTGCTAAAAAATCTCGATTCTCTCGGCCGTCGCTTTCTCATCGAAAAAATAAGTGAGAGCGGGCAAACTGTTTTTAGGCTTCAGCCTTTAATCGTGCAATATGTAAGTGAAAGATTAGTCGAGCAGATTCAAGCGGAGGTTTTGGAGACAGTCAAAACGCAAGGAATAGAAAGAATGTGGCTGTTAAAAACTCACAATCTTAGTAGGAGTGTTGCTCAACAAAAAGAAAGCAAAGAGGATCGCAGTCGCTCAATTGTAGAATTAGTTACAAATCGGTTGCAAGTATTGTTTCTGAAAACTGTAGGTTCGGAAGAACCGCTAAATATCCTGACGAAAGTTGCCTCGGGGCTGGAAGATAAATCGATGCTTGAGGTGGGATATGCTAGGGAAAATTTAGCTCAGATTATTTTAGGAATTCGGCGCTAGTATCAGATTCGGGAAATACACCTATTATGAAAAATACTGAATAGTATTTGTAGGGTATGGCTCAATCAAAAATCTGTAAATTCAATCGACTTTTCGAGCGATGACACACCTGATACGATAGTTGATACAACTAGCCCAAAAATTGTTTGGTCGGAATACTTTTTGTCAATGGTATAATAAACTTCGTTCGTTCGTTTGTAGTGCGGACTTAAGTCCGCAGCCGGAGAGCGGACTTAAGTCCGCACTACGAGCCGTTTTTGTTATGGCTATAGACCCGAAATAATACGATCGATCCACCGCAAATGTCAATCAAATAAATACAGCTCGACGCAGATTCATTTCAAATAAAAATAGTTTTTGAATGAGCGCAAGAAGTCTAAGGTGCGTCTCATTTTTGAAAAAAGCATTTTTTATTATAGTGCGATCGCGCTTGATGCTCCCGATGCGCGGTGCGGATCTATGAGATTGTCGATTTTTCTCGATAAATTTTCGAGGGCGACGCACCCTACGATTCTGTCAACTGTCAAGTAAGAGGGCGGGCACGGGGGCACCGCCCCTACAACTATTAACTCCTTTATGCGACAAAAAAACGATCGCCCTTTAACAAAAGCGATCGCTCTATTTTTAGCAACAACAGAATTGGATAAAATTATTTGACAATACCGAAAACCGATGCAGATTCAGATCCGGTAATTTTGCCCAAAGCAGGTACTGTTGGAGCCTGTGCAATTTTGGGTGCCAAAAATCCCTTCGCATAAATCTGAGGATTTTGTTGAACGATGAGGGTGTAAGATTGGCGGACTTCGGCATTAACAGCCACAGTCTTCGCGTCGTAAGCCTGCATCGCCATGTTTGGATAAAAACCAATGCCGACAATCGGGATCAAGAAACAAAATGCGATCGCCACTTCGCGAGGTTGAGCATCGATAAACTTTGCATCACCAGGCAAAACGCAACTATTACCGAAACAAACCGCTTCATCCATATTCTCTCGCTGATTCCGCAAATCTAGATCTTCTAGATCGCAAGCTGCCAATGTTCCACAGTTGTAAAATAACTGTCGCAGCATCGAGAGCAAATAAATCGGTGTCAAAATCAGTCCCACTGCCGCCAGGAATATGATCACAGCGCGGAAAGAAGTACCGTAAATATCGCTAGTTGCGACGCCAACAAACACGGAGAGTTCGCTAGCAAAACCGCTCATACCGGGGAGTGCCAAAGAAGCCATCGCGCCCGCCGTAAACAAGGCAAACACTTTCGGCATTACTTTCCCAATCTCGCCCATCTCGTCCATGATCATGGTATGGGTGCGATCGTAAGTCACGCCAGCCAGGAAAAACAATACTGAGGCGATCAAACCGTGGGAAATCATTTGGAGCAGCGCCCCGTTGATTCCCAAATCGGTGAAAGAAGCAATACCCAACAACACGAATCCCATGTGAGAAATCGACGAATTCGCCAAGCGGCGCTTCATGTTGGTTTGGCCGAAGGAGTTAAGCGCGCCGTAGATAATGTTAACTACGCCGAGCACCGCCATAATTGGCGCAAAGTAAACGTGTGCTTTCGGAAGCAGTTCCAAATTCAAACGAATCAGTCCGTAGCCGCCCATTTTCAGAAGCACGCCGGCCAGAATCATCGACACAGGAGAAGATGCTTCACCGTGGGCATCAGGCAGCCATGTGTGAAAAGGGAAAATCGCGAGTTTGACGCCGAAGGCAATCAACAATCCCGCATAAAGTAGGATTTCTAAACCTAGCGGATAGTCCTTCAAGCCCAGTTCTACCATGTCGAAGGTAACGTTTCCTCCGCCGTAGAATCCCATTGCTAGGGCAGCGACGAGAATAAAGATAGAAGCGCCGGCGGTGTAAATCAAGAATTTGGTAGCTGCGTAGCGACGGTTTTGTCCGCCCCAAATCGAGATTAGCAAGTACACCGGAATTAGTTCTAATTCCCAAACAATGAACAGCAACATGATGTCTTGGGCGACAAATACTCCGATTTGTGCCGAGTACATCACCAGCATTAGGAAGTAGAACAATCGTGGTTTGCGATCGACTTCCCATGCAGCAAAAATCGATAGCGTCGTCACCAATCCCGCCAATAACACTAGCGGAACTGACAATCCGTCAACCGAAATAGACCAGTTGAGACCTAAAGAAGGTATCCAGGGATACTGTTCAACGATTTGGAAACTAGAAATGCTCGGATCGTAGTGCGTCCAAAACACCCAACACATCAACACAAAATCTGCAATGCCTACGCCCAGGGCATACCAACGCACAGTTTTGCCGTCTGTATCGGGCAGAAAAGGGATGGCGAGGGCAGCTACGAGGGGTAGCATGACTATTGCGGTCAGCCAAGGAAATTGATCCGCTATCATGATATTGAGAATAAATACTTAGTTGAAAGTTACCACTATTGTAATACGTAATTTTAATAAAAACTTAAGATTTGCAAATATTTGTTTTATATTAATGATAAAAAAAGTTACTGCATAGATTGCCCAGAATGTCAAGATACTGAGGAGGTATTTATTTAGCTTGTTTAAAATCATGGAACAATCTCTGTAGGGCGCGCCGCCATTCTTTAACGGCTTGCACGGCGATTTGAGGGCGACGCACCTGTTCCGCGTACTAGCGGTAATAATTAATTATTCTGTAGCACGAGTTTTTAGGGCTGGCACTGTGACTCACGGTTTGGGACAAGTCTTATTTGGGAAGTCACAGCTATAAATATAGGGTTTCTGCCAACTCAGAGGAATTTCTAATAAATCCCTGGTTCCCGTCATTCCCTGTCCCAAAAAGAGCAATACAGCGATCGAGTTCAAGATGACATGGACTGTGCGCCAGCGATTCGATCGATCTTTGTAGATGTCTTGAACTATCGCCAGGGAGAAAACCATCAGCAACGCAGCCGTGATGCCAATGTAGTAGTGAGACCAATACCATTCATCGCTGCGCCGAAAAACGCCATCTTGAGCGCCAAGAATCACCAAGCCAGCACCCGTCAATGTCGCAAATGTGCCGCGCCAGATAGCAGGTGTCGATCGATATAACATGACCAAAGAGGCAATGGTAGCAACAAACATCAGAATAATGAAAATTACCTGAAACGAGTTTTTGCTCCAAACATCCTTGCTCAAAATATGCTCAAAAATTGGGTAGCCCAGACCCAACAGAGTTACTCCTACCACAGATCCCGACAGAATTTTACCTGCTTTGACGTGTTCGCCGCCGACTACAGGGGGAATTTTGCTCTTATCCCCAGAGGCAACTTGCTGGCGGCGCTGCCTAGTTTGCCAAGCCATATTCAGCACAATACCAAGCATCGGAAAAACGATCGCTACAGCCAAAACAGGATGCAGCAAACTCAGAAAATCTTTAATTTCCATAAAGCACCTTTTTGTTTTTAAACTGGATCAAACTAAACTTTTGAGATTTTGACGAAATCGATCGCCCGATCGCGATCGAACAAAACCCGAGGCTTCAACAAAATCGCACATCACAACCAGAGAGATTTTAACTTACCAGGAGCGCAAGAGCATTTCCATTAATTCGGACATACAAAAACTTGGTTTCTAGTCACCCGTGCGTAAGTCCTACAGTCAACAGTTGTTCGGCGAAAGATGCAATTAGACTGAAATCGGTCAATTGCGAGATCCATTTTTGTGGTATGGCAGATTCGCCGTAAAAAGCTCCCGCCAACTGTCCGTAAACTGCACCAGTTGTATCCGCATCGTCGCCCAAATTCACAGCCAACAAACACCCTTCGGCAAAAGAAGAACTGTTATAAAACGCCCAAAGAGCCGCCTCCAAAGACTTAACCACGTAACCAGTACCCTTAATTTCAGGAGGTTGTCTCCGTTTAAAAGAACCCGCCGCAATTTCATCAATTTCTGCCACCAGCGGGTGCGCGGCCCAATATTCGGCGATCGGACAATATCTTTCCGAAAGCAAAACTTCTTTACTAACTTTATTCACAGCCCCCGCAATTAAAGCACCGAAATAGCGGCAAGCATCGACGCAAGTAGCAGCACCGTGAGTAGTTCGAGAACTTGCTCCAGATTTTTCTATGACTTCTAAAGGATTCTTAGCATAAAACAAAGGTACGGGAGCCAAACGCATAATCGAACCATTTCCAGCAGTCCAAGATTCGGTAGAACCGCAGTAAGGCTTTTTTGTATCTTCAAAATGCCAAAGTGCTTGTTGAACCGTATTGCCAATATCAAAACACTCGCCCGTACTGCTCAAATGTCCATGTAGCCGCCACTTCAGATAAGTTTCTAATTGATGGACTGGATCGAAATCTTTTTTTTCAATCAAACTTTCAGCTAAACAAAGTGCCATCGAAGTATCATCCGTCCACTGTCCCGGTTGCAGGCGAAACGGGCCGCCACCAACCATATCTTTAATGGGTTCAAAGGTTCCGGGGCGACAAAACTCTAAAGTTGTTCCCAAAGCATCGCCAACTGCCAAACCGATTAGACTGCCGCGATAACGTTCTATTTGCTGCATAGTAATTTTCAGTTGATAGTTGACAGTTGACAGTTGACAGTTGATGGCACTTGACAAAAGATATTGTAGGGTGCGTCAGCGAGGGGCCTAATTTTCAGGTGGGGAGCCAGAAGTGGCTGACGCACCCTACTACCAATGTGACTACTACCAATGTGACTGTCAAAATAAATGTTTTTTGCATTCATTGAGATGCTCCCGTGTAGACCTACTTTATTCTCTTAATTCTCTTTCTCTGCGTACTCTGCGCCCTCTGCGGTGAATCAAAAAAATCTTGTTCAAAAATGAAAGAAAATTGCCCTACCTGCGGTTAAAAATAAAAAAACCCGACTTTTCGCCCCAAAGGCTGAGGCCAAAGACGACTCAAGCTAATATTGATGTTAACCTTTCGCTACCCGAGATCGAACCGTCCCATGACACCCGATGCCTCCACAGCCGCTGCTGCTACCCCTCAATCAACACCCGAAGTTAGCTTAGATTTGCAAGTCCGACTCAAGACTGAAGACGGACAGCTATTGTTGCTACTTCCCCCAGAAACGAACAACGAACCCGCAACTGGTACGGCATCGACTTGGACTGAACTTTGCCAGCAGCTAAAAGTCAGGCTGAATGCTGGAGAACGCTTTTGGCAGCCGAATGCCGAAGTACAATTGATGGGCAGCGATCGACTTTTAGATATCCGCCAATTGCAAGAAATCGCCGATGCCCTCTTGGAAGCGGAACTGCAACTCAAACGAGTCCACACCAGCCGCCGCCAAACGGCCGTTGCCGCAGCTACGGCAGGCTATTCTGTAGAACAGCAGCCTCCGGTTTCTACCCTGAGTAAATCCGCCGACAAACCGCAATCGCTGGCGGAACCTTTATATTTGCAGATGACTGTGCGATCGGGCGTAGAAATTCGTCACCCAGGGACGATCGTACTTTTGGGAGACGTAAATCCCGGTGGCTCAGTCGTCGCCGGAGGCGATATCCTGGTTTGGGGCCGTTTGCGGGGCGTCGTGCACGCGGGTGCTGGCGGCAACACCAACAGCGTGATTATGACCTTGCAGATGGAACCGATGGTGATTAGGATTGCTAAATACGTTGCCAGAGGCCCAGAAGCCTCACCCGCTCAGTTTTTCCCGGAAGTCGCCTATGTGACGCCTCAGGGGATTCGGATCGGTAGAGCCTCTGATTTTGACAAATCGCAGTTAATGGGCGGTAATGGGTAATTGGTTATTAGTCATTAGTCATTAGTCATTAGTCATTAGTCATACTATTTCTATTTAAGTCGGCACTTAATAATTTGGTTTTAGCTAAATCAGTGAATCCAGAAAAAATGAAAAATTGAGTGCATATTTAGAGAGAATTCCTGGAAAAAATGAGAGTTGTAAGTTTTGAGTGTTAAGTTGATTCAACGAATAACAGATTGCCGATCAATTATCACAAAACAATTGCCAACGAATGACAAAAAACCAGAAGATTAATTGCTTATGACTAATAACGAATAACCAATGCCCCATGCCCAATGCCCCATGCCCAATGCCCCATGACCAATGCCCAATGCCCAATGCCCAATGCCCAATGACTAATTCCAAATAAATCTAAAATCGCTTATGGCTCGCATTATTGTTGTTACATCAGGGAAAGGCGGAGTGGGAAAAACCACCTCCACAGCCAATCTCGGCATGGCTTTAGCCAAGCGGGGGCGTACAGTTGCGGTAATTGATGCCGATTTCGGCCTCAGAAATTTAGACTTGCTGCTGGGCTTAGAAAACCGCATTGTTTACACGGCATTAGAAGTTCTCGCCGGAGAGTGTCGCTTAGAGCAAGCTTTGGTGAAAGATAAGCGGCAGCCGCGCTTGGTGCTGTTGCCGGCGGCTCAAACTCGCATGAAGGATGCCATCAGCGCCGACCAAATGAAGCAGCTTGTGGGGATGTTGGGAGCAAAATATGACTATATTTTGATCGATTCTCCGGCTGGAATTGAGCAGGGTTTCCAAAATGCGATCGCCCCGGCGCAAGAAGGCATCATTGTCACGACTCCAGAAATCGCTGCTGTCCGCGATGCCGATCGAGTCATCGGCCTGCTGGAAGCCAACAATGTCAAGAAAATCAGGCTAATCGTCAACCGGATCAGGCCTGCAATGGTGCTGGCAAATGATATGATGTCGGTGCAAGACGTGCGAGAAATCCTTGCCATTCCGCTGTTAGGCGTCGTTCCCGACGACGAGCGGGTCATCGTTTCTACCAATCGAGGCGAACCATTAGTATTGTCGGAAACGACCTCTTTAGCTGGAACTGCCTTCGACAATATTGCCCGCCGTTTAGAAGGCGAAAAAGTTGATTTTTTAGATCTCACTCCTCGTCGGGAAACGTTTTTCACTCGCCTCCGCAAGTTTTTCAATACTAAAATTATGTGATGTGCTGCCCTATTGGCGATCGACCTTTAATAGCAGCCACTGCATCGCAAAAACTAGCCGAAAAATTCCCGGAGTAAAACCATTTCGCAAAAAGCATCAAACTGCTGCCCCCGACTCCAAACCAGACGGGAATAAGTCATTCTCCAATCTAAAATCTAAAATCTAAAATCGACTGACTTTTTCTATGCCCAACCATTGACAAACCCGCCGTAACCATGATATACACACTTCTCGAACGACTTTTCCCGCGCATCCCTGACAACAGCCGCGACGATGTAAAACGCCGCCTCAAACTGGTTCTAGCCCACGACCGGTCAGAACTCAGCCCCGAAATGGTTGAGTCTATGCGCCGAGAAATTCTAGAGGTGGTGTCTCGCTACGTCGAAATTGATACCACTGAGTCAGAGTTCGGTCTAGAAAGCGACCAGCGGGCCACATCTCTGATCGCAAATCTGCCGATCCGGCGAGTTAGACTGGAAAATCCACCGGAAAATTTGCCCTATAAATTACCTGAGAAATCCCCGGAGAAATTGCCAGAGAATCTACCTGAAAAGGTGGCTGAGTATGTACCGGAGTATGTCGTCGAAACTCTCCCCGAAACTGAGTGAGTGATAGGATTTGGGATTTTCTGTTCACTAAATTAGTGCGATCGGCTCGCCATTGAAATTAAACTATAGAAAACATATCGAGAACCCCGTCCTTTCAAGGCCCGGATGAAGGCTAGCCACAGCTTTTAAGCTGCCAGTCACCCAGCAAGATTTTGTTGTTGTCACGATATCTACAAAATGGTACAATATTTTGTAGAGTTGGTCAATAACCATGCTAAATCTCAGTTACGAGTACAAACTAAAGCCGACAAAAGAACAGATTTCTCAAATCGAACGAATTCTAGTGATTTGTCGTAAGGTCTGGAACTACGCATTGAGAGAACGGAAGGACTGGATTAACTCTCGTAAATGCTCGATTAATGCTTGCTCGATTGTGAACGAGTACATTATTCGTGCTGATGCTCCCTACCCAAATTATTATGTTCAGGCTGCCTTGCTCACTAAGGCTAAAGAGTTGTTTCCCGAACTAAAAACGGTTAACGCAAAAAGATGCTTCAACAGGTGTTAAGAAAGCTGGAGACAGCCTTCCTAGACATGAAGCGTAAGGGTATGGGGTTTCCGAGATTTAAAAGCAAATACCGAATGCGGTCATTTGTATTTCCTCAAATGCTCAAAAACTGCATCCAAGGAAATAGCATTAAGCTGCCACAATTAGGTGTTGTTGAGTTCATAAAATCTAGGGAGATTCCTAATGGGTTTGCAGTCAAACAAGCTCGAATCGTTCGTAAGGCTAGCGGATATTTCGTCATAATTTCACTAGAATGTGATGTTAATGTGCCTGAGCCTGTTGCAACTGGATATCCGATTGGCATAGATTTAGGCTTAGACCAATTTTTAGCAACCTCTGAGGGTAAATTAATTAAACGTCCTAAGTTTCTAGCAGTCGAACACCGCAAGCTGAAATTGCTGCAACGTCGGCTCAAGAACAAGAAGAAGGGATCTAACAACCGCCATAAGTTAAATCGAAAAATTGCTAGACTACATCAGCGTGTAACCGACACTAGAAAAGACTGGCATTTTAAATTGGCTCACGAAGTAGTAAAAGATGCGGGAATGATATTTGTTGAAGATATCGATTTTCGAGTTTGGGCTAAAGGTATGTTTTGCAAACACACTTTAGATGCTGGCTTTGGTCAATTTGTTGCGATTCTTGCTTGGGTGTGCTGGAAGCGTGGGGTTTACTTTGAAAAAGTAAATAAGGATTTTACCTCTCAGGTATGCCCTAATTGTGATACGCATACTGGCAAGAAAGAGCTTAATAATCGAGTTCACACCTGTCCAGAATGCGGGTATACAACGCATCGAGATGTAGCAGCATCTCAAGTTATTCGTAATCGCGGATTATCCGCCGAGGGACGCTCGGTAGATATAAAAGAAATTGCCTGTGGAGATGGTCTGGCGGGGACTGGTAACAGTCTAGTTAAGAATCCGAGAAGCAGGAAAAAGAAGGCATGAAGGCGTGGCTAAAGCCCGCTTTCATGCAACCTTTGAGAATCCTCGCGCATTCATGCCGAGGAGTACGTCAACTCTCTACAATTAAAATCTTGTGGGGTGGGCTAAGATTGTCCGCCCCAAATATGTTATTTAAATAGGAAAAAGCTTGCCCTCTCGTTTGCGTTTGCATCAGAATCATGATTTTACCAGTGCGAGCTTAAGAGCTCGCAAGTTATCTCCTCTGGCGAGCGGGGACGATCGCACTTTCGACAATTCTGCTGTCACCGGATTTAATAGGATACATAAAAAGTCATCCACTCAATCTTAATAACTAATCGGTCTTTCTAAAGCATCTTGTAACTGAAGTTCTAAAGGTCTATCAGAGCGAATTTCTAAACCAGGTAAATCGTGTTTTACTAACAGTTTTTCGCCTGTTTCCGTCGCAGTGGAACTCGGCCAGAGTACCCAACGACTACCGGGCGTAAGAGTGTTTAAACTTGCAGAGTTTTGAGTCAGCCAAATTATCGATAGTTGCGATCGACTATCGATCGCATCTTCCCCAGCATTAACCGCCGCCAAAGTTTCCAAAACTACCCGGTTCCCCGATACAAGTCCGGTTCCTGCCGTCCAAAGTTTGACGTTTAACAGGCGCTTGCTAGCATAGAAGTAAAGAGACGCTGCTACTGTCACCGCTCGTTCAAATTCCTCTGGTTGCCACAATGCAGCGCTGTCGAGAGCAATAATAATTTCTTGACCGCCTGCTGCAACTTCTAACTCTCTCACCCGCAGTTCTCCGTAGCGGGCGCTGGTACGCCAGTGAATCAGGCGGGTGGGGTCTCCGTGACGGTAAGGTCTCAGGTTGCGGGTGAGGCCTTCGGTAGCGGTTTGCGATCGACTACGATCGTACAATTGCGGACTGTCTTCTTGACCGATGCGATCGATCAAAGGGCAAGTGCTCAACGGCAAAACCTGCGGGTAAACCACCGCCACCGCTTTTACCGGGCGGCTGCGACGGCACCAAAACAACCCTAAAGGCGCGGCAGTCCTCAAGTGCACCTCTTGCCAGCGATAGACGCCCCGCTGCCGGACTTCCAAGTAGTATGTATCCCTGTATATACTTTTAGGCTCTACGATCTCGATCGGGCGGACAAGCTCTTTTCCTAATACAAACGGTAAGATGTCTACCACTTGCAACAAGGTTTTAGGTTGGCGGGCGCTATTTTCGATTTCTAGTTCCACGGTGATTTTATCGCCAGCACTCACCGGTTCGATCGGGTGGCGGCGCACTTCCAAGGAACGCAGCGATTTTGCAGGCAAAACCGCAGCTACTACCAGCAGCGCCAAACTGCCACCGCTGAGCGCGTACAGCCACCCAGCCATTGTATTAGTAGCAGATCCAAAAAAGAACACCGTCATCCCTGAGAGCAGCCAACCCGCGTAGGCAGGAGTAACAGCCCGATTTTCGAGCCAATCGGCAATTTTGTGACGGATGTTCATAGAAGTTAAAACTGTTAATTACTCGATCGCCCATCAAGCCTAATTGTAAAATATTCTCAGCATTTGGCACCGAATTAGCAAGCGAGCGATTAGATTATAAATCGGGAATTTTTTCACTCATACCTTGACCCCGCCCAATAACGGATACAAGATCCCGACACTGAATCGCGCACGGTCAATCCCCAAATTTTAGACCATAGTTGAAACTCCCAGATTCAAACCTGCGAGTTAATCTAAAATCTAAAATCTAAAATCTAAAATCGACTGACTGGAGACTAAAAAATGAACCCATTAAACAATCCTACACCAGTTAAACCCGACCCTCAAGCCCGCCGCACCCCCCCGCCACCGCCACCCTTGGCTGCAACTCCTGCGCCACCACCACCACCCCCGGCGCCTGCTGCACACCCGCCGGCGCAGCAACAGCAGCAGCAACAGCAGCAGCATCATCATCAGCGGGCTGTTGAGACTCCCATAAGTACGATCGAACAAATGGTCAGAGATGCCCATAGCGCCTCGGCTTCCGATATTCACATTCGAGTCGGCCAAGTACCTCGATTTCGGATTCGGGGCGTGATGCAAGTAGCAACCACCCACCCCAAAGTCACGCCAGAAATTTTTGAACAATACTTAGCCGAAATTCTCACCCCCGAACAGCGAAAACAGTTTGCAACTACCAAGGAATTAGATTCAGCAATTTTTTACCCAGGCTTCGTGCGGTGTCGGCTAAACTGTTTTGATTCCCTCAGCGGCGGCGCCCTAGTATTGCGGTTAATCAGTTTAGAAATACCCACTATCGACTCCTTGAGGTTGCCCGACGTTCTCAAAAAGATCATTTTGCGATCGCAAGGATTAATTTTGATTACAGGGCCTACGGGTTCAGGGAAATCGACAACAGTAGCTGCGATGATCGACCACCTCAATCAGACGGAACAGAAGCACGTAGTTACAATTGAAGACCCGATCGAATTCATTCACCCTTCTAAAAAATGCTTGGTCAGCCAGCGGGAAGTCGGCTTGCACACCCACGAGTTCCAGCAGGCTTTGCGGGCAGTTTTGCGGGAAGACCCCGATGTCATCCTGATCGGGGAAATGCGCGATCGCGTTACCATCAATACAGCCTTGCAAGCAGCTCAAACTGGTCACTTAGTATTGGGAACCCTCCACACTCGCAGCGCCATCAACGCTCTTAACCGCTTGTTAAACCTCTACCCGCCCGAGGAACAGCAGGCAATGCGGATTCAAATTTGCGATTCTTTAGTAGCAGTAATTGCCCAACTTTTGCTGCCAACAGTTGACAACCGCCGCGTCGCAGTTCACGATATTTTGGTGAACACGCCAGCCATGCACGATTACTTGATGAAAGGTGATGATGATGAAGCTTTCCGGTTGATGCAAAATGACACCTACGAAGGCATGAAGATTATCAACCAGGATCTTTACAAACTCGTACTTGAAGGTAGAGTGACAATCGAAGAAGCCACAAAAACTTCTCCCGAAGCCAGCGATTTAGACCGCCGCTTGCGGACAGGAGGCTACGAAGTTGGGTCGGCTCGAGACTTTGAAGGTAGCAAAAAAGAAAGGAGCGTTCGCGCCTAGCCTAATAGCAACATACATACAGGGGTAGGCACAGCAAGCCTACCCCACAAATTAATACCATTTAACGCACTTGCCATCTAGGTTGTAGGACTGCTACTTTGAGAGAGTTCAGGGAGCGCTGCGACTAATACCTTCACCATATAGTCATCGCTCATAAAAATCAATACCGGATGCGGGAAACAAGCGTGACTTTAGTCCTTCCTAGGGAAGCGGCTCGGGGGACTTCAGTCAAGAGTGTTCTTTCTTTGCTATTTCTATTAAAATATTGGGCGTTGCTTAATCATGGTATGAAAAAAATAAGTTTAAAATCCAAAACCTTTGTGGATACTGGTTTCTATGACAGACCTATTTAGCCTTTCATACCGTAAATCAGCAACGCCCCCAGTTATCGAAGGCGGCTTCCATCTGTTTGGGGTGGAGACGTTCAATCACCCGCCGAAAGCTATCTGGGCTGGGGATGCCATTGGGGAGTGCTAAGAAGGTGGAGAGCCAAGCTTGTTTGCTACTGCCATAGAGTTCCACCATGGCTTAAGAGCTTTGTCCGCCTGCAATGGTGGAGAGAATCGCCACGATCAGAATATCGGATAAAGGATGCCATTGTCCCCGTTCGACTCGCTCGATCTTCGACGGATTTAAAACAGTCTACTAATCCTTGGCTTAAGGCTGATATTTCTAAGGGAACCGCACGAGGTGTGGGCAGCTCAACAGCGGGCAGCGGGCGCAAATCCTTGAGACATAACGGTAACCAAGAGGTGGGAATACCCTCCAGTGTTACCTTGTGTCAGCCTCGAAGCGAGGAAATCTAACAAACCTTTAGCATTGCACCTTTAACCTCAGTATCTGGCTTATTAATCTGTATCCTGAGCTACTATTTAACGTGCGCTTACCCTGCCTACAGTTAGCTACTATTTCGCTGATTTCTGTGCCTTTTTTTCCGATTCTACAGATTGCAAAGCTTCGTCCAGAATTGCCCGAGCTTCCTCAGCTTTGCCCCTAGCTTCTCGATAGCGGACATTAGCTTGAGCGAAGTTTTTGAGAACCTTAAAACCGTCTTTCAAACGACCAATTTCCTCCGCACTCACAGGCTCATCTGTAAACAAAATATCGATCGCCTCCCGGATTTTTAGGGCTTCTTCCCGCGATTCCATCACCTTCAATTTGAGACTTGCCAAATTGCTCAAAATCTGCACTGCTTCAGTAATTGCGTCCTCACCGTCAGACACAGCAGCATCTTCGATAACTTCAACAAACTGCTTGGGCCCAAATCCTTCTGCGAGCTCTGTAGGTAGCTTACCTTCATCCATCAGCAGCATCAGCTTATCCATTGCTTCTTCGCGGGCTTTCGCTGAATCTTTCCCTTTGACGGTTAAAATAATTTCGGGGCTTTGAGGAAGTGTATAACGAACCATATTTTGACCACAAGTATGCGAAAACAATTGAATGATATTTTATTTTATCTTGATTCGATCGCCTGTTGCAGCTATCCATCGGCTCCCTTGCCAACCTCTTGTCAAAAGTTGACACACATACACTCAAAAAGGAATCCTCGACCATGAAAGATAAAATTCTTAACTTCCTCAACTTGATTTTAGTCGCTGATGTGTTTTTCGTCTTGGCGATTTTTGCGTGGTTTGCGATCGCCGTTGCAGGGCGATCGACTGGCGTAAATCTCGGTTTCGATTTATGGTACAGTCTTTGGCAGCCCGTATTTAATCCTGCCCTCGGTATTCTCATGGGCGGTGCAATTCTCAGCGGTATCGTTAACCAAGTTTCTAAACGCCTCAATCCCAAGTAAAATTTATGTTGTATTTGAGACGGTGATTTGGGACGCTACGAAAGTTGGCTATCAAGCTTGTACGGTGGATCGCAGATGAGCTGCTCAATTAGGTGAAGCTTGAAAATACATAAGTATGTCATTGCCAGTGAAACAAAGTGCAACGAAGCAATTACAAAGGTTATTATAGCTTTACATTCTGTTACAGAGTAAAGTTTATTTCTAACTACTTACCAAAGAAATGGGTCTAAAGCCCCGTCCTTATAGGACGGCTTTAATCTTCTTGATTCTATCAGCGAATCATAGTAGTATAATAGAGTAAATAGATAGCCAATAAAAATGAAAGCAAGGTATCAATTCCGTTTCTATCCAACCAACCAACAGCAACAGAGTTTATCTCGGTTATTTGGTTGTGTGCGTGTAGTTTGGAATGATGCTTTAGCCCTTTGCAAACAATCTGAAAAAAAGCCGAAATCGGCTCTTCTTCAAAAAATAGTAATCACTGGGGCAAAACAAACTGAAGAAAGAGCATGGCTGAGTGAGGTTTCAGCAATTCCCTTGCAGCAGTCTGTAGCAGACTTGGAAACAGCTTTTAAGAATTTCTTTGAATCCTGTAAGGGAAAAAGAAAAGGACGAAAAGTAGGCTATCCAAGGTTCAAAAAACGCACAAACAGCCAATCAGCAAGGCTAACTCGCAACGGCTTTTCAATTAAGGGAGATGGGGTTTATCTAGCTAAAATTGGCGTTGTCAAACCAATTTGGTCGAGACAGTTGCCCTCAGATCCTAGTTCTGCAACCATAATCAAAGATTGCGCTAACCGCTATTTCCTTAGTTTTGTTGTAGAAATTAATCCCGATATTGTCGAAGCCAAAAACCACAGCATCGGCATCGATCTCGGTATTAAAACCTTTGCAGTGATGAGTGACGGAACATCAGCCCAAAGTCCAAGCTACAAACAGCTAGACCAAAAAAATCGTAAGCTACAGCGCAAGCTAGCAAGACAGCCCAAGGACTCAAAACGCAGAAATAAAACTCGGATTCAAATAGCCAAACTGCACAACCAAATTGCCGACACTCGCAAAGACTTCCTGCACAAACTGTCAACCAAAATAGTTAACGATAACCAAGTAATTGTTTTGGAAGATTTAAATGTGTTTGGCATGGTCAAAAATCGAAAGCTGTCAAGAGCGATTAGCCAGCAAGGGTGGTATCAATTTAGAGCTTTGTGCGAGGCGAAATCTGAAAAAATTGGCAGAGAGTTTAGGGTAATTAGTCGGTGGGAACCGACAAGTCAAATTTGCTCGGATTGCGGTTTCAGATGGGGAAAATTGGATTTGAAAATCCGATCTGTTCAATGCTTGAATTGCGGCACTGAACACGACAGAGATGAGAATGCAGCAAAGAATATAAACAAAGTCGGGATAGGGCATTTCCACGACTATAAACGGACACAGAGAGAAGATAAGACCACTTGTGGCACATCTCGGTGAAGTGTCAAGAATCCCACGGTACGGCCGGGGAGTATGTCAAGTCGAAAATCAGGATTGAACGAATCGGAATCTAAACATATCAATCATGTACTGAGGAACAAAAGTCTGGCTTAATTATGGGAGAACAAAAACGTATCGGCATTCTCACCAGCGGGGGTGACTGTGCAGGCTTAAACGCCGTGATTAGAGCCGTTGTTTACCGCGCGACGGGAACATACAATTGGCAAGTGATGGGCATTCGTCAAGCCACCAAAGGGTTGATGAGTCGCCCTCCTGAAGCTACACCCTTGAATATTGAGAAAGTAGATTCCTGGCTGACTATTGGCGGTACGATGCTAGGCACTACAAATGAGGGCAATCCTTTTGCTTTCCCGATGCCGGATGGCAGTTTGCGCGATCGCTCTGATGATATTATTGAAGGCTACCATCAACTAGGTTTGGATGCCTTAATTGGGATAGGTGGCGATGGTAGTCTCGCCATTCTCAGAAAGATTGCTAAAGAAGGCAATTTGAATTTAGTTGCTATTCCTAAAACTATTGATAATGATGTCGGAATTACCGAGCGTTCGATCGGTTTTGATACTGCTGTCAATATTGCCACAGAAGCACTCGATCGCTTACATTTTACAGCGGCCAGTCACAGCCGCGTCATGATTGTTGAAGTCATGGGACGCGATGCCGGACATATTGCGATTAGTGCCGGAATTGCTGGCGGTGCTGATATAATTCTGATTCCCGAAATTCCTTACAAAATTTCCGAAATCTGCGCCAAAGTTCAAGAACGCCAACAACGCGGAAAAAACTACTGTTTAATTATAGTAGCGGAGGCTGTGCGGACAGAAGCAGGCGATTTAGTAATGCACACAAATCGCTTAGGCCAAAGTCGATTAGGTGGCATAGGTCAGTATTTAGCTGATACAATTTCTGATTGTAGCGGTGCAGAAACTCGCGTCACAGTTTTGGGACACATTCAACGCGGAGGAACGCCTTCTCCGCTAGAAAGATTAATTGCTTCGGCTTTTGGTGTCGCAGCAGTTGATTTAGTTGCCGAAAAGAAATTTGACCGCATGGTATCTTGGCAACAGCGGGAAGTTGTGAGTGTTCCGCTGGAAGATGCGATCGCCAAATACAGACCTGTAGACTTCGATGGTACTTTGGTTAAAACGGCCCGCGGTTTGGGAATTTGTCTGGGAGATTAGTCAATTATCTGTCCGATTTCTCAAAGATTAACGAAGTTCAAGAAACCGGGGTTTTTCGCGATAGAAGGTTTTTGGCTAGTATTTAGTTAAAAAACCCGGTTTCTGACACCATATTTTTCATTTTCCCATCAGGAAATCATCTGCGTTTGTCTGTGTTTATCTCCTTGGCATCTGCGGTTACTCTATTAAGTTGATTTTGCACTGGTGAAAAAAGTTTAGGGTGCAATCCGCCCGATCGCCCGATCGGCAGTTTGGATGTCGCAGAGGTACGATGGAATATAGGGAGGGAGACCAAGCCCGGTAAGGTTAAGCTTGGCGATAATACCCACAGGAAGGGAAAAATGACACTTAACTTGCGGCGACCAATTTTGATAGGCGGAATAGGACTTTCAGCAGCGCTGTGGCTGTTGGAAACTCTACAGCATTCGGGTTCAGAAATGGGAGAAACGGCACTCATCGGCTTGACGGCTGCCGGTGCGGGGTATTGGTGGTGGAAACAACAATCTCCCACACTCGAACTCGAACTCCCGCAGCCCCTGGCCAAGCGGGAAGCAGCCGAAAAAGCGATCGCGACTGCCGAAGCAGCAATTAAATTGCTCGCCTCAGAAGCTCAAAACTCGGTAAATCCGGCTCATCTAACCGCAAAGCTCGATCGACTCAAAGCCGAATTAGACAGACAAGATTTGCGGATTACCGTAACTGGTGGCAAATCAGTCGGTAAAACTGCCTTAATTCAAGTTTTAAACTCTCAGTGGGCATCCCAACAGCCACAACAGCAGATTTTGTCAGAAACAGTACCGCTGTTTGCCAATACCACAAATTCCGATGCCAAAATCGGCGGTGATTTAGTGCTGTTTGTCACGGCGGGCGATATCACGGATTCCGAGTTTCAAACATTATCTCAACTAGCGTCCGCAGGTCAGCGCGTGCTGCTAGTTTTGAACAAACTAGACCAATATTTGCCAGCGCAGCAGTCACAAATTTTGCAGCAGTTGCACCAAAGAATGCAAGGAATATTGGGGACAGAAGATATAATTGCGATCGCAGCTTCCCCCAATTCGATTAAAGTGCGGCAGCACCAAGCGGACGGCACTGTTCAAGAACGGATTGAAACTCAAGTCTCTCAACTCGAACCGCTGACAGCAAGATTGACTCAAATCGTAACTGAAGAACGGCAACAGTTGGTCTGGGCGAGTGCAGTGCGCGAGGCTGCAACGGTTAAATTAGAAGCAAAAACCTTATTAAATGGCGTCAGGCGCGATCGGGCAATGCCCATCATCGAACAATATCAGTATATCGCCGCCGCCGCCGTTTTTGCTAACCCGGTTCCAGCCTTAGACTTGCTAGCCACAACCGCCATCAGCACCCAACTGGTAATCGACCTCGGCGCTATCTACAAGCAACAGTTTTCCTTAGACCAAGCTAAGACAGTCGCGGCAACTTTGGCAACCCAAATGTTCAAACTGGGATTGGTAGAAGTGTCTACCCAAACTATTACTGGACTGCTCAAAAGCAATGCCGTTACCTATGCAGCCGGAGGCGCAGTGCAGGGAATTAGTGCAGCCTATTTTACCAGAATAGCTGGACTAAGTTTGATTGAATATTTCCAAAATCAAGAACTGGAAAATGCGGCCAAAGGCATTTTCAGTCTCAATCAGTTGACTAAGACTTTGCAAGCAGTATTTCAGCAAAATCAACAAGTTTCCTTCTTGCAATCTTTCGTCAACCAAATTGCAAGTCGTCTGTCGCCTCAGACATCTGGGGTTTAGTAGGTACGTAGTTGCGCTTCAGCGCTCTTCTCTTATTATGATGAAAGAGCGCTCAAGCGCAACAACGTACCTTGTTTGTGCGAGCTTTGCGCTCTTGTATATGTGAAAGAGCGCTCAAGCGCAACTACATACCTTGTTTGTGCGAGCTTTGCGCTCTTATTATATATGTGAAAGAGCGCCCAAGCGCAACTACGTACCTTGTTTGTGCGAGCTTTGCGCTCTTATTATGTATGTCAAAGAGCGCTAAAGCGCAACTACGTACCTCAGATTTAGCGCTCTTCTCTTATTATGATGAAAGAGCGCTCAAGCGCAACTACGTACCTTGATTTCGTGGGACAGTTGGGTAAGTCATAAAATTTATCAAAAATTGTATTAAAATAAGAAATAGGATGTTATATTTCCACGCTCAATTACATAGCTTAAAAAAGCCGATCGCCAATGGCTGACAATTCCCTTCAAGAAAATCGCCTATCCCTAGCCCGCGCCAGTTTGCGCCAAGCCCTCGCGCGCTACTCCTACCTGCGCCAAGGCAAAAAAAACTCGAACAACACAGAATTAGAAGCCGCGCTGCAAACTCAGTTAGATATTTTAACTTCCACTTCCGAAAAACTCGACCATAATGTCATTCGCATTGCTACTTTCGGCCTAGTCAGTCGCGGCAAATCAGCCGTATTAAACGCACTTTTAGGTCAAAAAATCCTGCAAACAGGCCCCCTCAACGGCGTGACTCAGTGGCCGCGTTCGGTACGTTGGAGTGTGCCTTTACCCCTCCTTGACAGCGTAGAACCCCCCCAACCCCCCCTTGCTAAGGGGGGGCTTCTGGAACCCCCCCTTGCTAAGGGGGGGCAGCGGGGGGTTCAAGTAGAATTAATTGATACTCCCGGACTTGATGAAGTTGGCGGGGAAGTGCGCGGCGACATGGCGAAACAAGTAACTCGCCAAGCTGACTTAATTCTATTTGTTGTGGCTGGCGATATCACTCGTACTGAATATCAAGCTTTGTGCGAATTACAAACTGCTCAAAAGCCGCTAATTTTAGTTTTTAATAAAATTGACCTGTATCCAGAATTAGACCGAAAAGCTATTTACGAAAGTTTGCAAGCGCTGGGAAATTCCGAACAGCTAGCAGCCGATGCGGTAACAGATAAGGAAGATTTGGACGATTTGGACGATCGCCAAAATAAGATCCCTGCTCCTAAATCTACAGCAAAACCACCCGCTAAAATTGCCAAATCCTTAGAAATAGTCATGGTAGCCGCCGAACCCGCACCGGTGCAAGTGCGGGTAGAATGGTCAGATGGAAGTGTCACTCACGAATGGGAGTCCCCGCCTCCCCAAATAGACGAACTCAAGCACACAATTTTGACAATTCTTAACAGAGAAGGGCGATCGCTCCTCGCACTTAATGCTTTAGTAGAAGCTAGAGATGCCGAAACAAATCTTGCCCATCAAGTGCTCAAATTGCGACAAACAGAAGCCGAGGATTTAATCTGGCAATTTGCCAAATATAAAGCTTTGGCGGTAGGCTTAAATCCCGTTGCTTTCCTAGACATAATGGGCGCAACAGTCGCAGATTTAGCCTTAATTCGCTCTTTATCCAGACTTTACTGTTTACCGATGACTGGTTACGAAGCCGGCAAACTTTGGCAAACTATTTTCTCCAGCGCTGGCGGCGTACTTTTGGGAGAATTAGGTAGCAGTTTCCTCTTGGGATTTGGGAAAAGTGCGGCCGCTGTCGCCCCACAAATCGGCTTTTCGACTTTCGCCGGAGTCGCTGTCACTCAAGCTAGTTTAGCAGCCTACGGAACCTACGCTGTCGGTCGCGCCGCCCAAGTTTATTTAGAAAGAGGCTGCACCTGGGGCCCTCTGGGACAGGATACTGTCATTCAAGAGATTCTAGCTACCATCGAGCGCAATACAATTATCGATCGCTTGCAGCAAGAATTCAAAATTGGTAATTAAAAAAAGGCGATCGATATCTAGCAGCTATTGTCAATAATACTACATCCGATTGAGCTATCATCAACTTGGTTCGATCGTTCGGAATGTGAGTCCTAGTCATGAGAGATGCGGACTGAAGTCCTCACTACAAACCTAATGCGGACTGAAGTCCTCACTACAAACTTTTAAGGACTGAAGTCCTCACTACAAACCTAATGCGGATTATATTCTTATCGTCCGGCGATTCTCACACCTTCCCTAAAATGAACAATCGTCGCAATTACCGCAATACAAAAGTAAAATATTCTAATCAGCCAAAAACAAACCCGCATTGACCAAGAAACAATCGTCGGAGCAACACCAGTTAACTGCACAAATCTCGAATTAACCTTTTTTTCAAAGCTGTCGAGGTCTTTCATCTCAGATTGTTTTGTGGGAATCACCGGAAACTGACCGGTATATACATAATAACCGAGAAAACGCTCCACTCCTACCTTTCGCTTCAAAAATGAGTTAGTTAATGTTGCAGTTTCCGTCGGCGATAAGTTATCCGATTCCGCTACTTTGTCCAGCCAAGAATTATATCTGATGGCTGGCGTACTCATGAAAACTATGGGAACTATAGGTATCAACAAAGCCGCACTAATTTGGCGACTGTATTTAGGATGTAGCAGTTTTGTCGCGATGCCAAATCCCATGCCGATAAAAGCAAATACCAATATATTTAACAGTTCAATAATTTCGATGCCCCTCAACAAATCACCGATAATCAGAATTGTATATAATAATTTATCTGCCAGCAGCAGAGCTGCGAACTTGATGAGAATTGACACGCCTACAATAATAGCTGCAATCGCCAGATAACCTATGCCACCTAGGACGTACAAGAAAATTGAACCGACTTGTTTTAATGGCTGCATGGAATTATTCACTCTTGTGAAAGTTTAGGAGTCTGATTGACAAAACAATTTAAAATTTTAGATAAATCTGGCTCTCCACATTTGAGTCTTAAAATTGATTAGTTTGACATTTTGCAGTCAATCTAAAATCTAAAATCTAAAATCACTTGACAAGTTCCTGGGCGGCCGCTTTTGCGACTTGTGCGATCCGTTCCTTCACAACACCCTCTTCGTTAGCGCAGCCCTCGAAGAGGATCGCACTTTGGTCTGGTTCCTGTTCGCGATCGATCCCCAACCATAAAAGATACTCGATATTACCGGCCGGGCCAAGTAAAGGCGACCACGTTAAGCCTCTTTCCTGCCATCCTAAAGCTGTAGCTGCCTTCCACACTTGAAAAATCGCATCGGCTTGAGTTGCCGAGTCTCTGACTACGCCTTTTTTCCCGACGCGATCGCGCCCCACCTCAAATTGCGGCTTTACCAACAATACCGCTTCTCGCGGTGGTGCCAACAATTCCCACAGCGCCGGTAAAACCTTATCCAGCGAAATAAACGACACATCTACTACCGCCAAATCTGCTCGCGGTGAGTCTCCGTAAAGCTCCGTAGCAGTCATGTAGCGCAAATTGGTGCGTTCTTTCAAAATTACCCTCGGATCGTTGCGTAAGCGCCAATCAGCTTGACCGTAGCCAACATCGATCCCGTATACCAGGGCCGCGCCGGCTTGCAGCAAACAGTCGGTAAAACCGCCTGTGGAAATACCCCCATCCAGACAAATTCTGTCCGTGACGGGAATTGCAAAGATTTCTAAAGCTTTGGCTAATTTGTCGCCGCCTCTGGAAACGTAGCGCGATCGCTGTTTAATCAAAATATTGGCTGCAATGTCAACCTCAGTGCCCGGTTTGTCAATTACCTGTTGGTCGATCGAGACTTGGCCAGTCCGAATCAAGGCTTGAGCTTGTTGTCGGGAGGTACATAAATCCAGGTCTACCAATAAAGTGTCTATTCGTTGTTTAGCCAAGGTGTTTAATCTGTACGGATAGGGTTAAGGACAGTATCAGATTAGCACTTACGCAAAAACCCGACTGCGGATTTTTTATAATTATTTGGGTTTTCCGAGGGCGATGCCCTCACATCAGCATTTTTATAGTATTTTGAAGCTCGATGGGCGATCGCTCCCACCCCACATGATGTGACTTAGATCGCTATGAGCCTGTAGTTTTATCACACATCGACATTCGTAGAATCACATAAAAAATGTCGCAAATCAAAGATTATGTAAATACAGGGGAATGCGCTACAAACACAATCAGGGCGATGGACATGAAAAAAACGAACTTTCCGATCAGAAATTCTGACATTTGTCAAGAAAATCCTCTGGCCTTCGTCAGTGGCAACATAATCCACATTCTTTACCCCAACGGCGAAGTAGAAGCAATCAGCACCGACCAAATCAACCGCCACCACACGAAAAATCCCCTCGACAAATGCCTCGTCTGGGGATATGTCGGCGATTTTTAATACCAATTTCCAACAAGAATACAAATGAAGAGCCAACTCCAAACCCTTAGGCAGTAAGTCATTGTCTATTCTTTAAGCCCCAATCGAAAATGGTATAATCCATAAAAAAGATCGCTTTTCTGCTGTGATCCCAAAAAAGCGATCGAGAGCCTGCTACGTGCAAGCCACAAAAGCAATTTGCTGCTAAAAAAACCAGCTTGCTTGACTTAAATATCTTGTTCGCTCAATTCGCGAATCATATAATCAAAAGGCTGTTCTAGAAAAGGCCCGACAGACAAGCCGGCAGATTCAACCTGAGCCTTAACCATCTCCTTCATAATGCTAATCCCCATCACCGTCGGGCCGATGGGAACGCTCAGAGAATTGTAAGTTTCCCGCAAACCTTGGAGCACGCGCTCGTCCAGCACATCGGTACTTCCAGCCACCAAGGCGTAGGTAGCGTAGCGCAAGTAGTAGTCCATATCTCGCAGACAAGCCGCGTAGCGACGAGTTGTGTAGGCATTACCACCGGGACGAATCAGTTCGGGCTGTTCTGCAAATAGCTGAATACCAGCTTGCTTGACAATAGCCGCAGCATTGCTGTTAATCGCTGCTGCTGCTTGTACCCGTGCTGTGCCAGTTGCAAAATAAGATTTCAACCGATCGATACCATCTCGGTCTAAATACCTACCAGCAACATCATAATTTTCAATCAGACTCGTCACGGCATCGCGCATAAGTTTCTCTCCCAAAAATCTTTATCAATACTTTGCTATCTGAGATAGACCGCCTATTGTAGACTACTACAAATCGGCCTTTGATTAAGATTTGAGATAGGATTTGCACACAGGGTAGTCCCTCCCCGGCAAATGACCGCCAAGTTCAGCCGTTTGCCTGATATCAACAGCCGAAACACAGACAAGGCAATCATCACAAATTGTCCTGATCCACTGGGCCCACTTTAATATTTTGTATCTATTGTTACAAAACTGTGGGTACTCAAGGCATACGATCGCGCAAACAGTCTGAAATTTGCCGTTAGCGAAGCCCGCCCCTACGGGGGCTACGCCAACGAAGAGGATCGCCCGCAACAAAACCAATATCAGGAGTAAGTCATGTTCCAGACACCCCAAGAAGCCCTAAACTACATAAAAGAAAATAAGATCCAGATCGTCGATCTGAAATTCATCGATATGCCGGGGATCTGGCAACACCTTTCCCTGTACCACGACCAAATCGACGAAACCGCCTTCACCGACGGCGTACCCTTCGACGGTTCCAGCATTCGGGGCTGGAAAGCCATCAACGAATCAGACATGACAATGGTCATCGATCCTACCACCGCGTGGATGGATCCGTTCATGGCAGAACCCACCATCAGCTTCATTTGCAGCATCAAGGAACCCCGCACCGGCCAACCGTACAGCCGCTGTCCCCGCACCATTGCCCAAAAAGCGATAGACTACCTGCTGACCACCGGTCTCGGCGATACAGCATTCTTCGGCCCAGAAGCAGAATTCTTCATTTTTGACGACGTTCGCTTCGACCAAACGCAAAATTCCGGGTATTATTACGTAGATTCCGTCGAAGGTCGCTGGAATTCCGGCAAAGAAGAAGCAGGCGGCAACCTCGGCTACAAACCGCGTTACAAAGAAGGTTATTTCCCAGTAGCACCAACCGATACCTCTCAAGACATGAGAACGGAAATGCTGCTGACAATGGCAAAATGCGGCGTACCAATCGAAAAGCACCACCACGAAGTAGCCACCGGCGGGCAGTGCGAACTCGGTTTCCGCTTTGCGACATTAGTCCAAGCCGCTGACTATCTACTGACATACAAATACGTCATCAAAAACGTCGGCAAAAAATACGGCAAAACCATCACCTTCATGCCCAAACCGCTGTTTAACGACAACGGTTCCGGGATGCACGTTCACCAGTCGATTTGGAAAGATGGCCAACCGCTATTTGCAGGCGATCAATATGCAGGTTTCAGTCAAATGGGACTGCATTACATCGGCGGCATTCTGAAGCACGCCCCGGCACTTTTGGCAATCACCAACCCGACGACCAACTCCTACAAGCGGTTGGTTCCCGGTTTTGAAGCGCCTGTAAACTTAGCTTATTCTCAAGGAAATCGATCGGCATCAGTGCGAATTCCCCTTTCCGGGAACAACCCGAAAGCCAAGCGCTTAGAATTCCGCTGCCCCGATGCCACATCCAACCCCTATTTAGCCTTTGCAGCCATGCTGTGTGCAGGCTTAGACGGCATCAAAAATCAAATCGATCCGGGCGAACCTTTGGACGTAGATATCTACGATTTGTCTCCCGAAGAATTAGCCAAAGTTCCTTCTACTCCGGGTTCCTTGGAAGGCGCGTTAGAAGCTTTAGAAAAAGACCACGCTTTCTTAACAGAAACAGGCGTCTTTACCGAAGACTTCATCCAAACCTGGATTTCTTACAAACTCGACAACGAAGTCAACCCGATGCGGTTGCGCCCTCACCCTTACGAGTTTGCTTTGTACTACGATTGTTAAAAACTTAAGAATCAAAAATGGAAATTATGCCATTTTTAATGCTTAGTTAAAAAGAACGCCGCCCTACAAAGCGGCGTTTTTTTATAGTTTAGAACTTCTGGATCGGCGCCCAGACTTTGCCTTTTTGTTAGCGTGCATCTGGTATGAATGAAAATATACTCGTAGGGGCGAAGCATTTCGGCAGTAAATCTGTAATTTCCACTGATAAATTATGTGCCGAAATGCTTCGCCCTTGCCTTGCGCCAGATGCACCCTTTTGTTAACATAAAAATTATAGCCTTTGTCAAAAAGATTAGGTATAACTGACAGCTTACATAACCAATGAAGCCAAGAGGGCCCAAGCCCAACAACGTCCGCGAATCTTTATGAGAACCGCTATAGATGTGTTCAACAATCAACAATTAACAGTCAACAGTCAACATCACCAGACGCTGCAACCGGAATTGTATTAGATGCAAACTAGATCGAGTACGTACTGAATCGGGACTTTGGGAGGCGTAAAGTATAGAAGTTGCCGAACAGGCGCACCGCGAGGTCGATCGACGGCTAGCAATTTGTTACCCTAAAAGTAGAATCATCCCTCCCTCAAACTGCATCCCATGAACAACGCCTCTCCCCTGATTCAAACTGTGACTCCAGAACGCTGGGCCGGGTTTAGCATGGACTTCATAGGGGCGGGTTGCACAGGTTTGTTGGTCAAAAACGGCCGCGCCGTGCGTACCCTGAAATCCGGGCGCCATTTCAGCTTCGCCCTTCCCCTGCTGGAACAGTGTCAAATTGTCCTCGTAGATACCAAACTTCGCAACTTGGACGTGCAGTCCCACGGAGATTTTTTGTCTAAGGATAGATTTTTAATTGATGCGACTTTGACGGTTATTTATCAAGTTATAGATCCGAAACGGGTAGCTTTGGAATTGTCCGATCCGATCGCAGCTTTGGCAAGTGCAGTTAAGGATTGTATGGGATTGGCGATCGGGCAATTTTCTTTACAACAGCTTATCACCCAAGGCCGGCTGTTGCTGCGCCAAAATTTGCTCGATCGCGTCCAAGACTTTTATCCCCTAGGTTTTAATTTAGAAGACGTGCGAATTGGCGATGTCAGCTTTCCCGAAACCAACGGAGTGATCCGCCAAGTTGAGGGAATGAGTGCGCGACAGGAAGCAGAAAATTCGGCCGCCCTGCAAATGAGAATTGCTGAAGCTGGCCGCCCGATCGTTCCTCAAGCTCCCGTCCAGCAGTTAAACTTAATTTCGGGTCATTCTCCTGCGAGTCTTCCAGCTTCTGAAACAGCAGCAGGATTCGATCGCGATTTGCAACAACTCAGCGAACAACTCGCTCAAAATAGTCTCCCACCCGCGAGAAATTCACCTTCACTTGCACCGACTGTACTCGCCAGCAGCGATCGCAAAAATACTGCATATTTAATCTACAAGTTTTCTGGACAGGCGATCGGTTTAACGGCCAATCCTTTTACAATTGGACGCGAACCGACTAACAGTTTAGTGTTGCAAGATCCGCAAAGTTCCCGCTACCACGCCCAAATCCGCCGCGCCACTGACGAAGTTGGCAAACAGCGATATCAACTTGTCGATAGCGGCAGTTCCAACGGCACTTTTGTCGGAGGGCAGAGGCTGGCTGCTAACGAACCTTTTTGGTTGGCAAATGGTTGCGAAATTGCGATCGGCGACCAAAAATGGGTGTTTCAAGACGGATGAAAACTACCCTTTTTTCGATCGAACTTAACGCCCTGTCCAAACTCGGACTACGGGTATTTTGTGATACTAATTTTATTTATTTGTACTTATGCTGAATGTAGGGCGATGGGTGAGAATAGTAGCTGTCAAAATCGGATTGTCAAACTTATACTGAGATTAGTGTCAGTGTGAAACCCAGTGAATGCAAGGATTGTAGAAAATAGGTAACAGAATGAATGTGTATTTTGACTGATTTTTAACCCGAAAAAAGTCAGTAATTCGGGCGATCGACCGCATCCTAACTATCAAAAAAACTAGGTGTCAACTTATACCAAAAAACTGTTCCTTAATGAACAGTTTTGTTTGTTGAAATAGGGCTGCCCTAGCCCAAGATATTTTGAATTGCGACGATCGAAATATTAGCAATCAACCCCAATACAGTTGACTTAAGAAAAATCTGACTTGCCCAAAATGGCTATATTGCCAGAAAATCGTCAGATGAA
Organism: Microcoleus sp. bin48.metabat.b7b8b9.023; assembly: GCF_013299185.1. Classification (GTDB taxonomy): domain Bacteria; phylum Cyanobacteriota; class Cyanobacteriia; order Cyanobacteriales; family Microcoleaceae; genus Microcoleus. The sequence goes on along the minus strand of NZ_JAAFKG010000002.1, from coordinate 66,922 downwards.
ATTCATCAAAAGCATTAAGTAAACCGTATTGAAATATAATCCACTCCATCAAGAGAAGACTTTTGAACCGTATTGGGGCGCTAAGAGCGCAGAGGGAAGAGTATTGCGAGGGTTTTGGAAAAAAACCTTTTATCCCTCCCCTCTCTGTGTTCTCTGTGTTCTCTGCGGTAAAATCTTCTTAATATCTACTTCACCTCTTTATAATCCAAAAATCGTCAGATGAAATTCATCAAAAGCGTTAAGTAAACCGTATTGCAATCAACCCGATCGCCCAGATCCCAAAACAAAAATAGCAGGTGTTGTTTTATACCCAAAAAAGGTTCTTGTACGAACATTTTGATTGTTAAAAATATGAGGAGGAAATCAGACTAATTTAAGATTGAGGGAGGCCAATAAATTGAACTGATAAATTGTGTGCAAGTCACGATCGCGTAAAAGTACAAAATTTAGGCAAAATCTGTAGTTGTCTATATTTTAGCCGTAGATTGCATCGCCCGGGCGATCGAGCTGAACAAATCCAAATACCTGAGCTTAGAGCGAACCGAGCCGGACTTAAAGTCTTTGGACAAAAACAAGCACTTGCAAAAGTTAGTAGGAAAAAGGTTTTGAATCCGAGTTTAAATCACCGAAAATATTGGGTCTGAAACCTCCCCGTTTAGGGGGAAATCAAATAAAATGATTCATTGCTCCAATCCTCTTCTATCGACGGCTATGGGTAGCTGTCAACAGTCAACTAAGAGGGCAGGCCCGCACCATCCACTGCCCCTACAACTGATGAACCCACATCCCCCGTACCCAATTCCAAATGTCTCTGAGTAGAATTCTCTTCCCAACCCTAGGGGGGATATCTCCACAAGCATTTCGAGCGAGAATTTGTCAAGATTGAAAATATAACGAGAGGACAACCCCATGAGCTTTTCTATACAATCTGTTTACAACTGGTACCGCGAGACGCTCCGCAACCCCAAGTACCGCTGGTGGATTATTCTGGGAACACTGGCATATCTGGTAAGCCCGATCGACATTGCGCCGGATTTCCTCCCCGTAGTCGGACAAATTGACGATGTGGCGATCGCAGTATTGCTGATTTCGGAAGTGTCCCAAATGGCGATCGACTATTTTAAATCCCGCCAAACACAGACAGCCTCAGCATCAGAACCAACCGACACCTATGCAGAAGGGACACCCCGCACCGTAGATGTAGAAGCATCCTCTGTACAATAGTTGCCGAAAATAACTGAATACTTTACACCTTTTCGAGAGTGAGTGGGAGCAGAAAACATCGGCTCCCTTTTGCATGGGCGCTGGTAAACTCATGGGTGGGCGATCGAACAGGTTCGTAATGAGGACTTCAGTCCTTTCCAGGTTCGTTTCCAGGTTCGTAATGAGGACTTCAGTCCTTTCCAGGTTCGTTTCCAGGTTCGTAGTGAGGACTTCAGTCCTTTCCAGGTTCTTCGTTTCCAGGTTCGTAGTGAGGACTTCAGTCCTTTCCAGGTTCTTCGTTTCCAGGTTCGTAGTGAGGACTTCAGTCCTTTCCAGGTTATTCGTTTCCANGTTCGTAGTGAGGACTTCAGTCCTTTCCAGGTTCTTCGTTTCCAGGTTCGTAGTGAGGACTTCAGTCCTTTCCAGGTTATTCGTTTCCAGGTTCGTAGTGAGGACTTCAGTCCTTTCCAGGTTATTCGTTTCCAGGTTCGTAGTGAGGACTTCAGTCCTTTCCAGGTTATTCGTTTCCAGGTTCGTAGTGAGGACTTCAGTCCTTTCCAGGTTCTTCGTGAGAACTTCAGTCCTCATAATTTTAAAGAATAAAAACCGAGGACTAAAGTCCTGACTACAAACAATCGAACATGATATGATTTTGAGCTTGAGGAATCGGTGTTAACAGCAAATTTTCATTTATGCAGTTTAGCGACTTAGTAGAAAAACTGAATTTAGCCAACAGCCACAGCCTAAAAGCCTCCAGCGCTGCCGATCGAGAAATTACAGGCACCGCCCCAGTCGATGAAGCCACCGAGGGTACGATCAGTTACATAGAAGGAGCTAAATTTGCCGCTCATGCAGCCACTACAAACGCTTCAGCCTTAATTTTACCCTTAGATGAAGGCTTGCAAGCTCAATGCAGCGATCGCAACATTGCTTGGATTGCCGCAGCCGATCCCCGATTGCTATTTGCTCAAACCATCGGCATTTTTTACCAACCATTTCGCCCAGCATCCGAAATACATCCCTCCGCTACAATTCACCCCGAAGCCGAAATCGGTGAAAATGTCAGTATCGGCCCCCACACAGTTATTCAAGCAAAAGTCAAAATCGGCAATAACGTTTGCATTCATCCAAATGTCGTAATTTATCCAGATGCAGTAATTGGCGAAAATACAGTTTTACACGCTAACTGTGTGATTCACGAACGTGCTCGCATCGGGGCAAATTGCGTCATTCACAGCGGCGCCGCGATCGGGAGCGAAGGTTTTGGGTTTGTGCCGACAGCCTCGGGATGGGTGAAAATGGAGCAGTCTGGCTGCACGGTATTGGAAGAGGGCGTTGAGGTGGGCTGCAACAGCACGATCGACAGGCCCGCCGTCGGAGAAACCCGCATCGGCCAGAATACGAAAATCGACAATTTAGTACACGTAGGTCACGGCTGTCAAATCGGGAAAAATTGCGCTTTTGCCGCCCACGTCGGCTTAGCGGGCGGAGTAATAATTGGCAATAATGTAATTTTGGCAGGTCAAGTAGGAATAGCCAATCAAGCTAAAATTGGAGATGGCGCGATCGCCACAGCCAAAGCCGGAATTCACAGCGACGTGCCCGCAGGTGCGATCGTGACTGGGGTTCCAGCAATTCCCCACAAACTCTTTCTCAAAGCCGCTGCTGTGTACAACCGCTTACCCGAAATGTACCAGTCCCTGAGACAAATTCAGCGCCGGATCGATCGCCTTTGAAGCCACTAAGGAACTCCGGTAACGAATACAGGATTTGATATTATATCATTTGCAGTCAATTCCTCAGCCTAAAAACAGTTTGTAGTGAGGACTTTAGTCCGCAGTTTGTAGTGAGGACTTTAGTCCGCAGTTTGTAGTGAGGACTTTAGTCCGCAGTTTGTAGTGAGGACTTTAGTCCGCATCCATAATTACGACTAGAGTCTTGAGTGCGAACCAATTTTATTGTGTGGTTTTAGCGAACATAATTTTAGTAGTAAATATCCCATCGCCAAACCAAGCATATTCGGCAGAAACCTGGTTTAACAGCGTAATTCCTATTACCCCTAAATCGCTGCACACTCTTCTATTTGTGAGAAAATCGCTTAAATGTGGAACAGCCTGAATAACCTGCGACTGATGTCGCCGTCAATACCGGCAATTGTCAAAGTAATTGTTTTTTTCTCAACTTGGGCTTGTTTGTGGCTACCTATAGCAATTATATTGGCGATCGCCCTAAAATGGCATCCGCCCCAACCTTTAGGCAACAAAAAACTGCCTTTACTCGCTTCCCTCTACTTAATTGTACCCTTAATTTTGTGGGCGACAACTTGGATCGAAGGCGCATCTTTGGCTGACTGGGGTTGGGATTGGCAACCCGCAACTTTCATATCCTCGCTGGTGGGATTAACATTAGCAGTAGTCAGCTTAGCAGTTTTGTTCGGCGTGCAATTAACCGCTGGTTGGCTGGAACTACAAAACACCAAAGTTCAAACCGAAACAGGCGAAACAATCATTAATTTTCCGGCTTCAATTCTGAAGCCTTCAACTCTGGTGACTCTGTTATTAGCCCTGTGGATTAGCGCGACAGAAGAGTTAATCTTTCGCGGCTGTTTGCAAAATCTACTCCAGCAAGATTACTCAATATTAACCGCAGGTGCGATCGCCAGCTTAATTTTTGCGATCGCCCACCTAATTTGGGCGCCAAAAGAAACTATACCACAACTACCTGGATTGTGGCTGATGGGTCTGGTTTTAATTTTAGCCCGCATCGCCGACAATGGTAGCTTAGGATTGGCGATCGGACTCCACGCCGGATGGATTTGGGGTATAACTACCGTAGATACAGAAGGACTAATCAATCAAACCAACAAAGTACCGGAATGGATTACAGGAATAGCAGCAAAACCCCTCGCAGGTGCGGTTGGAATCCTGTTATTGCTAGCAACATCAGCCGTAATTTTGTTAATTTAAATAAGACTTATTGCTAGAGGTATGTTGTTGGGCTTTAGCCCTAAGAGAGTTAAGGTATGTTGTTGGGCTTTAGCCCTCAGACTAGAGGTATGTTGTTGGGCTTTAGCCCTCAGACTAGAGGTATGTTGTTGGGCTTTAGCCCTCAGATAGTTGAGGTATGTTGTTGGGCTTTAGCCCTCAGATAGCTGAGGTATGTTGTTGGGCTTTAGCCTCCTGAGAGTGATTATATAGTAAGCGAAATCGTATCAAAAACTTTATTTACAGTCATACCTCATCTTTCGCTCGAAATGCTATAAATCAATACGGTTGACTTTAAGAATAATCTGACTTGCAAAAAATGCCTGTATTGCCTAGCAAATCGTCTGATAAAATTCCTAAAAAAGCGTTAAGTAAACCGTATTGTGCTATAAATTACTTAATTCAACCTCAAACAGGCCCAGACTTAAGAAACCCGGTATCTCAAAGAAACCGGGTTTGGGATGTTCTATTTTTAATCCACTAAAATCAACAAAGCCATCACTAAACTATTGTTCAATTACGCTGCATCGCGGACAGGAACAGGTTCAGGTTTTTTTTGGGTGAAATGTGCGGGAAGTACAGATTGTCTGACACATCTCGATATCGATCGCAAATATACCACTTCTGCTTGAATAGAATCCAGCGTAGAAAGACTGTCAACTAACTGCTCAAATTCATCAGCAGTAATTCCGGCACCCTTCAAGACTTCTTCGTTGAGCCGCCCGTACATTCCTTGCAGCAGGAGTTCGATAATCTCCGTGTAGTCAGCAATTTCTGTTCCGTAACCTTGCAATTTCTTGGGATTGACACCCCACTGCAAAATCTTTAACAACTCTTGGGGTGAACTCCATGCAAAAGACGAAGCAATCACTTCTTTTTCTGCTGCGACTAGAGCGTGCTTGATTTCCACTTCCGGTAAATCTGGAGTGTTGATTAAGTTTTCCAGGTTCGACACTTGTCCATCTAACACGCGCAAAGAAAAAGGAGCTAATTCTACAGTTACCATGTCGCCAGCATCATCAATCATTCTAAAAGGATCTTCCAGAACATTAATTAGCAGATGGATGTCTGTAGGCTTGCTCCAGTCAAACTGTCCGAGGAAAAACGGTTCTTCGTATCCCGGTAAAAGTCCTTGAAAATAAATTGGCAGATTTTTGCCTGATTCAAGAATTTTATAAAGAGCGACTTCCAAGGTTTCTGTCGGCCACCCGAGATTGCTGACGGCGACCAATTTCAGTTTTCCGGGAACGGACACTACCAGAGCGTTCAGCAATAAATGTACGGCTTCGACAAGATTTTGAGCAGTGACGTAGCGGTGGGGAGCGTGAACGTTGACAGTTTTACTTTGCTCTACTTTTTTGGACATTTGCTCGCAGAACAAGCTATTTTCCAACATATGAGTAAAGCGAACCATCCCGTAAGTGACGTTTCCCGCTTGAGCTGCTTTGGCAAATTGCCATTCGGCAAACTTTTTGGAGGCTGCGTAAACTTCGGTTGTAAAGTATCGAGATGTTTTGCCTGTTGAAGAGAATACGCAGTCTGCTACACCGTATTCTTCGCATAGCTGGATGACGTGTTTGCATCCTAACAGGCTGGTTGTAACTGTTTCTCTGATTTTGATTTCAGCTAGTCCGGGTTGGCGTTGGGCTGCTAGGTGAAAAACAATCTGTGGTTTTTCTACCTCAAATATATGTTTCAGTGCCTCCAAGTTGCGAATGTCAACCGCATAGAAAGTTACTGCACCTTCTTTGTTAAAATGCGGGAGAGTTTCTTCAGGGTTTTGACATCGGGCTTTGTCTGCGGAAATGATTTTGGTTGCGCCTAATTCGAGGAGTTTTTCGATTAAGAAAGCGCCGACGCATCCTTCTCCCCCGGTTACGAGAATGGTTTTTCCTTTGATTTTGCTGTTGACTGCGGATGCGTGCAGGTGAATTGTACGATCGCGCACGTCGGTAAAAGGATCGCTTTCTAGTTGTCCGTCGGCTTGATAGGCGGTGATTAGCTGTGCGGTGAGAGTTTGTAGGGCTGCTAGGATTTCAGGATCTTGGGGTTCCGGGGAACCTGGGGGAACTAACCGTTGGATGCGATCGATTATTTCGGCTTTGCTAGCACCTTCAAACACTTCTGAGGGGTTAATTACACTTTTCACTGTTGGCTCCTTGAGATTCTAGAAATACGGTTGCTGATAAGCGAGTTGTTAAACTGATTTTCGAGGGACAGAATCTTTTAAAGTCTGCTTGATTTTAAGATTTTTTGGACTGAAAGCGACTTGATGGGAAAGACACCCTATGGTAAAGACACCCTATCGGCTCTCATACTAATTACTTGTCTTCAGCCTACTTGTAGTTTTATTAAGCATTTTTTTACCTATTTATTTTGGCGATCGACCAAGTTGGAACACGATCTATCAAACATTTGTCTCTACAACTATAAACTTAAGTTGCTGGCTGTTGGCAATACTCAAAACATATCTTTACTATTTCTTTGCAATCACCTACGAGTTTTGACGCAATTTTAAAGTTCATATAAAGTAGCGCAAGCGTTAAAACTCTTAACATTATATTTGACAGCGATTCCACAGCCTTTTACTACTCAAGCTATCTGTATGGCAGGTTACCAAATATAGCTAATGTTTCAGTAAATTAGGACTTACGCATTGACAAAATAACCAAATAGTGCATTGATAAAGAGGGAACATCTACGTGCCAGGTATCGGACAATCAGAAAAATAACTAAAACCTCGACAGCGCGATGCAATAAGGAGCTATACACCTTATTTTTACTCTCAGAACTCAAGTTTGGGGGGTGCAGTAGGCACTTCAGAGATATTGGGAGACGTTTCCGATGATAGTATTAATCGCTTTTTGGTGAGAGAGATATGAACCGTCAGATTTATTTTCGATAATAGAAAAGTTTATCAACTTAGAAGGAGGTATATTAAGTGTTGACGATACAGTCATATAAAAGCTGTATAGTGAACCAAAACATACAGAATTAATTAGCTATTTTTGGTCAGGTAAATACCATAAGCCGATCAGAGGATTAAACTCGATCGCGCTATATTATAGTGACATCTATGGTAATTCAGTGCCAATCAATTACAGAATTTACGATAAAAGAGAGGGAAAAACCAAAAACGATTATTTTAGATAAATGGTGAGGGAAATCACAGAATGGGGAGTACAACCAAGAATAGTAACGGGAGATATAGCCTTTCTCAAAAAGATGAGGTATAACTGACAGCTTATATAACCGCTTAAACCAAGAGGGCCCAAGCCCAACAACGTCCGCGAATCTTTGTGAGAACCGCTATAGTTGGTATTCAGGAGTAGAAAACTTAAAGTTTCTAAGAAACCAGAAACTGTTTTTTTATTCGGAATTTAAAAAAACAGAACCGTCTCTAATGAGCCGCACAAGTATTGCCAGGTAAGTAATTTAGAGATAGCAGATGAAGGATTAATAACTCATTTGAAAGAATTTGGATTTATAAAATTGTTTAGGAAAGACTTTAAAAAAGAAGACTCTAGACATTATATTTTATATCTGCCAGAACTGTCCAAGCTGCAAGAAACAAGTCGAAGTGAATTTATCACAATTCACGATATACATTGGGGCATTGAAACTTTTCATAGAGGACTCAAACAAGTATGTGGAATTTGTCGGTTCATGGTGAGAGACACCTCTGCGATCAAAACTCACATATAGCGGTTATCAGAAAGATGAGGTATGTTGTTGGGATGCGAGCCCTATACGTCTAAGCGGTTATACCAGCTCTCAGACGTACCTCATCTTTTTGAGAAAGGCTATATTTTGCTCACTTCACGCATTTATCAAATTGGAGTTGATGCGCTCTAAAAAGATAATTAGCAATTGGTATGAAGTCCAAAGGAATCTGTTCACTTTAGTTGTCCGTGAGCATATTTTGGCGAACCTTAGCAGTGATGGCATTATCTAGAATACATAGGGCTTGCTGAATAAGCCTAAAACCCTTAGCTCAAAAGACTTTGACTCGCGATCGGCGCTGAAAATGTGTAATACCATTTTTTTAAAGTTATGCTAGAGTTACCTTCCAAGTAAAGGAGAACATTAAAATGTCTGGGCGTCCTCATATAAAGATTACCGAATCTATAGAAGTATTGCTAGAGATTCGGAAAAAACAAAAAAGAATTTTAGCATATAATAAAGTTCAAATGCTTTATTTGTTTCAGTCAAGACAAGTAGAAACAGTCCGAGAAGTATCGTCATTTTTGGGTAAAAGTGAAACCACAATTCATCGCTGGCTCTTTCAATATAAAGAGGGTGGCATAGAAAACTTGTTAAAAAATCGGCAGATTTTTGGTAGACCCAAAAAAAAATCGGTTGAAGTAGCTGCTGCATTACAACAAGAATTGAGAGACCCCGAAGGATTTTCCAGTTAGTTATAAAGAATTTCATCTCTGGCTATGGTCGATCAAAGAGATACCTAGTAGTTATCAAGCTGTATACTCCTTGGTTAAAGGGGAGTTGAAAAGTAAATTAAAAATCCCAAGGCCCCGGAGTAGTGAACAAAATTTAACTGCAATCAATGAATTCAAGAATAGCCTGTCTCAAAAAATCAAAGCCTTGCTGAATAAAGCTCCTGGCCAAGTAAAGAAATACAAAAGATTTCTGTTTTGGTGTAGTGACGAAACTCGATTAGGACTACATACAATTCAGAGACGAAGAATAACAATACGGGGTGTAAAACCCGTAGGAAAACATCAATGGAAAAGAGAATGTTTCTGGCTTTACGGAGCAGTATCCCCATCTACTGGACGAAGTTTTTTTTGGGAGTTTTCCCATTTAGATAAAGTTTGTTTTCAAGCATATTTGGAACAATTGTCGCTTGAATATCCCGATGAATTGCATATAGCCTTTCTCAAAAAGATGAGGTATGGCTGACAGCTTACATAACCGCTGAAATCAAGAGGGCTCTCTTCCCAACAACGTCCGCGAATCTTTGTGAAAACCGCTATATCATTCAAGTCGATAATGCTCCGGGTCATCTTTTAAGCACATTTGAATTGCCAGACAATATTATTTTACTATTTCAGCCTCCTCATTGTTCTGAAGTAAATCCAACAGAAAGAGTGTGGGAATACATCAAAGAATTTTAAGCGAAAGTTAGTTTTTAGTGATCTTGACAAACTCCGCGTAAAAGTTCAGGAAATCTTAGCATCTTTAACGAATCATGTCATTGGTTTTCTCACAGGATGGTCTTTGATTTTACATTATTTATCTCTAGTACATCTTTAAAAAAAAATCGTATTACGCGACAAAAAAGCAGGATATCTAAGCACTTGAATCACATCTGAAAGCTTATCGGGAAGGTTTTATTAAACATATTGACACTTATTACAGCGACCCTGTAGAGCCGGAACCGCAGGTTAGTGAAGCTGTTTTAAGGGAGGGATATGTCATTATTTAATGTCCACTAAAACAGGCGCTCTGGGTTCGTAGTGAGGATTTCAGTCCGCATAAATTCAGAGGACTGAAGTCCTCACTACGAACCTATGCTGATTAACTTAAATAAGGTAGGTTTACTACTTCTCCGGCAATTTCTCCTAGCTGCACTTTCAGTCCTTCGCCTCCGGCTTTGGTGCGGATGTAAGCAAGTCCAAAATAGCCGGATTCGGTTTTGACAAAACTGGTGAGTTTGCCGACTTTTTCTTCTCCAATTGTGATGACTGTTCCGGGTTCAACGGGGCCGCTCAATTGCACGCCCCAAAGTTCCTGTTTGACTCCTTGGTAGGTGTTCAACCGGGCAATTGTTTCTTGGCCGATGTAGCAGCCTTTGTCATAGGTAATTGTGTGTAAAAGGCGCGCTTCTAGGGGGTTGTAATCGTCTGTGAGTTCAAAATCGGGTGCGGGGCGTCCTTGTTCGATTCTCAGTTGTTCCCAAATTCGATCGCCCATTGGTACGGCCCCAGCTTTAACTAACTCAGTCCACAAGCGGGCTGCGTCGCTGGCTGGCGCAATTAACGTGTATCCAGGAGTTGCTAAACCGCTACCAACCGCAACTCGAACTTCTATACCTGCAAATTCGATTGATTTGTGAGTAGCGTAGGATTGATTGTCTAGTTCGGTAACTCCGAGTTTTTCTAGTAGTTGAGTGCTTTCGGGGCCGAGGAGACTGAAAGCAACGGTTGTATCGGTTATATCTGTTAATTCTACGCGATCCATTGGGAAAATATAGCGATCGAGCAATTCGAGCAATTGGTGGCGGCGGTTAGCTGAAACTAGCAATATTACGGCATCTTCTGTAGCATAGGCTGTCGCGAGGTCGATCGTCCGTGCGGTGGATGTGACGAACACGGTGTCGCAACCTTGACCGGGTTTGAGTATGTTAAAGTTATTGGTACTTTGATTGTGCAAGAACCGCAGGCGATCGCTATCGGAGATTTGAATGCGTCCCCAGTGAGTGCGATCGCACAAAGCCACACCTTTTTTAGTTGCTGCGATGGCGGCAGCGTCGTTACCAAAACTGATAGGGACTGTTTCTGTGGTTGCTAACTCTGCAAAAGTAGCGCCTGCTGCGGCTTGAATGTCGTGCAATTCTTGAATTAGCATAGGATTTGAGATTTGAGATTTAAGCTTTCAGCGTGTATTGAATTATTAATGCTTGGTTTTGAGTTTGCGATCGTACTCCGAGGCCGAGAAACCGGGTTTTTTACATAATCTTCTGCTGTAACGCGTTTTGTCATGAAAAAACCCGGTTTCTGACTACCCATGACAACTGTCAACTTACAACTAAGAGGGCTCTCCCGGGGGCACTGCCCCTACAACTGTCAACTGTCAACTGTCAACTGTCAACTGACTCAAATTAGCAAAAACTTCTTGTATTAATTGACTCGCTTTGGCATCAAGACGATTCCAGTCTACATCGCCAGTGTCCTCGTCTATTAAAAAAGTGTCAATTACAACTTCTTGGCTTTGCATTGGAGTGTGGGCTGGCTGGTAGTTGACAAAGCAGACTCGATAGCAAAGTTCCCAAATATCGACGGATCTGTGCTCGCCTTGATGCTCTAAAATTAGTTGATAGCCGGGAATCGGAACCTGTACTTCTTGATAAGTTCCTGTCCAGACTGACTCCTCTAGTTGTTTGCGGATGTTGTCTAGCACTCGGATCATCGCCGGCTGCATGAGAAGTTCAGCTTGTTTCCAGGCGATCGGGCTAGTTATTTTAGGCTTCATATATCTGACGATGTTAAAAAGGAAAATCAATCAATAGATTAATTTTCCAGCATTGAGTGCCTACTTGTGGGACATCCGCCACAAAATGTTAAGTTTGGTCGATCGCACATCTTGCACCATTCCCAATAAGTTTTTTAACAACAGGCTGTCCGGCCTGTTCCACAACAGATTTAATTTCTTGTGGAATAGGCATCTTGCCTGTTCCTAAGGAAAGGCCCAGAGCCAATGGTTTAAAAATTCAAGGCTTTGGTAATAGCTTTTCAATTGGATATGGGCGATGTAGGATTTGAACCTACGGCATCCTGCGTGTAAAGCAGGCGCTCTACCACTGAGCTAATCGCCCAATTGCGCTTACAGGGACTTATCATATCACAGTATCCCAGAAAGATCAACTAAAAAAATCATAAACTTTTAATGCCCTCTGGCCGCACGCACGATCGAATCACCCTATGGTGTTTGCCCCTGGTGGCAGGCGTCACCTTTGGCCATACTCAAAACAGCAACCTGACTTTGCTCGTTTCCGGCAGCTTCCTAGTCGGCGGACTGATGTTTGGCCCGGATTTAGATATTTACTCCTGTCAGTACCAGCGCTGGGGATGGTTCAAATTTATTTGGCTGCCCTACCAAAAAAGCCTGCGCCACCGCTCTTTTTTGTCCCACGGGCCTCTGATCGGCACAGCTTTGCGAATCTTGTACCTCGCTACCTGGATCGCCGTTATAGGAGTCTTGGGATTGACGATCGCCGAAAAAATTGGCAACTTAGCCGGAAATTGGCAGGAAGCGGTTTTGGGTTACGGTCGATCGCTCTTGGAACACTATATCGAATTTATAGCCATCTACGTCGGTCTGGAATTGGGCGCGATGAGCCACTATCTCAGCGATTGGGGCGGTTCGGCTTACAAACAGTTCAAAAAGAAAGGATTGAGCGGGTTACACCCTCCTAAGACTATTAAGAGGCGCAAAAGCAAATCTCCCCGCCGCACGTCTAGCAAATCTAAGAGGTGAACAAGTAAATCCACCTAATAAAATGTAAAATATCGCTCGCGATCGAGCTGGCTGTCTATGTATTCCTTCTTCCCTCTTCCTTCTTCCCTCTTCCTTCTTCCTTCTTCCTTCTTCCTTCTTCCTTAGGAGTGACATCCGTGACATCCGTTACATCCGTTACAGAATCCGTTGCCGAACTTCCTTCTTCCTTCTACTTAAGGTAAATTCTCATGTCTAATTCCCACAGTCGATCGCTCGTAGCACTCGAAAACCTGATAGAAGTTGTAGCATCATTGCGATCGCCCGACGGCGGATGTCCTTGGGATTTAGCCCAAACTCCCGAAACTCTGATTCCGCATATCATCGAAGAAGCCTATGAAACCGCCGACGCGATTCGTAAAGGAGACAAAAGTGCGATCGTTGAAGAATTGGGCGACTTATTATTACAGGTAATTTTGCAAGCTCAAATTGCCAGCGAATCCGAACAATTTACCTTCGCCGAAGTCGCTGCGGGAATCACGGAAAAACTGATTCGGCGCCATCCCCACGTCTTCGGAGATGTAGAAATTAACAGTGTCGATGAAGTTAACGAAAACTGGGAAAAAATCAAAGCAGCAGAAAAGGGCATAACTGCGGAAAAGCCACCAACTTTAGCCTCAAAAATGAGCCGTTATGCTAGCACTTTGCCGCCAATTACTGCCGCTGCAAAAATCTCTCAAAAAGCTGCGGAGGTGAGTTTTGATTGGGACAGTGTAGACGGCGTTTGGGATAAGTTTCACGAGGAAATGGCGGAATTTGAACACGCTCTCAAACACGAGGATAAGGCCGCCCAGCAGTCGGAATTGGGAGATATTATGTTTGTGTTGGTTCAATTGGCTCGCTGGTACGACTTAGATCCGTCGGCTGCTTTGCAGGGAACGAACGATCGCTTCGTGCAGCGGTTTGCTAAAGTTGAGGCTGCGTGCGATCGACCTTTGTCGGATTATCCGCCCGAAGAGTTAGACACTTTGTGGCAAAAAGCTAAGGCTTTACTGGCCAAGCAAAAGAGCGATGATTAACATCAAATCCGTTAGTATCAGAACGATCGCTCTCTCTCTTTTCTCCTCCTCTGCGCCCTCTGCGCTCTCTGCGGTTAAAAACTCCAAATCTAACTAATTTGGTTTAATAAGTTCAGATATCAACTACTCATAGAGCTTCGCATCGTTATACGGCGGATGTTCGCAGGCGATATAGAGAGCGTTTGTCGGTTCCAGGGGTTGACTTGTCACAGGATCGATCGGCTTTAGGACAAAGCATAACAGGGAGAGCGATCGCCAGTCTAGATTATCCAACTTCCCGCGTTCATAACGGTTGACTGTGGCTGCACTGAGACCCACATCTTTGGGTACGGGTTGATTTGTCGCGATGAACAGTGCCTCTTCGTATCCCCTGGTTTTGAACTGTGTTTCGCTAACAGACCAGCCTTTTGTCTGTCTTGCTGCTTTTAGCATCTTACCCAAACGCATCCGGCCCGTCTCCGTGAAGCGAACTGGACGCAACTCCTGCTCTTTGTCTGCCACAGCCTTGTTAGAGAGTTCTGACATTTTACGGCTAAACCTCAACGTTTGGTACAACCATCAGTCATCCCCTATTGCAAATAATCTAGTCATAGAGTTTGGCATTGTTGTACGGCGGATGTTCGCAAGCTATATAAAGGGCGTTTGTGGGTTCCAATGCTTCTCCTATTACCGGGTCGATCGGCTTTAGGACAAAGCATAACAGGGAGAGCGATCGCCAATCCAAACTTTCTAGCTTTCCCCGTTCGTAGCGACTGACAGTAGCATTACTAATGCCGACATCTTTTGGTACAGGCTCTCCTGCTGTCCGAAACAGAGCGGCCTCGTATTCTTTTGTGACCATTTCTGTTTCGATAATTGACCAGCCGCGAATCTCTCTAGCTGCTTTCAGAAGTTTGCCCAATCTATTGCGTCCCGTATCCGTGAATCGCACAGGGCGCAGTTTTTCCTGCTCGACGACAGCCTTAAAGTCAAGAAATCCCGGCATTTTGAAAGATCCAATTTAACTCTTAAGCTAGCTGTTGTGCTGCCTCGATCGAGGCAGCACACAGGATTTGAGCATTACACATTTAGAAACATTACTGCAACTTGTCTGCATTCGTGTAGAATGATATAATATAGGAATACACCAAATCACCCAAGTTCAGGAGTGACTCAGCCATGACTGCACTGTTTCGCCGCATCCAGCCCTCAAAAAAGCTCCGCATCACCGTCAGGTCGATCGCCAAATTCCTGAAAATAAGTCAAAATCTGATTAAGCGAGTCGAGTCCTGGGCTTATGTGGTGTTTGTCCACCATCACAAAGGCGGACAATTTATCTCGTACCGGAAGCTGGAAGAATGGCAAAATGCGATCGCCCATCAAATCCAAACCTGCCCCACACTTGGACAACTCTCGCAACTCAAAACATCTATTCAGTACGACAGTCGGAAATTCAAAAAACAATATCAATCAAAAACTCTTGACTTTTTAATTGAAATGTGCATAGAAAGACAAGACCTTTTAGAAATCTGGGAAAGTTCAAACTGCATTGCTTCATAGGAGAAATCAGGCAGATTTCCTAAATTTAAGAACCGCATCCGACGGTGAGAACGCTGTTAATTGCTCAACCCATTGCCTTCAATTCAGTCAACTGTCAACTGTCAACTGTCAACTGTCAATTGAAGCGAAACATTTGCGAGCAATTGCGAGATAAAATCACCCCAAAATCACCCGCGAATGCTCCGCCACATCCACAAAAGCGATCGCCTCTTCAATTAAGACATTGCTTGAGCGATATAATCAAAATAAGGAGCAGCTTCCCTAGCATCATCCTGATTGAGCAAAGCCAAAGAAGCTTCCTTCAAACAGCGAATAGCTTCAACCATGCCAGGAACAGGAACGCCCAGAGAATTGTACATTTCCCGAACGCCAATCAAACCGATGCTTTCGATCGGTTCCTTGTCACCGGCCAAGATACCGTAGGTAATCAGGCGCAAATACCAGCCGTAATCGCGCAGGCACAAAGCCCGTTCGCGCTGGCCGTAAGCATTGCCCCCTGGGGAGATAAAATCAGGGCGTTTTTTCCAAAGTTTTTTGCTAGCTTCTTCAACAATTTTTTTCTCACTGTCAGACAGCGCAGTAGCAATACGCACCCGCTGTTCTCCCGTCTTAAAAAAATCATTGATGCTTTGGAGTTCGCCGGTACTGGGATAACGAAGTTCGTCATCGGCTTGGAGAATAAATTGGCTAACTACGCTCATTGTTATTCAAAATTTGAGGATATTTGAGGAAAAGATTCATTGACATTCTCATCTGTTAAAGATGAGATTCTTGCTTTGGCGACTTACCTTGCTGCTAACATTAATCGATCTTAGAAGCAGGCGGTCAACCTCCGCAAGCGTTATGCTTAGTCACTAAGCCAGTTTCCTTGTGTCCCAAGGTACTCTGGGAAAAATTCAAAAACTGCGATCGAGAGTTTGGATGTCGGCAGACATTTAGACTGTTTCACGAGTTTTAGCCCATCAAGCCCCCATAGCATATCGCACAGGCTCGATCGAGGACAATGTTGTCTAACGCAAGCTTTGGCTGTAGCAGAAAGGGGTTCGGAAGCAGGAAGACTGCCTGCACTTGAGCTTGAGTGCGATGGCTTGCGCCTCGCTTCGCTACGACTCATCAGAAACAAGAGAGAGCGATATTGCATTACCATATTAAATCCTACCACGACTACTTGTGAGCAAATCTAAATTCCCCACCCGAAACTCGACGAAAGTGGCAAACCCTTGCCAGCAAGGTCAACTGATTGAGATAGAGATTACCGACTTGACAGACACCGGAGACGGAGTTGGTCGTTTTGGTGAGTTAGTGGTGTTTGTACCCGATACCGTCACGGGCGATCGCATCCTCGTGCGCCTCGTGCAAGTCAAATCCAGCTATGCTACAGGCAAGCTGGACACACTTCTGGAAGCCTCCGAACACCGCATCCGAGCCAACTGCATTGTCGCCGACAAGTGCGGTGGCTGTCAGTGGCAGCACGTAGATTATCAATACCAGCTTGCAGCCAAGCAAAATCAAATCATTCAAGCTTTAGAACGAATTGGCGGATTTAGCGATGTGCAAGTCGATGAAATCTTAACGGGAAAAATCGAAGGATTTCCCCAATTTTTGGGATACCGCAACAAAGCGACTTATCCGGTAGCAATTTCAGCTACTGGTCAAGTGCAAGCAGGTTACTATCAAAAAAGCACCCACAAATTAGTCAATCTAAATCAGTGTCCGGTGCAAGATCCGCGCCTCAATCCTTTGTTGAAAGAAGTCAAAGAAGATATTCACTGGCGGGATTGGCCAGTCTATGACGAAAAGAAACATACAGGAGAATTGCGTCATTTGTCCTTGCGAATCGGACGGCGCACAGGAGAAATGTTGCTAACTTTAATAGTTCGCACGGGAGAGTTGCCGGGAATTGAAGCACAAGCCGCTGAATGGCTGAAACAATATCCTCAACTTGTAGGTGTTTGTTTAAATGTGAATGCAGAGCAAACTAATGTAATTTTTGGTGCAGAAACTCGCTGCATTGCTGGCCAGTCTTATCTGCGAGAAAAGTTTGCAGGATTGAATTTTCAGCTAAGAGCAGATACTTTCTTCCAGGTAAACACAGAGGCTGCTGAGGCTTTGTTGCAGGTGATTGTCGGGGAGTTGAATTTGCACGGAAGCGAGGTTTTGGTTGACGCTTACTGCGGAATTGGGACTTTTACTTTACCGCTGGCAAAACAAGTCAAAATAGCGATCGGTTTAGAAGTGCAACCTGCGGCGATCGAGCAAGCCAAATTAAATGCTGAGTTAAATGATTTGAAAAATGTCGATTTTCAGGTGGGAACTGTAGAGAGTTTGCTGCCTGCTTTGGGATTGACACCGGATATTGTGCTGCTCGATCCGCCTAGGAAAGGGTGCGATCGCGCGGTGTTGGAAACAATCAAGGAAATCAAACCGAATCGCATTGTTTATGTTAGCTGCAAACCTGCGACTTTGGCTCGCGACTTGAAGATTTTGTGCGAAAATGGGGATTATAAGTTAGCGCGGGTGCAGCCGGCAGATTTCTTTCCTCAGACTTCTCATGTTGAGTGTGTGGCGTTTTTGGTGAAGCTATCCCCTGTATGATTCGGCGATTGACATCCTTGTCGCAAGTCAAACTCTCGTCCGCCGATATCGCGCTTAGCGCTGGCTGCGCCGATCTCGCGGACTAAGAGATCGAGGGTAATGTTTCACGGGGTGACAGACTTCGCATTTTACGCCGATCGAAAAGGTTAAAGAAGATTAATTATCTCGCAGTCCAGTTGCGTGCATCTGATTTTGCAGTGCCAGCATTAATTGCGATCGTCCAATCAGTAAGTTATATCATCTCCCCTCAATTACCATAACAATGAAAGTCCGCACTACGAACCGCAATCTGTATCGCTTCAGTTATTTAATTGCAATTCCTAAATTGACAAAAGATTCAAAATCCAACTGGGAACTCTTGGCACTCCCAAAACTCCTCACCTCCGACTGATGCGGACACAGCAAATTCAGATATATACTCTTAAGCGCAATGAACTAACAGATAGGTGACATGAGATACAAACTACTAGGTCACAGCGGACTTCGCGTTTCCGAAATCTGCCTCGGAACCATGACTTTTGGTGAAGAATGGGGTTGGGGCGGTTCCTACGACGAAAGCCGGAAGATGTTCGACGCCTTTGCAGAAGCGGGCGGCAATTTCATCGATACCGCGAATCTCTACACCAACGGTACCAGCGAAAAATATGTCGGTGACTTCATCGGGGGCGATCGCGAAAAATGGGTAGTTGCCACCAAATACAGTCTTAACATGAAAAATGGCGAAATCAACGGTTTCGGCAACCACCGCAAAAATATGGTGCAAGCAGTAGAAGCCAGTTTGAAGCGATTGCAAGTTGAATACATAGATTTGCTGTGGCTGCACGCTTGGGATTTTACGACACCCGTCGAAGAAGTAATGCGCGCCTTTGACGACTTGGTACGCGCCGGCAAAATTCTTTACATCGGCATTTCCGATACACCGGCTTGGATTATTTCTCAAGCAAATACGATCGCCAACCTGCGCGGCTGGACACCATTTATCGGCTTGCAAATCGAGTATTCTTTAAAAGAGCGAACTCCCGAACGCGATTTGCTCCCCATGGCAAAAGCCTTCGATATTGGCGTCACAGCTTGGAGCCCCCTAGCAGGCGGTTTGCTAACCGGAAAATACAACATTTCAGAAACCGCAGGCGAAGCTAAACGGCTTAATTCATCTGAATCTGGAAAAATTAGCGAACGAGACCTCAATATTGCGGCTGAAGTTAGTAAAATAGCAGCCAAAATTGGCAAACCTAGTTCTCAAGTAGCCCTGAATTGGTTGCGACAACAGTCAGTCGATGTGATTCCGATTGTTGGTTCCCGCAAACTCTCGCAACTTCAAGAAAATCTGGCTTGTTTGGAGTTTGAATTAACTGCCGAACAAATGCAGCAGCTAGACAAAGTAAGTGCCATTGAATTGGGTTTTCCCCACGATTTCTTAAAGAGTTCGATGGTGCAAGATTTTGCCTTTGGAGGGGGAATCGCCAAAATTGACAGCCGCCGACTTTCAGTTGACAGTTGACAGTTGACAGTTGACAGTTGACCAATTGAGGGCTACCTCTCCATAAAAGTCCGAGGATTGAAACAGTGAATAATTTTGTTTTATTTCCCTCTAGCTAGAAGGAGGAGGCTTTAAACCCATTCTTATTGGTAAATTTCCTGCTATCTTCTAGTCGCGGGTTTGCGTCGATATTTGGTGCGGGAATCGCAGATATCGGCAAACCCGCCCTTAGAGGGATGATTGAGATTTGTAGTCTGGGTGTCAGTTTAACCTCACATCTTGCACCAATCTCGTCACCTTGGTTTATTGTATCAGACTCGCGTAAAATCCTAGGTTTCTCGTCGCTGTTACCTGGTTTCTCTGGTATAGTTGAGAAGGGTACCAGATGTGGGTTGAACCCAAATACATAAACTGTCAATTGTTAATCTATCGGAAGTCATAAATGTCGGCAAAGCAATTGTATATGAAGATACAAATTTTGTAGGTGTGCGATCGCATAAGTTGAAAAAATGCGAAGTTTGTTAAAGCAAATAGCAACAAAAACTCGATGGCAAATTTTCTCTACTCTCCCAATAAAAACATAAAACTCCCTCAGTTTTAACACCTGTTTAAAAACACAATGCAACGGTAGGCAAGCTTCAAACCCTTAATTCATAAGTCATTCCCAATTATTCAATCTCAAACCTCAAATCTCAAATCTCAAATCCTAGAGCCCTGTACCTGCCAGTTAAGAGTCATTTTACAAGAGCGATCGCCATTTTAAACGCTTTTGAAAAGCGTGCAAGCTAGGCACAGCGCTCGAAGTCATCCTTCAGATAGAAGTAATCGCAGAAAAACTGAGTTAGATTTAACAACAATAGCAAGTCTAAGAATATTAACTTATCTCCAGTTTCACTTCTGAAAAAAGCAGATAAGCGTGTTTTTCCGCACCTAAGCAGTTGCTTTGTTTGAGCCAATAAATGCGGCGCTTGCTCGTCAACTAAAAATTCTCAGATTGATGCTTGCGAATTTCAGTAAGACACTGCTGAGAAGGATATTTTATTGACAAATTTTCACTAACCAATTTTCATTAACAAATTTTCATTGACAAATTCCAGAGGCTAATTATGTCCCCCCCAGAAAACTCAGCAAACAAAAATTATAGCAATAAAGGTCGAGCATGGGAGATCCGATTTACCTCGATAGATCCCGCAAAATCTCCCTCTCAATTCGCACCCTCACCCGCATTGCGCGCTAACTTATCAAAACCTGCTGCTTTAGATGCACCGGATTTAGTTTGCCTGTCTCATTTGCGGTGGAATTTCGTCTATCAGCGCCCGCAACATCTCTTGGGCCGCTGTGCCAAAAATCGCCGCGTATTTTTTGTAGAAGAACCTGTTTTTAGCTCGGCTACAGATTGGCGGCTTGATGTCAGCATTCACGAAACCGGAGTCTGGATAATAGTACCGCACCTGAGCGAAGGAATCAGCGAAGAAACTGCACAAACTGCTCAGCAAGCCATGCTTGATGATTTGTTTCAAGCAGCCGAAATTAGCCAGTACATCCTCTGGTATTACACACCAATGGCTGTCAGTTTCACAAACCACTTAAAGCCGCTAGCTGTAGTCTACGACTGCATGGATGAACTGTCAGCATTTCACGGCGCGCACCCGGATTTAAAAGCAAATGAAATCCAATTATTAAAGCGGGCAAACGTCGTATTTACAGGCGGGCACAGCCTCTACGAAGCAAAACAGCAGCAGCATCCAAACATTCATGCTTTCCCCAGCAGCATCGAAAAAGAACATTTTGCTATAGCGAGAAATCTTTCAGAAGAACCGACCGATCAAAAAGATATTCCTCACCCGCGTTTGGGATTTTTTGGGGTTATAGACGAACGCATGGATATCGAACTGCTGCGCGGCATTGCCGAAGCGAAGCCGGACTGGCATCTAGTCATAATTGGCCCGGTGGTGAAAATCGACCCGGCTACTCTCCCAACTCACCCAAACATACACTATCTCGGCGGCAAATCTTATCAAGAACTGCCAGCGTATCTGGGCGGATGGGATATAGCAATGCTGCCTTTTGCGATTAACGAATCGACTAAATTTATTAGTCCGACGAAAACTCCCGAATACCTCGCTGCCGGCAAACCGGTGATTTCTACTCCGATCCGCGACGTGGTGCGCCCCTACGGAGATAACGGCTTGGTTCGGATTGCGAGCAATGTTGCAGAATTCGTTGCTGCTGCTGAAGAAATCATGGGCGAAACTTCGGAAGCTCGGGCCAAGTGGGTGAGCGAAGTTGACGCCTTTTTAGCAGACAATTCTTGGGACAATACCTGGAGCGAAATGCTGGGGTTGATCGAAAGTGCGATCGAAAGTAAGAAGTCAGTTGGCAGTTGGCAGTTGGCAGTTGGCAGTTGACAGTTGATAGTTGGTAGTTTGGAGTTGCTACCAATAACTAATAACTAATAACTAATAACTAATAACTAATAACTAATAACTAATAACCATTCCCCATTACCAGAGGTGTTTTAATGTTTGACTATTTAATTGTCGGAGCCGGATTTGCAGGTAGCGTTATTGCCGAAAGACTAGCAACTCAGGCGGGAAAAACAGTCTTGATAATTGATACCCGCAACCACATAGGCGGCAACGCATACGACCATTACGACAATCACGGCATCCTCGTACACAAATACGGCCCCCACATTTTTCACACCAATTCGCGCCAAGTTTTCGAGTACCTTTCGCAGTTCACCGAGTGGCGGCCTTACGAACACCGCGTCCTTGCCAGTGTTGACGGTCAACTGCTGCCAATTCCGATAAATCTCAACACCGTCAACAAACTTTACGGACTGAATCTGACATCATTTGAAGTTGAAGATTTTTTCGCGAAGGTAGCGGAACCAAAGGATTACATTCGCACTTCCGAAGATGTTGTTGTCAGCAAAGTCGGCCGCGAACTTTACGAGAAATTCTTCCGCAACTACACTCGCAAACAGTGGGGAATGGATCCGTCGGAACTCGACAAATCAGTGATTGCGCGCGTGCCCACCCGCACTAACCGGGACGACAGGTATTTTACCGATACCTATCAAGCAATGCCACTCCACGGCTACACTCGGATGTTTGAAAAGATGCTGTCTCACCCAAACATCAAGGTGATGCTGAATACCGACTACCGCGAGATTGAGGGTTTTATTCCTTACGGGGAAATGATTTACACCGGGCCGGTGGATTCCTATTTCAATTATTGCTATGGAAAACTGCCTTACCGTTCCTTGGAATTCAAGCACGAGACGCTGAACGTACCCGTACACCAAGCTGCACCGGTGGTAAATTACCCGAACGAGCATTTATATACTCGCTGCACGGAGTTTAAATACCTCACCGGACAAGAGCATTCAAAAACGAGCATTGTCTACGAATATCCCCAAGCTGAGGGAGACCCTTACTACCCGGTTCCGCGTCCGGAAAATGCGGAAATTTACAAGAAATATAAGGCTTTGGCTGATGCGACTCCCGGAGTTTCTTTTGTGGGAAGGCTGGCGACTTACAGGTATTACAACATGGATCAAGTTGTCGCTCAAGCTTTGACAACTTATACTCAAATTACGACAAATCCGGTGATTGAATTGGCGGCAAATCTTAACGATGCTGCCTCTAATTTGAGTTCGTCGAACCCAGTTGCTGAACTCCCAGCCGCTGCTTCTCTAGAAGTTGCTGCGGTCAACGGCAATGGCAAATCTGCTAGCAAGTATAACAGTCCCAAATGAGTCTTCAACAGTTGACAGTTGACAGTTGACAGTTGACAGTTGACAGTTTGAGAGCGAACTCTACCCTTAAGTCCGAGGATTGGGGTAATGAATCGTCTGATTTTAATTTCTTGCGATCGGGCTTGGGGCTTTCAACTAATTTTTTTCTGGTAAAAATGTAAGGTGCGCGCTCCGCACTTTACTCTGCTTTTCTCAAAAGTTATTAAACAATTCAAACAAGGGTTAAGGTGAACATGAGCACTATCGTTAAAACTGTTTTGTCTCATCAGGTTTTGGAAGGTTCTCAATTTCCTCAGTTTCAGAAAGAAATAGAGCGCCTAATTGAAAGGGGTGGCAAAATTCTGATGCTCGATTTCTCAAATATCATTTTCCTTAAAAATTCGGAATTAATGGCTGTAGTGGCGATTATGAAATTAGTTAGAGACAGCGGATGTATACTTTTGATATCTGCCATGAGCGAACAAGTTAGAATGCTATTTGAACTCACGGGACTAGAACAGATATTTCAGTGTTTGCCACCTCCGGAAGAAGTTCCTTTCACAGGTGACCTAACTGAACCTTTAGAAGGTTTGCAAAGTGTTGCTAACTAGGAGAGAGTGGGAGTATTTCTAGGGTACATCGAAGCCAGACAATCCCTATGGCATTTTTCAGATATAGCCTTTCTCAAAAAGATGAGGTATGGCTGACAGCTTACATAACCGCTTAAATCAAGAGGGCTCTCTTCCCAACAACGTCCGCTAATCTTTGTGAGAACCGCTATAGATGAGGCACGCTTATGATAATTGGTAATTGGTGAGGGGCTTCTGGGCTTTTAAACCTGAAGCTTTTTTATAATTGCCGATTTTCTTTTAAATTGATTACTTGAAAAACAGGCATATAGCCTTTCTCAGATAGATGAGGTATGACTGTAAATGGAGTTGGGCGTTGCTGATTTACGGTATGAAAGGCTAAATAGGTCTGTCATAGAAACCAGTATCCACAAAGGTTTTGGATTTTAAACTTATTTTTTTCATACCATGATTAAGCAACGCCTGGAGTTGTTAGGTGCATATCTTGCTATACAACAAATTCAAAGAGGGCTGAAGCCCAACAACATACCTCATCTTTTTGAGAAAGGCTATACCTTATCTTTTTGATCGAGGCTATAATTGTGGGATTTTTTGGTACGAACTATTCAAGAAATCAGGTGCGTCGCTACTCGAAAAGTCGATTTTTTTTAGGGATTTTTAACGGATCCGCACCCTACGACTTAATAATTTGTTCGCTTAAGGTTCAGTTTGTTTGATTTAAAGTTCAGGCTGTTTGAAGTGAAAATTTTTAATTATTGAGGGATAAATTAGATTGCAAAAAACTTGTCAAAGTCGCGGGAATAGTCGCTAACCTATACATATAACTTCGGGTAGATGTGCCGATGAGTTGGTTAGGTAGAGAACTAGAAAATTGTGATATAGAAGAGTCTTCCACTCTAGACAATAAGGTGACTGTTCAAGGGCGGAAAACAGGTTATCCGCGCCCCCAATTGCGCCGCAGCAACTGGATTTGTCTGAACGGTAAGTGGAGGTTTGCTTATGATGACGCGGGACGCTGCGTGCAGCCGATCGACATTACGGACTGGAGTCACACTATAGAAGTGCCGTTTGCTCCAGAATCAATCAAAAGCGGGATCGGCGACACAAATTTTCACGCTAACTGTTGGTACGATCGCGAATTTGACGTGCCCCACACAGAAAGCAGAGTTCTCCTCCACTTCGGCGCCGTAGACTACCGCGCCCGCGTCTGGGTAAACGGTCAGTTTGTCATCGAACACGAAGGCGGGCACACTCCTTTCACGGCAGACATTACAGCAGTTTTAAACCCCGCGGGGCCGCAGCGAATTACCGTCTGGGCCCAGGACGACCCGCAAGATTTGGCAAAACCGCGGGGGAAGCAAGATTGGCAAGTTGAACCGCACAGCATTTGGTATCCGCGCACAACTGGCATTTGGCAGACGGTGTGGGTAGAATTGGTGCCTCATACTTATATCGATCGCATCCGCTGGACTCCGCAGTTTGAACGCTGGGAAATCGGTTTTGAGGCGTTTGTGGCGGGCGATCGCCAATCTGGGATTCAAATTAAGGTTAAACTGTCGATCGGCTGCTTACTGCTAGTCAACGACACCTACGAAGTCATCAACAGCGAAATCCACCGGCGCATCGCCCTCTCAGACCCTGGTATCGACGACTACCGCAACGAACTGCTGTGGAGTCCCGAAAAACCGACATTAATTAACGCTCAAGTGGAGTTGTGGGCGGACGGCAAATTGCTCGACGAGGTAAAATCTTATACCGCCATGCGGACTGTCAGCATTCAGCGCGATCGCTTCATTCTGAACGGCCGCCCCTACTACCTGAGACTGGTGCTCGACCAAGGTTACTGGCCCGATACCCTGATGACGGCGCCTTCGGACGAAGCCTTGCGCCGCGATGTCGAATTAGTCAAAGCAATGGGTTTCAACGGCGTCCGCAAACACCAGAAAATCGAAGATCCGCGCTTTTTGTACTGGGCCGACGTGCTGGGGCTGTTAGTTTGGGAAGAAATGCCCAGCGCCTACCGCTTCACTCCCAAGGCCGTTGACAGGTTGACGCGGGAGTGGACGGAAGCGATCGATCGCGACTCCAGCCATCCCTGTATCGTAGTCTGGGTGCCCTTCAACGAATCTTGGGGAGTTCCCAATTTAGTCGAAGCGCCCGCCCACCGCAACTACGTACAAGCCCTATATTTTTTGACCAAAACCCTCGATCCGACTCGCCCCGTCATCGGTAACGACGGCTGGGAAAGCACAGATACCGACATCCTCGCCATTCACGACTACGACAACAACCCGCAAACTGTAGCCAAGCGCTACGGGCCCGAAGTCCAGCTAGTCGATTTGTTCGATCGCGGGCGTCCCGGCGGGCGAGTCCTCACCCTCGACGGACACCCCCACCAAGGACAGCCCGTGATGCTGACAGAGTTCGGCGGCATCGCCTGCGCCGGCCGCGAAAACCCAGATTTTCAGAGGGTTTGGGGCTACGTGCGCGCCTCCGACACCTCTGAATTGCGACACCGCTACAGCGCGCTGCTGAAAGTGGTAAACCAAGTGGAAATGTTCAGCGGATTTTGCTATACACAGTTGACCGATACTTTCCAAGAAGCTAACGGTTTGCTGTATGCCGATCGCACTCCTAAATTTCCCATAGAGGCGATCGCGGCGGCAACTCTCGGCTGGGATATTCCGGAAGAAAGTGCACAGCAAACTGCAACTCAGTGCTAAATGGGCATCGGGCAATCAGGTTTGTAGTAAGGACTTCAGTCCTTTCTTAGATTAAGGACTAAAGTCCTTACTACAAACCTGATAGACTGCTTACAAAAATTCCGTTTGTAGTAAGGACTTTAGTCCTTTCTTACAGATATTTAAGGACTAAAGTCCTTACTACAAACCTTAATGCCCCATTACCCATTCGATTGATGTTTCAAAGTTTTTTCATGGGCGGTTTTGAATGTTCCACCCACAAATTGCGATCGGGAAAACGCCTCGATGTCACAGCCGCCACCGGCCACGATAAATTTGCAGCAGCCGACTACCAACGCTTGCAAGAACAGGGCATTTACACAGTCCGCGAAGGCCTCCGCTGGCATTTGATAGAACAGACTCCCGGAAAATACGATTTTTCCAGTTCCCTACCAATTATCCGCGCCGCCCGCGACACCAAAATGCAGGTAATTTGGGATTTGTTTCACTACGGCTGGCCCGAAGATATTGATATTTTCAGTCCTGAATTCGTGACCAGATTTGCAGATATGGTGCGCGCTTTTATGGAAGTGCTGACTGAGGAAACAGACCAAACACCTTTCGTGACACCTGTCAATGAAATTTCATTTATTGCTTGGGCTGGCGGCGATGTTGCTTATATCAATCCGTTTGCAAAAGGGCGGGGAGACGAACTGAAAATTCAGTTGATCAAAGCAGCGATCGCAGCGATAGAATCAGTTTGGGAAGTCAATCCCAGCACGCGCATCGTGCAAATCGACCCGGTAATTAACATTATTGCCGACCCCGACAAACCGGAGGATAAAGACGCGGCGGAAGGTTATCGTTTATCTCAATATCAAGCTTGGGATATGTTGGCGGGACGCTTTCGCCCCGAACTCGGCGGCCAGGAAAAGTATCTCGATATTATTGGGGTGAATTATTACGATCGCAATCAGTGGATTCACAATGAAGAACCGATGAAATACACCGATCCGCTGTACCGCCCGTTTCGCGAAATGCTGCGAGAAGTGTTCGATCGCTACGGCCGCCCCTTATTCATCGCAGAAACGGGCACTGAAGACGATTTTAGACCTGTCTGGTTTAATTATGTGTGCACTGAGGTAGCGGCGGCGCTGAAAGCAGGAGTTCCGATCGAGGGAATCTGCTTGTATCCGATCGTCAACCATCCGGGTTGGGATGATGACAGGCACTGCTACAATGGTCTGTGGGATTATTGCGATGAAAAGGGCGATCGGGAAATTTACCAGCCTTTGGCGGATGAATTGCAGTTTCAAAGGCAGCAGATTGAACCGTTGATGAAGTTGCAGGATTGACAATCTGGGCGATCGGCGATTTAAAAATAGGCGATTTCAATCGGCGATTGAAATCGCTTCTATACAAACGAAGTCCGCCTTCGCGGACTAAGAGATTGAGGGGGTATTTAAGCCGGATTTGGGATTAGATATAAAGGGGCGATCGCTCTTCTATTTTCGAGGGGGAGAGAAGGGCGATCGCAATTGCCAGCAAAACACGCCGATTATTTACCAGCCTGAACTTACGCAACTGGCCCAATTAGTAGGGTGCGTCAGTTGAGAAAACTCAAAGTTTTCGTAAAAAATTCAAGACTGACGCACCCTACAAGCTACTAGCAAGCATGAACAACATCGATCGAATTAGCTTTCAAATCCAAGGGAACATAAAAGATAATTTCTATAACCCTCCCGAAGACGAATTAGATGAATATTCTGAGTTTGAAATGAATTTAAAACGTTTTTTTTTGAACACAATCGTTATGTTATCATACAATTAGCTGGCAAAAAGATAGAACTACATTTATATCATGACATTCTTGATGCTTTTGAGGAACAATGGTGCTGGCAGATTTTAGAACTATCTGCTGGAAGGAAAGCGAGTATAACTTTTAACGATTTTCTATTAAAAATCGCACCAATCCTTAATAAAAATTTGGCAGATTGTGAATTTACAATTCTTGGGACAGGGGAATATAATTCCTGCACTTTGGATTTATCGCAGCTTTTAGATACAATGCATATTTTTGTTAATGAAATTCTTGGTAGTGCAGTAAAAGAAGGTTATATTAATGCCGAAGATATTGCTAAGCATTTAGGATGGCAACTAAATAGTGTTTCTTGATGTGTCTGTTTTTATTTCAAACTATCGACTTCGATCCGCTCGATCGGTGTATGTGCCAGTTGGGGGTGAAGAATGTGGGTTTTAAGATAATTTGCGACTTTAGGTAGGGGCGGATTCTCACAGCACGAAGTTATACTCCTAACATCTATTAAAAGCGATCGCCCGCCCGACAAAAATGCACTCCCAAACATTGCGAAAACCCGACGGCCGCCCACTGACACTCTACAGCCGCTACCCAATCCCAGAAGGTATCGCGGCCGTAAGTCCCAGCAATGAACCCGTACAAGCAAACCCGCACTTTCGCTGGCATCCTTTGCGCGGGGAATGGGTAGCATATGCCAGCCACCGTCAGGGAAGAACATTCATGCCGCCGCCGGAATACAACCCGCTGGCTGCGACAATTAATCCCAAATTTCCGACTGAATTGCCGCCGGGAGATTACGATGTGGCAGTGTTTGACAACCGCTTTCCATCGATGACTTTGCAGGCAAAAAACGCACCTCCAAATATTGTCGAAACTCTGCCAGCTAAGGGCATTTGCGAAGTCGTTGTTTTCACTCAAGATCCGCAGGCTTCCCTCGGTTCTTTGGAGTTAAATCATTTGGAATTGTTGTTAGAAGTATGGGCAGATCGCACTTCTGTTATCGGCAGCAATCCCGAAATTCAATATGTCTTGCCTTTTGAAAATCGCGGCGTCGAAGTTGGAGTGACTTTGCACCATCCCCACGGTCAAATTTACGCTTATCCGTTCGTGCCTCCGGTGCCCGCGCGGATGTTAGAATGTCAGTCGGTTTACTATCAAAAAAACAGTTCCGGTTTGCTGCAAGATTTGATTCAAAAAGAGATTGCTGACAAACAGCGAATTCTTTATTTGGATGAAGAGGCGATCGCCTTTGTGCCCGCTTGCGCCCGCTACCCCTACGAAGTGTGGATTGCGCCCGTAACTCCTGCTGCCACATTCATCGATCTTACCGAAAAACAACGTCAATCCCTCGCTAAAGCCTTAAAAACAGTCACCCTCAAATACGACGGTTTGTGGCACCGCCCGTTTCCTTATTTGATGGCTTGGTTTCAAGGCCCGACAGACGGGAAACCGCATCCCGAAGCGCATTTGCACGCTCAATTTTATCCGCCCTATCGATCGAGCGATCGGCTAAAATATCTAGCAGGAACCGAACTCGCCGCCGGAATGTTTGCCAACGACGCATTACCCGAAGAAAAAGCCAAAGAATTGCAAGCCGTAGCCGTAAATCTATTTTAATAAAACAGGTTCGTAGTAAGGACTTTAGTCCTTTCTTCAGAGAGGACTGAAGTCCTCACTACGAACCTTTTAGAGAGGACTGAAGTCCTCACTACGAACCTTTTAGGAAGGACTGAAGTCCTCACTACGAACCTTTTAGGAAGGACTGAAGTCCTCACTACGAACCTTTAGGAAGGACTGAAGTCCTCACTACTAACCTTTATGATAAACTCATTAAACCCAGAAGTCGATCGCAAACTCGAATTTATCCGCCAAACCTTAACAGAAACCGGATCGAGTTCCCTGCGCTTGCGCGGGACGGACTGGTTTGCTTGGGCAACTGCGGGCGCTTCCAACACAGTATTGCTAACCGCAGAAACTGGAGTTGCAGAAATATTAATTACCGCCGAAAACGCTTTTGTACTGACAGATGAAATCGAAGCCCAGCGCTTGCAAGACGAAGAAATTCCCAACAACTTTCAAATGCACATCTATCCTTGGGCGGATGTTGCACAGCGCGAGAGTTTTGTCAGAGAGATCGCTGGTGGCGGTAACGTGATGTGCGATCGACCAAATGCGGAAGAAAGGGCGATCGTCCCATCCTTAAAATCCCGCAAACAGACAATGATGTCAAGCGAATTAGAGCGCTACCGGCGAGTCGGGCGTTTAGCCAGCGAAGCGATGACAGAGGTACTTTCTGCCGCTAAACCTGAATGGACAGAATATCAGCTAGCGGGTGCCGGTGCAGAAGCTTTGTGGGCGAGAGGTTTGCATCCAGCCCTGACGTTAGTTGCTGGAGAAAGGCGTTTGCCGCTGTACCGCCACGCCACCGCTACCGCCGAACAAATCGGGAAGCAAGCAATGCTAGTATTTTGCGCTAGAGGCAACGGTTTGTATGCGAATTTAACCAGGTTTGTCTGTTTCGATTTCCTGGAACCAAAGGATGATGAATTGCACCAAACAGTCAGAGAAATTGAAGCCGCCGCGCTGAATTTTTGCCTGCCAGGAGTATCGCTGAATGCTGTTTATTATGCGCTGAAAACAGCTTACGAAAAGCACGGATATCCTCAAGCAATTCGGGAACACCATCAAGGCGGAACTACTGGATATTTGGCGCGAGAAGTGGTGGCGAATCCGGCTACTTCAGATGTTTTATCAGAAAATATGGTTGTGGCTTGGAATCCGAGTTTGTCGGGAGCAAAAATTGAGGATACGTTTGTAATTGGTAGCGATGGAACTTTGGAAAATTTGACTTTCGATCGCAATTGGCCGAGTGTAGAAGTAGAGGGAAGGTTGCGCCCGTTGCCACTGGAAATATAGCTGAAGGAAGAAGGAAGAAGGAAGAAGTAAGAAGTAAGAAGATAAATGCAATTCGCGCAATGATTGCAGCAATTAATCGGTTGTAAAAACCGAGAATGTTTCTATATCTGTAAACCCGCCCGGAATGTTTTTTTTAAACTCTCAATACAGGCCTTTCGGGATTTTCGGGATTGGGAACTAGACGCTGATTCTTGCAATCTACTAGCAAATCTAAAGTTTCTAACACGGTTTGACCGATTAGCACGATATCCCCTAAAACCATTGCCGCCTCGATCGTCTCGCGCCCTTCCATTTCAATAATCACAGGCCCACTCAATCCCACTGTTTCTTGTCTGCCATCAGCATACTTTGCTATTTCCTGACTCCGAATTCTTAAGCCGAGGTGTTCGCAAACTTCTACAGGAATTGCTGTGCGTACTGCACCAGTATTTATCACTGCTTCTGCTTCGGCAACGCGCACAAGATTCGGTTTGAGCAATCCTCGATTAACCAAGCCTTCATCAATTGCATTCGTAAGCTTGACTTTGACTCGAACTGCAACCTTATTTTTATTAATCTGAATTCGATCGCAATTTATCATAAAAATTGCCTCTTTTTTCGTCTCCAAAGTCTACCTTTAATTTTAGCTTTAAATTCGTGCAGCCACAAGTTAGAACCTGTGGCTGCAACCGCACCCCAAATATAGCCTTTCTCAAAAAGATGAGGTATAACTGACAGCTTATATAACCACTCTACTCAGAGGGCTAAAGCCCAACAACGTACCTCATATGAGAGCTCGATCGACTATATCTCTAAAAATTACTAATCTTCAGCATAGATATACCGATACAATTCGCTCGGATCTGGCTCGGGGCTTTTCTCCGCAAACTCTACTGCATCATCAATTACAGCTTCGATCTTTTTGTCGATCGCCTTTAATTCCTCAGCAGTGGCCAAAGTGCGATCGATCAAATCAGCAGCCAACTTCTTAATCGGATCGCGGGGGAACCAATATTCCTTCTCTTCCTTCGATCGCAATTCATCAGGATCTGCCAAGGAATGGCCGCGAAAACGATAAGTCAAAGCCTCGATCACAGTCGGCCCTTCGCCGGCCCGCGCCCGCGCTACAGCTTCCTTCGCGACTTCCCGCACCGCCAAAACATCCATCCCGTCAACCTCAAAACCGGCCATGCCAAAAGCATGAGCCTTCTTGTAAATCAGCGGGTCAGAAGTAGCTCGCTCGTGGGCCATGCCGATCGCCCATTTGTTGTTTTCGATAACATAAAGAATCGGCAATTTCCACAAAGCAGCCATGTTCAAACACTCGAAAAACTGCCCGTTATTCGCAGCACCATCGCCAAAGAAACAAGCAGTCACGCCATCGGAACTTTCATCCCCCAAAGCTTCGCGCCGGTACTTCGATTGAAAAGCCGCCCCCGTAGCTACAGGAATCCCCTCAGCCACAAAAGCATAGCCTCCCAAGAGCCGGTGTTCGGCTGAAAACATATGCATCGAACCGCCGCGGCCCTTCGAGCAACCAGTTTCCTTCCCGAACAACTCCGCCATTACTTCCCGCGCCGGTACGCCCGCGCTCAAAGCGTGAACGTGATCGCGGTAGGTGCTGCTGACGTAATCCGTACTATCCCGACGCATCGATCGAATTACGCCAGTCGAGACTGCTTCCTGCCCGTTGTACAAGTGGACAAAACCAAACATTTTGCCCCGGTAGTACATTTCAGCGCACTTGTCTTCAAAGTAGCGCCCCAAAACCATATCCTCGTAGAGCATTAAGCCCTCATCCCGAGAAATAGTTACGCTTTGTGCGTCAAAAACTGGTAAAGTCCGTTCCATAAAAAATTAATACCCGATCGGCGAACTAGACAGGTGGCATCTTGCCATACTCCAATCAATGTAAACCGAGAGTGGACAGAACCGCAGCAGAAAATAGTGGGACAGTTTTACCAGTAGCAGTTACAAGCATTGTTAAAATAAGCTTAGTATGGGAAATTTGCCAAAATTGGGAGAGCCAACTGCCACATCGACCGGCTGTGGTTGTGTCTAAAACTTAAGATCGGTCTTGTTCAAAGTGGGGCAGGATGCGAACCTCACTCTAAAACGCCGTAGAGGGAAACAGTCGGAGTACCTTGAAGGAAGTTCTCGATATCCTTGACAGGACTCAGAAGCTCACATCAAAATCAGATTTTTGAGATTTGATGTGAGAGCATCACCTAAGATAGGCTAATTCAGTTGCTAGCGCTTTGGGGAAGTGGACTGTGCTTATTCCACTAGATTACTACCGTATTTTGGGTCTACCGATTCAAGCTACTGCCGAACAGTTGCAGCAGGCTCACCGCGATCGAACTTTACAGCTTCCACGCCGGGAGTATTCCGAAGTTGCGATCGTCGCCCGCAAACAACTGATCGATGAAGCCTGCGCCGTTCTGTCAGACTCAGACGGGCGCAAAGCTTATGATGTCAGTTTTTTAGCCAAAACTTACGATCGAGAGTCGGAAGCAGCCATGGCGGCCAAGCAGAGGTCGAAAACCTCTACTGGGCCGGCCACAGTCCTGCAAGACGCAGGAGAAACCGTTGCGGCAGAGTCTAAGGCTTTAGACGCTGCTCCTGACCCCCACACTCCAAGTATTGAAATCGATGACAACCAATTCGTAGGAGCCCTGCTCGTACTGCAAGAACTGGGGGAATACGAACTCGTACAGAAGCTGGGGCGCCCGTATCTCAACAATGGCAGCATCGCGATCGACGAAGGCCGCTTCGGCGACCCGCAGCTCGTGCGGCCCGATATCGTTTTAACCGTAGCCCTGGCCTGCCTAGAACTCGGCCGCGAACAGTGGCAGCAAGGTCAATACCAAAATGCGGCAAAATCACTAGACGCAGGTCAAGAACTGCTGCTGCGCGAAAGCTTATTTCCAAGCGTGAGGGGTGAAATGCAAACCGATATATACAAACTCCGTCCGTACAACATTTTAGAATTACTATCGCTCCCCGAAGAAAAAGTCTCCGAGCGCCGCCAGGGACTGCAAATCCTGCGAGAAATGCTGGAGGAACGGGGTGGCATCGATGGCTCGGGGGACGATCGATCGGGTTTAGGAATAGAAGACTTCCTCCGCTTCGTCCAGCAACTCCGCAAACACCTAACCAGTAGCGAGCAGCAGACCCTATTTGAAGCTGAAGCCGGCCGCCCCTCCGCAGTGGCCACTTACCTCTCGGTCTACACCCTGTTAGCCCAAGGATTTGCCGCCAGACAGCCTTCGATGATCCGCCGCGCCAAGCTGATGCTGATGCAGCTCGGCCGCCGCCAAGACGTTCACCTCGAAAAAGCCGTGTGTTCGCTGCTGCTGGGCCAGACAGAAGAAGCCAGCAGATCTCTCGAACTCAGTTCGGAAAAAGAACCCCTCGCTTTCATTCGCGAACATTCCCAAGATTCTCCCGATTTGTTGCCGGGACTCTGCTTGTACGCCGAACACTGGCTGCAAGAAGAAGTGTTTCCTCACTTCCGCGACTTGGCAAACCAGTCAGTCTCTTTGAAAGATTATTTTGCCGATCCGAAAGTCCAAGCTTACCTAGAAGCTTTGCCATCGGATGCCGAAACTGCCAACGAATGGGTCGTCGTGCAACCGAGATCGGGCAAACCTCAGGGGAAACTGCAACCACCGGGCGATCGCCCGCCTGCACCTCCTCTGCCTCCGGCAGCCAAACAGGCAGCCAGTAGTCTCACCTTGACCCCCGTACCGACTGACAGCTCCAGCGCAGCTTCAGCGCCGAAATATCAGGCAACGGCGGCAGGAATCGGGGCGGGGGCGGCGGCGGTCTCTCTCCCGACAGCTACGGCGGGACGGCCTGCCGCCTCGACCTCAAAACCGCGCAGGAACCCGAGTTCGAGCCGGCGCAGCGGAGCGATCGGGCAGGGATTAACAGGTTCTTTTGCCGATCGGGCGCGCACCCTAGGAACCCAAATTTCCGCCCAAGTCAAGTCCCTGCCACCAAATAAACTGGCTCTGCTTGTCGTCGCAGCCGTCCTGAGCCTGTTAATTCTGTGGTTAATACTCAGTCTGTTTTTGAGTGCCTTGCAAGCCCTCTCAGGCCCATCTCTCGAAGGAGAACAAGCCCGCGTCAGCCTCGATGCACCGCCCATAGAAATCCCCGCACTAGCCCCGGCCCCAGAGCCTGGTGCCCCGGCCCCCGCGCCTGTGTCGGGAGCAATGACGGAAGAAGGGGCCAAACAAATAGTTCAAGACTGGCTGTCAGCGAAAGCAGCGGCCTTGGGCCCCAATCATGCTGTCGAAGAATTACAGAAAGTTCTCACAGAACCGGCTTTGTCTCGCTGGCAATTGATGGCAGATGCCCAACAGAAAAACAACGCCCACCAGCGTTACGTGCACAAGCTAGAAGTCAAAGGAGTTAAGACAAATCCGACTAATCCCGATCGCGCCGAAGTAGAAGCCCAAGTCAGCGAAAAAGCCGAAACCTTCGATCGCGATCAGCTAGTTACTTCCCGCGACGAAAACCTGCGAATCCGCTACGACTTAATCCGCCAAGACGGACAGTGGCGGATTATGGATTGGCAGGTGATGAAGTAAGGAATTGGTAATGGGTAATTGGTAGTGGGTAATTTGTGGTTGCTAGTTACCCGAGGATCTCAATGAATGTGAAAAGCATTTTTTTGTGAGTAGTGCGAGCGTCTTCGCTCGCTATACATACAAGATTTGCGATCGGCGAGGCTGGCACGACAAAAGCACTGATTGAGATACTCCCACTAATTGCCAATTACCAATTCCTATATATATTGAAAATATTAATTCTTAAAGCCGGAGTTGTGAATTGGAGATAATTGTTGAAGGCGATCGTTTTATTTATGATTCCTATGGGGTAGCCAATAAAGGTTGAGATTTTAATCCCTAGTAGGGGTTTAGTTGAATTGCGGCTCAAAGCCCCCAATTGAGCCTCTGGCTATCTCCAGCATATCAGTTTCAATCCCTAGTAGGGGTTTAGTTTAATTGCGGCGCTTTTGTCGATCGCAGACATCAACGGCAAGGTCAGTTTCAATCCCTAGTAGGGGTTTAGTTTAATTGCGGCCTGAATGGATCGAATTAGCAATCTTAGCTTTCGCGTTTCAATCCCTAGTAGGGGTTTAGTTTGATTGCGGCGTTACCAGTTCTATGCGAGTCGTCAAGCCATGCTTGGGTTTCAATCCCTAGTAGGGGTTTAGTTTGATTGCGGCGTAGATGATTCCTACAATGCTGGGAATGTCGCGGGTCAAACACTACAGCGCGTTTCAATCCCTAGTAGGGGTTTAGTTTGATTGCGGCGGAGACAATGTAGTCTGCGCGATTTGCTAAGTAGTTTCAATCCCTAGTAGGGGTTTAGTTTGATTGCGGCTTATGTCTCGAAAGCCAAAGCCTTTAAGAGAAGGTTTCAATCCCTAGTAGGGGTTTAGTTTGATTGCGGCATTAAATAGCGCGTCAGCGGGAGTAGCGCCCCGCGTTTTTTTCGTTTCAATCCCTAGTAGGGGTTTAGTTTGATTGCGGCATCGAGGGATACGGGCAGCGTCCTCGATGGGTGTTTCAATCCCTAGTAGGGGTTTAGTTTGATTGCGGCATCCAGCACAGAATCCCGAATAAAATGCCCCGATCAAAGTTTCAATCCCTAGTAGGGGTTTAGTTTGATTGCGGCGCTTTTGGGCAGATCTATCATTTTTCCGAAAAGCTGTTTCAATCCCTAGTAGGGGTTTAGTTTGATTGCGGCGGCTCCGGGATGTCCATCTCTACGGGCATATTTACGGTTTCAATCCCTAGTAGGGGTTTAGTTTGATTGCGGCTTGAAACAGTCGCATTTCGCGATAAATCGGTTTTGTTTCAATCCCTAGTAGGGGTTTAGTTTGATTGCGGCTTTTCCACCTCAGTTTCAGGTACTAGGATGCGGCCGTTTCAATCCCTAGTAGGGGTTTAGTTTGATTGCGGCTGGCCGAAGAAAGTTTTAGCGCACTAAAGAAATCTGTTTCAATCCCTAGTAGGGGTTTAGTTTGATTGCGGCGCAACCCGCTACGTTCTTTCAATAGGGAGAGTAAGGTTTCAATCCCTAGTAGGGGTTTAGTTTGATTGCGGCGAAGATGAAGCTAATGACAGCGAGCCTAATGGTGGTTTCAATCCCTAGTAGGGGTTTAGTTTGATTGCGGCTTTAGAGACTACCTTGTTTGACAAGAATGTCAAAAGTTTCAATCCCTAGTAGGGGTTTAGTTTGATTGCGGCCAATGCGAGCGGTTCTGCGCCGGGTGCAAGGCCAAGTTTCAATCCCTAGTAGGGGTTTAGTTTGATTGCGGCCCAGCAACACCAAACCAATTAACAACATGGAATACTTAGTTTCAATCCCTAGTAGGGGTTTAGTTTGATTGCGGCTGGACTTTCTCATGAATGCGATCGCGGAATTCACAAAGTTTCAATCCCTAGTAGGGGTTTAGTTTGATTGCGGCCCCAGGAAGCTTCTGAGCATTCTGCTATTTATGGATTGTTTCAATCCCTAGTAGGGGTTTAGTTTGATTGCGGCTGGACTTTCTCATGAATGCGATCGCGGAATTCACAAAGTTTCAATCCCTAGTAGGGGTTTAGTTTGATTGCGGCGGTAACGGACTCATTTATGTATTCGAGACAAATGTGGACACGTTTCAATCCCTAGTAGGGGTTTAGTTTGATTGCGGCTCACCATTTACTTCTTCTATTAGCGCGCGCTGGTTGTCTAGTTTCAATCCCTAGTAGGGGTTTAGTTTGATTGCGGCTTGATAAGGCCACGGCCGCCCAACAGGAAACGGCTGCCGTTTCAATCCCTAGTAGGGGTTTAGTTTGATTGCGGCTTTTTGTGGCATCGCTAGGGGCGATCGCTGCTTTTCGTTTCAATCCCTAGTAGGGGTTTAGTTTGATTGCGGCTCAATATGGAGGAGCGATCGTTTTTTGACGTTTACGGTTTCAATCCCTAGTAGGGGTTTAGTTTGATTGCGGCGTATCTTTTTGGGCTAGTTAGTGGCTCAAATTCAGGTTTCAATCCCTAGTAGGGGTTTAGTTTGATTGCGGCTTAAACAAGTATGGCGACACTATCGACCATGATGCTCAGTTTCAATCCCTAGTAGGGGTTTAGTTTGATTGCGGCTCGCCAGACACACACAGAAGCTTCAAGAAATTAGGTTTCAATCCCTAGTAGGGGTTTAGTTTGATTGCGGCGCGATCGGGAACATTCCATTTGGGGATGTCAAAATCGTTTCAATCCCTAGTAGGGGTTTAGTTTGATTGCGGCTTTTGCAAGTAATTCACAACACAAAACCATGAAACTTCAAGTTTCAATCCCTAGTAGGGGTTTAGTTTGATTGCGGCCGTTTCACCACTCTTCTTGGGAGCAAATCTTTCAAGTTTCAATCCCTAGTAGGGGTTTAGTTTGATTGCGGCTTGAATTTTGGCATTCGGATCGGGTTTAAATGCGGTGTTTCAATCCCTAGTAGGGGTTTAGTTTGATTGCGGCACCATAACGACGATTTAAGCGACGGAAATGTGCTAGGTTTCAATCCCTAGTAGGGGTTTAGTTTGATTGCGGCCGACAGTCAAGCGTTGCTTGAGTCGATAGAAAAGTTTCAATCCCTAGTAGGGGTTTAGTTTGATTGCGGCTAATTTTATTCGCCCATTTCTTGATATCAGTTGGCGTGTTTCAATCCCTAGTAGGGGTTTAGTTTGATTGCGGCGTGGTGGATTCCTGGTGCAGCAAGGATTCTAGTTGGTGGAGAGTTTCAATCCCTAGTAGGGGTTTAGTTTGATTGCGGCCCCATTTCGGTAGTGGGCGCTGGTCGATCGACTGTTGCGTTTCAATCCCTAGTAGGGGTTTAGTTTGATTGCGGCACAAAGAATTAAAAATAACCTAACTAGCCCGCTTTTGTTTCAATCCCTAGTAGGGGTTTAGTTTGATTGCGGCGCTCAGTTTGTGACTTTCTTGAGGGATTGTTGTGAAGTTTCAATCCCTAGTAGGGGTTTAGTTTGATTGCGGCACTTTGGAGGTGGAATGGAACTTCTGTTGAGGCAGGTTTCAATCCCTAGTAGGGGTTTAGTTTGATTGCGGCACAAACATTACGCTAACAGTGCGTGATCGTGCATTAGGTTTCAATCCCTAGTAGGGGTTTAGTTTGATTGCGGCGCGATTGCTACCAGGAAATCGCTGAGCTCGAAACCGAAATGTTTCAATCCCTAGTAGGGGTTTAGTTTGATTGCGGCTTTTGTGCGTTCCGCTCAACGATTGTGGTATCTCTGGCGGCGATGTTTCAATCCCTAGTAGGGGTTTAGTTTGATTGCGGCGGGGGGCGGCGACCCTTGCCAGAAGAAGAAAAGTTTCAATCCCTAGTAGGGGTTTAGTTTGATTGCGGCCCAGGAGCCCTGCTAATTGGCGTCGAACCAACCTGTTTCGTTTCAATCCCTAGTAGGGGTTTAGTTTGATTGCGGCTAAAAGTGAGATTGATTTTAAATCGGCTACCTACCAAGTTTCAATCCCTAGTAGGGGTTTAGTTTGATTGCGGCTTTTATACGCACTCTCAAAAAAAGTCAACTAGAAAAGTTTCAATCCCTAGTAGGGGTTTAGTTTGATTGCGGCATTACTTAAATCTCTCTGACCAAAAACTTTAAACAAGTTTCAATCCCTAGTAGGGGTTTAGTTTGATTGCGGCCAACGAGTGCGGTAGCTCGC
The DNA here is from genome assembly GCF_013299185.1 of Microcoleus sp. bin48.metabat.b7b8b9.023. GTDB lineage: Bacteria > Cyanobacteriota > Cyanobacteriia > Cyanobacteriales > Microcoleaceae > Microcoleus. Next base: position 27,410 of record NZ_JAAFKG010000002.1, on the reverse strand, counting down.
TGTGCGGCACGCCGATCGAGGTTTCAATCCCTAGTAGGGGTTTAGTTTGATTGCGGCTTAATTTTCTCCAGTTGCGATCGCATCTGTGCCCACTCTCTAAGGTTTCAATCCCTAGTAGGGGTTTAGTTTGATTGCGGCATTGGTAATTAAAAACAATGAAAAATGGAAAATTGAACAGTTTCAATCCCTAGTAGGGGTTTAGTTTGATTGCGGCATAGGCGATCGCCCAGAAGATCAACAATGTGCGGTTTCAATCCCTAGTAGGGGTTTAGTTTGATTGCGGCCCTTTGAGCCAAGGAGTCCAGTCAAAATTCTCTCGCAGCGTTTCAATCCCTAGTAGGGGTTTAGTTTGATTGCGGCCTTTGATGGAACTTCCAAAACTAGAGTTAACGATTTGTTTCAATCCCTAGTAGGGGTTTAGTTTGATTGCGGCGAATAGGTCTGCGATTTACAGACACCTGTTGTTGTGTTTCAATCCCTAGTAGGGGTTTAGTTTGATTGCGGCTCTGGGCTAAGTCCTCGTCCGCTCTCCTCCTTGTAGTTTCAATCCCTAGTAGGGGTTTAGTTTGATTGCGGCCGAATTTTATCTGAGGTAACTGTTGATGGGGTTGAGTTTCAATCCCTAGTAGGGGTTTAGTTTGATTGCGGCTTTGAATGAACTCAGACAAACAATTGATGAGATGTTTCAATCCCTAGTAGGGGTTTAGTTTGATTGCGGCTCAAGCCACTTAAGCTTAAATGGATCCTCAGGAAAAGTTTCAATCCCTAGTAGGGGTTTAGTTTGATTGCGGCGGACGATCGCCCGGTCAGCAGCAAACCTGCAAGTCTGGGGGTTTCAATCCCTAGTAGGGGTTTAGTTTGATTGCGGCGTGGAATCTGTTTCACTTTTGAACGTTTTGAATCTCTTGCCAGGTTTCAATCCCTAGTAGGGGTTTAGTTTGATTGCGGCGCGATATCAAGCCCCTGTCATCTTTGACTAATTTGTTTCAATCCCTAGTAGGGGTTTAGTTTGATTGCGGCACAGTAGTTGTCAATGCTTGTGGTTTAGGAGTAGTAAAGTTTCAATCCCTAGTAGGGGTTTAGTTTGATTGCGGCCGCCGGTGTTTGAAACCGTTGCTGTATTTGGTTTTCAAGGTTCAGTTTCGCTAACCTCATCCAAAAGTACCATTTCAGGCTTCGACCTGTCAACCCCCGCTGATTCATTTTCCCTTAAAATCCTTACCACCTATGGATTGTAGCCATTTCGCTAACCTCTTTTGGAGAGAGTGGGCGTCAAACCCTTGCAGCATCTACATTATAGCCCAAAAATTTGACACCCTCATTTTTACACCTAGTGCCTAGCGAAATCTCACGCAAAAAATATAGTTCTATCGATCGGCACTATCCCACCAATCCGCTCAATTTTCCCCTGACAGCAAGCGCACAGCGGAAAAAACAGAATGCTGTCTTGCTCGGGTTTAATCACTTTAGCCAAGCGCGATCGCAACTTAGCATACTGCGTTTCCGTCAAATCCGTACACTCAAACACACTGTACTGCATCCACTGCCCGTAAGACTTGAGCATTTTGTGAATTTTCGTCCGGCGCTTGTCTTCCGGGATATCGTAAGAAATCAGAATGTGCATGATTATTTCAAAACTAAAGGTGGATATTGGTCGATTTCGCCCATCAAATATTTCGCCAACAATCGTGCTTGAATCTCAAAAGCCTCGCGATAATTGCACTTTTTCCTCAAAACCGGATGCGTGAACTCAGATTGCTTCTTCTTTTCGTAAAGCGTCAGAAATTCCCGCCGTCCAGTTTCCGACAATCGCATAACATTGCTGATCGGTTCCACAGTAAAATCGTTAGGCGTAAGTTTCCGATTGTTGATCGCATTCAAAATAGTGCTATCCACAACAGCCGATCGAAATTCCTCCATCAAATCGAAAGCCAGCCCCACGCGCCCATACCGCTGAACGTGCAGGTATCCCAAATAAGGGTCAAAACCGACAATATTAATCGCACTTTCCACATCACGGCGCAACAGAGTATAACCAAAATTCATCAAGGAATTAACCGGATCGGTCGCGGGGCGGTGTCGGGGTTTGAAGACAAAACCTTCAGCCCGAATTAGCTGATTGAAAACCCCAAAATAAGCCGCACTTCCGGCACCTTCTAAGCCACGCAAAGAATTGATATTGTCAGCGCGATCGAGTTTTGCGATCGCATTAGCAATTTGAGTCATTGCTGGTTCCAGTTTAAGTTCAGGATGATTCCCCTGAGTTTTGTACAAACCGTAGCGGTAATTTTTCAACTTACCTCGAATAAAACCCCTAACAACATGAATTGCCTGAGGAGTTTCGCCCGCTGCTTTCCACTGGGCGCTGCGGACAAAGATATTTTTCGTTAATTCCGGTTCGAGTTTTCCCAAATATTCTCCTTTTTCCGAGATAAAAGTCAAAGAAATTTTGTGTTGGAGAAGTTCTGTCAGCGCCGCGGGAGAAATTGTCGCCCGTCCCAAAATCACCACAGCCTCTAGATGAATCAAAGGTATATCCTGCAATTTTTTATCTTTGCTTTTGACATACAGCCGTTCGTCAGTTTTTCCGATAAAAGCATCTTCTTGATTGATGTAAAGTGTTCCCATGACAAACTCCTAAATTTGTAGTTTGGATTAACTTGCTTCTTGATAGCGCCGGACTTTCTCAGCAGCTTGCGGCAAGCATTGCTGATAAAGGCTGCAACCCTGACAGCGCTTGCTGTAATTAGCGGGAGGCATTTTGCCGGTTTGCAGTAAAATTTGGATAGCGTCAATAGTTGCGATCGCCTCCCGTCTCAACTCCTCAGAAATCTCCACCAATTGCCGCTGGTGCGACTGCGCGTAATACACGTATCCAGCCGCAATCCTTTTCCCAGTCATCTCCTCCAAACACAAAGCTTGCGCGCAAACCTGCAACTCGTCGTTATCCCATTCGCCCTTGCGCCCGCGCTTGTACTCGACGGGATACAACTCACCATCGGTTGATTCAATCAAGTCGGATTTCCCAATCAGCATATACTTTTCAGACTTCAGCCAAATCGCCCGCACCTGCCAAGTTTCATCGCGGTTGATTTCGCCCATCGTGTGAACGCGATCGTGCAAACTCGTCCCTTCGATGGTATACTGGTTGTCGGTGAACTCTCCCGCGCAAGACATCCGCCAGCAGCGGTGGGGACAGTAAGAGTATTGGTTCAGAAGTGCGATCGAAATGTAATCAAAATCGTTCATAATTTTGATGGTTTGTAGAAGATTGGTAATTTGAAATTAGGCCCCCGGCGATTGGAAATCGCGGCTACACAAACGATGTCCGCCTCCGCGGACGAAGAGGGTATTTGGAGATGAGAAATCATCGGTGAAATCTTCAACCCGCGGAGGCAGGTTTTGTGTGTGTACACGCGGTTTCAACCGCCGGGGAATCGATGAGAAATCATCGGGTGAAATCTTCAACCTGCGGAGGCAGGTTTTGTGTGTGTAGCCGCGGTTTCTAACCGCCGGGTAGAATCGATAAGGAATCATCGGTGAAATCTTCAACCCGCGGAGGCGGGTTTTGTTTGTATAGCCGCGGTTTCTAACCGCCGGGTCGAATCTATGAGTTTTACGTTAAACTCTTATTAACAGCAATCCGCCGAGTCATACCCATCCCCATCGGAGTTTTCCTCCCCACCCCGCAGTAAAGTGCAAAATCCGCCAAAGCATTAATTTGCTTGATAACCAAAGGCTCCACATCTCCCAAAATCCGATAACTAACCTCCCCAACCATCCCAACAAAATTGATTTCATAATTAGTCACTCTTTCGCTTTTGATATTGACAAATGTCGAAAAAAGTGCATCTAATGAAAGCTCAGGAATCTCAATCCCGCTGTACTTATTCCAGCGACTGAGAAGACTGTTAAAAACGCATTCCCTAGTCGGAATCACCGAATCGAACTTGCCCTGTCGAAAAGTAGTCGGAGTCGCAAAACTGAAGGCAATTAAGCGGTTTGTTTCCGAGGCTTGTTCGTAGAGTTGAGCATAAGTACAAGCATTAACCCAAGGGCGATCGGGTTGAGGCGTACCGAAGATATTGGCGATCGACAAATCAGCCGGCCCCAAATGCCACGGCTTGGAGGGATTGATGTTCAGCCAAAGGTGAGTTAATTTGCCGAATAAAGAGTCATCAAGCAGACTAATTCGCCACCAACAGGGAGTATATTCGGGAATCGATTCTGCGTGTTCCCATTGCAAGGAATGGTGTTTTTTGAAAGGGCATTTTTTAGTTTGCAAAGGACTGAGGGTGAAAGCTTTGTCTGCTGCTGCATCGTGGAGGCGATCGCCGAGTTGTTTGTCAACGGAGCTCGCGAGGGTGAGGAAGAGGGCGTGCAGGTGTCTTCCCGTCAGGTATCCGGGGGGAATTGGGGCCAGGGGAAGGATGTTGAGGATGAGGCTGTGCGGCATGATTGGATAGTAAAATTAATGTGCGATAGGTTCGTAGTGAGGACTTCAGTCCTCAGCAGGACTAAAGTCCTTACTACGAACCTAAGAGTTTGTTAGCAGGTTTGATCGTTCGGACTTCAGTCCTCAGCAGGACTAAAGTCCTCACTACGAACCTAATAGTTAGTTAGCGCGAAAGCGGTATTCCATAAAACCGGGAATTTTGAGTTTGTCAAACTCGTAATATCGCCCTCTCATTTTGATATTTTGGATGAGGCTAACTGGCGGCATATTAACGACATCGTAGCTAATCACTTGATGGGAAAACATCACATCTAAAGGATTGAGTAGATAGGGAAAGATTATGTCTGTTGCAGATTGCGATCGCCCTACTTCTTTCTGTTCTACAATTTCGACTGCTGCTTTACTCATCCACTTTCCCAAACGAATCCATTTTGCCAGTTTTAAAGCCTTTTCTGAGATAATGAAAAACTCAAATTTGCTTTCCGGCGCAATTTCCTTGGTTCTACCAAAACTTGGGATATTTTTCTGGGTTTTCTCCATCTCAACGTGATAGTTGTTGTTGGCGTATTTCCAAGTATTGAGAGTGGATGAGTGAAAGATCGATCGCGCCGGAGTAACGTAAATCCCCTGTTGGTTGAGCGCCGTTAAATGCTGCTCATATTTAGGGATTTGTTCGGGACAGAAATAGCGATAGGAATGTTCTTCAGCAACGGTGGTGGCATAGATGGCGCTATCCACCAAACCGAGGGCGTAACAAAGCGCGTAATTGTGAATTACCGGCTCAGTTTCGTAAAGTCTCCCTATCTCGCGAGTTGCAAAATAAAGGCTATCATGCAACTCAATTTGATAGCGGTAAATAAAGGCCATGATATTTACTCCGCTGCTGCTGTAGATCCTGCTTTACCCTTGATATGCTTCTTCGCGTAAGCTTTAGCTTCATCATCAGCTTTTTTCAACATCTTTTTGAGTTCATCTTCATTGCCAATAATCGCTTTCACCTCTGTCACTAATGGCGTAAACTTATCCCCAATCAAGTCTTCATGCACGATAAATTCCTCAGACATTAATGTTTGAATAGCAGCACTAGCAGCCATAACCACATCATCTTCATTGAGAGGATTGTTGGAATTCAGCTTATCGTCAAGCTGCAATTTGTCGTAAATTGCTTGCGTCCAGCGCAGGTTACTGGTAATTTCGCCGTCGGCAAATACCACACCAATTAACTCATTTCTGACTCGACCTGTACGGGTGGTTTGAGCGCCATAATGCCGCGTTCTGAGGATGTTGTTAAAAACATACAAAAAACTAGCTTCTGTAGGGTCTTTGAGGGTGACAATGCTAGGAAAGAAAATCTGGGGTTTGATGTGGTCTTGCTGATTGATACGACTGGTAACTTCGCCCACTTTTGAACCTGGTTCACCTTTGGATGCCATTGTGCCATTCTCAAAGGGAGCATTGAGAGTAAAACTCTCGTGAGATTCATCAAAAGCGGTAATTGAAAATGCTGTATCAACTACTACTTTTGATTTTTCTGAACCAGAGTCACCGATCGCAAATCCGTAGATAATGCAATCAGGGTTATTCATGGCAAACTTGACATTGTATTCGCACTCTTCAGCGGTCATAAAACCGTAGTTACGCAGCAACTCGCGACCGACTAAACGTTCTGGTGTAGATTGCTTGCGCTTAAACATTGTCAAGCGGCTGATTGGTTTTTGGTCTTGAATTCCTGACCTCACCCGCGCTTTATTCAGTTCTCCATCTGTCTGAAATAGGGGATAAGATTCCGTCACCCGCACAGTCAGGAAGTGTACATATTTACCCATTGGTTTGTAGGGGATGTTAGCGTGGAAAAATTTAGAGTCAACTGTTTTCAAGAAAGGCATAATTGGTGTCCTATGTAAAAATGTGAGTTTTGTAGTTGTCATGTAGCTTGTCAAACAAAAGCGTCAGCTTTGATTGTCAGCTTCTTCTTGTGAATCTTCAGGAGATTGACCCTCTATAGGGCGATTTTCTTGGTCATTCTCTAAACGGTAAAGGAATTCGCAAGTATCTCGGATTAAGTTGATTTGGCGGCCGGCTAAACGAGCGCGATCGCCCGCAAATGATTTCTCAAATACCTCCTCAACAAAGTAGCGAGCAAACTCTAAAACTGCCTGTCTTTCTTCCTCACGCTTGCTGAAAATCCAGCGCCCTTCAGCAGTAGAAGAGTGCACGCGATCCATGAGCTTTGAAACTTCAGCAGCAACGGCCAACACTAAAGATTCGCATTGAAAACTGCGATCGGCTTCCAGGATTGTTTTAGAGGCAATATCAATCGGTTTCAGTACAGCATTTGCCTTGGGATTGTATCGCTTATTTGCACGGTAAAATCTGCGGTACAAATCCGTCAATTTTTGGGGGTGGTTTAAACTTGATGCGGTTGTCACAGTCAATCGTTCCTCTTCATGATTGTAAAGGGCATAGGAGTCAAAGCAAGGGTAAAAATGATAAGCATAAAGCTTGATTTTTTGAATTGATGCCGTTTCATTTTTCTGTTTGCGAACCCACTTATTTAGGTAGCTAAACACATAAAGCGGGCTGGTTTCAAAATCAGTGGCGAGTTCAGTTAGTTTCCCCCAGTTGGAGTCATAACCGGACTTCCCTTGTTTTGCATTAACATCAAGGTGAATCGCATAAGCAGCGGTTAATACATTCAAAGGTGCTGGATAAGATTTGCCGTTTTCTTCCCATCCTTCTAAGATATAGTCTAGGCGAAAGCGATCGCGCTTCGTCAACACCCTAAAAGCTTGGGGTACACTGTCAAGAAATACGGTTTCTTCAAATTCCGCACCGTCGTTAAAAGGCGGAATTGGCGACTCGGAAACTACGGTTTTGACATCCAGAATCATCGGGAAGGCAAAAGCTAACCAAGTTGGCATTACCCAGGATTCGGTATCAGTCGCATCTCGGCCGGGGGGAAGTGCCATGAAGTAAAATGTTAGGGGTTGGTCTTCGGGATAGGAAAGTTTGAAGGTGCGGTCTTTTCCTGGTTCGATGTTTTCATCTATTAGGAAACTATCGATGCTTTGGTAGCGATCGCGTCCAAAATTGGCTTGCAAATCCTTGCTGATAAAATGATTGCGTATGCTAGTATCAAAGCGGGTTTGGAAAATGCTAGTGTAGGCTTTTTGCAGAAACTTATTTGTTTCTGGGGTGAAGTAATATGTGGGATAAAAATAGAGATAGCGATATTTGCCATCTTCAAATTTTTTGCCCACAGCTTGAGTTTGATTCATCAAAATTTGCCTCAGCATCATTTCCAAACCTGCAATACTAGAAATATTGCGTTTGGCGTTAGAACCTCCCAACATTTGTTTGTTTGTATAAACTTGAGGGGTGAACAAAACGGCTGATTCCATTTGTTCTGTCACCGTGTAAGCTGAATGGGAAATCGAACAGATTAACTGTCTTCCTCTACCTTGTTTCTTAGCGAGTTGGTAGCGTTCCAATTCATCTAAAAATACGTCACTTGATGCTATGTCTAATGGTGTATTTCCGGGTAACATGACAATCCGCGTTACCCACAGTCGCAAATCGTCCCAACCGTCGGGCAATTTGTACTGTGAAAGAATGGGTTTAATCATTTGGGAAATGTGGGCGATCGCCTGTTCGCAAACTTGCCGCACATCCTCAATTCCTGGGTTGTTTTCTAGGTACTTTGCTGCTAAATAGTACCATTCGTAAGGAACGCCGCCTGTATTGCCTTTTAGCTTAAGTTCTTTGAGGCGTTCATTAATCCGTTGAATTTCTCTCAGGGCTGGCAGATAGTCGGACAGGTTCCAAAACCTAGCAATTTCATCGACAATATCTAGATGAGGTAGTGCGGGTAGTTTTTTGTCTTTCTTGCGTGCAGTTTCGATGGTATTAACCTGTTCTCCCCAAATCTTACGGCTCACTAAGTCGCCAAGTTCAGCAATTTGGTCAATCCGAATATCGTCGTCAAAATTGAATTTATAATCAGCAGACAAAACATCCTGACGCTGAAATTTTATCAGATTATCGCTGCGACTTTTGGCGACAGAGTTTTTCCCTATTTTGAGAATGCGTAAAGTAGCATCAACAGCAACTAGCATCAACTCTGACGTATCAAAAAACAGGTTATAATACTCAGCATATTTCATGCCTTTACCATCTCTGCCAAATCCAGTTTGTCGCCGTTGCAGTTGTCCGGCGCAGAGTTGCTTAATCTTGCTAACTACCCGTTCGGGTAAATCTGCAATTGAAATAGCAGGAGCATCCGATCGCGCTAGATAAATTACACCTGTTGGTAGGTAAAGCAATGGTTCATAGTAGGTATAATCGTCGGTATTCAGCGCCGTATGCACCTCCATTAAAGCGTTATTGACGACGTTAGTAAGTACGCCTCTGTTTTCAGCGATGCTGTGATAAGTGAATTTTAATTGCCCGTCGCTAAGGCTGTGGATTAACTCATTTAGTCTTGTATTTTCTGCATCTTGGGGATGTTTGATAATAGATGCTAGGGAATCTGCTAAACAGGTTAAGTCTGAGAGACTGCGGAGTATGCGATCGCGCAAAACTGGATTTAACCCAAATTCGGAAAAGTTCCAGTTAGTATCCCAACGCCGCTGAGCGTTGTAAGCAAGGCAGAGCAAATCGTCAATGTATTCTCGATAAGCATCTTGATCGTCGGGATTGATGAAGCTATCTAGTCCTAACTGTCGCACTTTTTCATCAATAATTTGACGGTGCTGTTCTAGTGGTAACTTGCGACAATCGTTGGGGACATCGGGGAATTTTTCAAAGTCGTGGAGGATAAATCCAGCAATTACTAACCGCCGTTCTTTTTCTCCTACGGATCGCCGCACGGTGGTGTCGAGTTTTTCTAACCGCTGTTCAATTAAATTAGCGGGAAATAATCCATTTAGCAGGTGAGTATTTAGGGACTGATCGCCTGCATTATGCCGTCTCACATTCTCTTTTCCTTGCTTGCGATCGAGTTCGTCAAAAAATTTGCCGCCTTTGGCTGTGACGCCGATCGCAACTCGCAGCAGATTTGGCAAGACATATTCTGCGAAATCTCCCATGACGCGATCGCCTGGATTTTGACTCTGAATGGCTTCTCGCAAGAGTTTGAGGGTTAGTAAGTCGCGAGTTTGAGGTTCGATTGTGCGATCGGACGTTTGAAAGCTTGACCCTAATTCTTCATCTTGCAACCAGTCATCATCTGCATCATCCGATCGTTCTGAGTTCAAATCAACTGGGATATCAAATAATGAGAGTTGTTGGTACTCTTCGTCGTCTGGTTTTTGACGTTTTTTAGCCATTTTAGGCCTCTAATTTATTTAAGTAAACTGTGATTTACTGGATGTAAAGGGGATATTGCTGGAAACTACGCAATCCATACTTCATCCCCCTTGCTTTTGAGCCAGTGGGCCAGCGTGTCCACCAACAGCGCCGACTGTCCAAAGGCGATCGAATAAGGTGCAGTCGCATCGTGGATACTGTACCGATCGCAAATCGGATAAATCTGAAAGTGTACCGGTAGTCGCAGGCGCGATCGCACTTCAGCTACCGGATAACGCAGCACATAACAAACCAATGCTTGCTTCTTCAAACGCTTGTTGATTTCCCCGATCCAATAATTCTCAGGTTGCACAACCTCAATCCCCGTCAAAACCTGAACCTTCCAAGCAGCAGCATTTTCCTCTAAATTTCCTGAATAAATAAATTTCCAATTCAGTCTTTCCTCCCGATAACTACGCAACTTCAAAAAAGCCAGACAGTGTTTAAATCGACCTTTGGCAATTGGTTGCCCAAGGCGTTCAGATGTCTCCTTCAACATTTGCATAAATGCAAATTCGGTCATCGGTTCGATTTCCAAGTTGCTCAAAATTCCTGGTAAATCGTAAGTTTTAAATTTGTCTGCCTCGTGGGAATCGGTTAAATCGCAGATGCCACATTGCAGGGGACTAGAACCTCGAAAACTGCTAGCATCTTCAACTATCGGATTTCCTGTCTTATTTCCCGATCGCTCTTGCCACTCTTTGCCCCACTGTTTAATATTACCGGCCACTTTCCCTAAGCTAGTTTTAAATACTTTTTGAGCAGCTTCCTGAAAAGCTTTGTGACTTGATGCGTACTGCTGTTTAATTGTCCTGTGCTCTAATGTCCAACAAATTTGAACAGACTGCACCGCACCCCACCGCGAATAATATCCCTCAAAATTGTTGATTTGGCGGTAGTTTTCGCGAATTTGTTGATAGAAAAAAGGACGATCGTAAATTCCGTTAGCCTCTAAAGTGGCAGTATCACCCGCAAACAAGCGTTCGACTAAGAAATTAGGGGTGAGTGCGATGGCTGTGAAATTTTGAAACTGAATAAACTCTCCATTGCGATCGCAGCCATCGTGTCGCCCCAACCTTCCTAATCTTTGGATGAAGTTGCCGGCATCGGCGGATTCAAAAATCAGCAAATTGATTTTGAAGTCTACCCCGACATCAATTGTGCTAGTACCGAGAACTAAGTCTGACGAGAGCGATCGCTCTTTTTCCGTCTTTCCCGACAACCCAGTATTTTCGCCAACAACTAAACCGTGAGGCTCGAACAATTTCCGAAAAAATGGTGTCAGTCGCTTGACGGCAGCAATCGAATTCAGGATAATCGCTCCTTTACTCCCCGGATTGTTTTGAAAGTGAGTCAGGATGAGATTTGCGCTGTCTTTCAGCCAAGTTTCAGAAACTTTTGAAGTTGGTTCTAGGGAAATGAAAGTCAGCGTGCTTTCCCTCAATATCTGCCGCCAGGAGTCTGTTTTCAACTGTTCTATTTCGGCAGGGCGATCTGGAAACTGATATTTTTCTGCTTTTAAAGGATCGATAGTTTGACAGCGAAACCCGGCTGTTTCTAGTCTGCTAATTAATTGCTCGTCTGGAGTTGCTGACAAAAATAAAAACTTTTTCCGGCGGTTTGTATGACGAATTAATAACAGGGTATTGATGACGCTGGCAATCTGAGGAGCCGCAAAAACATGAAATTCATCAAAAATGAATAGGTCAAAATCTTTGTCGATGCGACCCCATAGTTTATCAGGGCTATCTTCAGAGCTTAAATACGCTCCTCGGTGGAGATAGTGCAAGATATCAGGGTTAGTTAATAAAATCTCTGATTGACCTGTGCGAGATGCGATCGCGGCTGCTTTTCTCAGTTTTTCATTTTCTGCATAGATTTCTAATTCCGAGCCGCTGAGTCGCACAACGCGGGGTTGATGTTCGGGTTGGAATTGTTCGATATAGCGCTTAATTTGAGTCTCCTGATCTCGCGCCAGTTCATTGGTTGGATATAGCGCCACTGCACAACAATTTGTCTGCAATGTTTCTAAAAAACTGGCTAAACTTTTGCCATCGCTAGTGATAGCAAAGTTGGTAATGACATCAATATTCGGATCGCGAATTGCCTTTAAAGTTTCAAGTTGATGCCAAGAAAGCGTCCAACCTTCGGGTAATTTGACTTTCTTGGGAATTTCCGCAGCGGGACAGGAGTAAACGGATTTGAGAGTAATTTGGTAATCGGACATATGCTGAATCTGTGTCCGTAGAAAGTGGATATTCCTCATATTGACACCGATAATTGAGATTATCAAGCCCGTACAATGAAGAAGTGTCCGTACATTTATGAGTCGCAAAGGTCAATCGATCACCCTATCGGTTTCTGAACGAGATAAAGCGCAGTTGGAAGCCTTAGCCCAAGAATTCGGGAAGACGTGGGGCGATCGCCCGAACATATCCAAACTGATAGAAGCGATCGCCCGCCGCCAACTGACGATCGCCCCGAACCACGACTGGCCCCAAACCCGCATCCAAGCCCTAGACATCGCCCGACAGCAATTGGTTGACTTGGGCAAAATCGACGAAGCGCTGGAAATTGCCGAATTATTGAGCTCTCGCAGCGAACTAACTCTCCCCTTCCGGGCAGAAATCGAGGCGTTTTTGAGCAACCCTTTACCCGCTTGGCGGCAAAAAATCGATAACTTTAGGCACAGACAGCAACCATTTCGCCTTTCCTATCGAGATGCAGCCGATCGACTTTGGAACTACACAGTTTTGCACGCTAGGATTGTCCCCATAGAAAAGCGACAGTATTTAATGTGTCGCTGCGAGGAATCTGAGGGAAATCAAGACGTACCGGGACTCGAACACAACTGGACACTGTTGCTCGATCGCATTGAAGATGCTGCGGTGATTTCGGTCGATCGACCTTGGCTGCCAGATTTAGCCAGAATTCCCGTAGAATTTCACTTATCCGGCAGACTTGCCTTTAACTACAGGCGCAAGCAAGGTGATGTGGAAGTCAGCGACTTAGAAGGCGATCCGCCAATTAGACGAGTGATTCGGAATATCTCAAATACCTTCTGGTTTTTTCGCGAAATTACCCCCTATTGGGAAGATTGCGCGATCGTCTCTCCAGACAGTGTGCGATCGCGCTTCCAGCAAAAACTGATGGCCCTCTGCCGCCAGTACAACCTGGAAATCCGCGATTAGAGGACTTGGAAGTACCGAAACACACACAGAGACTCAAGAAACCGTAATATCGTGTCCCGTCGATTGACAACGATCTGATCGGTTCGTAGTGTGGACTTTAGTCCGCTGATGATTGCGGACTAAAGTCCACACTACGAACGAACTGTTTTTGTTACGACGATCGATCGGACATGATATAAATCCAAAAAAAAGCAGCCCGTAACAGGCTGCACATCGAAAAAACCGTTGTTTAGTTGGAGGAGAAAACTTTTAAATCGAATTCTAATTGCCGTTATATCAAGTCTCTGGGACTCCGGCGGGCGATCGGCTGCCAACCGATTTCGCCATCTTTATCTACCGCTGACTCACCTTACCATCAGAACAAAACTGCAAATCCTCGTTACGCTGAAAGTTCGTTGACCATTTTCACCCGGCCTCTGATTACTGCCCGCAGCAGGCGGTTGACACAGCATCTATCTTCGTCATTCAGCGACTCGTCTAAGGTGGCTGCCATCAAACCGTAGCGATCGGCTAAAGTCAAAACGCCTGTGTCGGTTACAGAAGCGAGGATTTCAGAGATAGCGCCGGGGAGGAGTTGTAAAGCGTTCATGGCAGTGCGGTTGAATTCGATATATTCATAATCCCTCGGTTTCCTCAAAAGATCAGTGATATTAAGGAGGTTCCGCAGGTGATTATTTTGGATGAAAGCAAGTGATCCGAGTAGAGTAAATGTGTGACGCGAATCACGGCGCTACAGGTGCGGCGAATTGCATCCCAGCCTAACCTTTGGTAGGACGCGGGATTGATGGCGTTTCGCTAAAATGATTTAATCTCTCAACCAGTTCAATTTTTACCCTGTACCGAAAATGCTTGATTTTCTCAATCCCATTTTGGGCCGCAAGCCCGATCGCATCAAAGCCCATGTTGAAATTTATACTTGGCAAACCTGTCCGTACTGTATCCGCGCCAAAACTTTGCTGTGGTGGAAAGGCGTCAATTACACGGAATACAAAATTGACGGCGACGAAGCTGCTAGAAATGCCATGGCCGATCGCGCTAACGGCAAGCGCAGCGTGCCCCAAATATTTATTAACAACCAACACGTCGGTGGCTGCGATGACATTCACAAACTTGATGGAGAAGGACAATTAGATTCGCTGCTAGCTCAAGCAGCCGTTTAAATACTCTTTGTATTAGGTTCGTATTAGGTTCGTAGTGAGGACTTTAGTCCTTAAATTTCCCAAGAAAGGACTGAAGTCCTTACTACGAACCTTGGGAAGGACTGAAGTCCTTACTACGAACCTTGGGAAGGACTGAAGTCCTTACTACGAACCTTGGGAAGGACTGAAGTCCTTACTACGAACCTTGGGCAAATTTACTTAGGTTATCTTGCCGCCATTTAGCATCTGTACGCCTGTTTGTTTGCAGTTCTAAGACCCGAATCCTGTTATTTGCTAGAAAACTTAATTTTTCTTTGAACTGCTCCCAATCGTCGATTATCTCGTGTTCCACGCCGTAAGTTGCACACAATTGAGCAAAATTGATATCCTGCGGCGTAGCAAAAAACTCTTCAAATGGCGGGTCAAATTTAGCAACTGGCAACATTTCAAAAATCCCGCCACCGTTGTTATTAATTAAAATAATTGTCAGATGACCGACAAATTTATTTTTAATTAAAAAACCGTTTGTATCGTGCAAAAGTGTTAAATCGCCTGTTAACAAAATGCTGCTTTGATTGCGGTGGGCGACTCCTAAAGCTGTTGACAATGTGCCGTCTATGCCGTTGGCGCCGCGATTGAAAAATGGTTTTATTTCTAAGTTGTTTGGCTTCCAGAAAAATTCTACATCTCTAACGGGCATACTGTTGGAAATAAATATTGGTGTGGCTGGTGGCAATATTTGGGAAAGCAGCCAGGAAACTTTGGGCTCGATGATGTTGTGAATTGCTGCAAAGTTTCGATCTATTGTTAGTCTGATTTGGGTTTCTGTGTTGTGCCACAGTTGGATGTATTCGTGGGATGGAGAGATAAGAACCCCCCCTAGCCCCCCCTTGGTAAGGGGGGGGACATGAGGGGAGTTCCCCTTGGTAAGGGGGAGGATTTGAGGGGAGATATTATTAGTGGTAGCAGAGGTTTGAACCCCCCCTAGCCCCCCCTTGGTAAGGGGGGGGACAAGAGGGGAGTTTCCCTTGGTAAGGGGGGGGATTTGAGGGGAGATATTATTAGTGGTAGCAGAGGTTTGAACCCCCCCTAGCCCCCCCTTGGTAAGGGGGGGGACAAGAGTTAATAGAGTTGCGAGGTTTTCTATGGAGGTTCGTAGGTGAATTGTTGGGCCGTGTAGGGGATCTAAGTTGTGGTGGCTGGGGTCGATTATGTAGCGTTTGGGTTGGGTTTTTTCTAGCCAGTTTCGGAGTTCTTTACTTGTGGGTAAGTCTCCGATTTGAATGGCGATTTCTGGGGTTAATTTTTCTGCTAGTTCGCGGTTTCGCAGGATTAAGTCGTAGGTGGAAATTAGATGAGGGTTAAGTTGGGCGCGGTTTCTTAAGGGCGATAGTCCTTCTGCTAATACTGGCCAGTTTAATAGTTGGGAAATTTTGCCGATCGCACTACAATACTTTTCTGCATTTTCAGGCTGGGCTACACCTGCAATAATTATCCCCCTGCTGCACTTCTGCCATTGTTCTATTGCACTTCTTTCTCCCCCCCTTAGCAAGGGGGGGCTGGGGGGGGTAGAAGTTTCTGCTGCAACAATAGATTCTATTGCACTTCTTTCTCCCCCCCTTAGCAAGGGGGGGCTGGGGGGGGTAGAAGTTTCTGCTGCAACAATAGATTCTATTGCACTTCTTTCTCCCCCCCTTAGCAAGGGGGGGCTGGGGGGGGTAGAAGTTTCTGCTGCAACAATAGATTCTATTGCACTTCTTTCTCCCCCCCTTAGCAAGGGGGGGCTGGGGGGGGTAGAAGTTTCTGCTGCAACAATAGATTCTACTGCACTTCTTTCTCCCCCCCTTAGCAAGGGGGGGCTGGGGGGGGTAGAAGTTTCTGCCGCAAAAAAGGGTTCTAATCCTGCAAAGAAATCTGCGATATCGAATTGTGTTTCTAATGATTCTACAGCAATATCTGAAACGGGTACCAGGGGATCGCGCAGGGGGATGTTGAGGTGCACGGGGCCGGGTGTCGGAAAGGTCGATCGCTCGATCGCATACACGATCGTCTGTCGCACATAGTCTAGCATCCCAATGGACGCAGCAGGGATGGCTAATTCCGCTTGCCAGTTCGGATAATTGCCGTATAGTTTAATTTGGTCGATCGCTTGTCCGGCATGACAGTCGCGCAATTCGGGGGGTCTATCTGCTGTGAGAATTAGCAGCGGAATTCGACTTTCACGGGCTTCGATAATCGCCGGATAAAAGTTGGCTGCGGCGGTTCCAGAGGTACAAATGAGGGCGGTTGGTACACCGGATTTTTTGGCGATTCCTAAGGCGAAAAAACTTGCAGATCTCTCGTCAAGTATAGGGATAGTTTCTATTAACTTATTCTGGGCGAAGGCTATGGTTAGCGGGGCCGATCGCGAACCGGGACAAATTACGGCTGTGGTTAGTCCCAGTCGCTGCAATGTCTCGGCTATTATGGAAGCCCAGAGGGTGTTTGTGTTCCGAAAGTCAAGCATTTTGTTGTTTTGGCGATCGCTAATATTTTATGATATATAACGGTTCTCAATCAAAGCTCAAGAAACCAGGTTTTTTCGAGATTGAGGGTTTTTGGCTAGTATTGGCTGAAAAACCCGGTTTCTGGCTACCCATATCTAAATCTTAAGTTACCAAATTTGTCGCTACATAGTTATGAGATATAGCAGTTATCGCAAAAGTAAGGTATGCCCTATGCCCTATGCCCTATGCCCTATGTCTTATCTCATTTTTCGCTCGAAAGGCTATATTATTCTTAAACTAAAGCATTTAAAAGTGCTTGCAGTTTCAGTTGAATTTCTGCTAGTTCTTTCTCTGGTTCGGAACCTGCCACAATTCCAACACCAGCATGAAGTATAGCCCGAGATCCGTCGATTAAAGCCGATCGAATGCCGACAGCAAATTCGCCGTTACCAGTGCGATCGATCCAGCCCAGGGGTGCTGCATACAAAGAGCGATCGCAGCTTTCGCCGCCCCGAATTTGCTGTAGGGCAATATCCCTCGGTACGCCCGCCACGGCTGGCGTTGGATGCAGTTGGGCTAAAATTTTCAACAAGTGAATATCTGGGGGAATTCTAGCCCTGATTGGTGTCCACAAATGTTGAATGTTGGATAGTTGCAGCAGTCTCGGTAGCGAGGAAAAGTCGGGATGGATGCCGAGATGCAACAGGCGATCGACTATAAAGTCAATCACAGCTTGATGTTCTCGAATATCCTTTTCGCTGTTGAGTAAATCTTTGCCTAAATTACCATCTTCTGCTTCAGTTTTTCCCCTCGGTGCAGAACCGGCTAAAGCATCTGCGATTAACTGATTGTTGTGAATGCTAATTAAGCGTTCTGGACTGGCACCGATAAATTGCTGACCTTTGCCGTTACTGGTAGAAAACACGTAGCAACCTGGATAGGTGAGGCGCAAGTTATTTAAGGAATCTATTACGCTAAAAGGTGTTTGGCAAATGACATTTATAGCTTGGGATAACACAATTTTACTGAAATATTTAGACTCGATTAATTCTAAAGCGGACTTGACAGATTTTTTAAATTGAGCGGCATCATTCACAGGAATTTGTTTTAATGGAAGTGAGTTTTGGCTGTTAATTAATTTGATGTATTTTTGAGAGGCAATTTTATCAAATTGTTTGCTAATGGTTTCAGTAATAATTTTAACATTTATATCTCTATCTATTTTGGCATTGGCGACAATTGTACAGCTATCGTTGAGGCGAGTAATCTGCCATTTTGGTAAAAATATGGTGCCGGGGGGAAAGTAAGAATTGGTTGCGACATTCTCATCAAAAAAAGCAAAGCTACAAAAAAAGTGCGGCCCGCTAAAGGGCAAACGTTCCGTACCGATGGTAATTGTCCGGGCTAGACAAGATTGAATAAAATTTTGAGCGAGGGCAAATCGATCGCTTCCTGCTACTGTGAGATGGATTGCCGAATCTAGGGCGGCGATCGCAAAACTGTTGCCGGCAATGGGGTCTCTTTTTTCAAAATAAAAGTGTCTGTCATCGGGTGTGGCAATTTCTTGCAGTACCGCTAGCGGATCGACGGGGGAAAATTCCTGAGAAATACTAACTATTTTTGTTTGATCTTTTTCGGTTAAAGACTGCTGGCAATCTAACAGCAACTGATGCAGTTGATTGCGGTCTTGCAAAAGATTGGCGCGGTGCGGTATTACTGTCATGAAATCGAGAATAGCAGATTTGTCAGAAAGAGTGCGGTTTTGTCCCGCTATAATCGAATACGCGATTGATAAGTCGGCGGTTGAAACCGCCACTACACAAACGAAGTCCGCCTCCGCGGACTGAAGAAGATAGCGTAATTTTAACCGCCCACTCTTCAACCCGCGGAGGCGGGTTTTGTTTGTATAGACGCGGTTTCAACCGCCGGGTCTTCTTATCCCAAGCGTATTGCGCTATAATCCCTATTTCGATCTAACCACGCTCGGGCGATCGCCAAACATGACCTTTCGAGTTTCCCGACTGTTTGGGCGCGCTGGAGGGAGAAAACAGACGATCGCGCGATTCATCGAAACATTTAGACATAAAACTTAAGATTGAGAGGGCGACTCTCGCTAAAAGGCGATCGACCCCGCAGAGGTTTGCAGGTGGGCATTACCGGGCGTGCGAGAGCCCGCAAAGGCTATCAACGGATGCCGGAGGCGCACTCAAGCGGAGACTTAGCAGACATTCTTCACCAATAAAATTGTAAAATTACCAAGCTGCTATCAATTGCATCAAGTTTGTGTAATGACAACAAAGATAATTGAGCGTTCAAATAGTAAATTGTGGCTGGCGGCAATCAAGCCGCCCATGTACAGCGTTGCTGTTATTCCTATTTCAGTAGGAACTGCAATTGCTTTTGCCGAAACTCAAACGATTAATGCGTCAATTTTTTCGACATTTTTAATTTCAGCCATTTTAATTATAGCATGGCTGAATCTCACCAATGATGTATTTGACTCGGAAACAGGGATAGATAAAAATAAAGCACATTCCTTGGTCAACTTAACCGGAAATAAAGCTTTAATTTTCTGGCTTGCCAATCTATTTTTAGCAATCGGAGTGTCGGGAATCTGCGGTATTTCCTGGTGGCAAAAAGATCCAACAGTAATTTTGCTAGTAGTTTTGTGCTGCGCCCTCGGCTACACTTATCAAGGGCCGCCGTTTCGTTTGGGCTATCAGGGTTTAGGCGAAATTATTTGCTTTTTTACCTTCGGCCCGCTAGCTTTAGCTGCTGCTTATTACAGTCAAACTCAAACTTGGTCGGCTACTAATTTCGCAGGTTCGGCAATAGTGGGAATTACTACGAGTATCATCTTATTTTGTTCTCACTTCCATCAAGTTGAGGACGATTTGGCGGCGGGCAAAAAATCGCCTATCGTGCGACTTGGTACGCAGAAAGGCGCGCAGTTGTTGCAGTGGTTGTGCGGCAGCGTTTATGCTTTGACTGTGCTGTTTGTGGCGCTGCGAATCTTCCCAATTTGGACGCTGTTGATTTTTGGAAGTTTGTTTTTTGCGATCGACCTTTGCCGCCATGTCACAGAATATCACGACCAACCCGCAAAGGTCAGCAACTCTAAGTTTATCGCAGTGACACTGCATTTTACGAGCGGTTTGCTGCTAGCGCTGGGGTTTGTGCTGTAGTTTGGGCGATTATCGATAATTTCGGTAAAATAGAACTATGGTTCGTAGTCAGGACTTTAGTCCTCTCTCCAAGATTTTAGTCGATAAGGACTAAAGTCCTTACTACAAACAGTTTGATATTGAATCGAAAACAAGGAGAAGCAAATCATGAGTACGCCAGTAGAAACTAGCCCAATCCTCACCCTAGAAGAAATTTATAGTCTGTATCCTGATGAGTGGGTACTTATTGTCAATCCTGAATTAGATGAAGAATTAAGTGTGATTCGAGGTGAAGTTTTAGCCCATGCAACAGAACGCGATGAAATTTATAGTAAGCTGTCATTAAGAAATGGAAAATCGGTGGCAATAGAATACACTGGCGCTATCCCTGATAACATAGTAATGATATTGTAATAAAAATAGGAGCTTAACGGTGTAGATGAACAAATCTAAAAAATATCAATTTCACTATTCGTTAACTGGCAACAAAAATCAGCCACTAATTTTATTACTCCACGGATTCACGGGCAACAGTCAAGACTTTAGCAGCGTGATTTCCTTACTATCTAAAAATTATTGCTGTCTCGCCGTTGACCTTCCCGGTCACGGACAAACCAGAGTCAGCGGCGACGAAAGTTGCTACAATATGTCAAATACAGCCCAAGCATTGATCCACTTATTAGATGATTTACAAATAGACAAATGTTTGTTGTTGGGCTACTCAATGGGCGGGCGACTGGCGCTGTACATGACATTACATTTTCCTGAAAGATTCGAGAAAGTCGTGTTAGAGTCAGCTTCTGCGGGATTGAAGACGGAAAAAGATCGATCGCACAGACGGCAAGCCGATTCACAAACAGCACAAAACCTCGAAAATAGCAATATCAAAGATTTTATCTTAAGCTGGTACGATCGCCCTTTATTCAAATCATTACAAAAATCCCCCAAATTCCACCAACTCATAGAAAGCCGCTTAACCAACAATCCCTTAGAATTAGCCAAATCTCTGCGTAACATGGGAACCGGCAACCAGCCTTCTCTATGGGAAAAACTCGCCCAAATTCAAATCCCCATTCTCTTGCTAGCGGGAGAAGATGATGATAAATTTCAACGTATCAATGCAGAAATTGCCAGCTTGTGTCCGGCTGCTACTCTCAAGATTGTACCAAATGCCGGTCACAATATCCATTTTGAAAGTATTGATAAGTTTGGAGAAGTTGTGAGACAATTTTATGATTAACGAGTATTCAGAAACCAGGTTTTTTACTAAAATCATTCGTTGTTACCGACAAATTAGCTAAAAACCCGGTTTCTTTCGTCTTAGTGATGATTAACGGGTAGTCAGAAACCGGGTTTTTTACGAAAATTCTTCGTTGTTACCGACAAATTAGGTAAAAAACCCGGTTTCTTTGGCCTTGGTGACAATCGACTAAAAAACAAATGCTATATAAATTTGAGTTTCGCACCTATCAGCGAAAATTTAAGCGCCCGCTACAAACAAGTCACGGCATCTGGGATATGCGAGAAGGAATTATCCTCCGATTTATTGACGAAAATAATCGTATTGGCTGGGGAGAAATTGCCCCGCTGAGTTGGTTTGGTTCGGAAACTTTTGAGGAAGCATTAGATTTTTGTCAACAGTTACCTGCTAATATTGATTCTGAAATAATCTTCGCGATTTCCGCTGAATTACCAGCCTGTCAATTTGGCTTTGAGTCAGCTTGGGAAAATCTGGGCCAAGCAATCGAAAATACACCTCTTCAAGACAAAATTCCGAAATATCAGTGTAGCGGTTTATTACCCGCAGGTGAAACAGCTTTGCAGGTTTTACCAATGCTTTGGTTGGAAGGATATCGCACGTTTAAATGGAAAATTGGCGTTTCTGCAATTGAGGAAGAATTAACTATTTTTCAGCAGCTAATCGCAGCAATGGATGATTTGGGTCAATACGCTTGGGATAAAAAGACCCGGCGGTTGAAACCGCGTCTATACAAGCAAAACCCGCCGACGCGGGTTGAAGAACAAGCAGTTAAAATTACCTTGTCTTCTTCAGTCCGCGTCGGTGGACATCGTTTGACAAGACGCGGTTTCAACCGCCGTCTTATCCTTTTGCGCTTAGATGCTAATGGGGGACTCACCTACTCCCAGGCTGAAAAATGGCTGGAAGCTTGCGATAGCGTCACAGCAACACCAGACTTGGCCGTCGAGATTGAATTTTTGGAACAACCGCTGGCGATCGCACAGTTCCCAGAAATGGTACGATTGAATGCTACTTATACAACGGCGATCGCCCTAGACGAATCCGCAGCCAATCTCGATCGCATCCAAGAATGCTACACCCAAGGCTGGCGAGGAATTTTCGTCATCAAACCTGCGATTAGCGGTTCCCCATCCCAACTCCGCAAATTTTGTCAAACTCACAATATAGACGCAGTTTTCTCATCCGTATTTGAAACCAAAATTGGCAGACAAGCCGCCTTAAACTTAGCAACAAAATTATCTGTAAATAATCGAGCCCTAGGCTTTGGTACCGATAGCTGGTTCGACAACAATCAAGACACCTGGTTACAGCATCTATGGCAGAAAATATAACAGTAAATATTCACGATATCCCGTTAGAATTGCCCGACAATTGGCTAATCGGTGGTGACAGCGGCGAATTTGCTCGAATTGTCGATCGGCAATTGCAACAAATTACCCAAAATCAAACAGGAGAAACACCCCTAAAAATTTGCCTAGCCGAACCAGAACCCCTGCAATTTCTTGCCAGTTTCATCGCCGCCCGCACCACCAAATGCCAAATTTTTCTCTGCAATCCCAACTGGGTAAAAGAAGAATGGGAACAAGTCTTTGATTTAGTCCAACCCGACCTAATTTTAAAACAAGATACTGACATAAAAAACACATTTCCCCCTCTCCCAGTCCGCGGAGGCGGACTTCGTTTGTGTAGCCGCGAATTCCATTCGCCGGGATTCAATCATTCACCCGAATTCCATTCGCCGGGATTCAATCATTCACCCGAATTCCATTCGCCGGGATTCAATCATTCACCCGAATTCCATTCGCCGGGATTCAATCATTCACCCGAATTCCATTCGCCGGGATTCCATCATTCACCCGAATTCCATTCGCCGGGATTCCATCATTCACCCGAATTCCATTCGCCGGGATTCCATCATTCACCCGAATTCCATCATTCACCCGAATTCCATCATTCACCCGAATTCCATCATTCACCAGAATTCGATTCACCCGAATTCCATCATTCACGACAATTACCTTCACCCGAAATTGACGAATTAGCTACAATAATGATTCCCACGGGCGGTTCCTCGGGAAAAATCCGTTTTGCCATCCACACTTGGGAAACCCTCACAGCCTCAGTCCAAGGTTTTCAAGAATATTTTCAACTTGACAAAATTAACTCATTCTGCGTCTTACCATTATACCACGTCAGCGGTTTCATGCAATTTGTGCGATCGTTCACAACCGGAGGAAAACTGGCAATTGCATCATTCAAAACACTAGAAGCAGGCGAAAAATGCGATGTCAAACCAGAAGAATTTTTCATTTCCTTAGTACCAACTCAACTGCAACGGCTGCTGCAAAAACCAGATACAACTAATTGGCTATCCCAATTTCGTGCCGTACTTTTGGGCGGTGCTCCCGCTTGGCCGGAACTTTTAGCCACAGCTAGAAAGCATCAAATCAAATTAGCGCCGACTTACGGCATGACAGAAACCGCCTCGCAAATCGCCACACTCAAACCCGAGGATTTTCTCGCGGGGAATAACACTTCCGGTCAAACTTTACCCCACGCGAAAATAACTATTTGCAGTGCTAGCGGCGAGATTTTGTGCTACAATCAAATTGGCAATATTAGAGTTAATGCTAAATCTTTAGCCTTGGGCTATTATCCTGAACGATTTGACGATTCCCCCTATTTCCAATTAGATGACTTAGGATTTTTCGATAAAAATAACTGCTTAAATATCGTCGGGCGCAGCAGCGACAAGATTATCACGGGCGGAGAAAACGTATTTCCTGCCCAAGTCGAAGCTGCCATTAAGAATACTAATTTAGTGGCAGATGTTGCTATAATTGGCTTACCAGACAAAGATTGGGGGCAAGTCGTTACGGCTGTTTGGGTTCCCGCTAATTCCGAAGTTACTGTCAAAAACTTGCAAGCAGCAATAGAAGATAAGTTGAGCAAATTTAAACGACCAAAAAATTGGGTTGTCGTCACACAATTGCCCAGAAATGCTCAAGGCAAACTCAATCGAGAACAATTACAAGAACTAGCACTCAAAAAGGTTCGTAGTGAGGACTTTAGTCCGCATAAATAAAAAAACTAAAAGGTTGGTTCGTAGTGAGGACTTTAGTCCGCATAAATCAAAGGACTAAAAGGTTCGTAGTGAGGACTTTAGTCCGCATAAATTAAAGAACTAAAAGGTTCGTAGTGAGGACTTTAGTCCGCATAAATCAAAGAACTAAAAGGTTCGTAGTGAGGACTTTAGTCCGCATAAATCAAAGAACTAAAAGGTTCGTAGTGAGGACTTTAGTCCGCATAAATAAAAAAACTAAAAGGTTCGTAGTGAGGACTTTAGTCCGCATAAATCAAAGGACTAAAGTCCTCACTACGAACCTATATCTATTAATCTACACCTAACAGCCTTCTAGTCTTCTCAGCTTCTTGCCTTTGAAAGTCCACAAACTTCAACATTTGGTAAAGTACCTCTATTTGCGGCAACTTAATACCTGCTTTTTGGGCTACCCGCATGGGATTGCCAAAAATTGCCTCAACCTCCAGAGGACGCGATTCATCGTAATCAATTTTCATGCTGGTGCGGTAAGGCTTCATTTTATGAGTGTATTCCAGCATATGCGGGATAAAATCATCGGGAATAATGCGATCGCAACTTTTGGCCCCTGCTACCACTTCCCTCATGATATGCTCAACTAAAATCAGAGTATTCGGATTCGCCATCAGTTCGTCGGTTCTCGCATCCAAAATCACAGACAGTCCGTTATAAGGAATATTCCAAACCAGCTTTTTCCACCTAGATAACAGCAAATCTTCGCTCATTTTAATGGGAATGTGAGCGCGTTTAAAATCCCTAGCAATATGGTGCAATCTATCAGTAATACCGATGGGTTTGTAGTCTTTGGCATATTCGCCTAGCGTGATCGTACCGTAATCTAGGTGGCAGATATGACCGGGGCTGACTTTATAAGAACAGAGAAAACACAGCCCGCCCACCACTCGTTCTGCACCGACAATTTTAGCTACTTCCGGTTCGGTATTCAGTCCGTTTTGCAATACTAAAACCGCGCCGTTATCCTTTAATAGAGGAGGCAAAAGTTTTGGCAACAAGTGATTTTGAGTTGTTTTCAACGCGACAATTACTACGTCGCACTTAGGCATTTTGTTCGCGTCGCGGTAGGCGCGGACTTGCGGGAGGGTGAAGTCGCCTTCGGGAGACTCGACAATCAAACCATGTTTTTTGACGCGCTCGTAATCGCTACGCAGCAAAAAATTAACTTCTAAACCAGCTTTTTGCAGTCGAGCACCGTAGAATCCGCCTAAAGCTCCCGTGCCGACTATGGCATAATTGCGATTTGTCATAAGAAGAAGGAAGAAGGAAGAAGAAAGAAGGAAGAAGAAAGAAGGAAGAAGAAAGAAGGAAGAAGGAAGAAGAAAGAAGGAAGAAGAAAGAAGGAAGAAGGAAGAAGGAAGAAGAAAGAAGGAAGAATGCTTATACCAGCTCGTTTTTGATTCTTCTGTATTTTACGTTTAATTAAGTGGAAATACTTAATATATCGCCTTTCTCAAAAAGATGAGGTATGGCTGGCAGCCCACACAACCTTTAGACTAAGAGGGCCCAAGCCCAACAACGTACCTCGTCTTTCTGAGAACCGCTATAAATAAGTCAGAAGAACTTTTAAACTGGGAGCATCTCAGTTTTTGTAAAAAGCATTTTTTTTATTGTAGTGCGAGCTTAAGAGCTCGCGTATTGTACAATATGCGAGCTCTTAAGCTCGCATTATAAATGCAAAACAGAGATGCTCCCTTTAAACTAAACAGAAATTTGACTGTCATTCCCTGCGATTATTTAAATATTGAAGTTATCTAAAATCTCAACTCTCAAATTGCCTCATCCACTGCATTAAGTCTTCAGATAGCTGTTTTTTGGTTCGGCTAACTGCATCGATGCAGACGTGCTTAGTCAGAGCTTTAGCCGAGCTTCTTCCTGCAACTTCCCCTGAAAATACTTGATAGGCAATTTCAAATTCATCGCCTCCAACTTGTGTGGGCGTCAATTGAATCGTCAGCCGATCGCCCGCAAACAGTGGACGATAGAAATCTACACTAGCATGAATTATCGGAAACGCAACCTCTCGATCGCCAAAAAATGCTCTGAGATTGACTCCCGATGCTGCTAGAGATGCCTCGTAAGCTTCGTGGCACATCGCCAAAACGTTTGCAAAGTAAACGACTCCAGCAGCATCGGTATCTTGAAAGCGCACAGTGCGGGTGTAAGTAAAAGGCATTTGAGGTAGTCGCGGGCGATCGCAAATTAAAGCTGAATTTTACCAGAAAGAATTGGTTGAAAGCCCCAAGTCTTTGAGGGAGAAATTAAAATCAGAGTATTCATTACTCCAATACCCGGACTTAAGGGTAGAGGTGGCTCTCCAACTGTCAACTGTCAACTGTCAACTGTCAACTGTCAACTGTTGAACAACCATCATATAGGTAAACCAGCACTTTTGCAGCGATCGCCTGACTCAGAAGGCGCTAATTTTGATATTCTCAAACTCACCCTCCTCACTCCTGCCCCTGCCCCTGCTTTCTTAACCTTTGTTTTTAATCAACATCACGTCTATAATCTTGAGGGCAACTTCTTCGGAAAGATCCAATGCACAGTAAAGATCGTTCAAAAGTTGTTCTTCTTCTTCTGAAACCTCGCCATCTGCTAAAGCGATATCAGTTGTCACAGCAAAAACTGTTTCTTTAAGTTCGTCGGGAAGTGTTGCCAAAGCCGCATTAAACAGTACCTGAACTCCTTGCCGTTGCAGAATGTTCAGCAGCCGATCGAGCATTTTTCGCATCACATCATCTGGATAGCTGCGGAAAAGTTGCATCCGAGATAGTGTCATGCTAATCGCTTTACTTTCGCTGTCATTGATGTAACCGTCGGCTGCTACGGCAATTAGCGCGATCGCCGCAAATGCTTCGGCAGGCCCTAACGTGACATCAGTTTGTTGGCGAGTCTGCGATACTTTGTCAAATAAACCCATAATACTTTCCTCATTCTTTAGTAGTGGATTCATGGAGTCCCTATGGGCTCTGGCTTTGGAAGCTTCCTTGGCTTGGCATTTAGATGATTATATCAAATCTGCTGAGTTATTTATTATTACTAAAATTATGAAAAAGTTAAGATTTTTAATTTTTGTCTTCAGTGCTGTAAGGGCGGGTGACAGTTGGCGGTTCACAGTTGACAGGTAATTGCTCAACTAGGGGAAAAAATGGAGCCATCAATAGAGAGAGCTTGTTGAATAGATTGATAAGCAGTTAAACCCTGACGCTTGCCAGTATTAACAACCGAACGAACTGCTGCAAACAAATC